>NZ_QOHO01000115.1 GCF_003432035.1 Lacrimispora amygdalina
TAGAGGTTTTGCAAATCTTTCATTACTATTTGTGCCGCGCCCGAAGGCGCGCGGAATGGAGATTATTATGAAAATTACTGACGTAAAAGTAGAAGTGATTCACATTCCGATGAAGAAGCCGTTCCGTATTGCATTTGCCGTACAGGATCATTCTGAGAATGTTCTGGTAAAAGTTATGACAGATGAGGGACTCTATGGAATCGGAGAGGCAGCTCCGTTTGAACCGGTTACCGGAGAGAACAGTGCAACCGTTTTGGAAGTTCTTAAATTGTTTAAACAGGGTCTGATCGGTATGGACCCGATGAATATTGAGGGAATTCATCTGATGATGGATCGCCTGATTTCCGGCAATACTTCAGCAAAGGCTGCAATCGATATTGCACTGTATGATCTGAAGGGCAAGGTTATGAACCAGCCGCTGTACAAGGTACTGGGTGGATACCGTGACCAGATCGTGACAGATATGACAATCGGTATTGATAAGCCGGAACTGATGGCACAGGAAGCAAAAGAGCGTGTTGAGCGTGATGGATTCCGCATCCTGAAGGTGAAAGCTGGAATTAACCCAGCAGATGATATTCGTGCACTTACTCTGATTCGTGAAGCAGTTGGACCGGATATTCGTCTGCGTGTGGACGCAAACCAGGGATATACCGTAAATGATGCGGTAAGAGTTCTGAAAGAATTCGAAAAAATCGGTGTTGACGCAGTAGAGCAGTGTCTGCCATGGTGGGATATGGACGGTTCCAAGATCCTTCGCCAGAAGGTTGATATGCAGATTATGCTGGATGAGTCCATTCACTCTCCGATTGATGCAGCAAGAGCCTGCAAGATGGATGCGGCAGATATTCTGAATATTAAGCTGATGAAGTGTGGCGGACTCTATCCGGCAGAAAAGATCAATGCAATTGCAGAAGCAAATCATGTAAATTGTATGGTTGGTTGTATGCTGGAGACAAAGGTTGCGATTGCAGCAGGTGTCAGCCTGGTTGCTGCAAAGAGCAATATTACAGAAGCAGATTGCGACAGCTTTATGTATGCTGTGGATCCGGAGATGGGTATGCCGGGTGGCTTCACCATTGAGGGCGGTGTATATACACTGTCTCAGAAACCGGGTCTTGGTCTGGATCTTGATTTCTAATTTGGATAATAAATGCTCCGCGGGGATGCGCTGACCGAAGTCATACGCCAGGCCTCGCGGAGATTCTTACTAGAAAGGATTACCTAAATATATGGAAAGCACAACATTATTTTCATCAGAAAGCGCATAGCTTCTGGTTATGTTTCTTATGGTAGCTGTCGGCTTTTGGCTTCAACGCTTTAAAGTGTTTAAGGTACTTGGGCCGGCTTTAACGGTTATTGTTACCGGTATTATTCTTTCAAACCTGAAAATTGTACCGGTGTCAAGTCCAACCTATGATGCACTCAGCAGCTATTGTGTTCCGCTGTCTGTTTCTATCTGTCTGCTGAGTCTGGATCTGAGACAGATGAAAAAACTGTTAAACAGAAACTCGATTATTTCACTGGTATCTGCAGCGGCAAGTGTCTGCCTGATGGCATTCCTGTTTGGTGTTTTATTCGCATCCAAGATTGATGAGGGATGGAAGATTGCTGGAATGTTTGTCGGAACCTATACAGGAGGAAGTTCCAACCTGACAGCAATTGCAGTTGGACTTGATGCTTCAAGAGGAACCATTGCGGCTGCCAATGCAGCAGACTATGTAATCGGTATTCCGAGTCTGATTCTTATGTTTGCGGCACCGGCTATCTACAAAAATTCAAAGCTGCTGAGAAAGCTGTGGCCGTATGAGATGACAGAGGCAGAGCTGCAGGGCGCTGGAGATCATGAAGAACTGATGGCATCCAAGGAATGGTCCATTCAGGAGATCGCATGGCTGCTGGCAATCGGCTTCGGAACCGTATGGGCAGCTACGACCATTGCAGGTATGGTATTTGGAACGGGCTTCCGCAGTGCAGGACGTATTATTCTGATTACAACCTTCTCAATTATCATTGCACAGATTCCGGCAGTACGTAAACTGCGCGGCAACTTTGACCTGGGACTTTTTGTGGCACTGTTATTCCTGACCACCATTGGATTCGCCGTTGATCTGAAACAGTTCTTCGGATCTACCTTCTATATTACCTTATTCTGCTTCTGCGTTATCGTCAGCTGCATTGTACTGCATCTGCTCGTAACGAGACTGCTGAAGGTAAAATTTGAGTATGTTCTTCTTTCTGCTGTGGCATGTATTTCTGACGGCCCGACAGCTGCTCTGATTGCATCGAGTGCACAGTGGAAAACTATGATTACAACCGGTCTTCTGATGGGCGTTCTGGCCGGAGCGATGGGCAACTATCTTGGTATTGCAGTTGCTTATGCTATTCGCGGCATCATCGGAGCATAACAGAAAAATCACGCTGCTGGGCACAGCAGCGAGTAGGGAGATGAATCGTTATGAAACTATATCATTTGTATGTATCGGGAATTCTTTATGCGGGACTTGATTTTGATACGCAGCCGCTCTCCATTCAAAAACTGGATATTGCATCGGCTAAGCTGCTTCCGTGGGAGACTTTGTCGGAAGAGGACAATGCCTTTTATAAATCATTTACAAAAATTGACCTGTTGAAGCTTTCACATCAGCTTCATAGCTATGAACAGAAGCTTGCAGGAAACGGAGAAGTTATCGTAGAGCTGCCGGAAGGCGCAGAGCGCTATACAAGCAGCAAGGATTCCTGGTATCTGCAGCGTGATATCAAATTCCCGAATAACAAGCTGGTAGAAAATGGAGAACTGCTTGCAGTGTCCTGCCCGGCAAGGGAAATGGTTACGGTGCTGGTACGGGACGGCGAGGAGGACAGAACGGTTCTTAAAATGTGGAGAAATACCTGGCCGGATGAGAAAATATACGGAGTCAGTCATCTTGGAAGCTTTCCGGTTCCTATGCGGGATGGTATTCATCTGTCAACGGATGTTTATCTGCCGGCTGGGCTGGACGAGAAGGTGTCGGCGGTATTGATTCGTACACCATACGGAAAAGAGGATGGCTGTGAGGTTTACTATCGATACATACAACGCGGCTATGCAGTCGTAGTTCAAGACGTGCGGGGTCGCAATCTCAGCGAAGGAGAATGGATTCCGAACCACTCTGAGGTGGAAGATGGCGATGATACTCTGAACTGGATTGCAGATCAGTCCTGGTCTTCAGGCAGTGTCGGCATGGTAGGCGGCTCCTACCTGGGATATGTACAGTGGGCAGCAGCAGCCAGCGGTAATCCCCATCTGAAGGCTTTAATCAGCGTCGTATGTGCAGGAAGTGCATTTGTGGATCTGCCGAGAAGAGGCGGTTGCTTTACCTCTGGAATGCTTGCCTGGGGATTTGCTGTTTCTCAGAAAAAATTCCATCCGGAACTGATGGAGCGGGATGACTGGGAAGAGGTACTGAACATTCGCCCGTTAGATCAGCTTGCGGAAAAGGCACTGGGATATCATGTTCCATTCCTGGATAAATGGCTGGAAAATTTAGATTATGATGAATTCTGGCATCGTTCCAACTGGAAGGAGCGCTCTGTGCATGCGCAGATTCCGGCTCTCATCCAGTCTGGGTGGTTTGATGATAATGGAATGGGAACGACAGAGGCCCTGGAGCTGGTGCATGATTTCCCGGAAGGCATGAGAAAAGTAATACTTGGTCCGTGGCAGCATAGCGGAAACAGTAAGTACGATATGCATGGAGTGTCATTTGGTGACGAGGCTCTGCGTTTCGACTTAGATTTCATCTATTTCCAGTGGTTCGAGCATCATCTGAAGGGTGTAGACAACGGAATTGATAAGACAGCTCCGGTTGAATACTATACCGTCGGACAGGAAACATGGAAGGCAGCTTCCAACTGGCCGATTCCGGAGACTCTGGAAACAGAGATTTATCTGGACAGCTGCGGTCATGCCAACACATCCTCCGGTGATGGAGTTCTTTCCTTTAAACTGCCGGAGCAGGGTGGCCAGGACAGCTATGATTATGATCCTCAGAATCCGTCAACCCATATCATTGATATGTCTGAAAATGAAATCGAGGTTCCGGAGGACTACACAGAGGAGGAGAAGCGTCAGGATATGCTGTGTTACTCCACGGCTCCGCTTGAGAAGGATGTGGTAATCACAGGCGATATAACCGTGTCTCTCTACATCTCTTCCGATGCACCGGATACAGATTTCATGGTTCGATTGACGGATATAGATGAAAATGGCCGTTCCATCAAGCTGGCAGATGGTATCTTATCCGCAAAATACCGCAATGGATTTGATCATGCGGACTTCTTAAATCCGGGCGAGGTGGTTCCGCTGACGATCCTTACCACCAAGATCTCCAATTGCTTTAAGAAGGGACATCGTATTCGCGTGACCATCACTTCCAGTGCAAAGAACTTTGTATTCCCGAACAGCAATACAAAAGATGGTTTCAACAGCCAGACAACGGTTGTTGCACATAATACAGTTTTCCATGGTGGACAGTATCCGTCCAAGATCACGGTTCGCATGGAGCCATAAAGCATTTTTGAAGGTTAAAAAACAGGGGGGGCTGTCGGGAAATAGACAGTTCTAAGAGAGGGAGGGTGTGACTCATACCGAGTCACACCCTCCCCAAATTTTTTATCAAAAAAGAAAAAAAGATGGCTAACGACAACCATCTTTCTCTCCGTTACATGTTATAATGTAACTATCTCAAGTTTCGCACCTT
>NZ_QOHO01000116.1 GCF_003432035.1 Lacrimispora amygdalina
CTTATGGGGGTCAGTTCAAAATGTTCCGTCTGCTTTTTTAAACTTTATTTTACTTTATGAGGAAGGCGTCCCCGGAATAACCTTTTTTTAAGCTCTGATAGATGAAGGGGAATCAGAGGATAGATATAGCTCTTACCTGCGATGGTTTTATTAAATATAACGGCGCATATAGATAAAATAAAGCCGATTATAAAGCCCCATACATTCAGAAGAGCGGTTAAAACCAGGAGAATCATACGAATAAATTTAAATGCATAGCCCAGTTCAAAGCTGGACTGGGAATAATTTGCTACAGTTACAAAGGCCATATATAGCATGGTTTCACTGTTAAACCACCCGGTTTTCACGGAATATTCACCCAGTACAATACCGGCAATCACACTTAAAGGGGTCGTCAGCATGCTGGGGGTATTGACAGCCGCCAGCCGCAGTCCGTCAATGGCAAATTCCAGAATCAGAAGCTGGAATATAAGAGGAACCTGGGGTTCTTCCGATAAACGGATAAAACGCAGCCAATCGGGAATCATTTCCGGATTCTGCATAAACAGCAGCCAAAGGGGCGTTAAATACAAGGTTAAGATGGATATAATGAGCCGTGACAGCCGCAGATAGGTTCCGGTAATGGGAGGGAAATAGTAATCATCGGCCTCCTCTATGATATCAAAAACAGACGAGGGGAGAATCATGGCGGAAGGGGAATTATCTACCATAATAATGATATTTCCCTCCAGCAGGGATGCTGCTGCAGTATCCGGACGTTCCGAATACTTGAATTTGGGAAAGGGGTTGTACCATTTATGGGGATAAATACATTCTGCCAGACTTTCCTGGTTCATGGTAAGGGCGTCTACTTTCAGCTTCTTAATCCGATCTTTTATCATGGAGAGAAGTTTTTCATCCACCCGTCCCTTAAAATAACAGATGGCAATATCCGTGTGGGAGCTTTCCCCTGTATTCATAATTTCAATCGTAAGCCTGGGATCCCGGATTCTCCTTCGGATTAAGGCGGTATTAGAGGTAAGCGTTTCCACAAATCCGTCTCTGGACCCGCGCAGGACTTTGTCTTTTTCCGGCTCCGATACACCTCTTGCCGGATAGCTTCTGCAATCAAGGGTAAAGCATTTATCATACCCGTCAATAAACAGGCAGGAGATTCCTGCAAGAAGCTGTTTGATCATCGCTTCGTCATCTTTTACAAGTCCTACCTGACTGTAAGGCAGATTCTTTTTCGAGAATTCATGAGCGTCGGAGGGCATGTTTTCAGGCGTAATGGATGCAAAGTCCTCCATTAATTTCTGCCATACGTTTCCTCTTGTGAAACCTTCGATGTAGTAAAGGCATGCTTCTCTGTCTGCAACATAGAAGGTGCGGTAAACCAGATCAAAGTTCCCCTCTACATCCAGTTTCTTATTTAAGTGATTCATAGTATCAGAAAGATTCGTTGTAAATTCCATGGTAATGGTCTCCTTGCATTGGTAATAGAAAGTATGCGCATTTTTGTAAAAAATATGTTTTATTAATTCTGCATGGTGAAAAAGGACTTTTTCAACTTTTTTTATTGGAAAATATGCAGGGATAGGTGGTCGAATCCTGTTGATTTTTGGCAAAATACACTAAAAATATTGACTTATGAGCTAAAAGATGGTATTATCGTCCATGTGAGAAGCACAAGGGGTGCCTTGCGTGCGGTGTTTTGACGTGGGGATGTCAAAACGCAAAACTACATAGTGTGACGGTTTTAGATCGTGACAGAGGATTGCCTTCTGTGGGGGAAGGGCAGTCCTCTAATTTTTTTATAAAAAGCGTTGATAGGGGAAAGGATCTTACATATAATATGTGATGTGATAAGGAGGAATTCTATGTGGAAAGAACTGAGGAGAGATAAGCGGGTCCGGAATGTAATGACTGCAGTGGCAGTTCTCGGATCAGCATTATTACAGACTTATGTGATTCAGGCCTTTATCAGGCCGGCAGGGTTATTATCAGGAGGATTTACGGGAATTGCCATTTTAATAGACCGTGTTACATCATTGTTTGGATTTAATATATCAACCTCTCTGGGCATGGTGGTATTAAATCTTCCGGTTGCATGGGCGTGCAGCAGGAGCATCAGCAAACGGTTTACTTTTTTTTCTCTCCTGCAGGTACTTTTAGCCAGTTTATTTTTAAGAGTATTTGATTTTACTCCCATATTTGAAGACAGCATATTAAATGTGATCTACGGCGGTGTGCTTTACGGATTTGCCATTGTAATGGCACTTCGGGGAAACGCATCCACCGGAGGTACCGATTTCATCGCTCTTTATGTTTCCAATAAAACCGGCAATTCCATCTGGACCTATGTGTTTGTGGGAAATGTTATCCTGTTGTGTATTTTCGGGGCCATATTCGGCTGGGATTATGCCGGATATTCTATCCTGTTTCAGTTTGTATCGACGAAGGTCATATCTACCTTCCATCACCGGTATGAACGTGTTACACTTCAGATTACCACAGCGAAAGGGCCGGAGCTGGCGGCAAAATATGTGAAGGACTTCCGCCATGGCATTTCCTGTGTGGATGCAGTGGGAGGCTACAGCAGGAAGAAGATGTATCTTCTCCATACAGTAGTATCCTCCTATGAAGTAACAGATATCATCGCACTGTTTCATGAAGTGGATGACCATGTGATTATAAATATGTTTAAGACCCAGCAGTTTTACGGAAAATTTTACCGTGCACCCATGGAGTAAATCTACCTGATAATGATATAGATCATATATAAAATGTATAAAATTATCATGAAAGCACTTTCTGCCCGGTTCAGCTGCTTTTTGCTTTTACACCAGATCCAGGTGATCATGCTAGCACCAATGAGAAAACCGGTGTCATAAAGGGAGAGTGGATTGACCTTTATTGGGCTGATGGCGGAGGAAGCTCCTAATACCATAAGGATGTTAAAAATATTGGAGCCGATGACATTGCCAAGTGCAAGTCCGTTTTCTCCTTTTCTGGAGGCGACAATGGAAGTTACCAGCTCCGGCAGTGAGGTTCCGATGGCTACAATGGTGAGGCCGATCAGGTTTTGGCTGAGGCCAAAGGAGGCTGCGATAGCACTGGCATTTTCTACAACCAGATTACCGCCCCAGATGATGGCGGAAAGCCCTCCGATGATAAATACGGCGGCAAGCCAAAGGGGAAGGGGCTTATCTCCTTCTTCCGCCGATGTCCGGTTAATAATTGCGTCACGGATGGTAAGACCCACGAATACGGAAAACAGACAAAGCAGTATGATTGCTTCTGTTCTTGTAATATCAAGATTGAAAAGCATCATGATGAATAAAATTACGGTGACGCCAACGCTGGCAGCGTAGTCCCACCGCAGGCGGACGCCGAATGGCCGGATTATTCCGCAGGCGCCAAGAACGACTAAAAGATTAAAAATATTGGAGCCGATTACATTTCCGATGGCGATATCATTGTTGCCGGACAGCGCTGCAGTCGTACTGACTGCCAGCTCCGGAGCACTGGTTCCAAAGGCGACGATGGTAAGACCGATTATAATCCGGGGTACTCTTAGTGTTTTCGCAATGGAAGAGCTGGCTTCAACAAAATAATCAGCTCCTTTAATTAGTAACACAAAACCTAGAATTAACCATAAGTACATCATTTTGTTTCCTCTTTCTTTTTTTATATGAGCAGCAGCCTTAAAACAGAAAGCGAGACTTTTATTGCATATTATATGCAATAAAAGTCTCGCTAATTATATGCGTACCGGTTTCCCACTTTTTGGCAGTGGAAACGGGACTGGCGTATACGCAAAACGCCAAATGGCGTAAGCTACTCCCTTTTATCCGTTTTAGTATAGTGAACATAGATGTGATTGTCAAGATTTACTGACACGTAACAAGTAAATATTTGCACGGTTAAGGTGTCTGTTGTTTTCTTTTCGGTCTTGTTTTCTTCAGCCTGCTGAACCAATGGAAGTATATGAGAAATAATATGGATGTAACGGTCCAGGTCAGAGGGTAACAAAATACTACAGTCTCAATCGCCGGATGAATTGGCACTGCAGTACAGATCCACACAATCCTGAGAACACAGACTCCCAGGCTGGTAAGGATCATCGGAATCCAACAGTCGCCGGTTCCCCGCAGAGATCCGGAATAAATTTCCACACAGACGTAAGTAAAAAAGGTGGGAACCAGGTACCGGAGAATCTGTGTACCCTTGGCAATAACGGCTGCGTCAGTGGTAAACAAAAGAAATACCAGACTTCCGAATGTGTAAAGCAGGAAGCTTAATGCAATTGATGAAAGAAAGCACATAAAAAGACAGACCCGTATGCCCTTGTATACCCGGTCTAATTTCCTGGCACCGTAATTCTGCCCCACAAATGTGGTTATGGAGATTCCGAAGGCACTGATCATCATCCAGAACAGGGTGTCGATCTTGCCATATGCGGTCCAGGCAGCCACGGTATCGGTTCCCAGTGCATTCACGCTTGACTGAATGATAATATTTGACGAAGTATACATAACTGACTGCAGTCCTGCCGGAAATCCGATCCGGACAATCCGCACCAGCATGTCCTTATGAAACGTTAAAGAAGACAGCATCAGCCGGTATGGCTGTCTGGTACGCATTAAAACGAGCAGAACCAGTACGGCACTGAGAAGCTGGGACAGGATGGTAGCAACGGCTGCCCCTGTGACACCCATTTTCCAGAAAACCACGAAGATGATATCTAAAATGATATTGGTAAAGCAGCTGGCAATCAGAAAGTAAAGGGGGCGCCTGGAATCCCCGATTGCCCTCAATATCCCGGCCCCCATATTGTAGACCAGATTTGGAATCACTCCAAGAAAGTAAATCCGCATGTATAAAACACCATAGGGAAGAATGTCAGCCGGAGTATCCATGGCTTCTAAGGCAAAGGGAGCCAGAACGATTCCGATGATCATAATAAAAAAGCCGCAGACAGCAGAAAAAGCCATGGCTGTATGCACTGCCTGGCTCAGCTGCTTTTTCTGTCCGGCCCCGAAAAACTGGGATATGATTACGCCTGCGCCGGAGGAAAGCCCGATAAAGAACCCGATGAAAAGATTGATTATGGTTCCTGTAGGACCTCCTACGGCAGCCAGTGCTTCCTTTCCCACGAATCTGCCTACAATGACAGCATCTGCTGTATTATAGAGCTGCTGAAAAAATGTCCCGAATAAAATTGGAAAGAAAAACAGAAGAAGCTGCTTCCATATCACTCCCTCTGTAATCTGATTCGACGTCCCTTCGTCTTTGTTTCTCGTATTCTCTTTCATAAAATTTCCTCGTTTAAGTAATTATGTAATCATTTTTCATTATACCGTCTGAAATTAAAAAACACAATCCCCTGTCTCAGTCGGTTTTCTGGGCTTTTGTAAGTGCCTGATCCACTGCTTTTAACAGGACTCCGGAGGTGTAGCGGGATTCAGACGGGTAGGAAATGTTTTTGGTTGACTGGTTCTTTAAAATCTGCGGAGATAAATTATCCATGGCGGGCTGCATAAGGGGATACATCGTGGTAACCGCCTCGCTTAAAGGAACCAGTGTAACGGAAGTGATTTTCTTAGAATCAACTGTGACCTCAACATTGATATCCTGGCTATTCAGCGTAATGGCAGAGGAATATACACCCGGTACATAGTCCACAGAATCTCCGGAAGTGGGAACAGTATCCTTTTTCGGGCGGAACATGACTAGAAACAGGGTAATGAGGAGGATTCCAAGGCCAACGAAGATCGCAGTATAGATGATCTCTTTCATTCGTAAAACAACAATTTTTGTTTTTGAGCTCATAAGACAGAAGCCCTCCGTATAGTTTTGTTACAATGTATGAGGGGATTAGGGGATTTCATTCCTAAGATTTCATTGTTGTAACAGGAAATCTGTGCTAATATAATAGACAAACATGTGTTTTGGGAAAGGAAGAAAAAGTATGTCCCTTCAATTTATTCTGGGCGGATCCGGTTCCGGCAAGACCCGCCGCCTTTATACGGAATTGATCCGGCAGTCGGTGGAAGAACCGGATACCCAGTTTTTTGCCATTGTGCCGGAGCAGTTCACCATGCAGACCCAGAAGGAGATTGTTTCCCTGCACCCAAGCTTTGGAGTAATGAATATTGATATTGTCAGCTTTAAGCGTCTTGCCTACCGGATCTTTGAGGAACTGGCAGTTACGAATCCCCAGGTTCTTGATGATATGGGAAAATCCATGGTACTCAGAAAGGTAGCAGCAGATAAGAAAAAAAGTCTGGTTTTTTATAAAGAGCATTTATCAAAGGCAGGGTTTATTTCTCAGCTTAAGTCCATGCTTTCAGAACTCTACCAGTATGGAATTACTCCTGAGATGCTTGGGGAAAAGGTCCCTGAGAATGTAAGCCCTGTACTGGCACAGAAGCTGTCGGATATTGCTGTTGTTTATCAGGGGTTTAAGGAGTATATTGAAGGTAAGTTTATTACATCGGAGGAGATTTTAGATGTACTCTGCAACGTCCTTCCAAGATCGGAGCTGATTAAAAACAGTGTCATCACGCTAGACGGATATACAGGTTTTACCCCTGTCCAGTATCGGATTTTAGAACTGTTTTTCCGTTACAGCAGGAAGGTTGTGATTACAGTGACCATGGATCCGGCAGAGAATATGAGCAGAAAAACCGGGGTCCAGGAGCTGTTTTACATGAGCCGTCAGATGATTAAAAAGCTGAACGATCTGGCTAAGGAAACGGGGATCAGCCGGGAAAAGGACATTCTTCTTTCCGATCATCCGGCAGTCCGCTTTCTTAAGGAAGGAAAGGGTGCTCCCTGTTCTCTGGATTTTCTGGAACAGAATCTCTACCGCTACACAGGAAGATCCTTTAAAGGACAGCCGGAATCCATACATCTGTATCAGACGCGCAATCCGTCGGAAGAGATCGCATTTGTGATACGATCCATGGAAGAAAACATCAGAAAGAACGGACTCCGCTACAGGGATATGGCGGTAATAACCGGGAACTTATCAAACTACGCAAACGAGATGATCCATCAGTTTCAGTTAAGTCAGGTGCCCTATTTCCTGGATGATAAAAAGAGCATATTAAAGAATCCCATGGTCGAGCTGATCCGGGCTGCCATAGAGATTGTTCAGAAGGATTTTTCCTATGAATCGGTGTTTCGTTATATAAGAACGGGACTGATTGTTTCCCAGGATCGTTTGGATCAGGCAGACAGACTGGAAAATTACGTGATAGCCATGGGAATCCGGGGCTTTAAAAGATGGGATGCTGCGTTTGAGGGCTGGTATAAAGGAGCCAGGGAGTTAAATCTTGTGGAATTAAACCAGTTTAAGGATGAGGTAATGGGCCCCCTTAAGCATCTGCGTGAGGAATTTAAAAGAGAAGATTCCACGGTAAAAACCATGACTGCCGCAGTGACCGCACTTTTAATGGAGACAGGCATTGAAGAGAAGATGCTTGTTTTTGAGAAAAAGTTTCAGGATATGGGGGAATTTGCTCTTGCAAAGGAATATGGACAGGTTTACGGGCTGGTAATGGATTTATTTGACCGTCTTGCCGGACTGCTGGGCGGGGAGCATGTGAGCAGGAGAGAATACGGGGAGATTCTGGATGCCGGCTTTGCTGAGATTAAAGTGGGTGTGATTCCGGCCGCTGTGGACCGGGTTGTAGTGGGAGATATCACGAGAACCCGTCTGGATCATATCAAGGTTCTTTATTTTGTAGGCGTCAATGATGGACTGGTTCCCGTAAAAAAGGAGAAAAGCAGTTTATTTACAGACCGGGAAAGGGAATTTTTATCCGGTCATGCCATAGAGCTGGCCCCTACTTCCATGGAAGAAGGCTTTCGCCAGAGGTTTTATCTGTACCTGGCACTGACAAAGCCGGAGAAAGAACTGGTGTTATCTTATTCAGCCATGGATGGGAGCGGAAAGAGCATGCGCCCCTCTACCTTAATCGGGGAACTAAAGAAGCTGTTTCCAGGATTAAAGGAATCAGCTCCGCTAAAAGCAGGTGTTCCCCTGACCTTCCGTGAGGCAAAGAACCAGCTGGCAGCTGGTATGAGGGAGTATGGAAAGAACGGTGAAGACAGCCGGATTCTGGAGTTGTTAAAAGCCTTTCTTGCATCTGCGGACCATAAGGAGGAAGGAAGACAGCTGATTGAAGCGGCTTTTTATGTATACCAGCAAAAAGGTATCGGAAAAGCGGCTGCAAGAGCTCTTTACGGTTCCGTTATCAATGGAAGCGTGACCAGGATGGAGCAGTATGCTTCCTGTGCATATGCTCATTTTTTAAGTTACGGTCTGGAACTGATGGAACGTCAGGAATATGAACTGGCAGCCATGGATATCGGTAATCTGTTCCATGGTTCCATTGATTTATGGTTTGCACGGATGAAGGAAGAGGGCCGGGATTTTAAGACGCTGACAGAAGAGGAACGTAAGACTATGGTGCACGAATGTGTAACCAGAGTGACGGAGGAATATGGAAATACAGTCTTAAAGAGCTCTGCAAGAAACGCTTACCTTGCAGGTAAGGTGGAGCGGATCACGGACAGAACGGTCTGGGCGCTGTCCGAGCAGCTGAAAAAAGGGGATTTCACTCCTGTGGGATTCGAAGTTTCCTTTTCTGCAGACGATCATTTAAAAGCAATGAGACTGCCCTTATCAAAGGATGAATCCGTTCATTTAAGGGGGCGGATTGACCGTATGGATTTATGTGAGGATGAGGAGGCAGTCTATGTTAAGATCATTGATTACAAATCCGGAAGCACGGCTTTTGATTTAACTTCTCTCTATTATGGACTGCAGCTGCAGCTGGTGGTTTACATGGATGCGGCGCTGGAGATGGAAGAGAGAAAAAGACCGGATAAGCAGGTGGTTCCGGCAGGCATCTTCTATTATAACATCAACGATCCGGTTGTGGACAAGGACGGTGAGATGACGCAGGAGGAGATATCAGGCCGGATTTTAAAACAGCTTCGCATGAATGGGCTTGTTAACACAGATTTAAATGCCATTTCCCATCTGGATCATGAGATAGAGACAGAATCCGATGTGATACCGGTTGCCATGAAGAATGGAATCATTCAGGAGGCACGGTCATCAGTAGCAGGAGGAACTCGTTTTTCCGCTTTACGCCAGTATGTCCAGGAAAGGCTGAAAACAGAAGGTCGGGAAATCTTAGATGGGATTATTGATGTAAACCCTTATAAACAAGGGAATAAAACAGCCTGCGATTACTGCCCTTACCATGCTGTATGCGGGTTTGATTTAAAGACACAGGGGTATGGTTTCAGGAAGTTCAAGGCTTTAAAATCTGAGGAAATATGGCCGGTTATTGAAGGAGAAACGCAGGAAGGAGAAGAACATGGCAATCACCTGGACAGAGGAACAGAAAGCAGTCATTGAAAGCAGGAACAGGAATCTCCTGGTATCGGCAGCAGCAGGAAGCGGTAAAACGGCTGTTCTGGTGGAACGCATCATACGGATGATTACGGAGGGAGAGCATCCCCTTAAAATAGATCAGCTTCTGGTCATGACGTTTACAAAGGCTGCTGCAGACGAGATGCGGGAGCGGGTTTTAAAGGCGGTGGATGAGAAGCTGATGGAACAGCCGGATAATGATCATCTTCAAATGCAGGCAGCCATGATTCCCTACGCCCAGATTACGACCATAGACAGCTTCTGTCTGGGGATTATCAGAGAGCATTACAGCCGGTTAGACATTGATCCTGCCTTTCGTGTGGGAGATGAAGGAGAACTGATTCTTCTTCGTGGAGATGTGATGAGGGAGATGCTGGAGGAGTTCTACGAATCGGAGGACCCTTCCTTCGAATGTTTTGTGGAGACGTATGCCACCGGCAAGACAGACCGCGGAATTGAAGATTTTATCATGCAGGTATACCGCTTCTCCCAAAGCAATCCATGGCCGGAGGAATGGATAAACAACTGCAGGAAAGAACTTGAATCCTGTGATTTAAACCATATGAAGGACACTGCATGGATGAGATTTTTGATGGAGGATGCCGCTCTTTTGCTTGAGGAACTCCTGATCCAGACAGAGGCAGCCATGGAGATCTGCCAGGAGGAAAACGGGCCGGAGGCATATCTTCCCATGCTGGCCGGTGATGCAGCCATGTTAAAATCACTTGGGGAAGCAGGAGATTACGAGACTTTAAACGGCAGGTTAAAAGAGGCAGCTTTTGCCAGACTTGCTTCTATACGAAGCAAAGACATTGATCCGGAGAAAAAAGCCGCTGTAACCGCGGTCAGGGACAGAGTGAAAAAGGGCGTTGGAAAGCTCTGCGATTTATACTGTTTTGAATCTCCCAAAGAAGTGGGAGCGGATATGGAAGGGACGAAAGAAGCTGTTTTCATGCTTCTTCATCTTGCAGAGGAATATTCCCGCAGATACCAGGAGAAAAAAAAGGAACGGAATCTGGTAGATTTTAACGACCTGGAGCATTATGCTCTTGAGATTCTATTAAAGGAAGAAGACGGATTAAGGGTTCCGTCGGAAGCGGCTGACGAATTCAGCCGCCAGTTTGAGGAAATTCTGGTGGATGAATATCAGGACAGCAATGAGGTACAGGAAGCACTGATCAACAGCATTTCAAGAGAACGGTTTGGCAGTCCCAACGTTTTCATGGTAGGAGATGTGAAACAGAGTATTTACCAGTTCCGTCTGGCAAGACCGCAGTTGTTCCTGGATAAGTACCAGAGGTATTCCAGTGAGGAAGGAAGTTATCAAAAGATTGAGCTGCACCAGAATTTCCGTAGCAGAGAATCGGTATTAACCAGTATTAATGAGGTTTTTTATCAGATTATGACAAAAAATCTGGGGAATATCCGTTATACAAAGGAGACGGCACTTCACCCGGGAGCTGTCTTTTGCGAATCGGAGGGCCGGGTGGGGGAAAAGACGGAGCTCCTTCTTATCCATGGCTCATCAGAGCAGCTGAAGCAGCTTGATGAAGACACCGCAGATTATACCAGCAGGGAAGCGGAGGCGAAGGTAATAGTCTCTAAAATCAGGGAACTTACGGATCCTGACGGGGGACTTCTCATCTGGGATAAAAACCTGGGTCAGACAGGTGGATACCGGGTATGCCAATACTCTGATATCGTTATCTTATTAAGAAGCTTAAGCGGATGGGCGGAGGAATTTGTCAATATTTTGATGAATGAGGGGATACCTGCCCACGCCGAACGAAAAACCGGATATTTTTCTGCAGCAGAAGTGGAGACGGTTCTATCCATGCTGAACATTATTGATAATCCCATGCAGGACATTCCGCTGGCTGCAGTTTTTAAATCTCCTGTTGCAGGGATTGATGACCAGGAGATGGCTCACCTCATGGCTGTATGGAAAAATGCTGATAAAAAGGGCCAGGACCGTGGGATTTATGGTGCGTGGCAGCACTATTTAAAGGAGTATGAAGATAAGGAAGATGAAACCGCCCCTGAACTTTTCAAAAAGCTTGCAGCATTTTCCGAACAGCTTTCCAAGTACAGGGAAAAAGCTGCTTATCTTTCCATTCATGAGCTTCTTTATGATATCTATGAGGGTACCGGTTATTACGACTATGTTTCCGCCATGCCTGGAGGTGAAGTCCGAAGGGCCAATCTTTCCATGCTTGTGGAAAAGGCGGCAGCCTATGAACAGACCAGCTACAGAGGGCTGTTTCATTTTATCCGGTATATTGAAAATCTGAAAAAATATGATACGGATTTTGGAGAAGCCTCCCTTCTTGGCGAAGAGAATACGGTACGCGTCATGAGCATACATAAGAGCAAGGGACTGGAATTTCCGGTTGTATTTCTGGCTGGAATGGGGAAAAAATTCAATAAACAGGATGCCTATGGAAAGCTTCTTATTGACCCTGATCTGGGAATCGGAACAGATTACATAGATTTAGAAAAGCGGATTAAGGCACCTACCTTAAAAAAACACGTTTTAAAGAGAAAGACAGAATTAAGCGCTCTTGGAGAGGAACTTCGCGTGCTTTATGTTGCCATGACAAGAGCAAAAGAAAAGCTGATTATGACCGGACTGGACCGCTATCTGGATAAGAAATTTGAGCGTTACGCATCTGTCATGAGAGCTCACGGCCAGATTCCATTTTCTTTTCTTTCCGGAGCAGATTCTTATTTAGACTGGCTGCTTATGAGTCTGTCCGGTAAATATTCCCCTGAAGGTATTCTGTCGGAGGATGGGCAGGATACGGGGAATCTGGTTATGAAGGAACTGACGGTTTCCGGCCTGGTTATGGGAGAGATGAACCGTCAGGTGAGTAAGAAACTGACGAAAGAAAGTTTCCTGAGACTGGATACAAAAATAAGCTATGACCAGGAGTTTGAAAGAGGCTTAAAGGAGGCACTTTCCTATCTGTATCCTTATGAAGAGGACATAAGGCTCCACACCAAGCTGACGGTTTCAGAACTGAAAAAGCAGGGGCAGTTTCTGGATGAAGAGGAGAGTGATTTTCTTCCCACAATTCCTGTTTTTTTAAGAGAAGAAGTAGAAGAAGAAAAGTCAGGAGGTGTCCGCCGTGGTACGGCTTATCACCGTGCTCTGGAGCTCCTTGATTTTTCCAGGGTGAAGACAGCAGAGGATTTGACGGCTGCACTGGAAGAATTAAAAGGAGATGGACGGCTGAATGAGGAAAGCTTTGCCCTGCTGTCAAAATCACAGCTTTTCGCATTTATAAACTCATCTTTAGGAAGGCGTCTGGCAGCAGCCCAGGAGAAAGGGCTGTTAAAACGGGAACAGCAGTTTGTGATCGGCATACCGGCCAGGGAGATGGATGTGGCTGATTCCGATGAACGAATTCTCATACAGGGAATCATTGATGCTTATATAGAAGAAGAAGGGCAGCTGGTTTTAGTGGATTATAAGACGGATTTTTTAAGGGAAGGGGAAGAATCCATTCTTTTTGACCGTTATGGAATCCAGATGGAGTATTACAGACGTGCTCTGGAACAGATCACAGGGAAAAAAGTGAAAGAGATGATTATCTACTCCTTCGCACTGAAAAAAGAAGTTGTAATAAACGGAACATAATATCGTATAGAATGGAGATGGAACCATATGATACCTGACAGTGAAGTAAGATTGACTCAAATGACGAAAACGGCTGGCTGTGCCGCGAAAATCGGTCCAGGTACACTGGCTGGAATTCTGGAGCATTTACCGAAGTTTCAGGATCCCAGTCTTCTGGTGGGGATTGAAACATCTGATGATGGTGCGATATACAAGGTAAATGATGATCTTGCATTGATTCAGACTCTGGATTTTTTCACACCTGTGGTCGATGACCCTTTTACATTCGGCCAGATAGCTGCTGCCAACGCGCTCAGTGATATTTACGCCATGGGGGGAGAGCCGAAGGTTGCTTTAAATATTGTAGCGTGGCCAAACTGCTTAAATCCCGGGATTCTGGGCAGGATATTAGAAGGCGGCGCGTCGAAGGTTCTGGAAGCAGGCGCCGTACTGGCAGGAGGCCATTCCATTCAGGATGAGGAACCCAAGTACGGACTCAGTGTGACCGGATTTGTCCATCCGGATAAGGTTTTTAAAAACTGTCAAGCCAGGCCTGGGGATGTTTTAATTCTCACAAAACCCCTGGGAACCGGAATCGTTAATACTGCTGTAAAGGCTGATTTAGCATCACAGGAAGCAAAAGAAGAAGTGATAAAGGTCATGACTTCCTTAAACCGGAAAGCCAAGCAGGTCATTGAACAATATGAGGTACACAGCTGCACCGATGTGACCGGTTTTGGTCTGGCAGGCCATTCCGTTGAGATGGCTGAAGGCAGCGGGGTCACTCTGGAATTTTCCGTGAGTGATCTTCCGGTTCAGAAGGAAGCTTTTGAGCTTGCAAGAATGGGACTGGTGCCGGAAGGGGCGTATAAAAACCGTTCCTATACCAGTGAACGTGTGGATTACGCAGATATAGAGGAATGCATGATTGATATATTCTGTGATCCCCAGACATCAGGCGGGCTGCTTATCAGTGTATCCAGAGAAGACGGAGAGCGAATTATGGAGGATTTTATACGAGTGGGTATGGAAACTACATGCCGGATGGTCGGCAGAGTTACGAAGAAGCAGGAAAAGCCGGTAAAGCTGAGGAATCATTTATGATTTATCTGGATAATGCAGCAACTTCCCTGCAAAAACCGGAGGAAGTGAGGCTGGCGGTAGCTGACGCCATTCTTACCATGGGAAATCCCGGCAGAGGGATTTACGGCGCATCCCTTGATGCAGCCAGAATGATTTATGATACCAGGAGTCTGGTCTCCCGGCTGTTTCATGCAAAAAATCCAGACCAGGTAGCATTTACAGCTAATTCAACAGAGAGCTTAAACCTGGCTGTTGAAGGAATTATCCGTCCGGGGGATCATGTAATTACAACCATGATGGAGCACAATTCCGTACTCCGCCCTCTTTACCGTATGGAAGACAAGGGGGCAGAACTTACCATTTTGCCTGCAGATAAAGATGGCTGCATACGCTGGGAAGAGCTTGAGACTGCAGTTAAGAGCAATACGAGAGCTGTGATTTGTACCCATGCTTCTAATTTAACTGGAAATGTAAATGACCTGGGGACAATAGGCAGAATTTGCAATAAACACGGAATTCTTTTCATTCTGGATGCCTCACAGACAGCCGGAGTGTTTGACATTGATATGGAGGGAATGGGAATTGATGTTGTCTGCTTCACCGGACACAAGGGGCTTTTAGGTCCACAGGGAACCGGAGGAATCTGCGTAAGGGAAGGGGTAGATATTCAGCCTTTGATCGTAGGCGGAAGCGGGACACAGAGTTTCTTAAAGACACAGCCGGAGCAGATGCCGGAGCGTCTGGAAGCCGGGACATTAAACTGCCATGGCATTGCGGGGCTTCATGCAGCGCTTCTTTATATTGACCGGACGGGGATAGAGTTCATCCGTAAACGGGAACAGCTTCTGATGCGACGGTTTTATGAAGGGGTGAAGGATATCCCCGGAGTTTCCGTCTACGGTGATTTTTCCCGGAAGAGCCTTGATGAGCGGGCACCGGTCGTAGCTTTAAATATTGGAGATTTAGATTCTGGCCGGGTTGCAGACGAACTGGCGGTTTCTTATGATATCTATGCCAGGGCAGGCGCTCATTGTGCTCCCCTGATGCACCAGGCACTTGGAACCGCAAAGCAGGGAGCAGTGCGTTTTTCCATGTCCCATTTCAATACAGAAGAGGAAATTGATCAGGCGGTAAAGGCGGTCAGAGAGCTGGGCAGATGGGGGCAGGAGATATTATGAGGCAGAAAGAGTTAAAGACCGTAGTGACATTTCATACTGTTACGGAAGCGATTGCCATGGAGACTGCGTGTATGAAAGAAAATATTCCGGGAAGGATAATTCCGGTACCCAGGGAAATTAAAGCGGGCTGCGGACTTTCCTGGTCCATGCCTGTTTCCTGGGAGGGAGACTTAAGCCAATGGATGGAAGAGAAAGGTCTTAAATGGGAATCAGTAGGGGAGTATTTCATTTGATATTTTCAAATTATCATTTACACAAGAAAATAGTCGGAAAAATATGATATATATACTAAAAAGACAGCATATAAGGACAAATGATTTAAAACAAAATTGGCATTGACAAATAGTTTTACAATATGTTATAGTCAACCTGTCAGAGGTCACAAAATTTGTTAAGTATCAGTATTCAAAGAAACTTATATATGCTCATAATTGGATGAGTGTTTCTACCAACTACCGTAATAGTTGTCTATAAGTTTCCTCGTGATGGGAAGGCGGCTTTTTTAGCTGTGCTATTTTTGTTCACGTTTGGAGCGACAAAAGGGAACGGTAGTTTTTTATTGCTTGGTTTTTAGGAACGTTGCAATTTGGCTGCCGTATTTTTGTTTGTGCGGAACAGGAGGTTCTATGACCGGTGATAGAAATTTTATACTAAAAGGAAACATTTGCTATAGTGAGGGTGTCCATACGTTAAGAACGGTGGATCAGGGTTTTTTAATATGCCAGAATGGGAAGTCAGCCGGAGTATATCACAGCATACCGGAGCAGTTTAAGGATTTTTTGGTAATTGACTGTAACGATAAGCTGATTATACCGGGACTAGTCGATCTTCATATTCATGCACCCCAATATTCATTCCGCGGACTGTCCATGGATTTAGAGCTGTTAGACTGGCTGAATACCAATACGTTTCCGGAGGAAGCCAGATATGGCGATCTGGAATATGCAAAAAAGGCCTACCAGATATTTGCAGAAGCGATGAAGAAAAGCGGGACCACCAGAGCCTGTATATTTGCAACCATCCACGGACCGGCGACGGAGCTTTTAATGGATCTCATGGAAGAGACCGGTTTAAAGACGATGGTTGGAAAGGTCAATATGGACCGGAATGCACCGGATTATCTATGTGAGCCGGGTGCACAGGCGTCAGAGGCGGAAACTCTTTTATGGCTGTCTCATACAAGAGGGAAGTATAAGAATGTAACTCCGATTCTGACACCCAGATTTATTCCGTCCTGCACCGATGATCTCATGGAGCGGCTGGGAAGGCTGAAGCGGAAATACAGACTTCCGGTTCAGTCCCATTTGTCGGAGAATTTAAGTGAGATTGAATGGGTGAAGAGTTTATGTCCCAGTACCGGGTGTTACGGCGAAGCCTATGATCAGTTCGGCATGTTCGGTGGGGAGGAAAAGACTGTAATGGCACATTGCGTCTATTCGTCTGAGCAGGAGATTGAACTGATTAAAAAGCGGGGAGTTTATATTGCACACTGTCCCCAGTCCAACACCAACCTTGCTTCTGGAATTGCACCAGTCCGTACCTTTCTAGATCTGGAATTAAAGACAGGCTTAGGTACCGATGTAGCAGGGGGAAGCGGGGAATCCATATTCCGTGCCATGGCAGATGCCATATCCGTATCAAAGCTTCGGTGGCGCCTTGTGGATTCTTCATTAAAGCCTGTTACGATTGAGGAAGCATTCTATCTGGGAACTCTGGGAGGAGGTTCTTTCTTTGGAAAGACAGGCAGCTTTCTGGAAGGTTATGAGTTTGATGCTCTGATTCTTGATGACAGCAGTTTAAGTCATCCCCAGCCGCTAAGTACGAGGGAACGGCTGGAACGTTTTATCTATCTGTCTGATGACAGACACATCACGGGGAAGTATGTGGAAGGGAAACGAATCTTTTAGAGCACCTAAGGAGGTAGGAAGTATGGAACGAAACACCAATGAAGGATTTTTACAGAAGATATTTCATTTATCTGAAAATCACACAGATGTGAAAACTGAGATTATAGCCGGAATCACTACATTTATGACGATGGCTTATATACTGGCAGTAAACCCAAGCGTTCTTGGGGCGGCAAAAATGGACAGCGGTGCAGTCTTTACAGCCACAGCCCTGGCATCCATGATTGCAACACTTTTAATGGCGGGTCTTGCAAATTATCCATTTGTACTGGCACCGGGAATGGGATTAAATGCTTACTTTGCATATACCGTAGTTCTGAACATGGGTTATACCTGGGAAATGGCTCTGGCAGCCGTATTCATCGAGGGTATTATCTTTATTCTGCTTTCACTGACCAGTGTCCGCGAGGCGATTTTCAATGCAATTCCAATGAATTTAAAACATGCGGTATCAGCTGGTATCGGTTTGTTTATTGCATTTATCGGACTTCAGAATGCGAAGGTAGTGGTTGACGGAGCGACTCTTGTAACCATGTATTCCTTTAAGACCTCCCTTTCAGACGGAACCTTTCATTCCGTAGGCATCACAGTTTTACTTGCGATTATCGGTATCCTGATCACTGCGGTGCTGGTTGTTAAGAATGTGAAAGGTAACATCCTGTGGGGAATTCTTGCTACCTGGGCACTTGGAATGATCTGCCAGGCGGTTGGACTTTACCAGCCGAACCCGGAACTGGGCATGTTCAGTGTATTCCCGGATTTTTCCAGGGGATTTGGAATTCCAAGCATGGCACCAACCTTTTTAAAGCTGGATTTTTCCAGAATTTTATCAGTGGATTTTCTGGTAGTCATGTTTGCATTCCTGTTTGTAGATATGTTTGATACACTGGGAACTCTGATCGGAGTGGCCTCCAAAGCAGACATGCTTGATAAGGATGGAAAGCTTCCCCAGATTAAGGGAGCACTGATGGCAGATGCCGTAGGTACTTCTTTAGGAGCATTATTTGGTACATCCACTACAACGACTTTCGTGGAGAGTGCTTCAGGCGTGGCAGAAGGCGGAAGAACCGGATTAACAGCAGTGGTAGCAGCCATACTCTTTGGCTTGTCCCTGTTTTTATCTCCGATCTTTCTTGCGATTCCTTCCTTTGCGACAGCTCCGGCTTTGATCATTGTGGGATTTTTAATGATGACATCCATTACCAAGATTGATTTCTCCGATTTTACAGAGGCTCTCCCTTGTTACATTGCAATTATTGCCATGCCGTTTATGTACAGCATTTCCGAAGGTATTGCAATGGGCGTAATCTCTTATGTATTTATTAATGTTGTAACAGGCAATGCAAAGAAAAAGAAAATCAGTCTGCTGATGTATATTTTAGCAGTATTGTTTGTACTCAAATATGTACTGATCTGATAGAACTGTAAAAAAAGCGGTGACAAACGTTCACCAGGCAGGTATTGCCTGAATGACGGATTGCCACCGCCTTTTTATTGCGGTTTTATTCCCTATACCAGAAATCAGTTCAATAAAACAATAGCCAGATTTAAGTATCCTGCAAATGTAACCCATAAAAGATAGGGGATCTGCATCAGAGCAGCTGTCTGATTCACAGACCGGAAAGCTGAGATCATACGAATAATAAAGTACCATAAAAGCAGCAGAATCAGGAATGCCAGAAGATAATTCTGCAGGTTAAAGAATACAAGGCTCCAGATAAAGTTAAGAAACAGCTGGATTGCATAAAGCCGGAGCGCTTCCTTTCGTTTCGGAGAAGCTGACTGGGCAATTAAATAAGATCCTAACCCCATTAAAAGATATAAGATGGTCCAGACAATCGGGAAGATCCATCCAGGTGGGGAAAGTGCCGGCCGGTTTAAATCTTTGTATATCATCATGCTGTTCTTTGTAAGAAATCCAGCCAACGCGCCTACTGCCAGGGGTAGTACCAGGAAAAAAATAAATTTCTTTCTGTTATTGTTCATAGGAAACTCCTATTCCTGTAATTAATACAGTCTATTCTGTTTTATAGAAAATTATTTCCCGTTTTTAGGCAGAATAATATTTAAAAAGATGGCTACCAGGGTTGCAACAACGACTGGAGAACGGCCAAAGATCGTGACCACCCAGGCAGGAAATGTGGAAAGCGCGGCTGTAGCCTGGGAAATTCCCATGCCAAGAGCTGCTGCAAGTCCTACAATAGAAGAATTCCGGTAGTTCATCTCTTCAGAGGTTACCAGTTTCATTCCCGTCATGGCAATGGAAGCAAATACAGATACCGTAGCGCCTCCTAACACACACTGGGGAATGGTAGTAAGCAAAGCAGAAAACTTGGGAATCAGACCGGCAGCCAGTAAGAAGGCGGCAGTTAATCCCATAACGCAGCGGTTGACAACTTTCGTCGTAGTTACGATGCCCACGTTCTGGCTGTATGTGGCTGTTGGCAAACCTCCTAAAAGAGCACCGAAGATATTTGTTACACCATATCCCATGATTCCGCCCTGCAATTCCTTGTCGGTTGGCTCTCTGTCGATGGATCCGCTGGTGGTGGCTGTAAAGTCACCAATTGCCTGAACCGAGTTGATGGCAAATAAAAGTCCGATGGCAATACAGGAGGAGGGTTCAAAGGTGATTCCGAAGTGAAGCGGCTTTGGAATGGAAAATAAAGAAGCTGCAGCGATGTTGGAAAAACTCACCATTCCAAAAAACAGTGCGGTCACATATCCCACCATGATGCCGATGAGAATGGAAGCCAGCTTATAAATTCCCTTTCCGAAATGATTCAGTACTGTGACCACAGTCAGAGTAATAAAAGCGACGGTCCAGTTCTGCCACGATCCGTAGGAAGGGTTTGATACTCCGCCTGCCATATAGTTAATGGCAGTGGGATAAAGAGAAAGTCCAATGGTAAAAACTACAGTTCCGGTAATGAGTGGGGGAAAGAATTTCCGGATCCGCATAACAGAGATTCCTACCAGACATGCCACGATGCCGCCCACAATCTGTGCTCCCAAAATGGCAGAAAGACCATAATCTGCAGCAATGGACTGCATACTTGGGACGTAGGCAAAACTGATGCCCAGGATAACGGGGAGGGAGGAGCCAAGGTGGAATCCTTTCTTTTTCCCGGCGGGAAAAAGCTGGAGGAGTGTGGACAGGGCCGAAACCACCAGGGCAGCCTGAATCAGGATGACCCGGTCGGAAGCTTCCAGTCCTGCGACATTGGATACAATGATGGGTGGTGTGACGCAGCCTACGATCATTGCAACCAGATGCTGTATTGCAAGGGGGAGTGCGTGAGAAAACCTGGGGATGCCGTCGAGTTCAAAAATAGATGCATACTGCCTGTCAGATTGTCTCATAGTAAAATGTTCTCCTTTAACAAGTTTTACTGTTGAATATGAGTTCCCGTATTTCCAAGTATTCCTTCTTTTGCTTTTTCTAACAGAGTAATGAGGGCCGTCCGTCCTTTCCTGGATTCTGCAAATTTTACTGCAGCCTCTACCTTTGGAAGCATGGAGCCAGGTGCAAAGTGTCCCTCTTTGATGTACTGCCTGGCCTCTTTTGCGGTAATGTTACTCAGCCATTTCTCATCAGGCTTTCCATAATTTAAGGCGATCTTTTCCACGGCTGTCAGAATGATGAGTAAATCTGCATCCAGTTCTTCAGCCAGGAGTTCGCTGGCAAAGTCTTTATCGATGACTGCGCTGGCACCCTTTAAGTGGTTCCCGTTTAAGGTAACAGGAATTCCGCCTCCGCCGCAGGCGATCACCAGCTGTCCGCTGTTTACGAGGGAGCGGATGGCTTCAATTTCAATAATTTCCTGAGGCTTTGGAGAAGCAACCATACGGCGGTAGCCTCTTCCGGCGTCTTCTTTCATTAAGTATCCGTATTTTGAAGCCGCTTCTTCAGCCTGTCCGGCTGTCATAAAATGCCCGATTGGTTTGGAGGGATTTAAAAATGCAGGGTCCTTTTCATCCACACGGATCTGGGTGATCATTGTGGTTACCGGAATATGTCTGATATTCCGGTTCACCAGTTCTTCTCTTAAGGCATTCTGCAGATCATAGCCGATATATGCCTGGCTCATGGCAACGCAGACGGAGAGAGGAGTATTAGGCTGCTTTGGATCCTCTCTGCATAACGCGCTCATGGCATTGTTGATCATTCCCACCTGAGGGCCGTTTCCATGGGCAACCACAACCTCACAGCCTTCTTCAATCAGATCCACGATGGCTTTTGAGGTAATTTTCACTGCTGCCATCTGCTCCGGCAGGGTATTGCCAAGGGCGTTTCCGCCCAGGGCAATTACAATTCTCTTTTTTTTCTCCATATGAGTGATCCCCTTGGTCAGATTGAGAACTTACGCGGTGATTTCTTTTCCTCCAGCTTTTTAAATACTTCCTGGGGATTTTCAAATTTGCTTAAGAAGATCATGGCAGCGATTACATATGGCTTATAGCTGGCTTCTTTATAAAGGGGATTTCTGTAACGGTCAAATACGGAAGCTTCCACTTCTCCGTCCTTGCAGCTGATATCGTTGATATCTGCAGGGAGGCAGTGAAGATAGAGGGCTTTTCCATCCTTAGTCGTCTTCATCAGTTCTTCTGTACAGCACCAGTCTTTGTGATTGGCATTCTGAGCCAGAAGTTCTTTCTCAAGCGCTTTGATTCCGTCCATATCCCCATTGCCATAAAGATCGGTTCTCTTTTCCATGGCTGCAAATGGTGCCCAGCTCTTTGGATAAACGATGTCAGCATCCTTAAATGCATCTGCCATATCATTGGATACACGGAAGGAGCCTCCGGATTTTTCCGCATTGCTCTTTGCAACATCTAAAACTTCCGGCATTACCTCATAGCCTTCCGGATGAGCCAGAACCACTTCCATTCCCATACGTGTCATTAATCCGATGACACCCTGAGGGACGGATAAAGGTTTTCCGTAGGAAGGAGAGTAAGCCCAGGTCATGGCCAGCTTCTTGCCCTTTAAGTTCTCGATGCCGCCGAATTCATGAATGATATGAAGCATGTCGGCCATGGTCTGTGTGGGGTGGTCAATATCACACTGTAAGTTTACAAGGGCCGGCTTCTGTTCCAGAATTCCATCCTTATAGCCTTCTGTCACAGCATCGGAAACCTGATGCATATAGGCGTTTCCTTTTCCGATATACATATCGTCACGGATCCCGATGACATCTGCCATGAAGGAGATCATATTGGCAGTTTCACGGACAGTCTCTCCATGGGCGATCTGGGATTTTCCTTCGTCTAAATCCTGGACTTCCAGTCCGAGAAGGTTGCAGGCAGAGGCAAAGGAGAAGCGGGTACGGGTGGAGTTGTCGCGGAATAAGGAGATTCCAAGTCCGCTCTCAAAAACCTTTGTGGAGATGTTGTTTTCTCTCATAAAGCGGAGAGCGTCTGCAACGGTCCAGACTGCTTCCAGCTCATCGTCCGTTTTCTCCCAGGTTAAAAAGAAGTCATTTTCGTACATCTCCTTGAAATTTAAGGAATTCAGTTTGTCGATATAATCCTGTAAGGTTTTCATAATGTGGTAAGCCTCCTGATTTTAGTATTATTCTTTGCAGTAAACAGTGGGAAGTGCGGCATATACGGCGGCACAGGTGACAAGATCCTGCTTCCAGGTTTTTTCGTTGGGCGCATGGGCCTGGGCTTCTGCTCCCGGTCCAAAACCGATGCATGGAATCTGGTTGCGTCCCATAATGGAGACGCCGTTGGTGGAAAAGGTCCATTTGTCGGTGAGAGGACGTGCAATCCGCATGGAGACAGTCTCTTTTGCACCGATTCTGGTATCCCCGTATAAGGACTTATAAGCTTCTTCCAATGATCTGGTTACTTTATGATCCTCAGGAATGACCCAGGTTGGGAAGTAACATTCGATCGGATAGGTAAGGCCTTTATAGGAAGGACGGGAATACTCATACATGGAAACGGTGACATCGCTTCCGTATTTCTTAACATTTGGCAGGCTGCGGATCTCATCCAGACAGCTTTCCCAGGTTTCCCCTGCTGTCATACGGCGGTCTAAGGAAACAGAACAGGAGTCGGCTACTGCACAGCGGCTTGGTGAAGTGAAGAAAATCTCTGAAACAGTAATGGTGCCTTTTCCTAAAAAGTTTGCTTCCTTCCACTGCGGATTATGTGATTCATCAAGCATCTTGACAAGTCCCTTGATCTCCTTGTCATCAGCAGCATCATTCTCGTTTAGAGAACGGACATCCTGAAGAATATCAGCCATCTTATAGATTGCATTGTCTCCCCGCTCCGGTGCGGAGCCGTGGCAGGAGATACCCTTTACGTCCACACGGATTTCCATACGGCCTCTCTGGCCGCGGTAGATCCCTCCGTCAGTGGGCTCTGTGGAAACTACAAATTCCGGACGGATCTTATCTTCATTGATAATGTACTGCCAGCAAAGCCCGTCGCAGTCTTCTTCCTGAACGGTACCGGTAACCAGAACGGTATATTTATCATTTAAAAGACCTAAATCCTTCATGATTCTGGCACCGTAAACAGCAGATACCAGTCCGCCGCACTGGTCGGAAACACCTCTTCCGCCAATCTCCGTATCAGTTTCATAGCCTTCGTAGGGGTCGAAGTTCCAGTTGGATTTGTTACCGATTCCTACCGTATCAATGTGAGCATCGAAGCCGATCAGTGTTTTTCCGGTTCCCATAAATCCAAGCACATTGCCCATGGGATCGATTTCCACCTTGTCAAACTCAAGCTTTTGCATCTCCTGTGCAATCCGGTCGATATGAGCTTTTTCATCGCAGCTCTCTCCTGGAAACTGAACGATGTCACGCAGAAATTTTGTCATATCTGCTTCGTAGCTTTTTGCTGCTTCTTTGATTTTTTCGTAATCCATGTTTTTAACCTCCGGTTTTTATGAAATGGTTAACGTTCTTTTCCTTCCCAGACAATGGCTTTATAACGGTCCGGGTCAGTATCTCCCTCTGTTGAAAAAAGTAAAACTTTCGAATCTTTATTAAGTCCCAGGTGTTCTCTTAAAGCCTGACAGGAGTCATCCTTCATAACAGAAGCTAAAACTCCAAAGGGTGCAGCTCCCGATTCACCCGATGTAACAGGAGTATCTCCCTTTATTGGTGCAGCCAGCATTCTCATGCCTGCAGAGGCAGCCCAGTCAGGTGCAGAGATAAAGGTATCGGTATGATTCTTTAAAATATCCCAGGATATGGTATTGGGTTCTCCGCAGGCGAGACCGGCCATAATGGTCTGCATGTCGCCATCCACGATCCGGATATTACCGTCTCCGGCTTTCGCTCCTTCATAAAGGCAGGCTGCCGCATCTGCCTCCACCACAACACAGACAGGAGGATTTTCCGGATAACGGTTATTAAAATATCCCACCACTGCTCCGGCAAGAGATCCGACACCTGCCTGAACAAAGACATGGGTAGGTCTTTCACAGCCGTATTGTTTAAGCTGTTCGTCTGCTTCCATGACCATGGTGCCATAGCCCTGCATGATCCAGGCAGGGATTTCCTCGTAGCCGTCCCATGCAGTATCCTGGACTACCACGCCGTTTTTCACCTTTGCAGCAGCATCTGCTGCCATGCGGACACATTCGTCGTAGTTGAATTCCTCGATGGTTACCTCTGCTCCTTCCGCTTTGATGTTGTTAAAACGGTTCATTGTAGTCCCTTTTGGCATAAAGACAACTGCCTTCTGACCAAGCTGGCGGGCAGCCCAGGCAACGCCTCTTCCGTGGTTGCCGTCAGTTGCAGTGAAAAAGGTGGCCTGACCGAATTCCTTCTTTAAAGCTTCTGAGGTCAGTACCTGATAGGGGAGATCAGAAACTTCCTTTTTTGTCTGCTTTGCCACATATCTGGCCATGGCGTAAGATCCGCCTAAAACCTTAAAGGCATTTAAGCCGAACCGGTAAGATTCATCTTTTATGTAAATCTCACCTAATCCCAGGTGGTCTGCCATATGGGGAAGCTTTGTCAGAGGAGTTTCTTTGTACTGGGGAAAGCTTACGTGAAAGTTTCTCGCTTTTTGTACCTCCTCCTGTGACATAACAGGCAGATGTCTGTCATCGGTTTTTGGCATGGTGTTTACAGCCCATTCGATTGGTTTCATGTCTGCACATTCTCCTTTATAATAAATTAAAATCAACGGGTATCATTGGACGGATGCTTACACCTTTTCTTTGTTTGCATCCATATAGCTGTATAAAGTAAACTTTGAGATACCAAAATAACTGGAGACCTTGTCGCCTGATTTGGTAATGAGAAATGCACCCGCATCATTTAGATACTGGATTGCCAGGATCTTGTCATCCTTACTCATTAAGGCGACAGGTTTTCCAACCAAAGCCACGGACTGCTCGATTAAGGTATCTAACAGGTCATTGACGTTATGGGTGATTTTTTTAGGCTCTTTGTTGTGATCGCCGGCAGCTTCGCCGGTGGAGATTAATGATTTTACGGCATTTTCAACTGTAAGCAGTCCGGTAATGTCATAATTTAAGGCAAGGATGTAGTCTACCGTATGATCGGTTCCCCTGATGTACATGGTGCTGGATTTTAATATTCTGCCATCCTCGGTTCGTGTCAGATAGGAAAGACGGTCTTTTAAGAGATCAGGATCCTTTTTTAAAGTCTCCAGAACAATTTCAGAGGGGCCGTCTCCGATCTTACGGTTGCTGACCTGGCCGTTTTCTATAAAAACGATGGAGCTTTCCATGTTTTCCCTGCTCAAATCGTGAATCACCACTTCACATTGACTGCCGAAGTGAGCCGCGACTCCCTGTGCGATCTGTGTCAGTAACTGAAGCTTTGAATCCATTCTTTTCTCCTCCTTACAGGATCATTGATAAACTCATCATAGCATAAAAAAATTTAATTACAAGTGGTTTTCTAAAAAATTTTTAGGTTTGCTAATTATTTTTGTAATTCATGCTTGCAATTCTGAAAATGAAATGATACACTGTTTTTAACAGAGAACCATGGTATAATGTGCATAAAAAAATAAGGTGAAACAGATAAAATGTAAGCAAATTGTGAAAATAAAGTATTGGACCATGAAATTACTTCTGTCAGGTTTGCATACATAAGAAAATTAGCAATTTGCTTTCGTATATTAGAAAATTGAAAAGGAGATGGAATCATGCTGATAATCGGTAATGGAAGAATGATCACAAGAGATCTTAAGAATCCGTTTCTGGAAGACGGTGCAGTGGCTATAGAGGCCGGGGTTATAAAACGTGTTCTCACCACTGGTGAGATGAGAAAGGCATATCCCCAGGCGGAATACATCGATGCCAGGGGAGGGGTAATCATGCCTGCCTTTATCAATACCCATGAGCATATTTACAGCTCCTTTGCCAGAGGATTAGCCATTGACGGGTACGATCCCCACGGCTTTTTGGAAATTCTTGACGGTCTTTGGTGGACCATAGACAGGAATTTAACTTTAAATGATGTTTATTTAAGCGCTATGGCCACTTATGTGGATTCCATTAAAAACGGTGTGACAACTGTATTTGACCATCATGCCAGCTTCGGTCAGATCAGGGACTCCTTATTTAAAATTGAGGATGCAGCGGGTAAAACCGGAGTGAGAACCTGCTTATGCTATGAAGTATCCGACCGCGCAGGAGAGGAAAAAGCAAAGGAAGGCGTTCTTGAGAATGAGGCGTTTATCCGCCATGCTCTTTCTGATGAACGTGACATGATTGCAGGTATGATGGGAATGCATGCCCAGTTTACCATATCCGATCAGACCATGGAATTTGCGGCAGCCCATAAGCCTGACGGGGCAGGCTATCACATTCATGTGGCAGAAGGCATTGAAGATCTCCACGACTGCCTTCATAAGTACGGAAAGCGGATTGCTGACCGCCTTATGGATTTTCAGATTCTTGGGGAGAAGACGCTTTTGGGACACTGCATCTACATTAATCCCCATGAGATGGATTTAATACTTGATACAGACACCATGGTGGTCCACAATCCGGAATCCAATATGGGGAATGCCTGCGGATGCCCTCCCACTATGGAACTGGTGAGGCGTGGGATTTTAACCGGTCTTGGAACAGACGGCTATACCCACGATATGCTGGAGTCTTATAAGACAGCCAACGTTCTCCATAAGCACCATTTATGCGATCCCAATGCGGCATGGGGCGAGGTTCCGAAGATGCTTTTTGAAGGGAATGCAAAGATTGCAGGAAGATATTTTAAGAAACCGCTGGGAGTTTTAAAAGAAGGTGCTGCTGCCGATGTCATTGTAACGGATTATATCCCGTTAACACCCATGAATGCAGAGAACGCAAACAGTCATATTCTGTTTGGAATGACCGGGCGAAGCGTTGTCACAACCGTCTGTAACGGCAAGGTACTTATGAAAGACAGAATCCTTACGGGAATCGATGAGGAGAAGCTTATGGCAGACTGCAGGGAAGCGGCGGGAGCGCTTGCTGCACGGATCAACGGACGATAAAAAACAGTCTGAGAATATTCATACAGGGCTTAAAGATCACTGAGAGTAAGCCCGGATGCAGGAGGATATCAATGGGAGACAAAATGACACCTATGCCGTTTTCACAATTAATGGAATGGGTAACAGAAGAACAGAAAAAACAGGACTCCATATTCGGAGTATACCGTCCTTACCGGGCGGATGGGTCCTATAACAGGGAACTCTTTGGCAGAACTCTTGAAACACCAATCGGACCGGCGGCTGGTCCCCATACCCAGCTGGCCCAGAACATTGCAGCTGCTTACTATGCAGGAAGCCGTTTCTTTGAACTGAAGACTGTGCAGATTTTAGACGGAGATGATCTTCCTGTAGAAAAGCCCTGCATCAGGGCAGAGGATGAGTGCTACAACTGCGAATGGTCCACGGAGCTATATGTTCCCCAGGCTCAGGAGGAATATATCAAAGCGTGGTTTTTACTGTCTTTTATGGCAAAAGAATACGGACTGGGCCGGATGGATGGCTTTCAGTTTAATATGAGTGTGGGCTATGACCTGGAGGGAATTAAATCCCCCAAAGTCAATTCCTTTATTGACTCCATGATGGAAGCAAAAGATACGGAAACGTTCCAATCCTGCAGGCAGTATCTTCTGGATCATTCAGAGCAGTTTCAGAATGTGACAAAAGAGGATATTGAGTCCATTTCTTCCCGGATCTGCAACAGCGTGACTCTTTCTACCTTACATGGATGTCCGCCTCAGGAGATTGAGCGGATTGCAGTATATTTAATAGAGGAAAAGGGACTGAATACCTTTATTAAATGCAACCCCACACTGCTTGGATATGAATTTGCCAGAAATACCCTGGACCAGATGGGATATGACTATATTTCCTTCGGAGAGTTCCATTTTCTTGATGATCTTCAGTATGAGGATGCAATCCCCATGCTAAAGAGGCTTATGGCACTGGCAAAGGAGAGCAGGCTGGAGTTTGGTGTAAAACTTACCAACACCTTTCCGGTTGATGTAAAGAATAACGAGCTTCCAAGCCAGGAGATGTATATGTCGGGAAGATCACTTTTCCCTCTGTCCATGGCTCTGGCAGCCAGACTTTCCAAAGAATTTGACGGAGCGCTTCGGATTTCATTCTCCGGCGGAGCTGATTATCATAACATCAGGGACATTATAGACGCAGGAATCTGGCCGGTTACAGTTGCCACTACCCTTTTAAAACCGGGCGGTTACCAGAGACTCCTTCAGATGGCGGAAAAGACGAAAGAAATAGGCGTCTCATTTCAGGGAGTGGATCGTATAAAAGCTTCCAGGCTGGCCAAAGATTCCGTTTCAGATCCTCATTATAAAAAAGCCTTAAAGCTTTTGCCGGACAGGAAGATGAAAAAAACAGTGCCATTGCTTGACTGCTATACGGCACCCTGTCAGGAGGCCTGTCCCATTCATCAGGATATTACCACCTATTTAAAACTGTCTGGTCAGGGAAACTATGAAGAGGCCATGGAGGTGATTGCGGAGAAAAATCCCCTTCCTTTCATAACCGGTTCCATTTGTGCCCATAACTGTATGAATATGTGTACCAGGAATCATTACGAATCCCCGGTTAATATACGGGGGGCCAAGCTGCTTTGTGCAGAAAATGGATATGACAATTATCGGAAAACCATTAAAAAAGGGAAACTGACGGGCAAAAAAACGGCAATTGTCGGAGGCGGACCAGCTGGTCTTTCTGCTGCTTATTTTCTTACTAAGAATGGCATGCCTGCTACAATCTTTGAAAAGAGCGGAAAGCTTGGAGGCGTAGTACGAAACATCATTCCTGATTTTAGAATTTCAGGGGACGTGATTGATCATGATATCGATTTATGTCTCTCTTATGGGGCAGAAGTAAGGCTGAATACGGAAGTAACAGATCTGTCTGCATTAAAAGAAGAAGGCTTTGATTTTATCATTCTGGCAGCAGGTGCAGGCGAGCCGGGAGTTTTGAATCTGAAAACAGGCGAAACCATGAACGCCCTGCATTTTCTGAATCTATACAAGGAAATGGATAAAAACGTGGAGATCGGAAAGGCAGTTGCTGTAATCGGCGGAGGAAATACAGCCATGGATACGGCAAGAGCAGCTGTCAGAACCCATGGTGTGAAAGAGGTTTCGCTTATTTACCGGAGAACGAAACGATATATGCCTGCAGATGAGGAAGAACTGCTGCTGGCCATGCAGGATGGGGTAAAATTCATGGAACTTTTAGCTCCCGCAGAGTGGAGCAACGGCCAGCTCATCTGCAGAGTGATGAAGCTTTCCGCAGCAGATGAAAGCGGAAGAAGGGCTGTTACAGAGACGAAAGAGACCGTTTCCATACCTGCTGATACGGTCATAGCCGCAGTTGGTGAGGGAATACCAAAGGAGTTTTATGTAAAGAACGGCATTGAATTAACAGACAGGGGAAGAGTGCTTGTGAATGAGGAGACTCTGGAAACAGGCGTACCAGGAGTTTATGCAGTGGGAGATGGTCTTTTTGGCCCGGGAACAGTGGTGGAAGCCATAAGAGATGCAAGGATGGCAGCTGAATCCATTTTAGGAAAAAAGGCCGCAAAGGATTTTGACGGCACATCATCCGATACTACGAAGCTTTACGGCAGAAGGGGAATTTTAAAAGAAACCCTGGACGGTCAGGAAGAAAGTACCAGATGCCTTGGCTGTAAAAGCATCTGCGAAAACTGCGCAGAGGTCTGTCCGAACCGCGCCAATCTGGCACTCCTGATTCCGGGATTAACAAAGCATCAGATCCTTCATGTGGATTATTTATGCAATGAGTGCGGAAACTGCCGAAGCTTTTGTCCATATGACAGCGCTCCGTATTTAGACAAATTCACCCTGTTTGCAAATGAAGCGGATTTAAATAACAGTAAAAATCAGGGCTTCACCGTAACTGACAGAAAAACCGGTACATTCCTGATCCGGTATCTGGGAAAGCTGTATACGGGGAAAGCAGGAGAGCAGTTTGACGCAGTTCCGGAGGGACTTTTAAAGATTGTGGAAACCGTCATAAAAGACTACGATTATCTTTTAGGATAAGAAAGTGGGTGAAGCAATGGTTCGTTTCCTGGTTAACGGGGAGACCGTAACAGTACCGGAAGAAAGAAAGCTGATAGACGTTTTAAGAACCGATCTTGGGCTTAAGTCAGTGAAAGACGGTTGCAGTGAGGGTGCCTGCGGGACCTGCACGGTCTTAATAGACGGAAAGGCTGTAAAAGCCTGTGTTCAGAAAGCCGCCAGGATGGAGGGGAAATCTGTCATGACGGTGGAGGGATTGTCTGACAGAGAAAAAGAAGTGTTTGTCTACGCCTTCGGGCAGGCAGGAGCTGTTCAGTGCGGTTTTTGCATCCCGGGTATGGTAATCTGTGCGAAGGCTTTAATTGATGAAAATCCTGATCCGACCAGGGAAGAGGCTGCCTTTGCAGTGAGGGGGAATATCTGCCGCTGTACCGGATATAAGAAAATTATTGATGCCATTCTTCTTGCAGCCAGGCTGTTGCGTGAAGATGTCAGGGATTTAAAGGCTCCTGAGGTAACGTCTGTGGGACAGCGGGTTCATCGCCTGGATGTACCGGAAAAAGTTCTGGGTTACGGTGAATACGTGGATGATATGGAAGTGGAAGGCTTAATCTACGGCAGCGCAGTACGGAGCCGGTATCCAAGGGCCAGAATTCTGTCCATAGACAGTTCCAGGGCCAAAGCGCTGCCCGGAGTCCGTGCAGTCTTAACAGCTAAGGATGTTCCGGGAAGGAATAAAGTGGGACATTTAAAAAAAGACTGGGATACCATGATTCCGGAAGGAGAAATTACCAGATATGTGGGAGATGCAGTCTGCCTTGTAGCGGCCGACACTCCCGAGATACTGGAAGAAGCCAAACGGTTAATCAAGATTGACTACGAAGAGCTTCCAGGAGTTTTCTCGCCGCAGGAAGCTTTAAAGCCGGATGCACCTCTGGTTCATGATACCGGTAATATTTTAGCCCATGAGCATCTGGTAAGAGGAGATGCAAAAAAAGCAATAGAGAGTTCCGCTTATTCGGTAACCATGCATTATGACACACCGTTTACCGAGCATGCCTTTCTGGAGCCGGAGTGTGCCATAGCCATAGTGGATCGAAAAAAGCAAGAAGCTGTTATCTATTCTTCTGATCAGGGAACCTACGATACGCAAAAGGAATGTGCCGGAATGCTTGGCTGGGAGCTTTCAAAGGTTCATGTGATCAATAAGCTGGTAGGAGGCGGTTTCGGCGGAAAAGAGGATATGTCCGTTCAGCATCATGCGGCTCTTTTGTCCTACTACACAGGCAGACCTGTAAAAGTAAAGCTCACCAGGAAAGAAAGCATGATGGTTCATCCAAAGCGCCATCCTGCGTCCATGGAATTTACCACGGCCTGTGATGAGAACGGTTACCTCACCGGCATGACCGCAACGGTCATAACGGATACCGGAGCCTACGCTTCCCTGGGAGGACCTGTGCTCCAGCGGCTTTGCACCCATGCAGCAGGGCCCTATAATTATCAGAACATCGACATTGAAGGAACGGCTGTTTATACCAATAACCCGCCTGCAGGAGCATTTCGCGGATTCGGCGTTACACAAAGCTGTTTTGCCATAGAATGCAACTTAAACCTGCTTGCAGAGAAAGCAGGGATTACTCCATGGGAAATCCGTTACCGCAATGCCATAAGGCCGGGACAGGAACTTCCAAACGGCCAGATTGCTGCAGAAGGAACGGCGCTTGTGGAAACCCTTCTTGCTGTAAAGGATATTTATGAAAGCAGCCCATATGCAGGAATTGCCTGTGCCATGAAAAATGCGGGTGTGGGTGTGGGACTTCCTGACTGGGGAAGGTGCAGGCTTACCATTGAAGATGGGAAAGTCCATATCAGATCAGGTGCATCCTGCATCGGTCAGGGACTTGGAACAGTTCTGGAGCAGATCGTCTGTGAGACACTTGGCATAACAGGAGATCAGGTAATCTATGTGGCTGCAGAGACCAATCTGGCTCCTGATTCCGGTACCACCTCCGGCTCCCGGCAGACTCTGGTGACCGGAGAAGCCGCGATACGGGCATGCGGTCTGATTCTTAATGACTTAAAGGACGGGAACGATCTGTCTTCTTTAAATGGAAAAGAATACTTTGGAGAGTATCTGGCTGCTACAGATCCCATGGGAAGCGAAAAGAAGAATCCGGTCTCCCATGTGGCCTACGGCTTTGCAACCCAGGTGGTCTGTTTAAAGGAAGACGGCACCGTGGAAAAGGTGATAGCTGCCCATGATGTGGGAAAAGCCATCAATCCCCTGTCTGTAGAAGGACAGATTGAAGGCGGTGTGATCATGTCGCTGGGATATGCCCTGACGGAGGAATTTCCTTTGGATCATGGTGTTCCCCTTGCAAAATTCGGTACTCTGGGGCTGTTTCGTGCGGACAGGACGCCGGACGTTAAGAGCATAATAGTAGAACGCAATCACGATCCACTGGCCTACGGGGCAATCGGAATCGGAGAGATTACCTCCATTCCTACGGCACCGGCTGTGCAGGGTGCTTATTATAAGTATGACGGAGTATTTCGTACCTCCCTGCCTTTGGAAGAGACGGCATATCGGAAAAAGAAAAAATAACCGGGGAAAGGGCGCAGGAGAAAATCGTTTTCTCTGCGCCTTTTTGGGATTGACAAGAAACCGGGAAAAAGGGAAAATAGATGACATAGACCGGTATGCGGACAGCAGACCGGATCATAAGAAAGGAAGTGGATTTGCTGTGAAGACGTTGTTGAAAGGCGGAACAGTAATTTCGGGAAGCAAGGCTGTTGCAGCAGATGTTCTCATGGAGGATGGAACGATTCTGGCTGTGGAACAGGAAATAAAAGATGAGAAGGCAGATATAATCGATGTATCCGGCAGACTTCTGTTTCCGGGATTTATTGATGCCCATACACATTTTGACCTTCATGTGGCAGGTACTGTAACTGCAGATGATTTTGAATCGGGAACCAGAGCGGCTTTAGCAGGCGGAACCACCATGATCATCGATTTTGCCACCCAGTACAAGGGAGAAAGTCTTCATCAGGCACTGGACCACTGGCATAAAAAGGCGGATGGCAATGCATCCTGTGATTATGGGTTTCATCTGGCCATATCGGACTGGAACCATTCTGTAAGTGAAGAGCTTGACACCATCATTTCTGAGGGTGTGACCTCCTTTAAGCTGTATATGACTTATGATGAGATGTATATGGCGGATAAAAAGATATACCAGATTCTAAAACGTTTAAAAGAGGCCGGAGGAATTGCCGGTGTACACTGTGAAAACAAAGGAATCATAGAGGCACTGGTGGAGGAAGAAAAGGCAAAAGGTAATTTTTCGGTTAATGGCCATAAAAAGACAAGACCTGCGGCGGTAGAGGCGGAAGCGGCAGGCCGTCTTTTAAAGATCGCCCAGGTGGCGGACTGTCCGGTTATCATCGTACATTTAAGCTCAGAAGCCGGTTATAAAGAGATCTTATATGCAAGAGAGAGAGGACAGAAGGTTTATGTGGAAACCTGCCCCCAGTATCTTATTTTTAATGAGGAAGTTTATGACCTCCCTGGCTTTGAGGGAAGTAAGTATGTAATTTCACCAACGATTAAGAAGGAATCAGACAGACAGCGTCTGTGGGAACTTCTAAAGGCGGATCAGATTCAGACAGTATCCACCGATCACTGCAGCTTCACTACTGCACAGAAGGCAGCAGGCAGGGCTGACTTTACAAAGATACCAAACGGTATGCCTGGAGTGGAGGCTCGTCCTGCTTTAATGTACAGCTTCGGAGTAAAAAAGAATGGCCTGACTGCGGAACAGATGTGCCGTCTGCTTTCTGAAAATCCTGCAAAGCTTTACGGTGTTTATCCAAAGAAAGGGGTTATAGCTCCCGGAAGTGACGCAGATATTGTGGTATTAAATCCCGATGCCCGATGGACGATGTCTGCTGAAAATCAGATTGCCAATGTGGATTACTGTCCTTTTGAAGGAATTTCCGTAGAGGGAAAAGCGGAGCTTGTATTTTTAAAAGGCAGACTGGCGGCTGAAAACGGTGAAGTCCTATTGGAAAAAACAGGTTCTTATGTGCCAAGAAACAGACCCATGGAGTTACCCTGATGAAATTAAAAAACGCGTATGCTTTTGAAGTAACAGAAGGAAAAATACAGCCGGAGAAAAAGGATTCTTTGTGGGAGGCGCTCCGCCTTACCCTGGTAGAACCGATGATTGTTGCTTTTACCGGTGGAGGCGGTAAGACAACCGCCATGTTTTGCCTTGCCGATGAACTGGCGGGTCAGGGAAAGCGGGTAATTGTAACGACCAGCACACATATCTTCTACCCTGTTGACAGGATTGTTGCAGAAGCGGCTGACTGGAAAACAGTCAGTGATTTTATTGCCGGTCATAAGGAATATTCTTCTTTGGCAGGCTGGGTACTGGTGACCGGCCTGCCTGCCGGAGAGGGAAAACTGAACGGAATGGAACTGTCTGAACTGGAAAAACTGTTAAGCCTTTGTGATGTGCTTCTTGTTGAGGCAGATGGGGCAAAACGTCTTCCCATTAAGATACCGGCGATGAGGGAACCGGTTATACCAAAAGGTACCTATGCAGTGATCGGGTGTATGGGGCTTGACTGCATTGGAGAGCCATGGGAAAAAATATGTTTCCGCCATGAACTGGCGCCCCAGGTATTTGGCAGTCAGACGATGAAAGACCGGATTACTCCGGGTGATGCGGCCAGAATCCTGACCAGCACCAATGGGACCAGAAAGGGAGCCGAGTCCATGGAGTACCGGATTCTTATGAACAAAGCAGATGATGAACTGCAGCTGTCCCGTGCCCAGGCAGTGGCAGAGGACATGGGAGAACAATGGGCGGAGTGCTGTGCAGCAGCCAGTTTTAAGGAATCCGGGCAGTCTGCAAATTCTAAAGATAAAAACGCATTTACAGGAAAGGGGTTAACAAGATGAAGGAAATCAGAACGGAAGACGGAGTGGGCCAGGTTCTTTGCCATGATATGACCCAGATCATACCTGGAGTGTCAAAGGACGCAAGATTCCGTAAAGGACATGTGGTGACAGAGGAAGACATACCTGTTCTGCTGTCGATGGGGAAAGCGCATCTTTATGTATGGGAAAAGGATGATACGATGTATCATGAAAATGAGGCAGCTGAAATACTCTGTGAATTATGCATCAACGACCATATGGAAAGAGGCGATGCGAAAGAGGGAAAAATAGAATTAAAATCCACCATCCGGGGACTTCTGAAAATAGATACCGGTCTGCTTGATTCAGTAAACAGTGCAGGAGATATGATGATTGCCTCCAGACATCCCAATACGCCTGTGGAACCAGGGGACAAACTGTGCGGAACCCGGGTTATTCCACTGGTGATTAAGAAGGATAAAATGGAAGCAGTGAAAAATATGTGCAGCGGAAAAAAGATATTTTCCATTCTGCCATATAAAAATAAGAAAGTCGGTATTGTAACAACCGGAAGTGAAGTATACTGCGGAAAGGTCAAGGATGCCTTTGGTCCTGTTTTAAGAGCCAAGGCTGAAGAGTTTGGAGGAGAAATTCTGGGGCAGACAATAACGGATGATAAGCCGGAGCATACCACTGAGGCGATTCTTAATTTTATCAGTCAGGGAGCAGATATGGTTCTGGTCAGCGGAGGCATGAGCGTGGATCCTGATGATAAAACGCCTCTTGCAATCCGCAGTACAGGTGCTGAAGTGGTATCTTACGGCGCACCGGTTCTGCCAGGAGCCATGTTTCTTCTTTCCTATTACAGGAAAGATGGGAAGAACATTCCGGTAGCAGGACTTCCGGGTTGTGTGATGTATGCCAAAAGGACGGTGCTTGATTTAGTCCTGCCAAGGCTGATGGCAGATGATCCGGTGACAAAAGAAGAACTGGATAAGCTTGGAAAAGGAGGGCTCTGCCTCTCCTGCGATGAATGTCATTATCCAAACTGCGGATTTGGAAAGGGCTGGTAGGATGAAGATATTGATCAAAGGTGCAGGCGATCTGGCTTCCGGAATCGCCTGCCGCCTGCAGCGCTGCGGGTTTTCCATTGTTATGACGGAAATTCCGGTTCCCACTACAGTGAGGCGTACAGTGGCATTTTCCAGAGCTGTTTATGAAGGCAGGGCCAAAGTGGAGGATGTTACCGGAGTGTTATGCCGCAGCATGGAAGAGATAGAGGAAGCTCTGTCAGGGGACCAGGTGGCTGTGGTGGTTGATGAAGAATGCCGCATCCGGAAGGAGCTGAAGCCGGATGTGGTTGTAGATGCCATCATAGCGAAACGGAATCTGGGAACAAAAATCACAGATGCAGATATCGTTATTGGAGTGGGGCCTGGTTTTACTGCAGGCGTGGACTGCCATGGAGTGGTGGAGACCAAACGCGGTCACGACCTGGGCCGGTGCATCTGGAAGGGAAGTGCAATTTCCAACACAGGAGTCCCTGGAATAATCGGCGGTTATGATAAAGAGCGGATCATCCGTTCTGTGGGAAACGGCGTATTTCATCCGGCTGTCACCATTGGAACGGTGGTAAATAAGGGAGATGTGGTTGGATATGTGGATAACGCTCCTGTATTTGCTTTAGCAGGCGGTGTGGTTAGAGGGCTGCTTCAGGATGGCGTGACTGTTTTTAAAGGGATGAAATCAGGAGATATTGATCCCAGAGGAATAACCGGGCATTGTTATACCATATCAGATAAGGCCTCTGCCATTGGAGGGGGAGTATTAGAGGCTGTATTAAGCCTTAGAAAGAAGCTTCTTACTGAAAAAGAAAGGGTTTCAGAATGAATATGACACTGATTCTCCTGGCAGCAGGGGACAGCTTAAGATTTAACGGCAATAAGCTGCTTTATGAAATAAACGGAAAGCCCATGTATCGGTATATTATAGAAGCAATTGATCAACTTCCGGATGGGTTATTTTCCAGAAAACTGATTGTCACCCAGTATGATGAAATTATGGAATACATGAAAGATTCCGGATATAAGATCATTGCAAACAGGGACAGCAGACTTGGAATCTCTCATTCCATCCATCTTGCACTAAAGGAACTGGAAAAGGATGACACGGATTTCTTTTTTGCAGTCTGTGACCAGCCCTATTTACAGTCTTCCACCATAGAAGCACTGGTAAAAGGCTTTTGGGAAAGCCGGAAAGGGCTTGCCTGTTTATGTTTCAGAGGGGAATTAGGCAATCCGGCTATATTTTCCGGGCAATACAGAAAAAAACTGATGGAGCTTACAGGAGACAGAGGAGGGAAAAAAATTATTGCAGCCCACATGTCTGATGTGTTCCTTTTAGAGGCAGAAGATGCCCGTGAGTTAAAGGACATTGATGTCATGCCCTTGTAAAATTAATTTATTTTTTTGGAAGACACGGCTTTTTAAGACCGTGTTTTTTTATTGTCAGTTTTTTCCAACTATAGAAAAAAATCACTTATTGGTTTTCAGAAGAATGAAAATCGTGTATAATTAAATCATCAAAGGAGGGACGGTATGTGGAAAAGGCTGAGGGAACATTTCCTTATGTTAAATAAGAGCAGAAAGGAACTGAAGCGGGAAGGAATCAAGATCTGCGTGAGCTATTTTCTGCTGGGTTTGTTCTGGATATTTTGTTCTGACAGATTGGTTCCAGCCATTGTCAGTAATTCCTGGGAAGCCATGCTTTTTAGCATGCTGAAGGGAATCCTGTTTGTATTCTGTACTTCCGTATTTTTATACTATGTGATATTAAGACTGTTAAACAAAGCCGGTTTTGCTGAAGAAGAGCTGTGCAGAAGTTATGAAGAACTGAAGATGCAGTATGAGAAGATCGGTCTTTATGATCAGAAGCTCATGGAGAGTGAAGAAAAATATCGGACAATCATCGCCCATATGCAGCTTGGAATGGCACTGTTTGAGGGAGAGTGTGAAACTGATATCAGGCACTATAAGCTGATAGATGTAAACCCTTGTTATGAGGAACTGGCCTGTGACCAGGAAGAATCTGTTATTGGGAGATATTTCTGTGATATACATGATACTCTGGAACCTGATATATGGGAACTGCTTTATAAGACTGTGAAAACCGGTGAGCCTGCCCGCTACGAGCGGTTCCAGCACAGGACAGGCATTTACTATGAGGTGATTGTATTTTGTCCCGGGAAATGCCAGCTGGCTTTGATTATCAATAACATAACAGAGCGCAGGCAGGCCCAGGAGAGGCTGAATTATTTAAGCTACCATGATCCCCTAACCGGTCTGTATAACCGTAGATATTTTGAAGAACAGCTAAGGCTTTTAAACCAGGATTATCACTATCCGCTGGTGATCACCATGGCGGACATTAATGGTCTGAAGCTGATTAATGATTCATTTGGCCACACAGCAGGTGATGAGTACATACGAAAAGCCGCAGTGGTTCTTATGAACAATACCCGGAGCCAGGATATCATATGCCGGCTGGGCGGAGACGAATTTGTTATTTTTTCACCGAATACGGATGAGAAAGAGATTAAAAAGATGATATCAGCCATGAGTGACATGGCAAAGGTTCAGTCTGTGAATAAAATCATGCTTTCAATTTCTTTCGGATACAGCATAAAGAGCAGCAGCGAAGACTCCATTACAGAGGTTTTAAAGAAAGCCGAAGATTTTATGTACAGGAAAAAACTGATGGAAAGTCCAAGTATGAGAGGGAAAACCATTTATACCATTATGGCAGCGCTTCATGAAAAGAATTTCAGGGAGGAACAGCATTCCCTGCGTGTATCAGAGCTGTGTGAAAAGATGGGAGAAGCACTTGAGCTTCAGGAGGATGACATTAAGGAATTAAAGACAGTCGGTCTTCTTCACGATATCGGCAAGGTGGCGATTGAGGAAGGCATCCTTAATAAGAACGGAAAGCTTGACGTTGATGAATGGGGAGAAATTAAGAAGCACCCCGAAATCGGATACCGGATCTTAAGCACAGTGAATGAGCTGTCAGAAATGGCGGATTACGTGCTAGCCCATCATGAACGCTGGGATGGAAGCGGATATCCAAAAGGGTTGAAGGGGAAAGAGATTCCCATACAGTCCAGAATTATCGCCATAGCAGACGCCTATGATGCAATGATCAGTGAACGAAGTTACCGCCATGCGTTGTCAAAGGAGATTGCGGTCAATGAGCTGCGCAAAGGAGCAGGAACCCAGTTCTGTAAGGAATATGTAACGATATTTATTGATAAGGTTATTAATAATTCGGGAACGGGTGCCTGAATTGTTAAGACGAAAACAGGGATGGCCGGTATGCCTCTTTTTTGAGGTCATGCCGGTCATCCCTGTTTTCTTTTTTTGTATTAGAATTCTGTTAAAATTTTCGATTATAAATTGACTAAAAAATATCATTTCAATAAGGAAAATGTAACTTTGAAAAAATAAAATGTGTCAATTTTGGAACTCAACGTGTATAATTTTGGCATTTGGGTTGAAAGTTGTCGAAAATAGTTATATGCTGAGACCGTTAACAAAAAACAAAATTGGCAAATTGTTAATATATGATAAGGAAGCAAATCTGTAGAAAACTGATTTCGGAGATTGCTGGATAATAGGAGGAGAGGCCATGTTGAAAATTGGAGTATGTGATGATGACCATCTGCTGCTGTTGGAAGCAGAAACGCGTTTGCGCAGGATTGGGAATGAAAAAGAAATGGATCTGGATGTGGAGACTTTCTGTGACGGTGATGAAATTGTCAGGGCTGTTTATTTAGGTAAGCGTTATGATATCATTTATATGGATATCGAGATGAAACGCATGAATGGACTGATGGCTGCAGAACGTATCCGGGAATTTGACCGCATGGTACAAATTGTCTTTATGACATCTCACCAGAGATACATTAATCAGGCCTTCCGTTCGGCGCCCATAGGATACCTTGTAAAACCAGTCAGGGATCCTGAATTCAATAATAATTTCAGCCACATTATGAATCTGATCGAAACAAAAGACTTATATTACCACTTTAAATATGGCAGAACCGAGTGCCAGGTATATTTAAAGAAAGTGCTGTATTTTGAAAGTAAGCTCCGTCTGACTGAGATTGCATGTGAAGAAGGCCGTCACAGATTATATAAAAGTCTGGAAGAGATCGAAAACGAATTAAAAGACCGTAAATTTCGTTTTATCAGAATACACCAATCCTATCTGGTCAGCTTCAGCCAGATTGCCAGGTTCTCCAATGACGTCGTGGAATTGATGGATGGAACCTGCCTACCGGTTAGCCGCAGCAGGCGCAAGGAAGTGGAGGAGATCATGTTTGAAACGATGGGGTGGTGTCAGATTTAAAAACCACCAGGTAAATGGGGGATAAGATGACAAAAAGATTAAATTATTACGTTATTATGATGCTGATGGGGGGAATTGTCTGGCTGGAAGGAAGTATCCGGTTTATTAGCCGCATATTTACGGATATTATTATATTGCTGCCGCCGCTTCCTGTTGCTGTTCACTATTTAATCCGGTCTTTTTTGGAGATAGCTGTTATATATGGAGAAGCGCTTCTCCTGTTATTCATTTTATCAGACTGGAGATCAAAAAGAGACGGTCAGTGGCAGGGATATAAAAAAATCCTGTATTTGTACCTAATTATTGGAGTCATTCTGGAAAAAATAATAATATACATCTTTCATAACCTGATTTCATTCTTTATTGAATCATATCCCATAGCTGTCACGATATTTATGGCATTTAAAATAGTTACCGTATTTTTTATGGTAATTATTGTGATGAAAATGTCTCTGAAAAACAAAAGCCAGGCTTTATGCATTGATAAAACCAGTTTAAAGCATTTTATTGCAGGAGCAGTCGTAACCATTGGTTTCGCTGTTTTATGTTCTTTTAAAGAGTGGCAGGATTATCAGATTTTTATGTCGGATATGGATACCTATGGATTTTTCAGTCAGATGACTGCACCAACACCTGTATATACCATTTTTAACCAATGGATGGTTCCTTATATGGTGAGGATCTGCGCCGTGTTATTGTTTATGGGGGAGGGAAAGCAGGAGGAGGCCTTGTGCAGTGGTAATTTTAATATTTCATAATAATGATTATCTTGGAAGAGCAGTCAACAACTGCTTTTCTTTTTTTGTTACCAAAAATTACATATAGGCTGCTAATTATTACATGATGCGAAAAAATGTAAAAATTTGTATTATAATGTAACTGAACATAAGATTGATTTAAAGTTACTGGGAGGGTAATAAAAATGATTAAAAGAAGTAAATTTACTTTGGCAATTGCGGCTGCATTATTGGTGACGGCACTTGTTTCTGCCTGTTCTTCGCAGGAGAAACCTCCAGTGGAGGAAGGAAAGAGAGTTTTTTCAGAAATCCAGCCGGAACTTTCTAAGGGGAAAGAGGCCTTAAGTATGTCGCAGACAACGGCTCAGGCAGGGTTTGATTCGCCGGAAAGTGCAGTCATAGCTTATTTAGAAGGCCTTAGAGACAACGATTTGAAGCGTATGATGGATACCTTTTCAGAAAATATTAATACAGATGATATTATACGGCAATATACTATTCTCTGCGGGCTTGAATTGGAGAAAGAAGGCCCTGTGATTTTAAATGATCCGGCAGATGTAACGGCATTTGTGGAAAAATTGGAAAGTCATATCAGGGGGGGAGATTTTGGCTCAATAAAATTGATGGGGTTTGTTGCTCCGGAAGAGTTAGAAGAGGTATATGCAAGTCAAAAACATCAGGAAAATTTAATCAAGGCAGCACAACGCAGTGGCGGTGATAAGATGGTAAGCTGTGTCGCAGCTATTGAGGCCGATGACATTAAGTACTTACTTATTTTTGATGTAATAAGAAAGGATGGCCGATGGTTTAATCACCAGATAGGCGGAATATTTGCCAATATGTTAGGAATAGACAGGGAAGCGGCAGGAAGTATCTCGTTAGATACAGAAGATGAGAAGAGTCTGAAACAGCTGGTACCTGATTTTTCAAAAAATCTATTAGAGACGGAAGCTGTGCGTGGAGCGGAAAAATCTGCAGTTTCCAACATTGAGGCAGAAGGCTTTAATTCGCCTCAAATGGCAGTTAAAAGCTATTTAGAAAGTCTTGCAGCCAATGATCAGGACAAGATGATTGGTGCGTTTGCAGTAGAGAGCTATGTGGACCATTTAGATTTTCAGACCAGATTAGAAACTACCGGAGGATATATTTTTATGCAGCAGGAAATCAACCTTCCTGTTGTAAATGGTTTTACCAGAGATTTAAACATTCAAAGCAGAAAAAAAGAGATTCAGAGGAGATTTTTAGAACAATATACAGCACTGGGCGTTTTTTCAGAAAATGATATGAGTGATCTGGTTCAGACGGGAAAATTAAATGTTTCTTCGGCGTTATCAGAGATGCCAAAACGTTTGAATTTAAATTCCATAAAAGTTCTGGGATATATTAATCCGGAACAATTGTCAGAGTCATATGAAACAGATAAATTTCAAGATTTAAGGCTCAGGAGGATGAAGATTTACGGCTCGGATAAAGCGGAAAGCATCGCGGTTGTGTTTGAATTTAATGGTGCCCGCTATATCATTTGTACTGATACTTTAAAATATAACGACAGATGGTATATCCAACAGCTTGGAGGTGAGCTTTCCATGCAGCTTGGCTTCGACAGCTATTATTCAGGTATAATGCTTGTTGATTATCTGAAAAATCCAGAAATTGATAATCTCATTTTACCTTTCAGTTGATTAAAAAAATAAACCTCAATTGTAAAATAACTT
>NZ_QOHO01000117.1 GCF_003432035.1 Lacrimispora amygdalina
TATCTACCTCCTACCCGATTTCCTGTCAATAATCCTGCCAGGGGTATATGGGTTTGGTATTTCCAGGATTCTGTGGAACATATCCTGGTGCATATTGCTGGGGAGCAGTCTCATCCTCGTATGGATAGCTGCTTGGAGGAATAATCATCGAGTTTGCTGAGTGTATGGTGCAGTATCCAGGCATTGCATATTTGGAATCATCTGTCTGACCTGTCTCACCGTTTGGAAGAACCATAAAGACGGCGGTTGTTCTCTCGGGACAATAAGGCGTTGGCAGCTGATGGGATACGGAGCATACGGTTGCTCTTACGTGATTATTGCAAACGTCTGTGGGGACTGTACCTTTTGCAAAATATTCTGTATATACTGCATTGCCTCTGGGGTCCTCGGTGCAGACTCCTGAGACCGCCAGCTTGCCGGATTTCCGGCAGATTTGTGCGGTTTCTATACTGTCAGGAACAGGAAATCCGGGGTCTGGCTTTCCTTCATGGACTCTGGTCATGATCTTGCGCCAGATTGCCTTATGAAAGGATGCACCACCGTTCTGCTTGGTCAGCTTCTGGTTATCATCGCATCCTGCCCAGATACCGGCAGTATAATAAGGGGTATAACCCACAAACCAGATATCGTTGTTGGCTGATGTGGTACCGCTTTTTCCAGCAGCCGACATTCCCGGAATTTTAGCTGCAGGGCTGGTGGAACTTGGACCTGAACTGGAAAACTTCCGGCTGCTTTCCATGGAGGCTGCCATTGCGTCGGTCAGGAGAAAAGCAGTGGAGTCTTTTAAAACACGATGGGTCTCAGGTGTATTATCGATTAAAACCTTTCCGTCGTGATCCAGGATTTTAGTGAAAAATATTGGCTTTGTATAAACACCGCCGTTGGCAATGGTGGCAAAAGCACCGGTTAGCTCTAAGTTGGAAACGCCCCTGGTGATTCCGCCCAGGGCCAGTGCCGGGTTATAATCGGTGTCAGTTAAGGAAGTGATACCGAAGTTTCTTGCGTACTCCACGCCCAGCTGGGGTTTTACCGTCTCAACAAGACAGCGTACAGCCACGATGTTCATGGAATAAACGATACCGTCACGGATGCTTGAGTAGCCCTGGTAACCGGAGCTGTACCAGTTGGAAAAGGTTTTGTTGCCGATTGTGTAAACCGAATCATAATAAACCGTTCCAAGGGTGGCACCGCAGGTGTCAAGTGCTGGAGAAAATGCGGTGAGGATTTTGAAGGTGGAACCTGGCTGCCGATAGGTATTGCTGGCCCGGTTGAGTGTCAGGCTGGCCAGTTTTTGTCCCCGGCCTCCGTTGATAGCCTTAACTTCACCTGTTTTCTGATCCATGATAACGAAGGAGGCCTGAGGCTGTAAGGTCTTATGAAGGCTTTCTCCCAGTATGGTATCTCCTTCTTTCAACTGATAGTTTTTATAACCCTGTACATCCGCCTCTGCTTCTTCTTCGGAATTATATAAACCGTCATAGCCGTTGTCTCCCATTTCCTTGTGATAGCGTTTGACGTTTTCTTCGGAATAGTGGGTGGTTGTGCCATCCTTGTGGGTGACGGACAGGCGGTATTCGATGGAATACCTGGCTGCTGTATAATTTTGCGGGTTATTGATTTCCTCGTCCACAATGGTCTGAATTGCGGGATCCTGAGTGGTGTAGATGGAAAGACCGCCGCTGTAAAGCATATTGTGAGCCTGGGTATCCGTATAGCCCAGCTGGTTCTTCATGGCAGTTATGACTTCCTCAACCAGCTCATCTGTAAAATAGCTGTATGGAGATGCAGTTTCCTTGGTCACAGTGTCCACATTCTGGATTCTGGAATAGACATCATCGGCAAGAGCCTGGTCTTCCTCTTCCTTTGTGATATATCCCTGGTCATGCATATATTGAAGAATAACCTTCTGCTTGTCGGAATTGCCCTTCTGACCGGATATGGGATTATATTTGGAAGGGTTCTGCGTGATTCCTGCTAAAACCGCGCATTCGGACAACGTCAGTTCTGATACGTCCTTGTTAAAATATCTCTTGGCAGCCACTTTGACGCCCAGAGTATTATTACCTAAATTAATGGTATTTAAGTAGTTGGTAATGATCTGTTCCTTTGACATGACTCCGTCAAGTTTAATGGCAAGAAACCATTCCTGAAGCTTTCGTTCCAGGCGCTCCCCGAAACTCTTCTCCATGCCGCCGCCGAACACGCTGTTTTTGATCAGCTGCTGGGTGATGGTGCTTCCGCCTCCGGCTGTGGAATCACCGGTCAGAACACCTTTCACAGCTCTCATGATTGAGCGCAGATCAATTCCGTTGTGTTCCCAGAATCTGGAATCCTCATAAGAAACAAAGGCATTGACCAGATTTTTTGGAAGTTCATCGAAAGTGGCTTCCTCCCTGTTGGAACCTGCGGTCACCAGGGTTTCGGTGACATTGCCGGCACTGTCATAAACGGTAGTGGCATATTCATTGGGAACAATGGTTGATATGTCCACGTCAGGAGCATTGTCTATGATTCCCTTCACCATGCCGAGTACAACGCTTGCAGCAACAATGCTTCCAAACAGGCACAGGATAAACAGACTTTTAAAAAAGGCAAGAAAAACCTTTGTGGTGTATTTCCTCGCTTTTGAATTGGCAGATTTGATCTTTCTCTCTGTCTCTTGCTTGCCGTAATTCATGGGAAACCTCCTTTACCGGTCCATTATACCAAAAATTGTCGTGCAATTCAACACTTACCATTTTCGGAACAAATTTATACATTTATACATGAAACCTTGATCCTCATCCTGATTTTGGATATAATGGGAAAGGATTGTTTATATAGAAGAAATGAGGATGCTTATGAGAAAAGCTTATAAAATATTATACCGGGAAGGTACGGGAGAGCTGATTGAAAAGAAATCCCGTTTTATCGCCAGCTTCCGGTCTGTTAAAACAGAAGAGGAGGCTCAGTCTTTTATAGAAGAAATGAGAAAAAAATACTGGGACGCCAGTCATAACTGTTATGCCTGGGTTTTAGGGGAGAACGGGGAAGGTAAGCGCTGCAGCGATGACGGAGAGCCCAGCCAGACAGCAGGAAAGCCGATGCTGGATGTTCTGGAAGGGGAAGGAATCGTTAACATCTGCGTGGTTGTTACCCGTTATTTTGGCGGTACGCTTCTTGGAACAGGAGGTCTTGTGAGGGCTTATTCCGGAGCCGTAAAAGAAGGCTTAAAGGCATGTACGGTTCTGACACTGGTTCCTGCTAAAAAACTTCTGATTGATACGGATTATAACGGATCCGGTAAGATACAGTATCTTTTAAGCCGGCAGAATATTGCAATTTTAAACAGTGACTATACGGACCGTGTTATTTTTACAGCCCTGGTGCCGGATGAAGAGATGTTAAAGCTTCAGGCTGACATTACGGAGGCAACAGGGGGGAAAGCAAAGCTTGAGGTATCCGGTTTTGTATATTACAGTATGCTTGAAAAAGAAGTCTTATTGTTTCCGGAGCTATAGTGCATATGCAGAAAAAAGAAAAAAATCTTGCAATATTATATATCAGGTGTTATACTAATAAATCGTGATAATGTAGATGAAACTAAGGGCATAGCAGGTCCTTAGTTTTTTATGATATGGGAATGAATGACCTGTATTATGCTTGAATAACAGAAAGAAGAGTACATTTATGAAGATGAAAAGAGAAGACGTCAGGAATGTGGCAATCATTGCCCACGTCGATCATGGTAAAACTACCCTTGTGGATGCCCTGTTAAAGCAGAGCGGTATATTCCGCGAGAATCAGGAAGTGGTAGAACGCGTTATGGATTCCAATGATATTGAAAGAGAGCGCGGAATCACCATCTTATCCAAGAATACGGCAGTTCATTTCGGAGAAACAAAGATTAATATTATTGATACACCAGGACATGCGGATTTCGGCGGTGAAGTAGAACGTGTATTAAAGATGGTTAACGGTGTTATTCTTGTTGTAGACGCTTATGAAGGAGTTATGCCCCAGACCAAGTTTGTATTAAGAAAAGCGCTGGAGTTAGGACTTTCCGTTGTTGCCTGCATCAATAAGATTGACAGACCGGAAGCAAGACCGGAAGAGGTGGAAGAAGAAGTTTTAGAGCTTCTTATGGATCTTGATGCAAGTGAAGAGCAGCTGGATTGTCCATTCCTTTATGCTTCTGCAAAAGCAGGATTTGCAAAAAAAGAGCTTGGTGATGAAGGGGTTGACATGGCTCCTTTATTCCAGACTGTTATTGATCATATTCCTGCACCGGAAGGCGATCCGGATGCCTCAACCCAGCTTTTAATCAGTACCATTGATTACAATGAATATGTGGGACGAATCGGAGTAGGCAAGGTAGATAACGGAAGAATTAAAGTGAACCAGGAATGTGTCATTGTAAATCATCATGATCCCGACAAATTCCGCAAGGTTAAGGTGGGCAAGCTGTATGAATATGAAGGTCTTAATAAGATAGAAGTACAGGAAGCCGGAATCGGTGCCATCGTGGCGATCTCGGGTATTGCAGATATCCATATCGGTGATACGCTCTGCTCCGTTGAGAGTCCGGAAGCAATTCCCTTCCAGAAAATATCTGAGCCGACCATTGCCATGAATTTCATGGTTAACGACAGCCCGCTTGCAGGACAGGAAGGTAAATTCATTACTTCCCGTCATTTAAGAGAACGTTTATTCCGTGAATTAAATACGGACGTCAGCCTTCGTGTGGAGGAGACAGAATCTCCTGACTGCTTTAAGGTATCCGGCAGAGGAGAACTTCATTTATCCGTACTGATTGAGAACATGAGACGGGAAGGCTTTGAATTTGCAGTAAGTAAAGCGGAAGTTTTGTATCATTATGACGAAAGAAACAGAAAACTGGAACCTATGGAAATTGCATATATCGACGTACCGGAAGAGTTTACCGGAGCGGTTATTCAGAAGCTGACAAGCCGTAAGGGTGAGCTTCAGGGAATGAGCCCGGCAAACGGCGGATATACAAGACTGGAATTTTCCATTCCATCCAGAGGTTTAATCGGCTACCGCGGTGAATTTATGACAGACACCAAGGGAAATGGAATCATGAATACCGCATTTGATGATTATGCACCGTATAAGGGAGATTTATCCTATAGAAAATCCGGATCCTTAATTGCTTATGAATCAGGAGAATCCATAACCTATGGACTTTACAATGCCCAGGAGAGAGGAACACTGTTTATCGGAGCCGGAGTCAAGGTATATTCCGGTATGGTAATCGGACAGAATCCGAAGGCCGAAGATATTGAAATCAATGTCTGCAAGTCCAAGAAGCTGACCAATACCCGTTCTTCCGGTGCAGATGACGCATTAAAACTCACCACTCCAAAGGAGATGAGCTTAGAGCAGTCCCTTGACTTTATTGATGTAGATGAGCTGTTGGAAATCACACCGGTCAGCCTTCGAATCAGAAAGAAGATTCTGGATCCAACTGTAAGAAAACGAACTTCACAGAATAAAAAATCTTTAGTATAAATTGTTATATACAGGAGAATGCTGGCGCAGATCGCCGAAATACCGCCGATCAGTCAGCATTCTCCATTATTTTTTGTGCATTCTGCCTCCTTCTGTCGATATTTTTGGTATGCTTTTTATCATTTTCGTGTATTCTGCCACATAAATTTAATATTAGCTGTGAAGCATATTAGCAAATTAGTGAAAGAAGAGGAGAAATACAATGTCAGAAAAAATGATTGAAAACAACAAAGTAAGCGTTATCGGAGAGATTGTCTCCGGCTTCACCTTCAGCCATGAGGTTTTTGGAGAAGGATTCTATATGGTGGACATTGCGGTAAACCGTCTCAGTGATCAGGCAGACGTGATTCCGCTGATGATCTCAGAACGTCTCATTGACGTCGAAGGAAATTACGAAGGCTGTACGATAGAAGCGGTTGGCCAGTTCCGTTCCTATAATCGTCACGAGGGAACGAAAAACCGCCTTGTACTTTCTGTATTTGTCCGGGAGATCCACTTTATGGAAGAGTTTACAGACTACACAAAAACCAATCAGATTTTTCTGGATGGATATATCTGCAAAGCACCCATTTACAGAAAAACTCCGTTGGGAAGGGAAATTGCAGATTTACTCCTTGCAGTCAACCGTCCTTATGGAAAGTCCGATTACATACCCTGTATCGCATGGGGAAGAAATGCAAGATATGCTTCTGGTTTTACTGTAGGAACCAGAGTTAAGGTCTGGGGAAGAGTCCAGAGCAGAGAGTACACCAAAAAGCTCACAGATACAGAGTGCGAAAAGAGAGTGGCCTATGAGGTGTCAGTCAGCAAGCTGGAATGTTCCGAGTAAATATTATTAATATATTAAGAAAATAATAAGAAAACTTGAAAAAATATTAATTATATGATACGATAAGCAGGTTCTAACATAATAATTAAATAATTGCTTTTTAGCTGTTATGAGGTGCTGAAAGATGAATCGAGGTACGATACAGGTTATATGCGGGGAAGGAAAAGGCAAGACGTCTTCTGCACTCGGCATGGGAATCGAGGCTCTGACGAAGAACAGGACTGTCATCATGATTCAGTTTTTGAAAGGCTGTCAGGGGCGGGGATCTCTGGAGATCATGAAAAGGCTGGAGCCGGAGATGAAGATTTTCCGTTTTGAAAAGTGCGACGGGCTCTTTGAAAACCTTTCTATGGAACGTCAGGAAGAGGAGCGTATGAATATCCGCAATGGTCTTAATTTTGCCAGAAAAGTAGTATCCACAGGTGAATGTGATATGCTGATTCTGGATGAAATTCTTGGGCTTTTGGACCAGGGGATATTGGAAGCGGAAGAACTTATAAAACTTCTCCAGTCCAAAGTTGATGAGATGGAGGTCGTATTAACCGGTAAGATATTTTCAAAAAAGATAGAACCTTATGTAGACAGTATACTGGAAATCAATCATGTTAAAGTTGACAATACAAAATAATAATGTTAGTATGGTAACATACATAATAGAGTAGAGGTTGCGTTGATTAAGAGTACGCTGTCCGATGTATCAGGTACAGAGGAGGACAGGGGAAAGGAATAGACGCCGAAGAACGGTATGGCCTGAACATATCTGTTCTGGGCATATGGTTAAGAGCCATATGACTGTCATCCGTATGGATGGGGAGCTACTTAAAGAAAGATGAGATTACCAGATTCTGGACTTTAAGAGCTGACCCTGTTGTCAGCTCTGTTTTTTCGTTTCGGCAGGAAGAACAGGGCGGCAAAGGGCCCTTAGAAGTTTACTATGTATAACGATAAAGAATCAGGAGGATAAGACCATGGCAATTTATGAAGGCGCGGGAGTAGCGCTAGTTACACCTTTTCAGGAGAACGGACTTGTAAATTATGAGGTACTTGAAAAATTGGTGGAGGAACAGATCGCAGAGGGAACTGATGCAATTGTTGCATGCGGAACCACTGGGGAAGCATCTACGATGACTCATGAGGAACATTTGGATGTAATCAAATATGTATGTGAGGTTACGAAAAAAAGGATACCGGTCATAGCCGGTACCGGTTCAAATTGTACGGAAACAGCGGTTTATCTGTCTGAAGAAGCGCAAAAGCTGGGAGCGGATGGTCTTCTTTTGGTTTCTCCGTATTATAATAAAGCGACTCAGAATGGTTTGAAAGCTCATTTTAAGGCTGTGGCAGATGCCGTGAAAATCCCCATTCTTCTTTATAATATTCCGGGAAGAACCGGTGTTACCATAACAGCACGCACCATTGCAGACCTCTGTCTTAACGTTCCCAACATCGTAGGAGTGAAAGAGGCAAGCGGTGATTTTTCCGCCATCGCTGATCTGCTGAGTTTTACTGACGGTAAAGCCGATGTTTATTCCGGTAATGACAACCAGATTGTTCCTATCATGTCTTTGGGCGGAAGAGGGGTTATATCGGTTCTTTCTAATGTTGCTCCGGCTAAGACACATGAGATCTGTCAGGCATATTTGGACGGTGATGTGAAACGCAGTGCAAGACTACAGCTGGAAGCAATCCCGTTAATTAATGCGTTATTCTGCGAAGTGAATCCGATTCCTGTGAAAGCAGCGTTAAATCTCATGGGAAGGCAGGCAGGACCAATGCGTCTGCCTTTGACCGAGATGGAAGAAAAAAATCAGGAATGTTTAAAAAATGCCATGAAAGAGTATGGAATTTTATAACCGGTGTAAGATATACATATGGAGGAAATCATGATTAAGATGATAATGCACGGCTGTAACGGGGCCATGGGACAGGTCATTTCCGGTATTGCAGCGGAAGAAAAAAATATAGAGATTGTTGCAGGGATTGATCCCAACATGACGAAAGAAAATTCATACCCGGTATTTTCTTCCTTAGAGTCCTGTGATGTAAAAGCAGATGTAATCGTTGATTTCACTTCTGCAAAGGCTGTGGAGGGTCTCCTTCATTACAGCATCGAAAAACACATTCCTGTGGTTTTATGTACAACAGGGCTTTCTGAGGAGCAGGTTAAGCTGGTAGAAGATGCTTCCAGACAGGTAGCGGTGCTCCGGTCGGCAAACATGTCCTTAGGTGTGAATCTGCTGATGAAGCTTATAAAAGATGCAGCACTGGTGCTTGCTGGTGCAGGATTTGATATTGAGATTCTGGAGAAGCATCATAATAAAAAACTGGATTCTCCAAGCGGAACGGCACTTGCGCTTGCAGATTCCATTAATGAGGCCATGGACCAGGAATTTCATTATGTCTACGACAGAAGCCAGGTAAGAAAAGCAAGAGATAAGAAGGAAATTGGAATTAGTGCAGTCCGCGGCGGAACCATAGTAGGAGAGCATGATGTGATTTTTGCAGGAACCGATGAGGTGGTTACGTTCCAGCACACTGCGTATTCCAAAGCTATTTTTGCAAGGGGAGCAGTATCTGCTGCCAAATTTTTAGCAGGAAAAAAGCCGGGACTTTATACCATGAAAGATGTAATAGAATCCTGATTTTTTCCAAAATTTTCCACTATAATTCATTTCTCCTTGACACATACTAAGCATAGAATATGAAAGGAGAAAGTAGTGTGAAAGAAAGTAGA
>NZ_QOHO01000118.1 GCF_003432035.1 Lacrimispora amygdalina
GACATTTCTTAGCTGGACTTTTATTGTTTCGACAAAGAACGGACGACCAGGAGGAGGGTTACTTAGAAACGGAGGAAAACCGTTTCCGTCCGGACTACCAACCGGATCTCCATGACAAATGCCATGGGCTGTGTTTTTATCTTTGCTGTTTTAATTATATCATCTCTGATAATAGATGAAAAGACCTTAATGTATATCCGGCACCCAGCGGGAAGGATCTACATCCATGAATTTCGCCCGTCTAAACCGGTTCTTCTGGTCAAATGGAACCGTGCAGTCAAAAATGGTCTTGCACGCAATTCCATGATCCCGGATGGAAGAAGAAATAGAAGGATCATTGGAAGGATCCAGGGGATGACAGCGTACCCCAGGAATGCAGACAATGCCGGAATCCCCCTGCATGCGGGTATTCATCGCCCATATTACATCATTGATATCAAACGGGTCCACATCTTCGTCCACCAGAAAAACATGCTTCAGTTCACTGAATGCGGAGAAAGCAAGCAGTGCAGCCTGGCGCTGTCTTCCCTCGTCACTGGGGATCTTTTTACAAAACTGAAGTACTGCCATATATTTTCCTCCGCCGCTGGAAGCACAGTACACGTTTAACAGCTTTCCTGGCATGGCTTTTTCCACCATCTGGATAATGCTGGCTTCCGTTGGAATTCCGGCCATACTTACATGCTCTTCGCTGGGTCCGATGCAGGTCTGCATGATGGGATTGATTCTGTGAGTAACTGCTTTTACTTTAATAACGGGAAGTTCTGGATTTGCAGGACCTGTATATCCTGGAAATTCAGGCATGGCTTTTCCGGTATTGGTATTCTGATCCTCTCTTACCCGCACACCCGGAAGCAGCTCTCCTTCTATTACATATTCCGCATTGGCAATGCATTTTTCATCGATGGTAATACAAGGGGTCAGCTCAACTGCTTTTTTGCGGATTGCTCCTGCGATCTCCAGTTCATTAAATCCAAGGGGTGTTGTAGGCGGCTCAAAACAGGAAGCGATCTCAATGGCAGGATCTACACCAATGCTGATAGAAATAGGAAGGGGCTTTCCCGCTGCCTCAGCTTTTTCACGAAATACATTTAAATGTCTGGCTCCAGGCACAAAATACATGGAGATCTCATCCCTGCTCTGAATGCACAGACGGTGTATGGTAACATCAGAAATCTTTGTTTCCGGATCAGATGCATAACACATCCCCATTGTGATATAAGGACCTGCATCCTCTTCCGTGTTGGTGGGCGCAGGAACCAGTTTGCGCAGATCAAAATCCGGATCGGATGCATAATGAACTGCTTCCTGGCATTTCGCCTCTTTCTGGTCAATGACAACCGGTTTCACAGGATTCTTAACTGCTTCGTTAAGCATATGACCCAGCCGTTCCGGTGCTTCGTCCAACAAATAACCGACTCTTTTACGGCTTGCCAGCAGTCCGATTGCCACTCTTGCGCCTTCATGACCGGTTACATGATTAAATATCATGGCAGGTCCTTCCTTTGTGGGACGCATAACAGTACCGCCCGCACCTACGTGGCGGTAAACACCGGACAGTTCTGCATGAGGATGAACTTCTTCATCCGTTTCAATCAGCTGGCCTGGAATTGACGCCAAAAGTTCTAAAGCTGAACGCAGATCATTTACTTTCATTTCTGACATAACAAATCCCCCTTTTTTTTGATGATAGTCTGATAAGCTTACTATGAACTATATAGTCGCTATACAGTCAAGAGGATCTTTTCTTCACGGGAATCTGCAGACAGCAGTAATCCACCTCATGCTCCGAATTATAAAATGTGGTATCCAAAAGACATAAATCCAGCGCATCACCGGTGATATCATACCCCTGTGACTCCGTCCATTCTTTCAGAGAAAGAAAATCATCTTTGTAATATGGAAAAGAGTATTTATACATGCAGGCAAATATACCTTCCGGAATCTCCTCAATACCCGGAAAGTTATACTCCTGGTCCGGGACCACAACGAAAATCCCAGCCCCCCTGTATAGATCCTCCGAGTCAAACTGACTGCACCTGATCAGAGTGCCAAACCCGCTGGAAGGCACCGTACCCCAGTCAAAAAGCTGATTCCAGGCTCTCATCAGCGTAAGATGAAGTATATTCTTACATGGCTCGCAGGGAAATGGAACAAAAAGAATCTTCCTGGGTCCGATTTCCTTTATAAGAGGAGTATGAATGGTGTGTTCTTCATGAAGGTTCTCATAAAACTTGATTCGCTGTTCCAGATGCATCCTGGTTTTATTCAGTTCCTGAATTTGATTATCCACGGAATCTTTTTGCAGTTTAAGAAGTTTCATGACTGTATCTGGGCTGCGGTTTTCAAAGCTTTTCTTAATATCTTCCAGTTTCATCCCAAGTTTTTTCAAAAGGCAGATCTCCCTCAATACAGGAATCTGATAAACGCTGTAATACCGGTAACCATGTTCATTAATGGAAACAGGTTTCAAAAGCCCGATATGGTCATAATAAATAAGCGTCTGCCGGGTGAGGTGATGCAGTTTTGCCATCTCACTGATTGTGACAATTTCATCTGCCATAATGGGTTCCACCTCCATTCAGTTTAACACCATCATATGATTAAGGAATCCAGCTTGTCCATACCATTTTTCCATGCCATATGAATGTCATTATGTACATATAATGAGGGAATTGATTTCGAATTAAAATCCAGGGTACATGTAAAATGTGTTCTGCAATTATGCATGACCCATTTGCATTTGTGGCTCTTTTTTTGCACGCAGCCATAAAATGCCGACAGTTCCAGTATCATATCCCGGCAGTTTTCAAAAGGTTCTCCCTGTTTTTCCAATAAAATTTTCTTTATTATCTTCACTGCGTCTTCTGTCGATATTTGTGACAGATCCAGTTTATGTTCTGCCACAAATTTTTCGGCCAGTGACTCATGTTTTTCAAACAGCCTGCAGTTATCCTCTTCCCTGAAATAATCATCTTCTGCCGGCGGCTGGGCGATTTTCTTAAAAAAGTCCGGACCATATTGTTTCAGAATATCCGCATATGCTTCAACAGCCAGCTGATATTCTCTCATTGTAGAATAAGGCAGACCGTCTTCCCTGCTGTCCGGCACTAAATCGCTGATCCGGTAACTGCTGTATTTACCCGAAAAGCAATTAATGACCATATACAGTTTTTTCTCCCATCCGCTGCTGTAAAACTCAACAACCTGTCTTGCTGTTTCTCCCTTACTGTTTTTGAATTTCCTTATAAACCAACAGCTATCTATATTTTCACCAGATACAAATCCGATGGGAATCAAAACATTTCCTATAATTTTTTTCATGATTTCTTTTTTAGTCATAAAGATATTCTCCTTTAAAATAAGCAAAACAGCGCAAGTATACTATTAGAGAATGTTACTTTGGCTTTTATTATATAATAAATAGCATGGTCAGCACAAGCTGATGCCACTAGAAAAGTTACAATTATTAACAATTATATCTTTTAAGCTTATACCATGTTTCCATGAAATTCTCAACCGGTGGGTCAAAATTATACATGTTAGGTTCCAAAATTAGCATGTTATCACAAAAAAATCAGAATCCGGCACAACAAAAAAGGAGTCAGACGGAAAGAAAAACTTTGCTTCCGTCTGACTCCAAAACAATTTAAATCAGAAAATTTATATATCATCCACTCCCTGCATGGCATCATATCCGGTTTCACCGGTACGAACCTTTACTGCATCCCTGACATCGTAGATAAATATTTTTCCATCCCCGATATGTCCGGTATAAAGCACTTTTCTGGCAGTCTTAACCACTTCTTCAACCGGAACCTTCGCAACCACTATCTCCACCTGTACTTTTGGAAGAAGCATCATATCCACTGGAATTCCTCTGTAATATTCTGCCGCACCTTTCTGCATACCGCAGCCAAGAACCTGAGTGACCGTCATACCAGTTACTCCTATTTCATTCATAGCTGATTTCAGTTCTTCAAACTTTGACTGCTTTGCAAGAATTTCAACCTTGGTCAGCACGGACTTTGAAACACCTGTTCCTGTAGAATCAGCGGATTTAACAGGAATGGCTTCTTCCACAGGAACATCCGGTCTGACTGTCTTAATTCCAGACACACTCTCCACCCGGTTAGCCAGATCTTCCATCGGAACCACAGGAAGAAAGTCCGCATAGGCATTTGCAAGTCCGTGCTCCGTACTGTCCAGACCTTCAATTTCTTCTCTGGAAGTAACACGAAGACCCATGGTCTGGTCTATGATCTTAAATACGGCAAACATCACAATTCCGACCCAGGCTGCAACGGAAAGGACTCCAAGAATCTGAATTCCCAGCAGACTTATGCCTCCTCCGTATAAAAGACCGCCTTCTTTTGCAAAAATTCCCACCAAAATGGTTCCAAGCGCTCCGCACACGCCATGTACCCCGATTGCTCCTACCGGATCATCCACCTTTAACCTGGAATCTATGAATTCGATAGACAGAACCACCATAAGTCCCGTACAGATACCAATAACAGCCGCACCGCCCGGAGTTACGGCATCACACCCGGCTGTTATTCCGACAAGACCTGCAAGAGTTCCGTTTAATGTCATGGAAACATCCGGCTTTTTGTAGCGGATCCAGGTAAATATCATGGTGGTGCAGGTGGATACTGCAGCCGCCAGATTGGTCGTCATAAAGATTCTTCCGGCTGCCTCAATGCTGTCCCCTTCCATGGATACAGTGGAGGCACCGTTAAACCCAAACCAGCAGAACCATAATATGAAAACTCCAAGAGCTCCAAGTGTAATGCTGTGCCCAAGTATGGCCTTGGGCTTCCCATCCTTTGAATATTTTCCGATTCTCGGCCCCAGAATATACGCTCCCAGAAATGCTGCCGCGCCGCCCACCATATGGACCGCCGTAGAACCTGCAAAATCATGAAATCCCAGAGATGACAGCCAGCCTCCGCCCCAGATCCAGTGACCGGATACCGGATAAACTACACAGGATATGACCGCACTGTAAACACAGTATGCGGAAAATTTTGTTCTCTCCGCCATGGCTCCTGACACAATTGTGGCGGCCGTAGCACAAAATACGGTCTGGAAGATAACAAAGGACCAGAGGGAAACACCGGAGGGAAGTATCTTGCTGTAATCGCCGTGTATAAAAAAATCAATCCCTCCCCCGAACATAATTCCAAATCCAATAAACCAGTAGATGGGGGTTCCAATGCAGAAATCCATCATATTCTTCATGATAATATTTCCCGAGTTTTTCGCTCTGGTAAATCCCGCCTCTACCATGGCAAATCCTGCCTGCATAAAAAATACCAGCGCAGCCCCGAACAGAACCCAGATTGTATTGACAGCTGACATATGACTACCTCCGTTCCTTATATCGATTTACCGCCTCCAAAAGCCGTTCCATTGCCTCCTTAAGTACCCATAAAGGGCAGGCAATGTTAATCCGTTCAAATCCTCTGCCGCCCTCTCCGAAGATATATCCCTCATCCAAGAACAGCTGGGCCTCCATCTGCATGAACTTCTCAAGCTCCTGATAATCCATACCCAGTCCATTGAAATCCAGCCACTGCAGATAGGTCCCCTGAAGATCATAAACCTTCACCTCAGGCAGATTGTCTGAAACAAATTTCTCAACGAATTTCTTGTTGTCATTTAAATGCAGCAGCAGTTCCTCAAGCCAGGCTTCACACTGGGTATAAGCGATCTCACACGCCTTGTAGCCCATTAAATTCAAAGAATGATAACCTCTCGCAGCAGTGATCTTTTCCCGCATTGTCTCATTGGCGATGAAATGATTGGAGGTCTGAAATCCCGCCAGATTAAAGGTTTTGCTGGGAGCGGTTGAAATCACACAGTTATTTACATATTTTTCCTCCAAGGTTCCCATGGAAACATGGTGGTAACCGGGCAGAATCAAGTCAAAATGAATCTCATCAGAAATAATAAAAACACCGTTTCTCAAACAGATCTTTGCAATCCTTCCAAGTTCCTCCTCTGTCCATATCCGGCCAACCGGATTATGGGGACTGCATAATATAAGAAGCTTTACGTCTTTCCTCGCCGCTTTTTCCTCAAAATCTTCAAAATCTATCTGGTAAGAATCCCCTGTATTGATCAGCTCCGTCGTTACCAGCGTCCGCTTATTGTTTTCCACTGACATGCGGAATGGATAATAGACCGGAGTCATTATGAGAACTGCATCTTCCGGCTCTGTAAATGCAGCCACCATCTGGCCGAGACCGGGAACCACACCTGCTGTCTCCACAATCCATTCCCTCTTTGGAGAAAATCCATGGCGTTTTTCCATCCAGCTGATCACGCTGTCATAATAGGCATCCGTAGCTCCGGTATACCCCAATATGGACTGGTCTAAATAGGCTTTTAATCCTTCAATGATTTCCGGGGGATTTTTCCACTCCATATCCGCAACGGAAAGAGGCACCACGTTTTCCTTCACATCGGGATTTTTTATTTTCATATCATTCCATTTAAAAGAACCTGCATTTTCTCTTCTTACCAGAGTTTCAAAATCATAGCGCATTTGGCTTCCTCCACTTAACGTCTCTTATTCTTTTTCTGCAGACTGGGGATCTGTAATCCTCTTTAAAAACTGCTGCGTTCTTGGTTCTTTTGGATTCACCAGAATCTCAGAGGGTTTTCCTTCCTCAACAATGCTGCCGCCTTCCATAAATATGATCCTTGATGCAACCTCTCTGGCAAATGAGATCTCATGAGTTACAACAATCATGGTAATACCAGTCTGTGCAACGGTTTTTATGGTATTTAAAACCTCTCCTACCAGCTCGGGATCCAGAGCGGAGGTTGGTTCATCAAACAGAATTACGTCAGGATCCAGAATCAGTGCCCTTGCAATGCCGGCTCTCTGCTGCTGGCCGCCGGAAAGCTGGGACGGATAAAAATCACACCGTTCCGACAATCCCACCTTTGCCAGTATTTCACGGCTCATTTTTTCCGCATCTGCCTTTCCTATTTTCTTAACCGTCACAAGACCTTCCATGACATTTTCCAGAATGGTTTTATTCTGAAATAAATTATAATTCTGAAATACCATGGCCGTCTTTCTTCTCAGTTCAATGACCTGGGTTTTGGAATGCTTTTTGCAGTCTAACTGAAAGCCATTGACTGTAACACTGCCGTCATCGGCGCTGTCTAAGAAATTGACGGTACGCAGAAGCGTTGTCTTTCCGGAGCCGCTGGGACCCAGTATTACCACTACCTCCCCTTTTTCAATCTTTAAATTAACTCCCTTTAAAATGTGGTTTTTTCCAAATGACTTATGGATATTGTTCAGTTCCACCATATTTGCCATAATATCTGCTCCTTCCTCATATTGGTGTCCGCGCTCAGGCAGATGCGCCTGCCCGGAACTTTTTAAGCCGGTCCTCACAGATGCGGAATAATTTATTCAGTACAAAGCTGATTGCTTCATAAATCAGGGTTGTCATAATATAGGCTTCAATGAAATTAAGCGCCGGCATTGCCAGTAAGTTTGCTGTAGCAGTTATCTCATAAACCCCTACATAATAGGCAAGTGACGTTCCCTTCACCAGACCGACGAAGATGCCTCCCAGGTTTGGAATGGCAATGGCAAGCGCCTGGGGAAAGATAATCCGCACAAGTGCCTGGGTTCTGGTCATTCCCACACTGAATGCCGCTTCCATCTGTCCCTCATCAACGGCGGATAAGGCGGAGCGGAATATTTCCGAGGAATAAGCCGCCTGATCAAGAGCCAGGGCAATGATGGCATATACGATGGGCGGAACTGCATTGATATCAATGGTGATTCCAATGCTCAGACCATAGCTGTATAAAAGAATGGGCAAGGCATAGTAAGAGATATACAGCAGAATCACCATGGGCACGCCCCTCATAAAAGAAACGAACACAGCTGAGAGCTGGGACAAAACAGGAACCCTGTGTTTTCTGATCAATGCGATGGAAAGACCAGAAAGCCAGCCTGCAGCGGCTGATACAAGAGACATGAAAAGCGTGATGGGAACTGCAAGCATGATCTTTGGCAGCGCTTCTATGATAAATTTAAAATCCATCCTGTTTTCCTCTTTTCTTTAACTTGTTGCCTTCTTCCGGCCCTTTGTGTAGATTTTTTCTGTAAATTTGCTGCAATACTCCAGGATAATACAGGCTGCCCAGAAAATAATGCCCGTTGCAATATAAACCTCCAGGCGGTTTGCCCCATAGCTGGCAGAGCTGATGGCTCTTGCTTTTCCCATTAAATCAATGACACCGATTGCAAAGGCCAGTGAGGTATCTTTAAACAGCATGATGATGTTGTTACCCAGAGCAGGGATTGCAATGCCAAATGCCTGCGGGAAAATAATCCGGCGAAATGCTGTAAATTCCTTCATTCCCACACTGTAAGCTGCCTCCCTCTGCCCCTTATCCACTGCCAGATAAGAGGCTCTCATCATCTCCGCCATATTGGCTGAGCTGCTGAGGGAAAGACATGCCACAATAAATACGGTCTTGCTGACTCCCGATAAATCAATTCCAACACTCTGGGCCACCTGCGGAAGTCCCAGATAGATCAAAAAGATTAAAACCAGCGTGGGAATTCCTCTCATAAATGCGATATAACCGCCTGCAATCGCTTTTGGCCACTTTCTTTTTCCGATTCCTGCTGCAGTTACGAACGCCCCCAGTGCCAGGCTGATCAAAAGCGATATCAGGAGAATCTCCAGGGTAACAGGAAAAGCCCGTAATACATTGGGAATATAGCCCGGAATTGTAGCCGGTTTAAATGTGTTCTCCAAATTCTTTTCCCTCCATTCCTGCAATCCGTTTATTTTGCTGTTATGCTGACCATATCCGCATAGTTTGAAAATACATCCTGACCGAGGTATTCCGTTGCGATCTTTGATAAGGTTCCGTCCTTTACCATTTCCTTTAATGCTCCATCAATGGCGGTATTTAAATCATCTTTTCCTTTTGCACACATGATGTAGGTATCTTCCACCATAACCACATCGGTAAGTGCCAGATTATCCAGCTTTAATTCCTTTTGTACACTGTCATAGGTGGACTGATAGGTAAGGCTTGCATCTACCTGGCCATTGGAAACCTGCTTAAAGCCGTCTGCTGTTGACAAGTCACTGACTGCATTGATTTTCAGTTCTTTTCCCGGATTTTTCTCGTTATAAGCCATCAGCATGGAATATTCGTAGCTGGTCGGTGACTGGTTGATGGATTTGCCTGCCATATCAGCCAGTGACTGAATCCCGCTGTCCTTTTTCACACATAAGGACATGGGGGAGAGGCAGTAATACTGTTCCGGGAATAAATACTTCTCTTTTCTGGCATCACTTTTTACAAGCTGGTGGGACAGCACATCCAACGCACCTGAGTCAATGGAAACAATGAGAGTATTAAAATCCATTGCCTGAATATCAAATTCATATTTGTCAAGACGCTTATCAATCTCTTTTAATACTGCCACGTCATACCCCACCGGTTCTCCCTTATCATCGAGAGAGCAATAAGGCGGCATGGCATTTCCGGTACCCACCTTTACTTTTGAGACTCCTGAACTCTGGTTTTTTTGGCATGCGGTCATAGACACCGCCAGTGTAAGAACCATAACCGAACAAACTGCATTTTTCATAATCTTCTTCATTTTTTTCTCCTCCTGCATCTGTCTTCATCGATTAAAACGACAAAAAAGGCGCCTGCTATTATGCAAACGCCTTTGTCTACCACCTGTTCCGCTTCCTGACGGCCGGGGAACTGTTAGGCAAAGTATATTCCATCGTTTTGCCTTTGTCAATATTTTTTTATCAGGATAATAATGTTTTATTATTTTCACAAAAGCCAGTTGTCATTTTCTCACTTTCAATACATTTTTCACAAATATTCAAGATTGACAGATAATTCAAGGACAAGGATTTACATATCAGGCTTTTTTGGTATATAATAATCTAAAATTTATCAGACCAAAAGGGGGCCATACTCTATGAGCGATATCATGAAGCACTACGAAGTGCTGACTAATTTTCTGGGAAATGTGTTAAGTGACAATTATGAAATTGCACTTCTTGATTTAAGAGAAGGGAAACGCTGCATCACAGCCATTGCCAACGGGCAGAACAGCGGCAGAACCGTTGGAGCTCCGTTAACGGACCTGGCTCTTAAAATCATAAGAGAGGGGATCTGGAAAAAGGAGCCTTACCTGCTCAATTACAGCGGGCTGACCAAAGACAAGAAACCTTTGATCTCCTCAACCCTTTTTATCAAAGAGGGACAGGAGCTCTTAGGCATGCTCTGCCTCAATGTAGACACACAGATTTACCAGGAGCTGTGCCAGTCTATCTTAAAGCTTGGCGGATTGTCTAAAGAATCTTCTTCCAGTAAGAGGATAGATCTTCCTGTAGAGCATACGGAAACATTTACAAATGACATCGGTGATATGATCGCCAGTGCCATGCCGGATTACATCATGGAAAACAGAATTCCTGCAGACCGTCTCACCCAGGATGAAAAGATCTCCATCGTAAAGCAGCTGAACGAAAAAGGAGTCTTTATGATCAAAGGTGCAGTCAGCGAAGCCGCCTTAAAGCTTAACTGCTCCGATGCCACCATATACCGGTACTTAAGTAAAATCAGCAAGCAGGAGCCGAAAAAACAGATTGACATTTAAAAAAAATGATGCTAAACTCCCTGATAATATTTTATTGCAATAATAATTTTTTATCACACAACAGGGAGGAAATACAATGATATCAATGGAACTGATCAAACTCTTACTGGTCTTTCTTGTAATTTTAGTGCTGCTCTGGCTGAAAAGACCTCTATGGCTGGCCATTGCCTGCAGCATACTGCTGTCATTTTTTATCTTTCAGATACCGGTTTTTAGTATCTGTTCCATTCTTTGGCTCGCTGTATTTTCCAAAAGCACCGGGACCATTTTATTAAGCTTTTACACCATTACGTTCTTACAGCGCATGCTGGAGAAACGCAATCTTTTAATGACAGCCGAATCCTCGTTAAATCATCTGTTTCACAACAGGCGGATCACCACCATGCTGGCTCCCATTTTCATCGGTCTGCTGCCTTCTGCAGGAGCCGTCTACATCTGCGGGTCTATCGTGGATTCCTCCTGCGGGGATTATTTAAGCAAAGAGGATAAAACCTTTGTCACCAGCTATTACCGCCATATTCCGGAGAGTTTTCTTCCCACTTATTCATCCATCCTGATTGCACTGGGTCTGGCAGGTGTTGAGACAGGGGACTTTCTTCTCTCCATGCTCCCGGCTGTGGGCATCCTGATTTTTCTGGGTTATATTTTTTATCTAAGAAAAATTCCAAGAGAGATTGCAAATGACGAGGGGATGTCAAAAAAAGCAGCGTTCGGACAGCTTGCAAACAGCCTGTGGACCATTGCTGCAGCCATCATTCTCATCATTGCATTTCAGCTTGAAGTATACATAGCGACTCCCCTGGTGATCGTTGCGGCCTTCTTCTTTTACCGCTTTACCATGCGTGAAATCAAGCCGTTTTTTCTTTCTGCGCTGGAGCCTAAAATCATTGTAAATACACTTCTAATCATGATTTTCAAAGAAGTCCTCACTTATACTGACGTGATTTCACAGCTTCCTGATCTTTTCAGCGCTCTCCCCATACCGACTTATCTGGCCTTTGCACTGATCTTCTTTTTTGGTTCCATTGTAGGTGGATCAACGGCAATCATTGTACTTTGCCTTCCTCTGGCCTTTGCAGCCATTCCAAACGGAGGAGCTGCTCTTATGATGCTTTTAATGTCCTCTTCCTACTGTGCCATGCAGGTTTCTCCCACCCATGTATGCCTTGCGCTGGTAACCGAATATTTCCATACAGGAATGGGGGATTTATTAAAGCGGACGCTTCCTGTTATCCTGATTTTCTTTTTTCTGGTTCTCCTTTATTACCGGGTGCTGACTGCACTGATCCTGATTTGACTCTCCGCTTAATTTGTGCTAGGATGTGCCTATCAATTTTAAATCAGAAAGGATTTATTATATGAATCTCATGAATCTTATGCAGTTAAAAGAGGCCTGGAATGTGTTCAAAGACAATCACCCCAAATTTCCCTTATTTTTAAAAGCAGCTTCGGAAAGTGCCTTAAAAGAAGGATCCATGATAGAAATCCATGTCACATCTCCGGAAGGGAAAACACTGACTACCAACATGAAGCTGAAAGCCTCAGATCTTGAGCTTATGGAACAGTTAAAAGCCACCTTAAAATAACTCATATCCTTTTACTTCCCCGAAAAAAGTTGTTGTTACTGGAAAGATATGGTAAAATACATTCAGGCCATGAAACTTCCACCGTTTCAATGGCAAAACAGGAGGAGTAAAAGGCATGAAAAAACTGATTAAAGTATTTGCTGCTGCCTCACTTCTGTCAATCTCTGTTGCATCTACCGCAATGGCAGGAACCTGGAAACAGGATTCGGAAGGCTGGCGGTGGAAGGAAGACGATCACACCTATACGGCATCTGCCTGGAAGTGGATCGATTCCGACAAAGACGGAATGGCAGAGTGCTATTATTTTGACGGAGACGGAATCCTGCTTACGGATACGGTGACTCCCGATGGTCATACAGTTAACGAAAACGGCGCATGGACAGACGATGGGATCGTACGTTTAAGAGCAGCCAACCCTTCAGCTGCTGTTCAGATGAAGAAAAAGGGAGCCCTTCTTTACCAGGATGCGGACCGGAAAAGTTCTTCTTTACCAGGACTGGATGTGAACGCAGATATAACCATGGATTTATATTACGACTGGCTGCAGATTCCGGTTATCATGAATATGCAGATGAAATACCACGATATCAACACGCCCAATATGGAGTTTTTATCCAGCAGCATCATAAAGACTCTGGGTTTGGAAAAATCTGAGAGTTCCTTTTATACCAATGGCTGTTATTACTCCGATTCCGGAGACAGTGAAAAATTTAAAATGAAAATCGGATATGAAGATATGACAAAGCATCTCACTCTGGGCGGCCTTACCGGACAGTTTGGCGCATTTCTGGACAACGTACAGATCGCACAGGATAAGGACGGAAACAGCGTACTGTTTTATTCCAGTGAGACAAACGGCCTTGAGCAGTATCTGAACAGATTCTACGACAAGGTATGGCCTTCCCTTACGGATTCAGACTTTAAAATCACAGGCGTAAACGGTAAGGCAGTGATCAGTCCGGAAGGATACTTTTCCAAAGAAGAGATTCTGATCTCCATGATTATCACCGAGGATGAAGAATCCATGGGACTTGATATGAACGTGAACCTGGATTATAAAAATCCTGGACAGGCAGTTACAATCACATTTCCCTCTACAGACGGATATGAGGAAATTGTATATTAAATCATGACCACCGGCTTA
>NZ_QOHO01000119.1 GCF_003432035.1 Lacrimispora amygdalina
TTTCCCGTTTTACTTGTTGTTTGGTTCGTATACAATTTCTTGTATTCGTTCTGAATTTCTCATTCAAAGCTGCTCAAACGCAGCTTATTATTAGAATTTTCAGGGTTTTACATACTGTTCAATCTTCTGTTTTCAAAGTGCTTTTTGTTGTTCTCTCTCGATCAGCAACTCATTTATTCTATCATGTTGCCGCTTCTTTGTCAACAACTTTTTCAACTTTTTCAATCGGTTTAAATCGATCGCCTTTGCGGTGTGTTCCGCACCGGAACTATAATATAACATGTACCTAAGAGATTGTCAAGGGAATTTGTGTCATTTATTGATACAATTTTTTGAGTCTAACTTTCACTACTATATATATACGTTTTTACGGAATTTCTCTATATATTGGGATGATAATAAAAAACTGCAGAAAAGGCATTTCGGCCTTTCACCTGCAGATTTGTTTTAATTGCATATATCATAAATACAATTATTCTCTCAGATCAGCCCGCGCAATACCCCCATAACCATCAGGTTCAGAAGATTGTGGCTGTAAAGAAACGACAGCCATTGACTGGACTCAATCTGCCGTGTAATAATCATACCCCATTCTGTACCAGAGAATGCAGTAACAAGCAGACATGCCAGCCAGAGGAACAACAGTCCCTCAAGACCGCCGGCAATCGCTCCTGCTATTTTATTAATTCCCGATATAATAGGAAGTCTTGCAATAATATCCAGCCATCTGATAACCAGCTTAGACGCCAGATAAACAGCCGCAAACAACAAAACAAATCCCGCTGAATTAATAATTGTATCTGCAAGATAGTTCCCTACGTAATCAGTAAACGCCTGGACTCCCATCATCTGATAAATCTCGCTGTTGTTATTTTCAATCAGCGCTGATTTGACCGTACGAGGTAAATTCAGGTTCTCTATAATCGTTCTTTGTGCAGACGGCTTGTCTGAGATCTCTTCCTGGGAGCTCTGTTCCTGCCCAAGACCTGCTGCCTTTACGATATTCTGGGCTACTGTCTGCTGAAGAGTCGTATTCTCTTTTAAATAAGTAGTTACAGCTGGCAGTGATACACGAACAATGGTCAAAGATAAGATCATTGCAAATATTGATACAACCAGCCGGATAAATCCTCTGTGATGTCCGTAAAGAACCATTCCAAGCAGATATACTCCGGCAATCACAGATAACAAGTTTTCCATATACAGTCTCGTCATATTCCCATTTCCAATACCAAATTCCTGATGGCAGAAGCTACTCCGTCCTCATCGTTGGTCTCCGTTACATAGTCTGCTGCTTCAATGAGTTCTTTGCTGCCATTTTTCATGGCAACTCCGACTCCGGCTTTTAATATCATTGTAAAATCATTCTCTCCGTCACCGATTCCCATAGTTTGACTGGGACTGATTCCCAGATAGGACGAAAGCCGTATGATCGCATCCCCTTTTGTTGCATCAAGTGCGTTGATCTCCAGGTTATTAGAAATCGACGAAGTGACCAGAATATCATTTCTTTTTTCCAGCTCTGCCCTGAGCTTCGCTCTTTCTTCCATATCAGGAAAAAACAGATTAATCTTTTCAACTGGCTTATTGGCCTTCTTTACAAACTCTATAATGTTAGGGCAGATATCACGGGTATTCCGAACCAGATCCTGCAGTTCAGGAGTCAAAGCAAACTCTGGCAAATGATCAATGAAACGGGATTCCGTGATTCCACGCCTTTCTATGTATGGATCGTACATCACACGGTACGAATCCACAAACCGCAAGAGTTCCAATGCAAGATCACAGGTCAGCATCCTGGTATCTATTACTATATTTTCTTTCATGTCCTCAATGACAGCACCGTTGGTGGTGATGGCATACCGGATTCCGGGTATGTCTTTTATCTCAGCCGGTATTCCATCAACGGTCCGCCCGGTACACGGAACAATGTGTATTCCTTTACGGATACAGCTTATGAGAGCTTCACGATTATGATCAGACAAACATTTTCTGCTGTTTAACAAAGTTCCGTCAAGATCAATCGCAATGAGTTTAATATCCACGTTTTATCTCCATTTAATAAATAAAATGTTCCTCTTTTAAAATAAGCAAACCATCTTTATCGTATTTTGTTGAGAACAGACCCTTGATTCGCCTTCCAACGGTTGGTTTTTCAGCGCGGTCTGCGGCCTCTTCAATCAGACCTTCTGCATTTGCTCTGTTTAAAGGAACGCCGTCTTCCTCCATGATTTCTATTCTCTCATAAAGTGCAAGCATGCTCTTCCCGGTAATGTTACAGTCAATCTCATTGGCGTATCGGCAGGCATACTGAGCAAATTCATCGATATCCATTTCCTCATCAGAATATTCTGGTACCGCCTGTTGTCTGAAGGAGGGCTCGTCCACAGGTTCCTCTGCAGGCTCTTCGTAAAAATCGTCATCTTGGTAGTTGCTCTCCTGATCATACTCATCATAGCCAGAGTAATTATACTCCCGACTCTGCTGGTATTCCACAGCTCTGTTTTGGATAACCGGATCTTGCTGATACATATCTCTTCCCCGAACTGCTCCGGAATCACTGTCTGCAGGTACGGGATCAGGAGCCGAAACTTCTTCTCCGCTTCCAATGCATTCGAATTTACTCGCCAGAACCGGGTGATCCTGATGCAGTGCTTCCATCTGTTTGGGATTATCGATCAGTACTACGATCATTCCGCTTGCATCTCTTTCCATAAGCTGGTTTAATTCGTCAAGAGCCTGTGGTGTTAAATCGCCAGCTTCTTCTATTACCAGGTCTTTTCCGGTAAGCCTGTCGGCAGATGCAAAGACACCCCGATTAGACAGCCTGGCTCCGGTAATCTTGGCAACAGGATTGTTCACACCGCTTTCCCTGTGGATCTGCTTTAATGCTTCCACTGCCATCTGAAGTCCTTTTTCCGGAGTTCTGGCTTCAATCATGAGGTGATTACGAACAGGTGTCTCCAGATTGTCCTCTTCATCCTCTTCACCGTACAACTCTTCAAAATCAAGTTCTTCCTCTTCTTCTGCCTGAGGAAAATTATAACCGCTTCCGTCAGCCTCCGGAAACTCTGTTTCTTCTGCCTCATAGTAATTAGAATATTGTTCTTCCTCATTATCAATACTGTCTTCCTGCGGCAGATCATAGTCTTCATCACCTTCTGCAGTAGCAGCTAACTGGGTTCCGTAGATCTCCTGACCAAAATTCTGGGGCTCTTCCTCTTCGATGACTGGCTCCGAGTAAGTTTCCGCTTCTTCCTCTTCCGGCAAATTGTTTTCCACTGATCGGGGGAATACAGCTATGTTGCGTCCAACTCTTCGGATATCTTCCAGTACTCTGGTATGCTCCGCAGCCGGTTCTTCTTCAACGATTGGTTCATCATAGGAAATTTTGGACATTTCCCTTGCAAGAGATTCCTGGACTTCCGCTTCCTGCATGCTGACTTCATAGTCATCTTCCACCGACTCCTCATACACCATGTTGGTATACTGACCGGCTTCCGGTTCTTCCTGATAATAATCAATTTCCGGTTCCAGCTGCACGCTGACTTTTTTCCCGGTTCCATACTCCTGCTCAACTGCCCGGAGCCTGGCTTCGTATTTATCTCTGTTTTCTATCAGATCCATCTGATAATTTGTCAGAGGGGCATACTGTACTTTTAAGTCCATTGCCTTTTCCACATATTTTCCAAGTCCAAACATCAGCATAATGCGGTCGCAGGTTTCTACACAGCGCTCCGCCATACCGGCAAGGCTGTAAAGCTCCGCCAGCTCATAAAGCCATTTTTCATCAAGCTCCACGCTGGTATAGGATTCAAGTGAATGAATGAGCTGCTGGGCTGGCGCCCCTTTCGCTTTTAAAATCATATAGCGGAGGAGCTGCTGCCTGGGATCTTCAGAAGCCAGATCTCCGAATTCCTTGTAATAGCTTTCTGCTTCTTCAATATTGCCCTCTTTAACTGCAAGCTCGGCCAGTTTATAGAGAAGCCTTTTCCCAATAGGAGCCCGCTCAAAGGCTTGCAAAAGGATCTCTTTTGCCTCCTGATAATCTTCATTTTTTTCGTATACCATGGCTACCATGGAAAGCAAATTGGTGTTGCGGACTCTTCTCCAGTCGATTGTATCGGCGATCTTCATAGCCGTCTCATAGTCGTTTTTGCCGACCAGTTTTTTAATTTGTTCAACTTTTATATTAAACTCGTACTTATCCATTCTTTGCATCTCCTAACAAGGCAAATGAGTTACAGTTCGACTCTGCCCTCCAGAGCCCGTAACAATGTCACCTCATCTATGTACTCTAAGTCTCCGCCAACGGGAACACCGCTGGCTATGCGGGTAACCCTGATTCCTGTAGGTTTGATCAGCTTACTGATATACATGGCTGTTGTCTCACCTTCGAGACTGGAATTCGTGGCAATGATCACCTCTTCCACATCTCCCTGCAGCCTCTGCATTAATTCTTTCAGCTTTATATCTCCAGGTCCGATTCCCAGCATGGGGGATATGGCTCCATGGAGCACATGGTAAACGCCTTCAAACTTTCCGGTTTTTTCATAGGCAGCTAAATCTCTGGTATCTTCCACCACCATAATTACCTTATGATTGCGTTTCTCACTCTTGCAAATGGGGCAGCGCTCCTGATCCGTCAAGGTAAAACACTCTTTGCAGTAATGCACGTTACGTTTTGCTTCAGTTATGGATGAAGCAAGACCTGTTACCTGTTCTTCCGGCATATTAATAATATGAAACGCCAGGCGCTGTGCAGATTTACTGCCAATGCCGGGAAGCTTTGACAGCTCTTCAATTAATCTGGTTATCTGACTGCTGTAGTAATCCATAGTTAGAACGGAAAGCCTCCGCCTAATCCACCCATTCCACCGGTTAATTTAGACATGGCCGAACTGCTGTCTTCTTCCATCTGGCGGAATGCTTCATTGGTAGCCGCCATAATTAAATCTTCCAGCATCTCAATGTCATCTGGATCAACCACTTCCTGGGATAATTTTACGGAAGTCACTTCTTTTTTACCGGAAACAGTGACAGAAACTGCTCCGCCGCCTGCTGCAGCTGTATACTCCTTCTCTTCAAGAGCTTTTGTCGTCTCTTCCATCTGACGCTGCATCTTCTGTGCCTGCTTCATTAAATTATTCATATTGCCAGGCATAGCGCCTGGAAAACCGCCACGTTTTGCCATGGTGTAAATCCTCCTATATTTTCATAATCATTTTATTCTTCTATTGTAATATCCATTAAAATATTGGCTTTTAATTCTTCGTCGCTGACGTAAATAGTGTCCATACGTTCGCCTCCGCCCCTGAGCCTTGTCTGAAAGGCAATGGATTTTTTATAATGATCTTCCACATACCGTTCAATCTCCGCAATTGTAGTCTCTCTGCTTCCGATCATGTAATTACTCTGATCAGAGAAGACAACACAAAGGCGGCTCTCACCAGCCGGTTCAACCACTGTTTCCCGAAAACTGGCACGTATGGGCCCGCCCAGCTCCCGTATGATTTTTCCCCAGTCACTTCGGATCAGATTTAAGTCTTCTAACTGTCCCTGGGGAAGTGCAACTCTCTGGGCCGGAGTCAAGGGATCCGACTCTCCGTTACCTGAACCCGATTCGGCAGATACAGGCGCTGCCCCTTCGCCCTTTTGGAGAAATGTCCCGCTCTCCAGCTGCTGTTCAATGCTTTTAAGCCGCTGAAGAATGGAATCATAATTCTGCTCCATCTGCGGACGTGTCAGCTTGATGAGCGCAACTTCTATGAGTACACGCTTCTGGGAAGCGTAGCGAAGCTGATTGGATAAATCTGAGAACACACGGATATAACGCAGAAGTGTCTCATGATCTGCAAGCGCGCTGTCCTCCCTTAAGAGATTCTGGTTCTCCGTTGACATATCGAGCAGATTCTCTCCGTTGTCCACGGATTTAATGATAAGCAGATTCCTTAAATACCAGATAAAATCAACTACAAACTGTCCTAACTCTCTCCCCTGGATCACCATATCTTCCAGACACGTGATACAGTCTTTGGTTTTATTTTGTGCAACGGCTCTGAAAAGCCTTCCAAATACCGTGATATCCACTGCTCCAAGTACATCAAGTACATTGTCATAGGTAAGAAGTTCCCCGTAATGAAACGCTATGCACTGATCTAACAGGCTTAATGCGTCTCTCAGAGCTCCGTCTGCCGATTTTGCAATGTAATTGAGGGCTTTCTCCTCTACCCGGATCTGTTCCGCTTCTGTAAGTTCTTTCAGATGTTCTGCAATTGTCTCAACCGTGATTCGTTTGAAATCATAGCGCTGGCATCTGGATAATACTGTGACGGGAATCTTGTGCACTTCTGTTGTCGCCAGAATAAATATAACATAAGAAGGAGGTTCTTCCAGGGTTTTTAGTAACGCATTAAATGCTCCTGTAGAAAGCATATGAACCTCATCGATAATATAAACCCGGTATTTTCCTTCTGTAGGCGGATACTGGACCTGCTCCCTGATCTCCCGGATGTTTTCCACACCATTATTAGATGCCGCATCAATCTCAACAACATTCAGGGAAGCACCTGCTGCTATATTCCTGCAGGTCCGGCATTCCCCGCATGGACTGCCATCTGCCGGCTGCTCACAATTGACTGCTTTTGCGAAAATCTTTGCAATACTGGTCTTACCGGTTCCCCGTGTTCCGCAGAACAGATATGCATGTCCGATACGCTGGGATATAATCTGGTTTTTAAGTGTTTGCACAATATGGTCCTGCCCCTTCACATCTGCAAAGGATGAAGGGCGCCATTTCCGATATAATGCCGTATATGACATGCCTGTTACTCCTTATTTGTCGCCGAAGCTGATTCCTATCATCTTGGCTTCCTTAACGATGGAACATTCCGGATCGACGGTCTTTAATTTGCCGGCCACCTCGGCTAAGGGCGCCTTAACAATCTCATTGTTTTTGACTGCCACCATGTAGCCGTATTCCCTGTTCTTTATCAGTTTTGCTGCTTCTGCTCCAAGGCGGGTGGATATTACCCTGTCATAAGGACATGGCTCTCCGCCCCTCTGCATATGGCCGGGAACGGTAACCCTGACTTCCTGTCCGGTCCGGTCCGTGATCTGAGCTCCAATCTCATAGGCCACAGAAGGATAAATCACGCCGCTCTTCTTTTTTTCTTTCAGTTCTTTTTTGGTCAGGACCGCATTCTCTTTGGAAATCGCTCCTTCTGCAACGGCAATGATGGAAAATTTCTTTCCTTCTCCGGTTCTTTTCTTTAAAGCTTCTATAACTACATCCAGATCATACGGAATTTCGGGAACCAAAATAATATCGGCTCCTCCGGCGATTCCCGCATAGAGAGTCAGCCAGCCTACCTTATGACCCATAACTTCAACAATAAAGACTCGTCCATGGGAAGCAGCCGTTGTATGAATACAGTCAATGGCGTTGGTCGCCACATTAACCGCACTCTGGAAGCCAAAGGTTATGTCAGTTCCCCATAAGTCATTATCTATGGTCTTTGGCAGCGATACAACGTTTAAACCTTCCTCCCGTAAGAGGTTGGCTGTCTTCTGGCTGCCGTTGCCGCCAAGAACGACAAGGCACTCCAGCTTTAAATTTTTATAGGTGTGCTTCATTGCTTCTACCTTATCAAGACCGTTCCCGTCCGGTATCCGCATCAGTTTAAACGGCTGTCTGGAGGTTCCAAGAATTGTTCCCCCTTTTGTCAGAATTCCGGAAAACTCTTCAGGCTTCATTACGCGGTAATTTGCATAAATAAGACCCTTATAGCCATCTTCAAATCCAACAATCTCGATATCATCAAACAGCCGGTATAATGCCTTGGCAACGCCCCGCATGGTAGCATTTAAGCTTTGACAGTCACCGCCGCTTGTAAGAATTCCAATTCTCATCATAAAAGCACACCTCTTCTTTGATTAGATTTGTTATTTGGAAATAGGTACTATTATACCCATTTTATTCTCAATTATAATACAAAGGGGAATGTGGGGCAAGGGAAAACTTTATTTCATAAGATAATGTAAGGAAATATTAAAAATGAAAAAACACCGCAAAGCAAATCACTGCTCTCCGGCGTCCTGATAACTATATTAAATCCGTGCGTCTCACTTTGAACCGCTATCACAGGCGTTACCCTGACAGTTAACTCGGTCCAGGCACCCTCACGGCACACAGAAGGTTCCACTTAGTGCTGCTGCATTCCTGCCCTGACACGGTTCATGAAGATCTGTTGCGTAAGACCCAAACGTCATCGTCACTTATCAGGGGCAGCCCTGCAATAGCCGGCCCTGGGTGAGACATCACCCCTGCTGGAGCGGATTGCAGGTACAGGGCACCGCTATCTCCCCGGCTGCACGGAAGCTTTATGACGTATTATGACTTAATCGCAGTTAAGTATACATGGAAACCTGGGGATTGTCAAGGATTTACGGGGCAATTGTATCTTCCATTTTCTGTTTTTTATTATCACGTAATTCTTTAAAAAATTTTTTCATCATCTGCGTGCATTCCTCACCCAAAACCCCGGATTCCATTTCCACCTGATGGTTAAATCCGCTTTCATGAAATAAGTCCAGGACAGAGCCTGCACAGCCCGCCTTTGGATTCATACAGCCAATGACTACTTTTTTCATTCTGGCCTGGACAATTGCTCCGGCACACATGGGACAGGGTTCCAGAGTCACATACATCGTACAGTCTTCCAGTCTCCAGTCCCCCAGCTTTTTACAAGCCTTCCGGATTGCAAGGATCTCTGCATGGGACAGTACATTTTTATCTGCTGTCCGCCGGTTGTATCCCCTGGCAATGACTTTATCTTCATATACAATAACACAGCCAATCGGCACTTCACCAACTGCTCCGGCTTTCTTTGCCTGTGCAACTGCCTGACGCATATATTTTTCATCTGTGGTCATAATCATTCCTCTTTGCTGTTTAATGTGGTATACTTGTCCTTAGTATATCATGAAATAAAGGAATGGTGAAGAGATGAAGTTTTGCGGTCTTCAAAAAACAACACTTCTGGATTATCCAGGTCATGTGGCTGCCACGATTTTTCTGGGCGGCTGCAATTTCCGCTGTCCTTTTTGCCATAACAGCGGATTGATTGGAAGCGATGCCAAGCCGCTGTTCTCAGAAGAAGAAATTATAAATTTTCTTATAAAGAGAAAGGGAATCCTGGAAGGTGTCTGCATTACAGGAGGAGAGCCTACACTCTCCGGAGAGCTTGAATCATTTATTAGAAAAATCCGGGAGCTTGGTTATCTTATTAAGCTGGATACCAACGGCTATCGTCCTGATGTATTAAAGAAACTGATCACAGACGGCCTCCTGGATTATGCAGCCATGGATATAAAATCAGGGCGGGAGCATTATAAAAAAGCTGCAGGAGTCGGAGATCTTACAATAAGTAACGTGGAAGAAAGTGCGGCATTTTTAATGGAAAACCGCATACCTTACGAGTTCCGCACTACAGTTGTAAAAGGAATTCATACAATGGGAGATTTCGTGGATATTGGCAAGTGGCTGGAAGGTGAATCTTCGTACTTTCTTCAGAATTATGTGGACTCAGATCAGGTTTTATGCCCCGGCTATACCTCTTTTTCAGTCAGTGAACTACAGGGGTTTTTAAAAATATTAAAACCATTTCTTCCCAGGGCTGTAATTAGGGGTGAAACTTTCTGACACAAAGCAGGGGGCTTTTTCAGCCCCCTATTTTTATATCAGTATACCAGAATCCAAAACGCCCGTCTTCCATAGGCTGATCTTTCGAAAGCACAAAATTAGGAAAGCCGAACATTGATGCCATATATCGCTCATTGCTGTAATAATGACCTGGGATTCCCAGCAGATAGCGGGGCGTTCCCTTAGGATTAAACAGTTTGGCGAGAATTAAGTATCGGTAATTATAGTAACCATGAAGTAAAAAGCTGTTATTTCCATACACCCATGTATCTCTGGGGAGAAGTCCGATATCCTGCGGTTTGATTGTCAGGATCTCACATCCATCTTCATAATCAAATGCCAGGATTCTGGTATGTTCTTTTCTCAGTCTATCCCATACTACGCTATGTGAATTCTCTTCCAGATTTTCTTTCTGGCGCAGCTGCTCCAGTACCTCCGGGTCGCCCAGCTTTGGATCAATCTGATTTTGTTTTTCCTCTTCTTTTATTACAGCATCTGCGCGATACAAACGGGTCGTTCCCGCGTTGGGCTCTCCGAGCACCTCTGCCTCTTCAGCCAGACTGGATGCATTGGAGCTCATCTGAAGAGTTTCTTTTAATCCAGCATCTTCTTTCTCAGCCATGATGGGTTTTGGCATCAGTGGCACAGCCTCCTGCTGTCTTTGTACAGCAGTATCATCCTCAGCTGGCGGATCCGTGAGTACTGATTCTGCAGACATGGGCGCGGTCGGCATCGGTCCGGTTGGACGCGGCCTTGGCTGCATCGTTCCGGTCGGCATTGGCGCTGTGGGCATCGGCCCAGTCGGCATCGGCCCGGTTGGCATCGGTCCGGTCGGACGCGGCCTTGGCTGCATCGTTCCGGTCGGCATCGGCCCGGTCGGCATCGGCGCTGTGGGCATCGGCCCGGTCGGCATCGGCGCTGTGGGCATCGGCCCGGTCGGCATCGGCGCTGTGGGCATCGGCCCGGTCGGCATCGGCCCGGTCGGCATCGGCCCGGTCGGCATCGGCGCCCTGGGCAACCGCACCGCCGGCATCGGCTCCGCAGGCCCCGCCGC
>NZ_QOHO01000012.1 GCF_003432035.1 Lacrimispora amygdalina
TCTACTTTCTTTCACACTAATTCTCCTTTCATCTCTCCCGCCCATGAATTTTGGGCATAAAGGGATACCCGTAGGGTGTTCATCTCTCCCGCCCATGAATTTTGGGCATAAAGGGATACCCGTAGGGTGTTCATCTCTCCCGCCCATTTTTGAGGGCATATTCAGCTCGCATCGGCTGATAGGGAGACTTTAAACCATGGAGTAAGTACAAGGTCAAGGAAAGTTAAAAAGGCGTAAGAATACGTAAGAAAACGGCGATTTGTTAATAGAATTGTAATCTTGCCTTATTCTGGAAGCGGATGAATGATTCCCTCAGTATCTATGGTAATTGAGGAAGAGAGCTGTTCCATAAACTGGAAAGCTTTCTGCTTTTTATCAGGGGAAACAACCAGATCGGTGCTGCAGTTTTCCTGAATGCAGGGGATAAACTGCAGTTTATTAAGACCACTGGGAGTAATTACAGCCTCCATAAGACCGGTAGGTATGGTTCTGCTGTTAAACCAGAAATTACCCAGGCTGTATACAATGGGAACGCCCTGATAATATTCAATTCCCTGGAGAACATGAGGATGGCAGCCAATGACTAGTCCTGCACCATGGTTAATGAGCTGACGGGCGAGATGCTGCTGGTCCTCCTCAAAGTAATTGGTGCCTTCCGTTCCCCAATGAATAAAGGCCACTACAAAATCGCTGTCTGACTTGGCTTTTTCCACAGCAGCCAAGTAAAGATCAGGATTATCTGTTCTTAAAACCCCGGGACTGTCTGTACCGGCTTCCTTTGTAAAACGTATGGAACGTTCTATCTGTGTGGCGCATACAAAGGAAATTTTCATACCGCCGGATATGAAATAAACAGGTTCTTTTGCCTCCTCAATGTTTCTTCCCGCACCTGCATATGGAATGCCTGCACCGGATAATGTGTCAAGTGTATCCAAAAGAGCTTCCGGTCCGTAATCATAAACATGATTATTAGCAAGAGACACCAGATCGGCTGACAGTGAATTTAAATTCTGAACCATGGAAGGGTCCGCACGGAAGGTGAAGGATTTTCCGGTCAGAGGGGCTCCTCTCCTGCTGTAACAAAATTCGTTGTTAATCATCATAATATCTGCTGCAGCCATTCGTGCCCTTACATTGGGAAGAATGCAGGAATCAATGCCGCCTCTTGTATGGTACGCAGACATATTGGCGTATCCGTCGGCAAAGCTTATATCTCCTGCAAAGGACAATACCACCTGGTTGGGATCGGAAGATTCCTTCAGCCAGATCCGGTGGGAGCGTGCGGTGTCAGGCGAATTGAGAATGCCCGAATAGCGGTCTTTTAAAACAGAAAGGGAGCTTCCTGTCAGTTCATGCCATAGTCCGCCGCCATCAGAGTCCGGTTGAAAAGAGGCTGTGAGTCTGTCATAGACACTGGTTCCATATTGGGATTTAATAAAAGCCATAAAATCTTCGCTGATACCTTCCGGAAGCCTGTTCGTTTCCGCCTTTGATTCCTGTGAGGCTGGGGAAGTCTGGGAAGGCGAAGCAGCCCGGTCCGGTGTGGTCACATAGGTGGAAGGAAGAGGGAGGAAAGAAGATCTTGTACAACCGGTCAGCAGCATAAAGATGGCAGTCAGAATAAAAAATCGATTCCTGTTCATATTTTTTTTCTATGATATTTTGAAGCCAGATATCACACGTTTCCTTTCTTTTACATTTATAACGATGACAATCATTACTCCTTATAACGTTAAACGATAAAGGAGTATTTGACAAGAAGTATTAGAAAATTTCCCTGGACCTGTTCCTTATGTAACTTAATTACAGAAGATTAAACCAACTGTATATATAATAAAAAAACATAATAAGAAGCCACTAACTGACACAAAAAGGAGAGATATATATGAAAAAACAGCAGATAGGGGTAATCGGTCTTGCAGTAATGGGAAAGAACCTTGCATTAAACATTGCTGATCACGGTTACTCAGTAGCAGTATATAACAGGACACCAGACAAAACAAATGAATTATCCAAGGAGTATGGGGATAAAGACATCATGGGTTTCAACTCCCTGAAAGAATTTGCTAACTCCCTTGATACACCCCGAAGAATAATATTGATGGTGAAAGCCGGTGAAGCAGTAGATGATACCATTCATAAGCTGCTTCCTTATCTGGATAAAGGAGATATCCTCATGGATGGAGGCAATTCCTATTATCTGGATACCATGCGAAGAAGTAAGGAACTGGAGGAAAAGGGATTTTATTATCTTGGAACCGGAATCTCCGGAGGAGAGGAAGGAGCCAGAAAAGGACCTGCCATTATGTCAGGAGGAGCCAGGGAAGCCTATGACCGGTTTGAACCGGTTTTGACTGCAATCTCTGCTAAGGTAGGGCAGGATGCCTGCAGTACTTATATTGGTGAAAACGGCGCGGGACATTTTGTAAAAATGGTTCACAACGGAATAGAATACGCGGATATGCAATTAATCAGCGAGGCTTACTCCATTATGAAGCATGTCCTGGGATTATCACCGGAGCAGCTGCATGATATCTTTGACCAGTGGAATCAGGGAGAATTGAACAGTTATCTTATTGCTATTACAGCAAAAATATTCCAGAAAAAGGATGAACCGGGCGGGGGTTATCTGGTGGATAAGATACTGGATGTGGCAGGACAGAAAGGTACGGGCAAATGGACGGGGCAGATATCTCTTGATCTGGGTGCACCTACGCCCACGATTACTGCAGCAGTATATGAAAGATATCTTTCTGCCATGAAAGAGGAACGAGTAACAGCAAACAGGCTGCTTCGGGGGGCGGATACCCTGAAACAAAAACCAGAAGAGTTAATTGAATCAATACGAAAGGCTCTGTATGCAAGTAAAATCTGCGCTTATGCACAGGGCTTTGGATTATTAAAAAATGCCTCCAGTCTGTATCATTGGAACTTATCCTATAGTGAAATTGCAAAAATTTTCCGGGGGGGCTGTATTATCAGAGCGCAGTTTCTGAATCAGATTACCCTGGCTTATGAAAAAAATCCTGAACTGAAAAACCTGTTATTTGAAGATTATTTTAGCGGTATCCTGAATAATTACCAGAAGGAATGGAGAGAGACGATAACAACAGCCATAAACTATGGTATCCCGGTCCCGGGTTTTTCAAGTTCATTAGCATATTATGACAGTTACCGTTCAGCTGAACTGCCAATAAATCTGTTACAGGCACAGAGAGATTTCTTTGGGGCGCATACCTACGAGCGTAAGGATAAAGAGGGCATCTTCCATACACAATGGGAAGAGTAAGGAAAAAAGTGGGAGAGGAGAGTTTAAAATGAAAGAAGAATTACATCTGGCCAATGATAACTTATCCTCCATTTTTGTGATTTTTGGCGGTACTGGTGATCTGACACATCGTAAACTGATTCCGGCTTTCTATAATCTGGTGCGGGACAAATTGATCCCCGAACATTTTGCCATTGTAACCATAGGGAGAAGGGGCATGTCCCAGGAAGAATATAAGCGGGATATTTATACAGCTGTCAATAAGTACTCAAGAAAAAAAATGGATGATGTAATCTGGAATCAATTACAGGCCATGATCCATTATTATCCGTTTGATTTTACCGATATATACGGATATCATGCGCTTAACAGCTATTTGCAGGATCTGGATCAGAAATTTCAGACAAATGGAAACAGGGTTTTTTATCTGGCTGTTGCACCAGAATATTTTGAAACGATTGTACAAGGACTTAAGAACAGTAATATGTCATGCTGTTCCAGGGATTTTAACAGGCTTGTTATAGAAAAACCCTTTGGCAAAGACCTAACAACGGCAAGAAATCTGAACAATAAGATATTAGAGGTATATCCGGAAACCAGCATCTATCGAATCGATCATTACCTGGGTAAAGAAATGATTCAGAATATCATGGTACTTCGCTTTGCTAACTCTGTTTTTGAAGCAGTCTGGAATAATAAGTATGTGGATAATATTCAGATATCCCTGACAGAAACACTGGGGGTTGGCTCAAGAGGCGGATATTATGAGCGGTCCGGTGCCATGAGGGATATGATACAGAATCATATTTTTCAAATACTGACTCTGATTGCCATGGAGCCGCCAATTAATCTTCAGATGGATTCCATTCGTTCAGAAAAGCAGAAAGTTCTTGCAGCAATTGAAGACATATCGCCGGAGTTTCTAAAGAATAATGTGATATTCGGACAATATGGGAAGGGTATAATTGAGGGAAAAGATGTACCGGCATACCGGGAAGAGAAAAATGTATCAGACAATTCTGACACGGAAACCTTTGCAGCCATAAAGCTTCATATCAATAACTTTCGATGGGCAGGTACCCCGTTCTATGTCAGGACCGGCAAACGGCTTGCAAATGGAACAGCTGAAATAGTGGTTCAATTTAAAACCATGCCAAATATTCTTTACTTTAAGGATAAGGATATTCAGGAACCCAACCTCTTGATCCTTCGCATTCAGCCAAATGTAGGTGTCTACTTTCAGTTCAATACAAAGGATTATCATGCACATAGTGGAATTATACCGGCTAAAATGGATACAAGTACCCATAATCCCATTCAGGGGAATACCCCCGAAGCTTATGAACGGCTCATTTATGACATCCTCAGGGGAGATGCTTCCCTTTTCTCCAGATGGGATGAGGTTGAGTCCGCATGGATGGTGGCAGACCAGTTGATTCAATACAGAGAACAGGCAAAAATACATTTTCCCAATTATGCTGCGGGGTCCATGGGACCGGATGCTTCTTTTGAGCTTCTGGCTAAGGACGGACGAAAATGGTGGAATATTTAAGGAGGAACTTATGAAAATAAATTATGACAAACTATACGATATATCCATGTTAATCAATCATGACATGCCGGTTTACAAAGGAAAGGAAGAAAAACGTCCTCTTCTTAAACCAGTCAGTGACTTTGCTTCCGGAACCGTGTATGAAAGTAAACTTGAAATGAATCTGCATACCGGCACTCATTTAGACCGGACGCTCCATATGATACCTGAAGGAAATACCATTGAGACATTAGATTTTAAGGAACTGATCACGAAATGTAAGGTGCTTGATTTAACTTCTGTAAAGAACAAAATAACAGCGAAGGATCTTAGCAGCAAGGACATTGCCGATGGGGATTTTATTCTTTTAAAGACAAGAAATTCCTACGAAAAGGTTTTGGAAGGTGATTTTATCTATCTGGAGCAATCCGGTGCGGAGTATTTGGTAAATCACAGAATTAAGGGAGTCGGAATCGATGCTCTTGGCATTGAACGTGCCCAGCCAAGCCATGAAACCCACCTTCAGTTAATGGAAAAAGGAATTCATATTCTGGAAGGCTTACGCCTGAAAGAGATTGAGGAAGGTGAATATCTGCTGTTTGCATTACCGGTTAATATTGAAGGTGCAGAAGCAGCACCTGTAAGAGCGGTTTTAATGGATTTTAATAATTAATTGCAGGAAAGGTGTAAATTATTCCGGAAAACAGAATAATTTACACCCTTTCTCTATAAAAATTTTCCCATTTACTGTTTTGCTAAATTACAGATCGTCTCTACACAGGCATCAATTCCTAATTTCGATGTATTGAAACTGATATCATAATAATCTGCCCCGCCAAATTCTGTATTGGTATAATATGCACAATTTTTTCTTCTCATTTTATCAATGATGGATATCTGTTCTTTAATTTTAGCTTCAGTCGCATCAGGCATTTTATCCTTCATGCGCTTTAAGCGCCAGTGAGAATCTGCGTGAACAAATACGTGTAAAGTATAATCATATTCCTTTAATATGGTATTTGCGTTTCGGCCAACGATTACGCAGTTTCCTTTTTCAGCAACTTTTTTGATAATATGACTCTGGGCATTAAAAAGCTTTTCGCTCAGCGGCTTATTGTAAAAATCAAAGAGGCTTTGTGCAAATCCGAAGTTGATGGGTACCTGTTCATCCCATTTCAGCAAGCTTTCAACATCTACGTTAGATTCTCTTGCCGCTTTCAGAATTAACTCTTTATCGTAAAATTCATACTTCATAATACTGGCTACTTTTCTTCCGATTTCTCCTCCGCCAGCTCCAAACTCACGACTGATTGTAATAATCTTTTTCATAGATTACTCCTTCAAAACAGACTATAACACTTTATTTAGAAAATCAATGGTTCTGGGTTCTTGCGGGTTCATAATAACTTCCTGGGCGGTCCCCTGTTCTACAATATAACCATCGTCCATAAATACAATTCTGTCCGCAACTTCTTTTGCAAAACCTATTTCATGTGTGACAACAACCATGGTCATACCTTCCGCTGCAAGCTCTTTCATAACAGCCAGAACTTCCCCCACCATTTCAGGGTCCAGTGCTGAGGTGGGTTCATCAAAAAGCATAATATCAGGATTCATGGCCAGTGATCTTGCAATTGCGATACGCTGCTTCTGTCCTCCTGAAAGCTGGGAGGGGTACGCATCTGCTTTCGCATCCAATCCGACACGGTTTAATAATTGCATGCCCTTTTCTTTCGCCTCTGTCTTAGTCATAAGCTTTAGTTCCACCGGAGCAAGCATGATATTCTCTAAAACAGTTTTATGAGGAAAAAGATTGAAGTGCTGGAATACCATGCCAATATTCTCACGTACTTTATTTATATCGGTATGTTTGTCTGTAATATTCTTTCCATCCACGGTGATGCTGCCGGCCGTGGCCGCCTCAAGCTGATTTAAGCACCGTAGAAACGTAGATTTACCGCTTCCGGAAGGCCCTAATAAAACCACGACCTCTCCTTCAAAAATATCAATACTCATGTCTTTCAGAACTTCTAATGCTCCGAAATTTTTCTTTAAATTCTCAACATGAATTTTAATCTTTCTATCTTCCACGGTTGACCCTCCTTTCAACTCTTTTTGCAACTTTACTGAGAGTAATAATTACAACCATATACATAATGCCTACAATTGCCCAGGTTTCCAGACTCTTAAATGTATTTCCACTGATTGTTTTACCCATATTAGTAAGTTCCGGGAATCCAATGACAGAAAGAATAGAGGTGTCTTTTAAAGTAATGATGAACTGATTGATGATAGACGGAATCATTGTACGGACTGCCTGGGGAAGCACCACCAGCCGCATACTTTTTGCATAGTTTAAACCAAGACTCCGGCTGGCTTCCATCTGTCCTTTATCTACACTTTCAATACCTGCCCGGATAATCTCAGCCATATAAGCGCCGCAGTTCATGGCCAGAGCAATCGTACCTGCCTGAAGAGCTGTTAATCTGAAATCCTGTATTCCCATCATTTTTATTCCGGTTGGTACGCCAAAATATATGAAATAGGCCAGAACAATAAGCGGAACACCACGAACCCCATCAACATATGCGATACCAATAAAATTAAAAATGCGATTTTTCCCAACATTCATCAATGAAAAAACCAGACCGATTATCATGGCGAAAACCAACGATAACAACGTAAGCAGTAACGTTTTCCCCAATGCCTGCAGGAGCATAGGACCATACGTTTGAATGATCGTAATCATAACTTAACCTCCGTATTCTTTATTAAACAAAGGATGATAACAAGAACGTGAGATTCCTGTTACAGTCTCTCACGTTCGTAATCAACTTTCCTATCCTTTTGTAAAGTTCCCCGAAATTATAACTATTTTAAATACTTATTGATAATTTCGTCATATTTTCCATTTGCTTTAATATTAGCAAGCCCTGCATTGAACTTATCCAGTAATTCCTGCTTATCTTTATTCATAATTGCAAATCCGTAAGGAGCACCTTCACTTTCCATTCCTTCAGGAATCATAAGCTTAAGTCCGCCTTCTTTAATGGAAGCTTTCATAATTGGTGAATCTTCCACACATGCCGCACTGTTACCAAGTATTACATCCTGATACATAGTTGGTGAATCATCAAAGACAGTTACTGTAAAACCATACTTTTCTTTCAGGCTGTTTGCAAAATCAGCACCAGCAGTACCGTTTTTAACTGCAACATTCTTACCCTTAAGATCTTCAAAGCTCTTAATGTCACTTCCTTCACCTACTACAAATGTCTGGGAGGCATTATAATATCCTTCAGAAAAAATCCACCCGGAATCAATACGTTCCTGTTTAATTGTGGCACCTGCAATAAGACCATCTGCCTGACCGGACTGAACAGCAGCAACTGCTGCATCCCAGCCAAGGCTCTGTAATTCATACTTAAATCCCTGGTCTTCTGCAATAGCAGCAAGCAAATCAACATCAATTCCTACAAATTCGTTCTTTTCATTGGTATATTCAAATGGTTTGAAAACAGTATCGGTAGCAATAATCCATATTTTGTCATTTGCTGAGCCGTCAGAAGTCTTTGTTGTTTCATCTGCTTTTACAGATGTTTCTTTTGCAGTATCCTTCTTCTCAGGGGAACCGCAGCCTGTTAATAATACGCCACCAGTCAAAATTGTACATAAAACTAAAGCTAAAAATTTTTTCATAATTAATCTCCTCAATTATTTCATAATTTAAAACAGTAACAGTTTACATCATAACACTATAAAGGATATTATATATAATACCATTTATGTTGTCAATTTGTAAACGCTCGTCTGGCTATTATCCATATTTTACCATTAAGTATCAACTGCCTATATTCTCATAATTAATCCGCTGATTGTCATTCCGGCTGCTGTTCCGAACAGAAGAATGGTATTTCCTTTTTTGATTCTTTTCTCTTCTAAGGCTAAACATAACATGTAAGGAATAGAAGCGGCAATCATATTTCCATAATCTTCAACATGATTCATATATTTCCCTTCCTTAATACCTAACTTTTCCATAATTAAAGGCAACGCACGGCTTGCCTGATGAGGGATGATCAAATCTATATCTCCTAAAGACATACCACTTTCTTTTTCCAATTGTTCTACAAACTCCGGGATTTTTTTAGCAACCAGTCTCAATACCTTAGGTCCGTTCATATCAAATAAATATTCATTTTTATTTTCTTCCGTATAGTGCCTTGGGTGAAGACTGCTGAGTCCTCCCCGTATTTCTGTGTCATGGACACCCTGGGTCCATGTCTTCCAAACACCAAACATTACTCCTGATTCAGCGCTTTCGTCTTTTTCAACAATAACTGCAGCCGCCCCATCACTAAATAATTCATAGCTCTCCTTTTGTTCCGGATTAATACCAAGGGAAGCTGTTTCCGCCGACAGGATCAATACTCTGTTATACCGTCCTTCATGTACCATGTAAGAGATTGTATCAAGCGCTGTAATGAAGCTGGTACAGGTTGTATTAATGTCCATACAGGGAATTGGCCCTGAAGGTTCGAGTTTATCTAAGATAAGTGCTGCTGAACAGGGAATAGGCTGATAACCGACAGCACTTGCATAAACAATTAAATCCATATCATCTATAGCACATTCTGCAGACAGAAGCGCCTTTTCAACAGCATTGACCGACATTGTGTAATGACTTTGTGTGTCATCCATTCTATGACGTATATTATTGTCAAATCGTATAATTTTATTTCCTTTGTCTTTTCCATATCCGATAATTCTTAAATTCTTCATAATCTAATAACCCTCTTTAACTTTTTATCAGTTGTATGTGTATATCTATCAAATGTCATGTCTATATCCATGCAGCCTAATCGTGATAATGTATTTGAAAACTCTGTCTTAATTTGTTTTTGTACTGATTGCTGATCGATATTCTTTTCATATTCTAATAAAATCCTTATAGCCTTTTTATTTTCCTGTATTACCTGATATTGCTTTATACCATTGACATATAAGATACAACGGCTGATAATATCAGAAAATACTTTCGTATCATTGCCATTCTTATTTTCAAAAATAAATACATCATCTTCACGGCCTTCAATCTTCTCAAGAGCCATAAAATGACTTCCGCAAGGACACTTTTCTTTTTTATGCAATAAAACATCATTTAAACGGTATCTTACAATCGGCTGGGATCTTCTTGTAAAATCAGTAATAACAGGAATAAAACGGTTTTCATCTATTTTTTCTTCTTCTATGAATACAATATCTTCATTAATATGCAACGTACCATATTCACAAGTGAAACCCAAAAAGCCTTCGGTGCATTGATATACCTGATGGATGACATTTTGCCCAAATACACTTTTAAAGTATTCCTCATCCGTTTTTTCCAGAACCTCGGCAACAGATATGACTTTTTTTAAATTCATATGAAGCTTACCTTCCTGTACAGCTTCAGCTAACAGAATTAGTACCGATGGAGGGGCAATTAGTATACTGGTATTTGACTGGTTTAGATTATGGATATGTTGTTCCAATGGTTTATAAATATCATAATAGGTAAAGCTAATTTTTCTTGTTTTCACATTTTCGTACAGTGTACTGTTTGCCCTTAAGAAAAAAGCAATTTCCTGCTTACCTATGGTATAGGGTAAAAATCGGCCTAAAATTGCACCTGTCCATATATCAGCTTCTTTCTGGCTTGCAATAAAAATCCCCTGATGTCCTGAAGTTCCAGAGGATAACCCTACAGTAAGACCATTTAACTTATTATTAAAGTTTCTGCCCTTTTCAGCAGATACCGCAAACTTTAAGGCTTCTTCTTTTTTTATATCTACACACACCAGCTCATCAAAATTCTCCATCATGACGGACTTATTTATTATGGGTAAAGAAAACAGATTATCATTATCTTTCAGTATAGTTCTGTAATACAGAGAATATTTTTTAATATGCTTTAATAAATTTTTTATCTCCTTTTTTTGATATTTATGAATTGCTTCCCGGCTTCTGAATTTTTTTGAATTTCTGTATTTTAAGTAACTAAAAATGATCCTAAACTTATTGTGCGTCATTATATACCTCTTCTCCATGGGCGGAAATAATTGAAACTCCCTTTAAAGCTGTTAATTTTTTTACCGTCTGTACGTAGGCCATATAATCATTCTGAATAAGTCTTGGTATCATACGCAGTCTGTATTTTAAAAAATCTGTTCCCCATACAGCATCAGCTACATAAAAAAGCTTTTTTTCCGGAATATATATACCGATCTGTCCATACGCATGGCCTTCTAACTCCATAAGCCAGACAGAACCATCTCCAAAAAGATCCTTGCCTTTAAAGCCCTTTAAAGGGGATTTATTATTAACACTTACTGACATAATTTGATTTTCCATACATTTTCCAATTTGATTTGGAAATACCAGTTCTTTGTATCTGGCACCAGTTATTTTTTTTCTGCATTTATCGCTCATGATTATTAAGGTATTTTTTATATCATGAAGTCCGCCGATATGGTCTGGATGAAGATGTGTTAAAATAATCATGGATAAATCACCTGGTTTAATGCCGTCTTTCCTTAACTGATATAAAATATGGTCTTTTTTTGTATAATAAGTTGGATTAATCAAATGATATAGCTTGGAAGTAAGTCCATTTTCGTATATTCTATGACTATAACCTGTATCTACAAGAATCTTACCGTATGTCTTATGGTCTATTAGCATGACCCTGGCCCGAAAGATCACTTTTTTATGCTTTTTTATCTCTTTATACATCCGCTTTAAATCATTCATACAATATCCGCAGTTGTAGAACTTAATGCTTGTAATTTTGCTCTCGATACCATTTTGCATACTTTTTAATACCTTCCTCAATGGTATAAACCGGTTTATATTCCAGTTCATTTTTGGCCTTTTCTATATTTAAGGTCTGGCTAAAACCCAAAGTCATTAATGTATACCTCGTAAAAACCGGTTCTCTTTTTATCTTCATTATTTTGTAGAACCATTCAATGATCCCTACTATTTTAGACATAGCAGAATAATTTAATTTTAGAAACCTTGGATTTTGTCCAAGTTCTTTTAAAAATATCGATAGAATTTTTTTGAAAGCCATAGGCTCATCATTGGTTATGTTATAAACGGCACCGTCAATACCGTTTACAGTCATGGCCAGCCAAATACTATGAGCAGCGTTTTCAACGTAAGTAATATCTACGAGGTTATCTCCGTTATTAAAGACAGGAATACCTATTACTTTATTTGCACGCATTAATCTGGGAATAATACTTGTATCACCTATACCAAACAGTCCCCGTGGGCGGATTATAACTTTTTCAAAGGTACTGGTCTTAAAATCACTGATAGCTCTTTCTGCAAGAATTTTCGTCTGAATATAATAATTCAACTCACTATTCCAGGCAACCTGGGTTTCTTTAATAAAATGCTGGTCTTTATTTCTTGTATAAATGCTGGGGGAAGAAATAAAGACTAATCGCTTTACTTTATATCTTTCACATGCGTTTAATACATGTTGCGTCCCTTTCACATTTGCATTATAAAAGTCCTTTTCATACCCCCAGGCAGAAGATAAGGCGCCTGCATGGACTACATATTCGCAGCCCCTTACCGCAGATAAAACATCACGCAGGCTTTCTAAGTTTCCCTTAATAAATGTTACGTTATCATTTTCAAGTTCGGCTCCCTTAACTGCATTTCTTCCAAATGCAGTTACTGTATAGCCTTTTTCTGTCAATAATTCCACAACATACTTTCCTAAAAATCCAGTGGCGCCTGTAACGCAAACTCTCATAATGATGTTCCTCCAACTTTTTCATATCTGACCGAACCATCTTTATTTATCATGACCTTATTGTTTCTCCAAATGACCATTCCAGGCTTAATCAGGCTATTTATATAATGGAGGGGCTGTAAATAAGCACTTATTATTTCAAATAGTATTATTTTTAAAGGTTCCTTTATTTTGAAGTATTGGCGCCGCTGATAATAATTTAGAAAAGCAATCAGCACCTGAATACCAAAAATAATTGGAAGAATCCTGAAATTCCTGATTATTAATGTATATATGAAAATAAGTAAGGGTAAAGCAGTTGGTACTACAATTGTTAACAATGTGGATAACTGGAGTTTTTCTGCCATATATACATTGGCAAATACCATCCATCGTCTCATCAGATTCATGTAATGACTGAAGTTCTCAATAGTGGTTCCAACAGAACAGGGGCATGTGCTCTGAATAATTTGAATATTCTTATTACGCAATATTTTTGCTATTTCATACTCATCTGATAGTTTGTCCTCAATTTTTTCAAAAATATTTAAATGAATAAACGTATCTTTTTTAGCCATATAAAACATGCCATTTAAACTGCCTACAGCACCCAGACCTGCTATTACCAGATACGTTAATAAGGTATTCCCATTAACAAATCCCACAACTAAATTTGTCAAGAAATCATATCCCATACGGTAATACGGCAGTCCAGTAATCACACAATCCTGCCTGTTAAGCTTATCTTTTAATTTATAAAGCTGGTTAAATGAAAGAATCACATCATCATCTGCTGCAATAAAAAATTCTCTTGCATAAGAAAGTGCTAACTTTTGTTTAAATACTTTTTCGTTTTTTTCTTTGGGTATATCTTTTGCAGTGATAATTTTTATATCTTTCCCTGTTTCTTCTTTTATATTTTTAACAATTCTGCCGGCTTCCTGATCGTTTTCATCTACGATCCAGATAAAATTTGCTTTTCCTCCATTTTTAACATTTGTCTTCAGGCAATATTCCAGATTACAATCACCTGATACAATTGGCTGAATTACAGAAAACTCATCCCCGTTCTCTTTTAAGGTTCCTGTTATCTGCTGACTGTAATAGTAGCTCTTTGCCATCATAAATCGCACGATATATAGCAGCAAATGCAAGCTGATTATAATAATTAATAAATTCATACCATCCACCTGTCTCTTTACTTTTTATTATCTTATCAGATTGTCTGAGAGAAAGATATAAAAAATATGTAGATTTGGTGATAAAATGATCAAATGTAATTAAGCCATTTAGAAGCCATTAAGATTTTCTGCTCATAATAAACTTATCAAGTGAAAGAGGAGAGGGATGTCACACAAAAATGGCAGTTAATAAAATAAAATCAATGATGGATAAATTGGAGAGGAAGTGAGCAGCCACGACAGCAGCTATATGATGAAAATGAAATTCCCGAAAAAATAAGAATAATTGCTTTATCTGATGGTAATATAATACCACAAAAACAACTTTTTTTCAAGTCTTGTAATTCCCCTGCGACAGGCGTAAACTGTGAATTTATCAGAAAGGAGTACGATTATGGATCATGATAAATGGCTGTTACCGGGAGATGACAGGGCATCACTGGCAAAATTAAATGCTGCAAATGAATATACCGGACAGTTTGGTCTTAAGCTGTCAGAGGAAGATGCAGCACTGCTTTTAACCGAAAGAAAAAATATTTTAAAAAAACAGGAGAGGGTGGAATTTGGTGAAGGGATTCTGCCGAAGCTTATCTTTGCCTTCTGTGATTCGCCGTATATTTATCAGGATAACTATACGGATACCCTGGGGCGTCTTCAGGAGATATTTTATTTGTATAAAAATGAAACTCTGGACGAAATACCCGACGATGAACTGATTGAATTCATGAAAGAGCAGTTTGACGGTCCCTGTCAGGGGTCTGTGGATTATCTGGAAGATACCTCTTTGGAGGTATTTGCCCGGAAGTCCAGATTTGGTCTGCATGACAGCAGGGAAGAAGATGATGATGAGATATAGCAAAGAGGAACTTATGCCTGTTGTGGCAAAGCTGGCAGCACGCTATACAGGGAATGAAAGTACGTCAGTTACTTATGAAAAGGCCCGTCAGCTGATGGGAGCCGTAATTTATTGTATTGAAGTATATGAGAAAGCAGGGGCCGGCGATGAGGGACTTGTTGCAGCACATTCTTCCCTGTCTGCAGATACGGTCTACAGGCAGGGTTATGAAATACTCCTAAATAAGGTTGCTGAAATCAGGCAGAATTATAACCTCATGATGAAGGAGTTTCGGCATTATGGTAACCGGTGCTGTTATGATACCTTTCAAAAAGGCTTACCTGGATTTTTCCTGTATTACGATCCGCGTTTTGATCCTGTGAACCATATATTAACGCTGGATTATCCGGTGCTGGTTCCGTTAGAATCCCGGTGTGGAGCTGATCTTATGGAAGTTTATGTAAACTGCGCATATATGGAACAGAAGTTTTTGGGAAAACTGCCTGAAGAGTATATCCGATATGTGCTGAATGCCTATTCCGGTGATTATGAAGAACTGATTATGAATCTGGCATCCATTGTGTTAAGAAATATAATAGGCTGCCGGATAGCAGGAAAACCCATTGATTTAATTGGATATTCCCAGGAGGAAATGACACGTCTTGAGAATTTTATCAGTGGAAACACAAGAGAGGATTTAGAGGAGCATTTAAAGAGATACGTGGATGAACTGATGGACTTTGCATATGAGGGTAATAAAGAACTGGGAAATTATTTAAAAGAGGATATGAGAAATTACAGCTTTGAATTAAAGCACGCACGAAACTATCACTGCCTTCAGACAGTACTGGCAGTGGAACACAGTTAAAAATATACCGGAATGCCCTTTAGGAAGGCTTCCGGTATATTTTTTACATAAACGGAGCATTATTCATGTCCGTGAGCAGAATTCTGTTCTTTTAAAAGATTCTTCTGTGCAGTTGAAAGCATGAGCTTAATACGGTTTAACTGATTTACCTCACTGGCACCCGGATCATAATCCACAGCAATGATGTTGGAATCAGGATATGCTTTTCTTAACTCCTTGATCACGCCTTTTCCCACAATATGATTGGGGAGGCAGCCAAAAGGCTGGGTGCACACAATATTATTGGTGCCGGTATGGATCAGTTCCAGCATCTCTCCGGTTAAAAACCAGCCCTCTCCGGTCTGATTGCCGATGGAGACAAAGCCGTCAGCCATATCAGCAAGGTTTCCGATATGAGCCGGAGCAGTAAAGTTCTTACTCTTTTCCAGCTCCCGTTTGGCAGTCTTGCGGAAGAATTCCAAAAGGGAAATTCCCATATTAGACAGAAATGCAGTGGATTTTTTCCCTCCCAGAAAATCTGCCTTAAAGTTTGTGTTATAAAAGCAGTACAGTAAAAAGTCCATTAAATCCGGCATAACGGCCTCTGCACCTTCTGCCTCCAGCAGTTCTACAATCCGGTTATTGGCAAGAGGAGAAAACTTCACCAGAATCTCACCCACGATACCAACCTTTGGCTTTTTCACGGAGGTTCTTGGCAGATTGTCAAAATCTCTGATGATGCCCTTAATGTTACGTGAGAACTCCATCATATCAGCGGACTTCTTTGACAGGGATACAATACAGCGCTCTTTCCATTTTTCATGAAGGGAGTTAGCTGAACCAGGTATTTTTTCGTATGGCCGTGTGGCATACAGCACTCTCATAAACACATCTCCGTATACCACTGCCTGCATCGCTTTCGTCAGCAGCGGCAGTGAGATGGTAAAGCCGGGATTGGACTCCATATTGCCCGCATTGACTGAAATTACAGGTACCTGGCTCATGCCTGACTTATCAAGCGCTCTTCGGATAAATCCGATATAGTTGGAAGCACGGCAGCCGCCTCCGGTCTGGCTCATAAACACGGCAGTCCGGTCTAAATCATATTTGCCGGAAAGAAGTGCTTCCATGATCTGGCCGACTACGATGAGGGAGGGGTAGCAGGCATCGTTATTTACGTATTTTAAGCCTGTATCAATGGCAGAACGGTTATCATTCTGCAGAACCTCAACGCGGTAGCCGAATGCCCGGATCGCGGGCTGTAAAAGGTCAAAATGCAGAGGAGACATCTGAGGGCAAAGAATGGTATATTCTTTTTTCATCTCCCTGGTAAACACGACTCTGTTATAAGCGCTGGAGACCACTTTATGCTCAAAATGCCGCTTGTCACGGACCTTTAGGGCTGCGATAAGTGAACGGACACGGATTCTTGCAGCACCTAAGTTATTTACTTCGTCTATTTTTAATACCGTATAAATTTTACCGGAACCGGTCAGGATATCATTAACCTGATCCGTGGTAACGGCATCCAGACCACAGCCAAAGGAATTAAGCTGTATTAAGTCTAAGTTGTCTTCTTTTTTCACCAGGCTGGCAGCCCGGTAAAGCCGGGTATGATACATCCACTGGTCCGTTACCACCAGCGGCCGTTCAATGTCAGCAAGATGAGAGATGGAATCCTCAGTCAGCACTGCAAATCCATAGGAGGTAATCAGTTCCGGAATTCCGTGATTGATTTCCGGGTCAACGTGATAAGGCCTGCCGGCCAGTACGATGCCGTGCCTGTTATTCTCCTTTAACCACTGTAAGGTTTCCTCCCCTTTTTTCTCCATATCCGTACGGGATGCCATGAGTTCCAGCCAGGCCCTATGGGAAGCGTCAGCAACTTCCGATGCAGGGATGCCAAATTCCCTGGTAAAGAATTCCGTTAAGCGTCTGGTTAATACTTCTTCATTGGTAAAAGCCATAAATGGATTTAAGAAACGGACCGATTCTGTTTTAATTCCTTCTACGTTATTTTTAATGTTTTCCGCGTAGGAGGTGACAATGGGGCAGTTAAAGTGATTGCCCGCATCCGGACTTTCGTTCCTCTCGTATGGTATGCAGGGATAAAAAATGGTTTTGATTCCCTGCTTAATCAGCCATTCCACATGACCATGGGCGATTTTCGCCGGATAACATTCTGATTCACTGGGGATGGACTCAATTCCCAGTTCATAGATCTTTCTGGTGGACTGGGGGGACAGTATGGTCCTGAACTTTAACGTATGGAAAAATACTGCCCAGAAGGGGTAATTCTCATACAGGTTTAAAACCCTGGGTATTCCGATAACTCCCCGTGTGGCAAGATCCGCACTTAACGGCTCATAATCAAACATACGGTGGTTTTTATAATCGAACAGGTTGGGGATCTCCCTCCTTGTTTTTTCCTTCCCAAGTCCCCGCTCACAGCGGTTTCCGGAGATAAACTGGCGTCCACCGTCAAACCGGTTTATGGTAAGGACGCAGTTGTTGGTGCAGCCCCTGCACCGGCTCATTGAAGTTTCGTAGTGGAGAGCCAGAATCTTGTCAAGATCCAGCATGGAGGTTTTTTCAGTCCCGTCATAACGCTCTCTTGCAATTAAGGCAGCTCCGAATGCTCCCATAATTCCGGCGATGTCGGGCCTTACAGCCTCACAGCCGGAGATTTTTTCAAAACTGCGGAGTACTGCGTTGTTATAAAATGTACCGCCCTGAACCACCACATGTTTTCCCAGATCGGAGGCGCTTGTTATTTTAATTACCTTAAATAATGCGTTTTTAATAACCGAATACGCAAGTCCGGCTGAAATATCAGAAACTTCAGCCCCTTCTTTCTGAGCCTGTTTCACATTGGAATTCATAAAAACAGTACATCTGGTTCCTAAGTCTGTGGGGTTTTTGGCAAACAGTGCCTCGGTTGCAAAATCCTCCACTTTATAGTTTAAGGAATTGGCAAAAGTTTCAATAAAGGAGCCGCATCCGGAAGAACAGGCCTCATTTAACTGGACGCTGTCTACCGTGTTATTCTTAATCCGAATGCACTTCATATCCTGTCCGCCGATATCTAAAATACAATCCACGTCCGGCTCAAAAAATGCTGCCGCATAGTAGTGGGAAATAGTCTCAACTTCTCCCTCGTCAAGAAGAAAAGCAGCCTTTAATAAAGCCTCTCCGTATCCGGTTGAGCAGGACCAGACTATCTGGCTGTCTGACGTCATCTGTTCCTTTATTTCTTTCATGGCGCGGACGGCAGTTGACAGCGGGGATCCGTTGTTGCTGCTGTAAAAGCTGTAAAGCAGGGTTCCGTCTTCTCCAACCACTGCAACCTTTGTGGTGGTGGAACCTGCATCAATTCCCAAAAAGCACTTGCCGTGATAGGCGGATAACTCGCTCTTTTTCACGCAGTGACTGTTGTGGCGGCTGATAAATCTATCGTAATCTTCCTGACCGGCAAACAATGGTTCCATTCGTTTCACTTCAAAATCCATCTGAATACCATTTGACAATCGGGAAATCATATCTTCAAGAGAGATTTTTGCATCAGTCTTTCCTTCAGTGCTCATGGCAGCGCCGATGGCAGCAAAGAGATGGGAATGATCGGGAGCAATAATCGCGTCTCCTGTAAGATTTAAAGTGCGGATAAAGGCTCCCCGCAGTTCAGGAAGAAAGTGAAGGGGGCCTCCTAAGAACGCCACGTTGCCTCTGATGGGCTTACCGCATGCCAGGCCGCTTATAGTCTGGTTTACCACTGCCTGAAAAATAGATGCTGCCAGATCCTCTCTGGTAGCTCCCTCATTAATAAGAGGCTGAATATCCGTTTTGGCAAATACGCCGCATCGTGCAGCGATTGGATAGATGGCCTTGTAGTTCGCAGCATATTCATCAAGACCTTTGGCATCCGTCTGCAACAGTGCGGCCATCTGATCGATAAAGGAACCGGTGCCTCCGGCACAGATTCCGTTCATTCTCTGGTCAATGCCGCCGGTAAAATAAATAATTTTAGCATCTTCTCCCCCCAGCTCGATTGCTACGTCGGTCTGCGGGGCATAATCCTTAAGGGAGGCGGCTACTGCCACCACTTCCTGTATGAACGGGGTTTTTAAATGTCTGGACAGTGTAAGACCGCCGGATCCGGTTATGGCCGGGAGAAGATCCATGGGCCCTAACTGATCGTAGGCCTTCTTTAGAAGGCCTGCAAGTGTTTCCTGTATGTTTGCAAAATGCCGCTCGTAATCAGCGAACAATAGCTGCTCATCTTTGTCTAAAATAGCAATCTTTACGGTAGTGGAACCGATATCGATTCCTAAAGTATTGTATGTATTCATATGTGCGGGGTTAACCCCTGCCTCCTTTTACGTAAAAGTAAGTTGCTGACTCACCGGACATCAGTTTAACATAAAATAAGAAATAAAACAATTGTCTGGGCATGCTAAAAATATGTTAAACTTAGTAAAATTTGTGTAAGTTCACAAATTGAGGTGGCTTTTCGTTTGACAAAAATGATTTGGGAAATTATAATGTATAAGTCAAAGTCCGCCAAAGTATGCAGAAAAGTCCGTAGAAGGGGGAAAAGCCATGATTCAGATTTATAAAACAGAAGACGGCCTGATTCATCAAAAGGATGAGCTTTCTCCGGGGTGCTGGATAGCACTAACCAATCCTACAGCTACGGAGATACTGGAAATCGCTGATACCTACCGTATCGATCCGGATGATTTAAGGGCTCCTCTTGATGAGGAAGAGCGTTCCCGTATTGAGACAGAGAATAATTACACATTGATTCTTGTTGACGTCCCTACCATTGAGGAAAGGGGCGGAAAAGACTGGTATGTGACAATACCTATGGGAATCATTACCACTGATGAAGCGATCATAACGGTGTGCCTGGAAGAAACCACGGTGTTAAACGCCTTTATGGATGGAAGAGTCAGGGATTTTCACACTTATATGAAGACCCGTTTTATTCTCCAGATTCTTTATAAGAACGCATCGTTATACTTACAGTATTTAAGAGTAATTGATAAAAAAAGTGCTGTTGTAGAAGAGAAACTTCATAAGTCCACCAAGAACCGGGAGCTGATTGAGCTTTTGGAACTGGAAAAGAGTCTGGTGTATTTTACCACATCCTTACGTTCCAATGAAGTGGTGCTGGAAAAGCTCATGAGGAATGAGAAGATCAAGAAATATCCGGAGGATACGGAACTTCTTGAGGATGTCATTGTTGAGAATAAACAGGCGATTGAGATGGCCAATATCTACAGCGGAATACTAAGCGGAACCATGGATGCATTTGCTTCCGTTATTTCCAACAACTTAAATATTGTTATGAAATTTCTGGCAACGATTACCATTGTTATGTCCATACCGACTATGGTTGCAAGCTTTTATGGCATGAATGTGAATCCTGCCGGTGTGCCGTTTGCGGACAGCCCATATGGTTTCTGGATTGTTTTGGGTCTTACATTGATACTTACATTGAGTGTTGCCTGGATTTTTTCCAAAAAGGATTTGTTTTAGCTTAGGAAGGTTGAACGCATGAAATTTTTTTATAATCTGGAACGCAGATTCAGAAAATATGCCATTCCGAATCTCATGTACTATATCATCGGCATGTATGGAACCGGACTGTTTTTACAGCTTTTCGCGCCGGAATTTTATTTGCAGTATTTAGCTCTCGATGCACAAAAGATTCTAAGCGGTCAGGTTTGGAGAGTTGTTACCTTTATCATTTATCCGCCGGGCGGTGGAAGTCTTTTCGGAAGTCTGATCGGCATGTATCTTTATTATATGCTGGGAGTTAATTTAGAGAGAATCTGGGGGGCCTTCCGGTTTAACGTATACTTCTTTATGGGAGTAATTGGTCATGTGGCAGCCGCTTTGGTTGTTTACATCTTTTTCAGACAGAGAATTTATCTGACAACGGAATTTTTAAATTATTCTCTGTTTTTTGCTTTTGCTGCGACATTCCCCGACCTGGAATTTCTTCTGTTTTTTGTGATTCCCATTAAGGCCAAATGGATGGCAATGTTTAATGGAATCTATTTCCTCTATGAGTTTATTATGGGAAATATGGCAACCAGGGTTACGATTGTCATGTCGCTGATTAACTTTTTTGTGTTTTTCCTTCTGACCCGGGATTTAAACCGGATTAATCCGAGGGAAATAAAAAGAAAGCAGAATTTTCACCGTCAGATGAAAATAATGCCCCAGGGAGGAACCCATCATAAGTGCGCCGTCTGCGGACGGACCGAAAAAGATTCTCCGAACCTGGAATTCCGGTATTGTTCAAAATGTGAAGGCAGTCTTGAGTACTGTTCCGAGCATTTGTATACACATAAACATGTAACATCGGACAACCCCACAACCGGTGATACGACCAACTAGCTACGGAGGATAATAATGAAGAGAACCAAAATTATTTGCACGATGGGACCAAACACAAATGACCGCGCACTGATGAAAGCACTTGCTGAGCACGGAATGGATATTGCCAGATTTAACTTCTCACATGGTGATTATGAGGAACAGAAAGCACGTCTTGATATGTTAAAGAGTATTCGTGAGGAATTAGGTCTTCCGATCGCAGCTCTTCTCGATACAAAAGGACCGGAGATTCGTACCGGGCTTTTAAAAGATGGTAAAAAGGTAACCTTAAAAGAAGGCGATACCTATGTTCTCACAACAGAAGAGATTGTCGGAGATGAGACGAAAGGTCATATCAATTACGACGGATTGAATGATGATGTGACTGCCGGAAACCGCATTCTGATTGATGATGGTCTGATTGAACTTGAGGTCTTAGACGTTAAGGGCTGCGAAATCATCTGCAGAATTGTAAACGGCGGCGAACTGGGTGAGAGAAAGGGAGTGAACGTTCCCAATGTTAAGATAAAACTTCCGGCTCTTACCGATAAGGACAAAGCAGATATCCGTTTTGGTATCGAACAGGGCTTTGACTTTATTGCTGCTTCCTTTGTACGTACGGCAGATGCTGTGCGTGAAATCAAGGATATTCTGGCAGAGCATGGTTCTGATATTGCAGTTATTGCAAAGATTGAGAATGCGGAAGGAATTGAAAACCTGGATGAAATCATTGAAGTCAGCGATGGAATCATGGTAGCACGCGGTGACATGGGAGTTGAAATTCCTGCACAGGAAGTTCCGTTTATCCAGAAGAGCATTATAGAAAAATGCAATGAAGCCTGCAAACCGGTTATTACTGCAACCCAGATGCTGGATTCCATGATCCGCAATCCGCGTCCGACCAGAGCAGAAGTAACTGACGTAGCCAATGCAGTTTATGACGGAACCGATGCAGTTATGCTTTCCGGCGAAACCGCTATGGGAAAATATCCGGTAGAGGCACTTTCCATGATGGCTTCCATCGTTGAGGAGACAGAGAAGCACTTAGATTATACCGGATACAGAGAGCGTAAGGTATCAGCAGTCAATAAGCAGAATGTATCCAATGCAGTGTGCTACTCTTCTGTATCCACCGCTCATGATTTAGGCGCAAAGGTGATAGTTGCCCCAAGTATTACCGGTTTTACCACAAGACTTTTATCCAAGTGGAGACCTGAAAACTTAATTATCGGTTTATCTCCCAGTGCGTCAGCTCTTCGCCAGATGCAGCTTTACTGGGGAGTCGTACCGGTTCAGGCAAGACGTGCCGAGTCTACTGACGTTTTAATCTATTCCTCACTGGAACTGTTAAAATCAAAAGAGATTATTAAGGAAGATGACATTGTGGTTGTAACCGCAGGTGTTGTGAGCCCTGCAAGAAAGCATGAGCCTGCAGCACATACCAATATCATGCGTGTTGTAACTGTAGATTAATGGTTTTTTACAGTATTTCTGAATATTTATACAAAAAAGTGTAGACAAAAGAGTCTATCCCCGGTACAATGTAGCTTACCAGCAGATGTGCCGGAGAGGGCTCTTTTCTGCATATGGTAACGTTATGAGAGGAGAGGAAAACGATGGAGAAAAGACCATTTGTAACCAGAGAGCAATTAGAAGAAATTGTGAAAGAATATCCAACTCCCTTTCATTTATACGATGAAAAGGGCATCAGGGAGAATGCGCAGAAATTAAAAGACGCGTTTGCCTGGAATAAGGGATACCGGGAATATTTTGCGGTGAAGGCAACTCCCAACCCGTTTATTTTAAATATATTAAAAGAGTTTGGATGCGGAGCGGACTGTTCCTCTATGACGGAGCTTATGATGTCTGAAGCCATTGGATTTTCCGGTTCCGACATCATGTTTTCATCCAATGACACGCCTGCAGAGGAATTTCAGTTTGCAGACCGGATCGGAGGCATCATCAATCTGGATGATATCACCCATATTGATTTTCTTGAAAAAGCCATTGGACATATTCCGGAAACCATCAGCTGCCGTTACAATCCGGGCGGAATTTTTAAGATCAGCAATGATATTATGGACAATCCCGGAGATGCCAAGTATGGTATGACAACAGAACAGATCTTTGAGGCATTTCGTATTTTAAAAAGCAGGGGGGCGAAGAAATTCGGAATTCATGCGTTCCTTGCAAGCAACACGGTGACTACGGAGTATTATCCTCTTCTTGCAAAAGTGCTATTTGAACTTGCAGTAAAGTTAAAGAAGGAAACAGGAGCAGAGGTTACGTTTATCAATCTTTCCGGAGGAATCGGAATCCCTTATCATCCCGGTCAGGAACCCAATGACATTCTGGCCATAGGCGAGGGAGTAAGAAAGGTATTTGAAGAAGTGCTGATTCCGGAAGGCATGGGAGACGTGGCAATCTATACAGAGCTTGGACGCTTTATGTTAGGACCTTACGGCGCACTGGTAACCAGGGCAATTCATGAAAAACACACCCATAAGGAATATGTGGGAGTAGATGCCTGTGCGGTAAATCTTATGAGACCTGCCATGTACGGTGCTTACCATCACATAACGGTTATGGGAAAAGAGGACGCCCCCTGCAGCCATAAGTATGATGTGGTGGGATCTCTTTGTGAGAACAATGACAAGTTTGCCATTGACCGCATGCTGCCGGAGATTACCAGAGGAGACCTGCTTTTTATCCATGATACAGGCGCTCATGGGTATGCCATGGGATATAATTACAATGGAAAATTAAAGTCTGCAGAGCTGCTGCTGAAAGCGGATGGATCTGTGGAGCTGATCCGCAGGGCAGAGACTCCCAGGGATTATTTTGCAACATTTGACTGCTTTGATGTGCTTAAGAATGTGAAATACGAATAATAGTATGAAATAAAAGAGGATGAGGTCCCGTTTTCAGATATCTGAGAACGGGATTTTATTCCGTAATACAGAAAAATCCCCATGTCACAGACACAGGGATTTTTCTTAGGATTTTCGGATTTTCAAAAAGGGTGAAAGGATAATTGTTACGTTGTGCATTTCTTATGTGTTAAGTATATCACACCAGTTCTGGAAAAGTTTGTATATTGTTTGAATAGATTATGAAGATTTTCTTAACTTTAATGATTTACATAAAAGTCAGATGTGATTGAGACCTTATCATTTAAGTATGGGTGAAGTTGAAATTAATATTGATTATCAGTTAATTTGGTGATATTTTACTAATAAGATGAAAATATTAAAGAATAACAAGGAGCGGGTACAGTTGAAGATTAAAGTAAGAGAATACAATGCTGATGATGTCAATGCCATGATTCATATATGGAATGAAGTTGTTGAGGAGGGAATTGCTTTTCCGCAGGAAGATCTGCTGACATGGGAAACCGGCTGCGCCTTTTTTAAATCACAAACGTGTTGTTGTGTGGCAGAAGACATCGAAATCAGTAAGATATATGGCCTTTATATCCTTCACCCAAACAATGTAGGAAGATGCGGGCATATTTGTAATGCCAGTTACGCGGTAAGCTCTGAGAGCAGAGGATTACATATTGGAGAAAAGTTAGTAACAGACTGCCTTATAAAAGCCAGGCAGCATGGATTTAAAATAATGCAATTCAATGCTGTGGTTTCAACAAATACTCGTGCAAGGCATTTATATGAACGGCTCGGTTTTATACAACTTGGGACAATTCCGGGAGGATTTCACATGAAAGATGGTCATTATGAAGATATTTGTCCTTATTATTATATTTTATAGTTATGATTAAAATTCCTGCCTGCATTTAGTCTGGAAAAGAAACCATGGGAAGCGTACCGGAATATCTTAATAAAAAAAGGAATCAGGTAGCGGACTGTGAATCAGGTAAGAGAAGTGATACACTGTGACAGTGCCATCCGCATGGGACTAACCGGGCGTGGTATTGGTATTGCAGTTCTTGATACGGGAATTTACCTTCATGAGGATCTTGAACATAGATTGGCAGCTTTTGTGGATATTGTTCACCGCAGGCGGGAGCCCTACGATGACAATGGCCATGGTACTCATATATCCGGAATTATTGCAGGAGAGGGCAGAGCCTCCAATGGACTTTATATGGGGGTTGCCCCGGAGAGCCACATTATTATGCTGAAAGTATTGGACAAAAAAGGAAATGGTTACGCTTCAGATGTGCTTTCCGGGCTGAAGTGGATCCGTGACAACAGGGAGAGGTACGGAATCCGGATTGTAAATATATCGGTTGGTTCCTTTTCAAAAAAAGGAATGACAGAAAATTCGGTTCTGGTGAGAGGTGTGAATGCAGCCTGGGATGACGGGCTGGTGGTATGTGTGGCAGCAGGAAACATGGGACCCGGTACGAATACCATCACAACACCGGGGATTAGCCGTAAGGTGATTACGGTAGGGTGTTCCGATGACTATAAAGAGGTAAATGTGATGGGAAACCGGATGATTGACTATTCCGGCAGAGGTCCCACCGGAGCCTGTATCTGTAAACCGGAGATCATTGCGCCTGGAGCCGGAATTATAAGCTGCTCCAATGAACCGGGGCAGTATCAGACCAAAAGCGGAACCTCCATGTCCACTCCCCTGGTCTCAGGGGCCATTGCACTTCTGCTGCAGAAATATCCATATATGAGCAACCGGGATGTGAAGCTCATGTTAAGAGAACGGGCTGTGGATATCGGGCTTCCCATGAATCAGCAGGGCTGGGGTATGCTTGATGTGGAAAAACTGCTGCTGTAAAAACCGGATACGAACCGCCTTTTATATAAGGGCGGTCCGTATCCGGTTTTGAGAAAGAAAAAACTTGCTAAGCCCAAATCTCTGTGCTATAGTAAAACAGAAGTCGTAAGGCAGTCTGCCTTTTTTTATTCTCCATTCAGGCGTTTCGCCCTAATTTCCAAAGTAACCATAATAAGTTGACCGCTAAGACAGGAGTGTGATGCGTATGATTGAAGAAGGATGAAAATACAGGTTGACATTTGCCTGGAAGTATACTATCATTATAAATAGAAAAAGAACGTTTGTTCGTGTTGGAGGAAAAGATGAATAAAGATGATAAGCTGAAAGCACTGGATGCCGCACTTACCCAGATAGAGAAAGCATATGGAAAAGGATCTGTCATGAAGCTGGGGGATTCAGGAACGAATATGAATGTGGAGACCATACCTACCGGAGCGTTAAGCCTGGACATTGCACTTGGTCTTGGCGGAATTCCAAAGGGAAGAGTCGTGGAGATCTATGGACCGGAATCCAGTGGTAAGACCACAGTTGCTCTTCATATGGTAGCAGAGGTTCAGAAGCGGGGAGGCATCGCAGGCTTTATCGATGCGGAACACGCACTTGACCCCGTTTATGCAAAGAATATAGGTGTCGATATAGACAATTTATATATTTCCCAGCCGGATAACGGAGAGCAGGCTCTTGAGATTACGGAAACCATGGTCCGGTCCGGAGCCGTGGATATTATCATTGTAGACTCTGTAGCAGCCCTCGTGCCCAAAGCTGAGATTGAGGGAGACATGGGAGATTCCCACGTAGGTCTCCAGGCAAGACTGATGTCACAGGCTCTCAGAAAACTTACTGCTGTTATCAGTAAGTCCAACTGTATTGTTTTATTCATTAACCAGCTTCGTGAGAAGGTTGGAGTTATGTTTGGCAGTCCTGAGACAACCACAGGCGGCCGCGCTCTTAAATTCTACGCCTCCGTCCGTATGGATATCCGTAAGATTGAGACCTTAAAGCAGGGTGGCGACATGGTAGGTAACAGAGCCCGGGTGAAGGTGGTGAAGAACAAGATTGCTCCGCCATTTAAAGAGGCTGAATTTGATATCATGTTCGGAAAGGGAATTTCCAAAGAAGGAGATATTCTGGATTTAGCTGTAAAAGAAAACATTGTAGAAAAAAGCGGTGCATGGTTCGCTTATAATAACGTAAAGATCGGCCAGGGAAGAGAAAATTCCAAGATTTATCTTCAGGACAATCCAGCCGTTTGTCTGGAGATCGAGAACAAGGTCCGCGTTAAGTATGGTCTGGCAGAGGAAAAAGCAATTGCAGGGGACCGTGCCCCGGAAAAGGAAAGCAAGCGGATTAAGCCTGAGGAAGATAAGACCGGAGCAGGGAAAGAATAATACTTCGAAGTCTGTTCCCTCTTCTGACAGGGAAGTGCAGGGGACAGGACAGAGACAGAATGATCAAAAGGATAAGGGGCATATATGACAGTAACAGAGATTTTGCCCGTCGATAAACGCAGGAGTAAAGTCATTCTTGATGATGACTTTACTCTTGTTCTTTATAGAGGGGAATTAAAGCGATATTCCATAGAGGTAGGAAATGAGATCCCGGGAGAGGTTTATCAGGAGATTGTTAAGGAAATTCTGTGTAAGAGAGCCAGGGAACGGGTTCTGTTTCTTTTAAAATCATCCGATAAGACGGAGCAGGAACTGAGAAGAAAGTTAAAGGAAGGATATTATCCCCAGGAAGCCATTGATTATGCCATTGATTTCCTAAAGGAGCATCGCTTCATCAATGATCAGGAGTATGCAAGAAGATATGTGGAATTTAATTCCAGAAGAAAGAGTGAAAGACAGATTCAGTTTGAACTTCAGAGAAAAGGTCTGGACAAGGAAATGATTGGAGATACTCTAAAGGAGCAGCCCGTAGATGAGGCTGCCATAGTCAGAGAATATATCAGGAAAAAGCGTTTATTTCCGGAACAGATGGACGCCAGGGAGAAGAGCAAAGTGATGGCATCTCTTGGCAGAAAAGGTTTCTCTTATGAAGCGGTAAGCCGGGTTTTAGGTGAAATTTTTGTCGATGACTGACAATAGTGAAAATGTGTATAAGTATACCGGAAACAGAGGCGAAATACTTGACATAATGTATAAAACAGTTTAAAATTGTAGTGTTGTATTGTTGTACAATGAAAATAAAATAAGGAGGTGCTCCTGTGTCAGTATCAGTATTCACGGCTGCATTGATTTCGATCATTGCATCAGTAGTAGTTGCTTTTATTGCCTGGTCTGCTGCGACCGCATATCGTAAGAACACTTACGAAAGCAAAATTGGCTCTGCAGAAGAAAAATCCCGGGAAATAATAGATGAAGCATTAAAGACCGCTGAGACAAAGAAGCGTGAAGCTCTCCTTGAGGCGAAAGAAGAGTCTTTAAAGACTAAGAACGAACTGGAAAAGGTAACCAGGGAGAGAAGAGCTGAGCTTCAACGTTATGAAAGACGAGTATTAAGCAAGGAAGAAAACTTGGACAAGAAGTCTGAGACTATGGAAAAACGAGAAGCAGGTCTTGCTGCTCGAGAGGAAGCCCTGAATAAGAGAAATTCCGAAGTGGAATCTCTTTATGAAAAAGGCATTCAGGAACTGGAAAAAATTTCCGGACTTACCTCCGAACAGGCAAAAGAATATCTTTTAAAATCTGTTGAAGATGATGTTAAACATGACACTGCGAAATTAATTAAGGAACTGGAAAACAAAGCAAAAGAAGAAGCTGATAAGAAAGCAAAAGAATATGTGGTTACTGCCATTCAAAGATGTGCGGCTGACCATGTGGCAGAGACAACCGTTTCAGTTGTTCAGCTTCCCAATGACGAGATGAAAGGCCGTATTATCGGTAGAGAAGGCCGTAATATCCGTACGTTAGAAACCCTGACGGGTGTGGAATTAATTATTGATGATACCCCGGAGGCAGTTGTTTTATCCGGATTTGATCCGGTTCGTAGAGAAGTAGCGAGAATCGCGTTGGAACGCCTCATTGTGGATGGACGTATTCACCCAGCCAGAATCGAGGAGATGGTGGAGAAGGCGCAAAAAGAAGTTGAGACCAATATGCGTGAGGAAGGAGAAGCTGCCGCTCTTGAAGTAGGCATTCACGGGCTTCATCCCGAACTCATACGTTTGCTTGGCAAGCTGAAATACAGAACAAGCTATGGACAGAATGCATTAAAGCATTCCATTGAGGTCGCTCAGTTATCCGGGCTGTTAGCCGGAGAGATCGGTCTTGATATCCGTATGGCAAAACGTGCCGGTTTATTACATGATATTGGAAAAGCTGTGGATCATGAGATGGAAGGTTCTCATATTCAGCTGGGTCTGGAGTTATGTAAGAAATACAAAGAATCCGCAATCGTATTGAACACCGTGGAATCACATCATGGAGATGTAGAACCACAGAGTCTGATTGCATGCATCGTTCAGGCTGCAGATACCATTTCTGCTGCAAGACCTGGTGCCAGAAGGGAGACTCTGGAAACATATACAAACAGATTAAAACAGTTAGAAGATATCACCAACTCCTTTAAGGGAGTGGACAAGTCCTTTGCCATTCAGGCAGGACGCGAAGTTCGGATTATGGTAGTTCCTGATCAGATTAACGATGATGATATGGTACTTTTGGCCCGTGATATTTCTAAGAAGATTGAAGATTCCTTAGAGTATCCGGGACAGATTAAGGTTAACGTGATCCGGGAGTCCAGAGTTACAGATTACGCGAAGTAAAATAGTGCCCTAAAACCGTATACTTATTCTGGTGCGGCTTTAGGGCATATTTCATGTCAGGAGGATGATACGTGAAACGTCGGATAAAAGTACTGTTAAGCTGCGTACTGATTTGCCAGCTGTTTCTTATGACCGTTTATGCAAAACCGGATTGGCCGTCTGATACGGGGATTCAGGCAGAAGCGGGAATTGTGATTGATGCAGATACAGGCACCGTTATCTTTGGACAAAATATACACGCCGCTTATCCGCCGGCAAGTATTACGAAGATACTGACTGCTTTAATAGTCCTGGAAAACAGTGATCTGACCGATATGGTGACATTTTCAAAGGACTCTGTCTACAATGTGGAAGAAGGAAGCGGGAATAAACTGAATGTCACCAATGGGGATACGCTGTCTGTAGAGGATTGCCTGTATTCTCTTATACTGCATTCCTGCAACCAGGCTGCCAATGCTCTGGCGGAGCATGTGGGAGGAAGCAGAGAAGGATTTGTCAAAATGATGAATGACAAACTGGCGGAGCTTGGATGCACAGAAAGCCATTTTGAAAATCCATCAGGATTGAATGGAGACACCCAGTATGTGACTGCATATGATATGGCACTGATCGCCCGTGCTGCTTATAATAATAAAAAACTGGTGGAGATCAGTTCTGCCGTCAGCCATAACATTCCTCCCACTGCCAATAATCCGGAGGGACTGACCATTTATAATGAACACAGGCTGGTAAAGACCACGGATGAATCCAGCGAATTTTATTATCCAGCGGCTGTTGCAGGAAAAACCGGCTATCTGATTAAAGCCGGCAATACCCTTGTGACTTATGCGGAAAAAGATGGGAGAAGACTGATTTCCGTCATCTTAAAAGGCAGTCCAAGGCAGTATTTTATTGATGGAAAGAACCTCCTTGAATTTGGATTTACCCAGTTTGAAAATCTTCCGGTAACAGGCAATGAAACGGAATATACCGCCGGGGATGCCCCTGTTTCCATTGGAACGAAAAGTTATCAGCCTTCGGACCTTGAACTGGAGCCAGACGCGGCAGTTACCGTACCCAAGGGGGCAGAGTTTTCTGAGATTGACAGGGAACTGGTCACGGACTTGCCGGCCGGGAGCCCAAAAGGCGCGGTGGCTCTCATCCGCTATACTTATAATGACAGGGCAGTTGGACAGGCGTACTTATTTGCAAAGGCCGAAGAGGAGTCCCAGAGTGAACCGCCTGCGAAAGAGTCTTCCGGGGAACATGAGGAAGATACAAAGGCGGACGCAACTAACAATTCAAAAAAGGGATTTGGAGTTTTTGGAACTCTTTCCATTGCCGCCGCAGCTTTTGCTATAGCAGCAGGGACAGCATTTGCAGTGAAGAAGAAAAGAAAAGAGTCCAAAGAAATTGCACTCCGGAGAGAAGAACGAAGACGCCGCCTTAAGGAAGAAGGCGATGCGGAGGACTTCGAACGCATTTTAAATGAACGCAGAAATAATAAGAAAAAAACAAAATAAGAAAATGAAAAAGACCAGCTGGGGAAGCTGGTCTTTTTTCGGAGAAGGTATTTCGTTTCTTATGGGGTGTAGCAAAAACTATATAATGTATTGGGGGGGGGTTACATGTAATAATATACCCCATATTTCTTTAAAAGTGTTAACAAACATTAACAAAATTAAAAAATAAAATTGTGCATATTATCTTGCTTTATTCATGGGATTGTGGAAAAAACATAGATTTATATAGGAATGTCCGGATCTCTTGTGCTATATACCGTCTTATGCGTAAATGAATTATTTGGAAAAAACAGGGCTGGTATGGTAAAATATATAAAAACAACTTGTGCAATGGTGCGTACAAGTTATAAATTGTAAGTAAGAGGATGACTGGTTCACTCTCATGGAAAAATCAGGAGGTAGAAATCAATGAGGTTTTTTGTAGACACGGCGAACATTGAAGAAATCAGAAAAGCCAATGAGATGGGAATTATCTGCGGGGTTACCACCAATCCGTCTTTGATTGCCAAAGAAGGAAGGGATTTTAAACAGGTGATAGAAGAGATTGCATCCATCGTGGATGGACCCATCAGCGGCGAAGTGAAAGCAACTACTGCAGATGCAGCAGGGATGATAGAAGAGGGAAGGCAGATTGCAGCCATTCATCCCAATATGGTTGTTAAGATCCCCATGACTTCAGAAGGATTAAAGGCAGTTAAAGTGCTGACAGGGGCAGGCATAAAGACCAATGTGACTCTGGTATTTTCAGCAGCCCAGGCTCTTCTGGCAGCAAGGGCAGGAGCCACCTATGTGTCTCCTTTCTTAGGAAGACTTGATGATATTTCAATGCCTGGAATTGATCTGATTGAAGAGATCACTGAAATATTTTCAATTCATGAGATTGAGACAGAGATCATAGCTGCCAGCATACGCAATCCCATCCATGTGATTGACTGTGCCAAAGCAGGCGCGGACATCGCTACCGTACCTTATCCGGTGTTAGAACAGATGACCAGACATCCGTTAACGGATCAGGGAATTAAGAAATTTCAGGATGATTACCGTAAGGTATTCGGAGAATAAAACTTATTATCGTTTAGAAAGGTTGGACACGACTAATGGCATGTAACAAAGTAAAAATGGTGATTGACAAAGAATTCCGTATTTCGGAGATTGATGAAAGGATTTACGGTTCTTTTATTGAACATCTTGGCAGAGCGGTTTATGACGGTATTTATTGTCCGGAGCATCCCACGGCAGATGAATATGGATTCCGCAGCGACGTAAAGGAAATGATCAGAGATTTAAATGTTCCCATTATCCGGTATCCAGGCGGAAACTTCGTTTCCAGCTTTAACTGGGAAGACAGTGTGGGCCCGGTGAGTGAGCGTCCAAGAAGGCTGGAACTTGCCTGGAAGAGCATTGAAGAGAATAAAGTTGGATTAAATGAATTTACCAAATGGGCAAGAAGTGCAGGATCTGATGTTATGATGGCGGTTAACCTGGGGACAAGAGGGATTGCCGATGCATGCAACATTCTGGAATACTGCAATCACCCCGGCAATACCAAATACAGCGATTTGAGAATCAGCCATGGATATAAGGAACCGCATAATATCAAAACCTGGTGTCTTGGCAATGAGATGGATGGACCATGGCAGCTGGGACATAAGACCATGGAGGAATATGGCAGACTTGCGGAAGAGACAGCAAGAGCCATGAAGATTATCGATCCTTCCATTGAGCTGGTTTCCTGCGGAAGCTCTTCGCTCACCATGCCCACCTTCCCGGATTGGGAAGCGGTTACCCTCCAGCATACCTATGATCACGTGGATTATGTTTCCATGCACCAGTATTATGGCAATGAGAAGGGCGACAGTGAAGACTTCCTGGCCTGCTCCGATGACATGGATCAGTTTATCCGCACGGTAATTGCCACCTGCGATTATGTGAAGGCGAAAAAGAGGGGCAAAAAAGATATTAAAATCAGCTTTGATGAGTGGAATGTATGGTACCATTCCAATGCTGCTGACAATGATATAACGGAAAACCATCCATGGAAGGTAGCGCCGCCTATGTTAGAGGACATCTATAATTTTGAAGATGCGCTTTTAGTGGGACTGATGCTGATCACCCTGTTAAAGCATGCTGACCGGGTGAAGATGGCATGTCTTGCACAGCTGGTTAACGTGATTGCACCTATTATGACAGAGGCAGGCGGCGGAGCAGTCTGGAAGCAGACAATTTTCTATCCATTTATGCACGCATCTGCTTTTGGCAGGGGAACCGCGCTCCTTCCGGTTATCAGCACACCGAAATTTGACACGTCCAGACATGAAGATGTGACAGCAGTGGAAGCGGTGCCTGTTTATAACGGGGAAAAGGATGAAGTGACCATTTTCGCAGTGAACCGTTCCATTAAGGACGACGCAGAAATGACCATTGATGTTAGAAGTTTTGAAGGTTACCGTATTCTGGAGCACATCGTATTAGAAAGCGATGATCTGCTTGCCGTAAACGGACCTTTTAACGAAAAGGTGGCACCAAAACAGACCAGCCAGTCTTCTTTAGACGGAGGTATGGTAACCAGTATGTTACACAGGGCATCCTGGAATGTAATTCGTCTGGGTAAATAAATCAAACAGGAGGGGGTTATACATATGAAACAAAAAGCGTATCAATTCTGGTTTGCAACAGGCTCTCAGGATCTTTACGGAGAAGCCTGCTTAAGGGATGTAGCAGAACATGCAGGGATTATAACCGGGAGGCTTAACGCTTCCGGAATCCTTCCCTATGAAGTGGTTTTAAAGCCTGTACTCATTGATAATGCATCCATACGGTCTCTGTTCCGGCAGGCAAATGACGATGAGAACTGCGCAGGTGTCATCACCTGGATGCACACCTTTTCTCCGGCAAAGTCATGGATCTTAGGTCTGCAGGAATACAGAAAACCCCTGCTTCATTTACATACCCAGTTTAACCAGGAAATTCCTTATGATTCCATTGATATGGATTTCATGAACGAGAACCAGTCCGCCCATGGAGACCGGGAATTCGGACATATGGTGACCAGGATGGGACTGGTAAGAAAGGTGATTGCCGGTTTCTGGGATGATGATTCGGTAAAAAGAAGAATTGCGTCCTGGATGAGGACTGCAGTGGGAATTGTGGAAAGCAGCCATATCCGTGTGGTGCGTTTTGCAGACAATATGAGGAATGTAGCAGTAACGGAAGGAGATAAGGTAGAGGCTCAGGTGAAATTCGGCTGGGAGATCGATGCTTATCCGGTTACTGAAGCTGCAGATTATGTTCAGGATGTAAAAGCGGGAGATGTGTCTGCACTTGTGGAAGAGTACTATGACCGCTATGACATATTGCTGGAAGGAAGAGATCCTGAGGAGTTTAAAAAACATGTGGCAGTTCAGGCACAGATTGAGCTTGGATTTGAGGCGTTCTTAAGAGAAAAGGATTATCAGGCGATTGTTACCCATTTCGGCGATTTAGGGTCCTTAAAACAGCTTCCAGGCCTTGCAATCCAGCGTCTGATGGAAAAGGGGTACGGCTTCGGCGGAGAAGGAGACTGGAAAACAGCAGCTATGGTGCGCTTAATGAAGCTGATGACGGAGGGCACAAAGGATGCGAAGGGAACTTCTTTCATGGAGGATTATACTTATAATCTGGTTCCGGGAAAAGAAGGGATTCTTCAGGCTCATATGCTGGAAGTCTGCCCATCCATTGCAGAGGGAAGAGCAGGCATCAAAGTAAACCCCCTGTCCATGGGTGACAGGGAAGACCCTGCAAGACTTGTATTTACTGCAAAAGAGGGCAGAGGAGTTGCAGCTTCCCTCATTGATTTAGGAACCCGGTTCCGTCTTATTATTAATACTGTCAACTGTAAAAAGGTAGAAAAGCCCATGCCAAAGCTTCCGGTTGCAACTGCATTCTGGACTCCGGAGCCAAATTTAATAACCGGTGCGGAATGCTGGATTTTAGCTGGTGGTGCCCATCATACGGCATTTACTTACGATCTGACTGCAGAGCAGCTGGGTGACTGGGCCGAAGCCATGGGAATTGAAGCTGTATACATTGACGAGAATACAAATGTCCGGGATTTTAAAAATGAACTGAGATGGAATTTGGCGGCATACCGCTGATGCTGATAGAAAGTTTGAGGGGGTTTCTATGGATAACGAAACATTAATCGCAGCAATCCGGGAAGGAAATACTGCACTGGGAATCGAACTTGGGTCCACCAGAATCAAAGCAGTTCTGGTAGATGAGAACCATAATCCCATCGCCACCGGCGGCCATGACTGGGAGAACCGCTACGAAAACGGAATCTGGACCTATGGCATCACAGATATATGGGAAGGTGTTCAGGACAGCTATAAAAAGATGGCCAGAGAAGTAAAAGAAAAATATGGGGTAACCCTTACTTCCATTGGAGCCATTGGATTTTCTGCCATGATGCACGGTTATATGGCATTTGATAAAAATGGGGACTTACTGGTTCCATTCCGGACATGGAGAAATACCATGACGGAAGAGGCGGCCAGCCAGCTGACGGAGCTTTTTTCTTTCCACATTCCTCAAAGATGGAGCATTGCCCATTTATACCAGGCTGTTTTAAATGGTGAGGACCATGTCTCTGATATTGATTACCTGATTACTCTGGAAGGGTATGTCCACTGGAAGCTGACCGGAAAGAGAGTTTTAGGCATTGGTGACTGCGCCGGAATGTTTCCTGTGGACAGCCAGACAAAAGATTTTAATAAGCACATGATCAGCCAGTTTGATGAACTTATCTCTGACAGGAACCTGCCGTGGAAGCTGAGGGATATTATGCCTGAAGTTCTGACTGCAGGTGAAGCGGCAGGTGTGCTGACACCAGAGGGAGCAGCACTACTTGATGTAAGCGGGAACTTAAAACCCGGCATTCCTCTCTGCCCGCCGGAAGGTGATGCAGGAACAGGAATGACAGCTACCAACTCTGTTGCAAGGAGAACTGGAAATGTATCTGCAGGAACCAGTGTTTTTGCCATGGTGGTTCTGGAAAAGGAACTTTCCAGAGTTTATGAAGAACTTGACCTCGTTACCACACCGGCAGGGGATGCTGTTGCCATGGTCCACTGCAATAACTGTACTTCCGACTTGAATGCATGGGTATCCTTATTTGAGGAATTTGCCGGGACCATGGGCATGAAGCCGGATAAGAATGAACTCTTTACCGCTCTTTACAGGAAAGCGTTAGAGGGGGAGAAAGATGGCGGCGGACTTTTGTCCTACGGGTATTTGTCAGGAGAACACATCACTCATTTTGAAGAGGGAAGGCCGTTATTTGTTCGCACTCCCAACAGCAGATTTAATCTGGCGAATTTTATGAGAGTCCACCTTTACACCGCTTTAGGAGCCTTAAATATGGGAATGGAGATTCTGTTTAAAGAGGGTGTGAAGCTGGATGTGCTTCTTGGCCACGGAGGTCTGTTTAAGACCAGAGAAACGGGGCAGAGGATCATGGCGGCGGCTGTAGGAGTTCCTGTTTCTGTAATGGAAACAGCCGGAGAAGGCGGAGCCTGGGGAGCAGCACTGCTTGCCTCCTATCTCCTTCGTAAGAAGGAAGGGGAGACTTTGGATCAGTACCTTTCAGAACGTGTATTTAAGGATATGGCGGGTGAAACCATGGAACCGGATCCGGAAGATGCAGCAGGATTTCAGTCATTTATGGAACGGTATAAAAATGGGCTTGCAATTGAACGTGCAGCTGTGGACAGCTTATACTCATAGGGAAAGGATTTAGGCGATAAGATGCTGGAAGAACTGAAATTAAGTGTATATGAAGCAAATATGGAACTGCCCCGGAGAGGGCTGATTACTTACACCTGGGGAAATGTCAGCGGCATTGACCGGGAAAAGGGTTTGTTTGTCATTAAACCAAGCGGAGTGGATTATGATAAGCTGAAACCGGAGGATATGGTAGTCATGGATTTAGACGGCAATCAGGTGGAGGGGGAGCTAAATCCTTCCTCTGATACCGCCACCCATCTGGAACTGTACCGGGCATTTGATAAGATAGGCGGGATTGTACATACCCATTCCCCAATGGCAACCTCCTGGGCCCAGGCAGGCAGAGCACTGCCCTGCTATGGCACCACCCATGCGGATTATTTCTATGGAGAGATTCCATGCGCAAGGAATTTAACTCAGGAAGAGATTGATGAAGGTTATGAAAAAAATACGGGAACTGTGATCATAGAGACTTTTCAAGGACTTGACCCCATGCATGTTCCGGCGGTATTGTGCAAAAATCATGGCCCGTTTACCTGGGGAACGGATGCGGCCAATGCAGTTCACAATGCAGTAGTGTTAGAAGAGATTGCCAAAATGAATTTAATGACAGAGCTGTTAAATCCAGCAGTAAAACCAGCACCCCAGTCCATGCAGGATAAACATTTTATGAGAAAGCACGGACCGGATGCCTATTATGGGCAGAAAAAATAACAAGGAGTCCTTACAGTGTCGGACAGCGGAAAAACAAAGTATTACGTATTAATGGAAGAACTGAAAAAAGAAATTATCTCCGGAGAGAAGAAGCCGGGAGACCGCCTTCCTTCGGAGAATCAGCTTTCGGAGGTCTTCCATATCAGCCGTCATACGGTGAGAAAAGCCCTGTCCATACTGGAACAGGAAGGCTACATTGAAGCGGAACATGGCAGAGGTACCTTTGTGTCCAGAAAAGCGGGAAGGAAAAAAGGGTCGGGCAATATAGCGGTGATTACCACCTATTTGTCCGACTATATTTTCCCGCGGCTGATTCAGGGAATCGACCAGGTGCTGACGGAAAACGGTTACAGTATCATTATTAAAAATACGGGGAACAGCAGATTAAAAGAGAGCAGATGTTTAGAAGAAATACTGGAAAAGGACGTGGACGGACTCATTATTGAACCAAGTAAGAGTGAGATTCTCTGCGGCCACAGGGGACTGTATGACAAGCTGGATTTTTATAAAATACCTTATGTGTTTATACAGGGCTATTACACCCAGATGAAGAACAAGCCCCATATCAGGCTTGATGACTGTCTGGGCGGATATCTGGTGACGAAGTATCTTCTTGATCTTGGGCATGAACATATACTGGGAATTTTTAAGGCAGATGACAGCCAGGGAAGAGACAGGCACAAAGGCTTCGTAAACGCTCTCCAGGAAAGCGGGTTTTCCTATGATCCGGACATGGTAATCTGGTACCATACAGAGGACCGGTCTGCCAAGCCATCGGAGGTTTTAAAGATCATGCTGGAGGAAAAGGTCCCTGTTGACGGGATTGTGTGCTACAACGACCAGATTGCTTTTGAGGTCATTAAGACCATAGAGAAAGAAGGGATTTCTGTGCCTGATGAGATCTCTGTTACCGGGTATGACAATTCCTTTATCGCAGAAAACGGTATGGTGAAGCTGACCACCATTGCCCACCCCCAGGAACGGCTTGGTGCAATGGCGGCAGAGCTGCTTTTGGAAAAGATCCATGGAATTCCGGACGAGGAGAGCCGGGTGGAACGGGTATTAAAGCCGGAGCTTGTAATCCGGGAGTCCTGCAAAGACCGGAGAAAGGGCAGGTAACCGTTCAGTATTTCTTCAGCTTTCCCATGTAAAAAACACAGCCTAAGATCAGGGACCCGGACAGCAGGAAGAGAATCTGCATTCCGCTGACTGGAAGGTCTCCGATCTGAAAGGAAGGGAGTATGGTCAGCAGACTGGCACCCAAAAGTGTGGAGAAGAAGCCGCAAAGCCCTGCATAGGATGAATTGGCGCTGACATATAAAACCCTTTTTTCTTCCGGTGCATAATGATATTGCAGGTTAAATACGGATATTGCAATTCCGCCCCATGCCGCGCCGGATAAGGCCTGCAAAACCGGCTGAAGGGCGTAGCAGGTATCAGGAGTCATAAAAAGCCAGCTTATATGGATAAAACCCAGCAGTCCCATGGATAGCCTTCCTGCAAGAAGCCAGGAGGTGGCATCTGCCAGTTTTCCCCAAAGCCAGGCGGCCAGAATCCGGACGGTGGATGAAATCAGTCCAAGGAATGTAATATAAGTATAATCCATCTTCAGTCCGGTAACCATGTATACGCTGAAAAAAGGACCGGCGATCTGCAGTGCCAGATTCCAGAATATATAAGTGAACATAACCTTCCGGTATTTTAAGTCGGCAAGTGGCGCAAGAAGGACATCCTTTAATTTCTGCCTGTGCGGAGTACTTTCCGGTTCCCTGATAGTTGACAGGCACCAGAAATCTGTACAGGCAATGAGAAGAACGGTAGCTCCGACCACAAAAAATCCGGTTTGTTCCATGCCGCTGTTACGAAACCAGTCCATGATCCGACCCATAATAAGGCTTAATATTGTGGAGAATGCAAAAGCGAAGGAATCCTTTCTTCCCAGATAATCTCCTCTGATATTCTGCGGAACCAGCTGGAGAATCCAGTTGCCGGTTCCGGTACCAATGGACGCACCGAAAAAGTGAGCGATACCATAAAGAATAACCACTGCTGTCAGACGAATCACCGGCTGTGTGATAAACAGCGGCAGAAAGAACATCAGAGAGAGAAGCAGTCTGTGAACAAAGGAAAAGCTTACAATCAGTCCTTTTTTTCTTCTGAGGCTTTCTAAGAGAATGGAAGAAAACATCTGGAGGCTGCACAGAAGAATGGGAATGGAACCAATGATGCCGTTTAAGGAGTCATCGGCTCCCAGTGAACTGGCGTATCCGGAGAGGAACGCACCTGTGGTGAGCGTAACGATGCCATTGGCACAGCATCCTTCGGCAATAAAAAAATTTCTTCCTTTTGAAAAATCTGCGGCTGTCATGGGTGGTATTTCCTGGCTGGAAAACGCGGATTTTTTTCTGATCAAATCTGTAACCATATTATCGAAACGGCAAATCTGCCGTGTTCCCCTTTTCTTTTATTCGTAAATCTGCTATCCTTTTTAAAGAAATGAAAATACTTTCTCTATATTGCCAGTTTGAGTCAAAGGTTACAAGAGGAAAAAGAAGCGAAAAACTGGATGATTCCGACTTGAAGACGACAGGGGGGCGACACATGGAACATTACTTACATCTAAAGGCAGTTCTTCCGGTGAGGGCATTAAATGCAGGATATCTGGTTACGGGGGGGAAGGGACGGCACGCAGACCGTGTCATGGATTCCTTTGAAATCATCTATGTCAATTCCGGTGTGCTTGGAATTGCGGAAGAGGATGTGGAATATGAAGTGGAGGAGGGGGAAGCCCTGATTCTCTTTCCGGGAAGACATCACTGGGGGACCAGGGAGTTTGATAAAGACTTAAATTTTTACTGGCTCCATTTTCATTTGGAGGAGAAGGCAGAAGAAACAGGAACAGACATTATGTCTCTTCCCCAGCTCATTCGGATTGGAAAGCCGCAGCAGTTTGAAGAACTGTTCCGCCGGTTTATCAAGAGACAGAACGTATGCAGGGAAGACAGAACCATATTAAATCTGGTCCTTTTGGAGCTTCTGTGCGAGTTGAGCGATTCACTTTCTCCGATGGAGATAAACGGGCAGAAGGTGCTTCTGGCCAATCAGGCGGCGCAGTATATCAGAAACCACTTAAAGGAACCATTATCGGCTTCCATATTAGCGGAACATCTGGAATGCAGCCCGGATTATTTAGGGCGGACGTATCATTCTGTTTATGGTAAGACTCTGACGGAAGGAATCCATGAAGCCCGGCTTAATAAGGCATGCAGAATGTTGATTGAGACAAACTTAACCGGCAGTGAGATCGCTTACCGGTGCGGATATGAAGATGTGGATTACTTCAGAAGAATTTTTAAAAAATATATGAGTATGACAGCAAAGGAATACCGGCAGACCTATAGTGTTATCGAACGGTAGAAGGCGGCGGCAGGGAGATGAACTTACCTTGCCGCTTTTCTGTATTCTGCGGGAGAGATTCCGGCTGTCTTTTTAAAAATACGGCTGAAATAGAGGGGATTTTCATAGCCAACAATTCCGCCTATTTCACCGATGCTGTAATCCGTGCTTTCTAAAAGTTCCTTGGCCTTCCTGATCCGTATATCGGTTAAATATCTTCCGGGAGGCATTCCTGCATATTCCTTGAAGCTTCGGATAAACCAGCAGGTGCTCATATGAAGCTGTTTTGCATACGCTTCAACTTCGATATTCTTCGCCAGATTCTCATGAAAAAAACGGACTGCTTTTTCCATTTCTTTCTGAATTTCTGTTTTCTTAAAGCCGCCTTCTTCTCTGATTCGTTTCAGAAGGAGAAAAAGCTGCTTTAAATAAAGTGCTGACAGTTCCTCGAAGGAGGGACGAGTAAGCTGTACTTCCCGGATTACGGACAGGAACAGTTCCTGGTATTTGGAAGATATTCCGGTATACAGAACCTGGTTTTCGGTAAAACCGGCTTCCCTGGTAAGAGATGCTGCCTCGCTGCCTGTGAAGTGGAGCCAGTAAACTTCCGGTTTGTCGTTTATATAGTAGGCATACTGCTGGGGAGTATGGGGGAGATATAAAACCATACTGCCTTCTGAAACTTCAGTGGCGGTTCCGTCAATGGTAAAAAAAGCTTTTCCTGCCGCAATATAAAGCAGTTGATAGTCTGAACGGCCGAGAGGACGAAAGGTTGACATAACAGGGAGAGAAACCAGACGGTATACTCCGCAGCTGTTGACCCTTAAGGGGATTTTTGTATTTTCCAGTTCATCATCCGTTAAATTCATATAGCCAGTATTTGTGTACATGAAGGGAATCTCCTTTCAGCTGTATTGTATCATTTTATCCATCTTTTGTCTAATGTGGCGGGCGCACTTTGAATATGAGAATATATGATAGTCAGCAGCAGCTTAGATTTGCCTGAAGAGATTGTGAAAGGAATATAGCACGTTGATAACTTAATATTGATAGTTAGTGAGCCGATATCACTTTTAGTGAATATTATACGGGGAGAAAAAATGGGATATTATACAGTTGTGTTGATGTGCGTTGTTGGACTTCTGGCGTTTAACGAAATTAATTCGTTGAAAAGAGAGATTCGAAATCAAGAGGAACGTCTAAGCCAATTAGAAAAATTGATGAAAAGTGAAGATTAACAGATAACTCTATTCTATATACACAAAACTATTAACTATCAGTATAAGCTGGTAATTTTTTAGTGCCAGAAGGAGGAAAGAGAAAAAATTATCCAGAATCAATTTATATGGCTGCTGAGAGATAACAAAAACCCCGCCAATCCTTAAAAAGAACTGACGGGCAATCATTAATAATGATTTACATCTGCTTCTGCAACAGCTTTTGTTTGGTGAATAGTGCCCCAAGGGTGATGTGGAGGTGCATAAATAGAGAATAATTTTAAAGGAACCTCGCCGGTATTAAACACATTGTGCCAGATTCTTGCGGGAATAAAAATAGCACTGCCAGTAAAAATGGGCTGTTGAAAATATAAACAATCCTTTTGATTACCCATTTGAACTACACCGTGACCGGATTCAATATACAAAAATTGATCATCATCCGGATGAATCTCTAATCCTATTTCGCCACCAACCTGGATGCTCATTAAGGTGAGTTGTAAATGCTCACCTGTCCATAAGGCAGTGCGAAAAGTGTCATTATTCACGGTAGCCTTGCTAATATCAATAGTGAAAGGATATGGTCCGTAATCGGTAGGCACCAAAGATGGAGATCTAAAGTAGGCGTTATCTGGGTTGTTGGAAGTAGCATTATTGTAGTTTAACATTTTTGCCTCAAAAGTATAAATTTGTAAATTATATGAAATTTGATCAAAGATATGCCTGAATTATATGATGGATTGAGAAAATTACAAAAGATTGCAGAGCAGACACAGCCAGATATTTGGTTACCTTTTATATGTCTGATCATACTAATAATTTAAGATGTATATTATTAGGTCGTGAATGAATACTGGAATACCAATTTAAAACGTAGTCATGTGTATTTTGCTTGTCAACACTGAATTAAAAATTCAGTGTTGACAAGGTAGAAGTCTACCATTATAATATAAAGGTAGAAGCAAACCTATTATGAAAGGGGTGAATGCAATGAAACGTGATGATATGATTCCCCACGATTTTTATATTAAAAATATAGCTCATGTGTTACGTTATAAAAACGACCAAAAGCTGGCAGCATATGATATTACCGAACCACAAGCACGCCTTTTGGGGCACATTGATGGAGCGCAAAGATCAGGGCAGGAAATTAGCCGCAGATACTTGAGTGGAGCCATGCAGATTTCCGGTCCATCTGTGACCAGTTTACTCAACAGTTTAGAAAAGAATGGATTTATTATACGACGTTCAGGTAATGAGGATGGCAGGACTATATTGATAGAACTTACTGAAAAGGCGAAGGTGCTTCTTTATGAAATGTCCGGCATTCTCAATGCAATAGCGGATGAATTGCTGGCTGGATTTTCAGAGGAGGAGAAAGTTGTCTACTTAAAGTTTTTAAAACGAACTTATGATAATTTAGGTATAGAATCACACATATAAAACAGCACCTTATTTTTTGAAATGTAAGTAGAATTCTACATAATATACGCCAAATTGAATGGATAAATATTGAATAAACAGCCGGCAAATAGGTAGAATTCAACCTATGATTAAAGGAGGAAATTACTAAATGGAAAACTCAAAAAAAGACTCACTATATTATCTTGAAAAGGCACCCGTACCGAAAGCAATCGCCCACATGGCAATACCCATGATTTTAGGCATGGTTGTCAATATGATTTATAACATTACAGACGCTTACTTTATTGGAAGGTTGGGAAGTACATCCATGCTGGCCTCCATTACACTTGCTTTGCCGTTTACAACCATTCTTATGGCGCTTGGAGAAGTTTTTGGAACAGGAGGCAGTACATATATTTCTAGATTGCTAGGAGAGAAAAACATTGAGGGCGTAAAAAAAGCTTCGTCAGTAAACCTTTATCTTTCTCTACTTTCAGGAGTAGTATTTATGCTAATTTGCCTCCCTGCATTATCCCATGTATTGAAAGTGTTAGGAGCTACCGGAGAAACGCTGTTCCACACAAAAGACTATATCCTTACTTTCGTAATCGGAAGTCCGTTTGTAACCACCAATTTTACACTGGCGCAAACGGTCAGGGGTGAAGGTGCTTCAACCGAATCTATGATTGGAATGATTATCAGCGTAGTTGTTAATATCATTCTTGACCCGATATTCATTTTTCTTTTTCATATGGATGTGATGGGGGCGGCTGTAGCAACTGTTATCGGCAATACATGTGCCGTTGCATATTATATTTACTACCTCAAAAGTAAAAGTCCTGTTCAGAGCGTCAGCGTTAAAGATTTTAAACCTACAAAAGAAATAATCTTTAGCATTTTTAAGATTGGTATGTCCGCTTTTCTGCTGTCTGGCTTCTTAATTGTATCAAGCCTTATGTTTAACAATTACGCAGTCATGTATGGCGACTATGTTGTTGCGGCTTTTGGCGTTGCAAACCGTATATGCCAAATATCTGATTTTATAGGTATGGGTATATATATGGGCGTTATTCCGCTGATTGCGTTTTCTTACTCTTCTAACAATATGGAACGATTATACAAAGTCTTAAAAACAACATTGCTCTATCTCGTCAGCATTATTCTGGTTATTGCAGCTGTATTATTTGTATTCCGCACTCAGGTTCTTGAAATGTTCAGCACTGATGAAGCCGTTATAACTGTTGGCACGACTATTCTTGCAGCTTTATTGGTCTCTACCTTGTTTGCAGGCATATCAGGTTTTTTTACCAGTATGTATCAGGCGTTTGGAGAAGGCGTTCAGTCTAACATTATGTCCGTGGCCAGAGGAGTTGCCCTAATCCCCATTATTATTATTGGAAACAATCTGTTTCAATTAAACGGGGTAATATGGTCTATGACAGCCTCTGAAATAATCGCCTGTACTGTTGGAGTGATTTTGTGGATTTCATCCAGGAAAAAAATCATGAATGCCTCGCTGAAAGAACGTATGACATTTAATCCCGATGAAATATAAGATTCGGAGTATCATTTTGTGCATGTTTTGTCTAAACAAAGATATGGATTTTTGACTCTGTCCTTTTATAATAAGAGATAAGAAAAGAAGGAGGAGTCGACTATGATCGTACCCAGACATTATGAAAATCTGCATCTGCTTCATGAAAACACCATGCCACACAGAGCTTATTATATCCCGGCTTCCACAGCACAGTTTGATTTGACGGATAAAAGGGAGAATTCAGACCGCTTCTGTCTCTTAAACGGAAACTGGAAGTTTCGCTATTATGACAGCATTTATGACGTTAAAGAAGAGTTTTATCTGGAAGGCTTTGATACGTCTAAGTTTAATGAGATTCCGGTACCCGGCTGTTTTCAGAGTTATGGCTACGACAAGCACCAGTATACCAATACAAAATATCCATTCCCCATGGACCCTCCCTATGTTCCGGCTGAGAATCCATGCGGCGCATATGTCCATCATTTTGTCTATAAGAGAGAGGATGAGGCACCCAGAGCTTACTTAAACTTTGAGGGAGTGGATTCCTGTTTCTATGTGTGGTTAAACGGCAGTTATGTGGGATACAGCCAGGTTTCTCACGGAACCAGCGAATTTGATGTCACAGGAGTGATTCGGGAGGGGGACAATACTCTTTCCGTTCTCGTCCTAAAATGGTGTGACGGAAGCTATCTGGAAGATCAGGATAAATTCCGTATGACCGGAATTTTCCGGGACGTATATCTGTTGAAGAGACCGGAGGAAGGAATTTTTGATTACTTCCTCACTACATCTGTGAGAAATGGCCAGGCTCATGTAGAGGCTGCGATTACCTTTAGCGGTAAAGAAATTCCTGTGACAGTAACAGTAACAGACAGAAACGGGAGTACCGTTGCCAGAAAAGAGGGATATCCTGCAGAAGGAAAGATAGAATTTGATATAGAAAATCCTGTGCTCTGGAATGCAGAAAACCCATATCTATATACCGTTATATTTGAGACAGGTCAGGAAGCAATTGTTGACCGTATGGGAATCAGGGAAATTGCCATTCGTGATGGTGTGGTATTTTTAAACGGTGAGAAAATTAAATTTCATGGTGTAAACCGCCACGACAGCGATCCGGTTACCGGATTTACTATCAGCCTGGACCAGATGAAGCGTGATCTGCGACTTATGAAGCGGCATAATGTCAATGCCATCCGAACCAGCCATTATCCCAATGCGCCTCAGTTCTATCAGCTTTGTGATGAATATGGATTCTATGTCATCGATGAGGCAGATAATGAAAGCCATGGTACCGGCTACATTTATATGGAGACCCGTACCACAGAGATATGGCGTGACCGCTGGAACCGTGCCATTGCAGATAATCCGGAATTTACGGAAGCGACCGTTGACAGGACAAAACTCCTGGTTGAGCGGGATAAGAACCGTCCCTGCGTAGTGATCTGGTCTATGGGAAATGAATGCGCTTACGGCTGCACCTTTGAAGCTGCACTTTCCTGGACAAAGTCTTATGATCCCACCAGGCTTACTCACTATGAAGGAGCCAGATACCGGGCTGTGGATAAAACTTATGATTTTTCCAATATTGATTTATTCAGCCGTATGTACCCCAGCCTGGAAGAAATTATCGAATACACGAAACGGGAGACTGCAAAGCCATTTATCCTGTGTGAATACAGTCATGCCATGGGGAATGGTCCTGGAGATTTAGAAGGTTACTTCCAGGTATTTGAACAGCATGACCGGGTGTGCGGCGGTTTTGTATGGGAATGGTGCGATCATGCCATTTACCAGGGCAGAACGATTGACGGAAAGCCCATGTACCTTTACGGAGGAGATCATGGGGAATATCCTCATGACGGCAATTTCTGTATGGATGGTCTTGTATATCCGGACAGAAGACCGCATACTGGTCTGATGGAGTTTAAGAATGTAAACCGTCCGGTACGTGCAGTCTCCTTTGACCAGGAGAAAAAAGAGCTGACGCTTCATAATTACCTTCATTTCACTAATTTTAAAGAATATGGATATATCGCTTATGAGGTGACCTGCGACGGAGAGTTAAAGTCAAAGGGAGTTGTGGGGGAAGCTGATATGCCGGAGCTTGTGCCCGGGCAGGAATGCAGACTGCCGCTGAACTTTGAGGTTCCGCAAGCAGGTAAATGTTATTTAAAAGTAAGTTATTATCTGAAAGAAAGCAGTGCTCTTTTGGAAGCAGGAAGCCTCCTTGGATTTGATGAGATTCTGCTGAAAAACGAAGATATGAGAAACCAGACGGCAGCAGCATTCTTAGATGCGAAGGAAAAAGACGGACTATTTGAGGTATGTGAAGATGACCGTTATATTCATATTAATGGGAAAAGCTTTTTCTACACCTACAGTAAATTAACAGGAACATTCCGGAAAATGAATTTTGAAAACCACTCCATTCTGGAACGTCCTATGGAAATTAACATCTGGAGAGCACCTACGGATAATGACAGTGATATTAAAAATAAATGGATGGAAGCTCATTATCACCGTGCCTCTTCCAGGGGATATGAAACCAGATGGGAAGAAAAAGAAGGCTGTATCGAAATATCCACTGTGATGTCTATGGTAGCAGCTCCCGTTCAGCGGATTTTAATGATTGATGCATTATGGACGATCGGAGCAGACGGCACTTTAAGCGGAAAGCTGGATGTAAAGAGAGATAAGGAGTTTCCGGAACTTCCCCGGTTTGGTCTCAGACTGTTCCTCTCAGAACAGATGGATCAGGTGACCTATTTCGGACTTGGCCCTGTTGAAAACTATATAGATAAGAAAAATGCCAGCTATCATGGTCTGTTTTCTTCCAGTGTAAAAGAGATGCATGAGGACTATTTAAGACCTCAGGAAAATGGAAGCCGCAGTGATTGTGACTTTGTAACCATAGAGGGAGGCAGTCTGTCAATCACTGTAGCTGCAGATAAGGCATTTTCTTTCCATGCATCAGAATATACACAGGAGGAACTGACGGAGAAATCTCATAATTACGAACTGACTCCCTCCGGTTTTACAGAATTCTGTGTGGACTACCGGCAGAACGGAATCGGATCGGAAAGCTGCGGACCGGAACTTCGGAAAGAATTTATGTTTGTGGAAGAAGAGTTTACATTTGAGTTTAAGATGGTGCCCGGAAGTAAGCGGAACGGTTCCGTGAAATAAATACGAAATACCAAAATATGAAAGACAGGGGAGATGCATGAGCACCTCCCCTCAAACTATTTTTCTAAAATTACTGCAATTGTGGGGCTTTCCTTATTCCATGGAGTACCAGATACGTCTGCATATGTACCACAGACTTTAAAGCCTGATTCTTCCGCCTCTTTTATCAGAGCCTCTTCTGAATAACAGGTATTCCAGAGATAATAAACTGAAGCTTCTGTTTTTGAAATAATAACGTATTGATCCAGTGTTACATGTTCCGGATACTTGCAGCATCTCTTTAATTCAGCATATTCATCCTCCCGCCAGAAACCGTTGCTTTGAAGAATATCCCATATCTGTTTTTCCTGGAAGCTGTCGTATTCATTTAAGGAAAAAACATCAAACAAAAATTTACCACCGGGTTTTAAATGATCGTAAACCTGTTTTAAAACGGTTTTTCTTTTCTCAGGGGAAAGAGCACCATAATCACAGTAAATCATTACTGCAAAATCAAACGTATGGTTTAATTCAAGGGAAAGATAGTTCTGGCAGGTATAATTGATGTTTAACTTTTTTTAGCTGCTGATTTTTTTGCATAATCAATGGAACGTGAGGAAAAATCCACTCCGGTTACCTGAAATCCGGATTTTGCAAAGAATTCTCCATAAATTCCGGGACCGCACCCTAAATCCAGCAGCAGGGGATAGTCTTTGGGCGGAACAGTTCTGGCAATCCATTCCGCTGATTTTTGAATAAAATCCATCTTTCGGCTGGCACCGCTAAATTCCGGATCCAGATGGGCCTTCAGCATTTGTTTGGAAATGTATTCATCTTCCCAGAAAGGAATACTGGTTTCCTGATATAATTCAGGACGTTTTAATAAATCTTTGATTTCATACAGCATAGTGAGCGCCTCCTTATAAATTGGTAAAATAAACAGCCGCGGACATTACTCCGCGGCTGTTCTTAATCGATAAAGAAAAGACTGAGAGTAAATAAAATCAAAAAGCAGGCACAAAAATTAGGCTGACAATTCAGCTTTTAATTTTCGTCTGTTCCATTGATTTTTTTACTCTTTTCCAGCTATATCCATGTCAGTGAATTTATAACATCTGATACACCGGATTTTCTTCACCTCTTTTTATTATTTTTACCTTTTAATCTTATTGCAGGATACACGTTTTGTCAATGATAGATCATCAGTTAATCAGCTGGCGGAGATAGGAAAGCAGACCCAGCCTGCGAAGGGTTTCTAATAAAAAGGCGGCGAATAAAGTTCCGCATACTGTGCTCATGAGAAAAGGAACTACAAAAAAGAAAACTGCAACTTCCTTTCCCAATATCAGCACTGCAACCGGATAGCTGAGAAGAGCGCCGATCAGCCCGGTTCCTGTAATTTCACCCACATAGGCCAAAAGAAGTTTTCCGGTTTTTTGAAACAGCAGCGCACTAAGGTAAGCCCCCACCATGCTTCCGGGGAAGGCAAGAAGCGTTCCGGTACCGGATAAGTTTCTGATGAGAGATGAGGCAAATGCCATGGCAACACCGTAGGCAGGGCCTAGAAATACTCCTGCAAGGACATTAACCAGGTGCTGAATCGGAAAGCATTTAGAGGCTCCAATGGGAATGGAAAAGCCGGAAAGTGAAACGGTGAGCGCCACAAGCATTCCGCCGGCTGCAAGTTTTTTTATGTAAACTCCTGCAGAGGTGTGAGAGACAGCTGCTTTGTTTAAATTTGTTTTGGAATTCATGTTTTTTCCTCCTTATAAGTCAATATCATTCATCATAGATGTTGACAATTTCCCCGTCTAATATCCGGTTCATATTTTTCATTGCGCAGAAATTACCGCACATGGAACAGGTATCTTCTTTTTCCGGTTTGGAAGATGCACGATATCTTCTTGCTTTTTCCGGATCAATGGCCAGATCAAACATAGCTTCCCAGTCCAGCCGTTTTCTTGCGTCACTCATCTGGTAATCCCAGTCTTTCGCACCCTTAATGCCTTTTGCCAGATCAGCAGCATGGGCTGCAATCCGTGCAGAGATAATGCCTTCCTTCACATCATCTGCATCGGGAAGCCTTAAGTGTTCCGCGGGCGTTACGTAGCAGAGGAAAGAAGCTCCGGCAGCAGCAGCTATGGCCCCTCCGATAGCTGCGGTAATGTGATCATATCCAGGAGCAATGTCAGTGACGAGCGGCCCCAGTACATAGAAAGGTGCACCCTTGCAGATGGTCTCCTGGATTTTCATATTGGCGGCGATCTGGTCCAGGGGCATATGTCCTGGTCCTTCTATAATTACCTGTACATCCTTTTCCCAGGCACGGCGGGTCAGTTCCCCAAGGGTAACCAGCTCTTCAATCTGTGAAATATCGGAAGCATCCGCAATACAGCCAGGACGGCAGGCGTCTCCAAGGCTTAATGTCACATCATGTTCCCGGCAGATTTCCAGAATACGGTCAAAATGCTCATAGAATGGATTTTCATTTCCAGTCATCTCCATCCAGGCAAAAATGATGGAACCGCCTCTGGATACGATATTAGTCAGGCGTTTTGCCTCTTTAAAACGGTGTGCTGTCTGCTTGTTGATGCCTACGTGAATGGTCATGAAATCCACCCCGTCAAGGGCATGCATTTCCACAATCTGAATCCACTCCTCAGACGTTATCTCCTTAAGTGGCTTATGATAATAAACAACGGCATCGTAAATGGGCACCGTTCCAATCATGGCCGGGCATTCTTCTGTCAGCCGTTTCCTGAATTTCCTGGTATCTCCAAAGGAACTTAAATCCATGATGGATTCAGCTCCCAGTGAAACCGCATCCTCTACCTTTTTTAATTCCAGATCCATGTCATTTAAATCTCTGGAAGTTCCAAGATTTACATTAATTTTTGTTTTCAGCATGGAACCGATGGCATTTGGCTCCAGGCAGGTATGGTGTTTGTTGGCAGGAATAACTGCCTTACCTTGTGCAATCAGCTGTATAAGCTCCTCCGGTTTAATCCCTTCTTTTTTCGCTGTGATTTCCATTTCCCGCGTCAGAATGCCTTTTCTTGCGGCATCCATCTGTGTGGTGTAATTCATATGTAGTCCTCCTTCATTATTTGGAGGGATTTACGGCTCTGGACAAAAAAAGAGCCCATACCAACAGGTACAGGCCCAGATCAATACATCCGTCTCGTATAAATCCCTACGTTGGCATTACCCAAATCAGGTTATAAAGGTCGAAGTTTGATAACTTCCTCTCAGCCCGCATACGAGCTCCCTCTTGTGGCACTAGTGTAGCACCGGTCTAAATGGATGTCAAGTGGAATTTGCTTAATCCAAGTGGGGGATCAACCGGTTATTGCAGATTTCATCTGTCTTATGTAGCTGCAAATTGGTTCCACACAGTCTTTTCCATGCATGGCAGCCAGCTTTACAATGGCGCTTCCCACGATAATACCATCTGCATAGTTACTTAACTCTTTCGCCTGTTCCGGTGTGGAAATTCCAAAGCCTATGGCACAGGGAATATCTTTGGAATCCTTTACAAGAGAAACCATATCTTTGATGTCAGAGGTGATTTCCTTTCTCACACCTGTTACGCCCATGGAAGAAACACAGTAAACAAATCCCTCTGCTTCCGAAGCAATGGCCGTAATTCGTTCCTTAGACGTGGGAGCGATCAGGGAAATTAAGTCAATTCCGTACTTTTGGCAGATGGGATGAAGTTCATCCTTTTCTTCAAACGGCATATCGGGTACGATAAGAGCATCAATGCCGCATTCTGCCGCATTTTTAATGAAACGCTCGCTTCCATATACAAATATGGGGTTAATATAAGTCATAAATGCCAGGGGCACATTCGTTTTTTGCCGAATACGGGTGACGGTTTCAAAAATTTTATCTGCGGTAGTGCCGGATGCAAGAGCGCGCTGGTCTGCTTCCTGAATCACGATTCCCTCTGCAACCGGATCAGAAAAAGGAATTCCCAGTTCTATGATATCGGCACCTGCTTTAGCCATGGCAGGAACCAGCTGCTCTGTAATTGCAAGGTCCGGGTCACCGGCTGTAATAAACGGGATAAATGCTTTTCCTTTTGCAAATGCTTCACTGATTCTACTCATAGATTTCTACCCCCTTGTAACGTGCAATTGCGGCCACATCCTTGTCTCCGCGGCCGGATAAGTTAATGACGATGACCTGGTCTTTTCCCATGGAAGGTGCAGCCTTTCTGGCATAAGCCACCGCATGGGCGCTTTCAATGGCAGGGATGATTCCTTCCTTCCGGGATAAATATTCAAATGCGTCCACCGCCTCATCGTCGGTGACAGGAACATAATCGGCCCTTCCGGTATCAAACAGTGCGGCGTGCTCCGGTCCGATTCCCGGATAGTCAAGTCCTGCTGAGATGGAGTAAACCGGAGCGATCTGTCCGTATTCATCCTGGCAGAAGTAGGATTTCATACCGTGGAAGATTCCTACGGTTCCGGTGGAAATGGTGGCAGCATTTTTATCTGTATCAATGCCGTGACCGGCAGCCTCACAGCCCACCAGCTTAACAGAGGTATCTCCAATAAAATCATAAAACAGGCCCATGGCATTGCTTCCACCGCCCACACAGGCGATCAGCATGTCGGGAAGCTTTCCCTCAGCTTTTAAGATCTGCTCCCTGACTTCCTTTCCGATGATGCTCTGGAAATCCCGCACAATAGTGGGAAATGGGTGAGGCCCCATGACGGAACCCAGGACATAGTGGGTGTCCTCCACCCGGTTGGTCCATTCCCTAAGAGTTTCATTTACCGCATCCTTTAAGGTCTGCGTACCGCTGGTAACCGGATGAACCTTTGCACCCAGAAGCTCCATACGGAATACATTTAATGCCTGCCGGTCCGTATCCTCTTTTCCCATGAAGATTTCACATTCCATCCCCATTAAGGCTGCGGCAGTAGCAGTAGCCACTCCGTGCTGGCCGGCACCGGTTTCTGCGATGACACGGGTTTTTCCCATTTTTTTTGCAAGAAGAACCTGGCCCAGTGCATTGTTGATTTTGTGGGATCCGGTGTGGTTTAAATCTTCCCGTTTTAGATAAATCTTTGCACCTCCAAGATCCTCTGTCATTTTCTCTGCGTAGTAAAGCAGAGAAGGCCTTCCTGTGTAGGTTTCATGCAGTGTCTTTAACTCTGCCAGAAATTCTTCATCCTGCATACAGGCATTGTAGGCTTTCTCCAGTTCCGTCACTGCATTCATCAGCGTTTCGGGGATAAATTGTCCGCCGTGCTGTCCAAATCTTCCTTTTGACATAATTTTCCACTCCTTACTGTTTGTATGATTTTTTTGATTTTTTCCGGGTCTTTTCTGCCGTTTGTTTCAGCCAGACTGCTGACATCCAGACAGAATGCTTTCGTTTTAAGCGCTTCCTCTATGTTTTCCATGCCGATGCCCCCTGCCAGAAACCAGGGTTTCTTAATCGCCGGAATCATGGACCAGTCAAAACATGTTCCGCTGCCTCCCTGAATTCCCTTTACATAGGAGTCCAGAAGAAGGTAGTCCGCAGAAAGCTTTTCCGCTTCAGAAATATCAGCCGCGGACCGGACACGGATTGCTTTCATAATGGGGACCGGACGGTCTAATCTGTTTTTCAGTTCCAGAATATCCGGCTCACGTTCCTCCCCATGAAGCTGAATCATCTGAATTACATTACTTTTTACCAGGGAAATGATCTCGTCTGCAGGGCTGTTTACGAAGACTCCTACAGCCGGTATTTCAGGAAGAAGGTCATTTCTTAAAAGCTCAGCCTGCCTGAAATTAAGCTGCCGCTTTCCCGGGGCAAAAACAAACCCGATGTAATCCGGCTTATAGCAGTTGACAGCAAGCACATCCTCTTTTCGTGTGAGGCCGCATATCTTGATTTTCTTATTAGAATTCATCATTGGCAGCGTTCCTCATTTCCTGCAGAATCTTTTTCTTGTCAGGAGAGCGCATCAGGCTTTCTCCGATCAAGACTCCGTTTACACCTGCCTGATACAGCCGCTTTACATCATCGGCGTTCTGTATCCCGCTTTCAGCAATGAATGCGGTTCCTGCAGGCACCAGGCTCCTTAAACGGATAGAATTTTCAAAGTCAACCTGAAATGTCTTTAAGTTCCGGTTATTGACTCCGATCAGGCGGGCTCCTGCACAAAGTGCGCTGTAGATTTCTTCTTCATCGTGAGCTTCCACAAGTGCGCTGAGTCCAAGGCTGTCACAGATTTTGATGTATTCTTTCAGCTGTCCGGTATTAAGAAGAGCACAGATAAGAAGAACTGCCGAGGCGCCAAGCACCTTGGCTTCCAGTATCTGATAAGGATCTACGGTAAAATCCTTTCTTAACAGAGGGAGGGAAACACACTGGCTGATTTCGGTTAAATATTCCCCTTTTCCCAGAAAGTATTCCGGCTCTGTCAGTACGGAAACGGCGTCTGCGCCGGCTGCTTCATACTCCATGGCAATTTCCCTGTAAGGAAAATCCGGTGCGATCATTCCCTTTGAGGGAGAGGCACGCTTTACTTCACAGATAAAGGAGATTCCGGGAGAGGAGATCACCCTCTCAAATGAGAAATCAGATTCCCTCTGCCCAGTGTCAAAGGCACGGTATGCCATCTTCTCCATCTTACTGAGCGGAATCGTTTTTTTCGCTTCCTCCGCCCGCTTTTTTGAGGCTGCGGCCAGGGTATCAAGGATCATAAAGCCACCTCATTCACCGCTTTTACAAATTCTTCCAGTTTTGCAGCAGCTTTTCCGGAATCAATTAAGTCGGAAGCAGTTTGAATGCAGTCGGATATGGTGCAGTTGTCAATGCCAAGATAAAGACTGAGGGCGGAATTTAAAACCACGATATCCCGTTTTGGACCGCGAAGTGTTCCCTCTAAAATTTCCTTTGTAATTTTGGCATTATCGGAAGGGGTTCCGCCCAGTAAGTCGGAAAGGCTGCTGCGGGTTAAGGAAAACTGCTCCGGAGTAATTTCATACGGAATCAGTTCCCCGAAACGGATTTCACAGACATGGGTTGGACCCGTTACGGTTGCTTCATCCAGTCCGTCTGATCCGCAGACAACCAGCCCCCGTTTTACTCCTAAGTTGCTTAATACCTGGGCAAGGGGTTCCACCAGCTTTTTATCGTATACACCTAAAAGCTGCATGGTGGCGCCTGCCGGGTTTGATAAAGGTCCGAGTATGTTAAAGATGGTACGGACTCCAAGCTCTTTTCTGACAGGACCTGCATATTTCATGGAAGAATGATGGACCTGTGCAAAGAGAAAACACATTCCCGTCTCTTTTAAAACCTTACCAGACTGTTCTGCCGTAAGATTTAAGTTGACACCCAGCTGCTCCAAAACGTCTGCAGCGCCGCTTTTGCTGGAAACGCTTCTGTTCCCGTGCTTTGCAACCGGGACACCTCCTGCAGCCACTACAAAGGCGCTGGTGGTGGAGATGTTAAAGGTTCCCACCTCATCGCCTCCTGTGCCAACAATATCAATAACCGGAAAATCAGGTGCAAGTTTCAGTGCTTTTTCCCGCATAACTGTGGCGCAGGCCGTGATCTCGTCAATGGTTTCGCCCTTCATACGCAGAGCCGTTAAAAATGCCGCCATCTGGGCCGGAGTGGTTTCCCCGCTCATAATTTCATTCATAACCTCTCTTGCAGCCTGAAAGCTCAAGTCCTGCCCTTCAATTACATCGTGGATTGCTTCTTGAATCATTGGGTTTGCCTCCTTTATATAATGGTCAGAAAATTTTTTAATATGGTCATTCCATCTGGTGTGAGTATGGATTCGGGGTGAAACTGCAGTCCATAGACTGCATACTCTTTATGTTTGACTGCCATGACTTCACCGATGGAGTCAGTTCCGATCACTGACAGGCTCTCAGGAAGGGATTCCTTTTCTGCTATCAGAGAATGGTATCTGGCAGCAGGTATCGTATCTGGAAGTCCTTTAAAAATGGGATCTGAGGTATCAATATCAATCAGACTCTGCTTCCCGTGCATCAGTTTTTTTGCGTGGGAGATATTTGCCCCGTAAACCTCACAGATCCCCTGGTGCCCCAGACAGACACCAAGAATTGGAACGGTTCCGGCAAGCTCCTTTACCACTGTCTCGCACACACCGGCATCCTTTGGATATCCCGGACCTGGAGAGAGTATGATATGGGAAGGGTGCAAGAGGCGGATTTCCTCCACAGTCAGTTCGTCATTTCTTATGACTTTAATATCCGGTTCAATGGAACCGAACAGCTGGACCAGATTATAGGAGAAGCTGTCATAATTATCAATCAGCAGTATCATCAGTCATTCACCTCCCCAGCCGTTTCAATTGCGTGGATTACAGCCTTTGCCTTGTTTCCTGATTCTTCATATTCCAGCTCCGGAACACTGTCAGCCACAATCCCGCCGCCGGCCTGAACGGTTACTGTTCCATTTTTCTTCACAGCCATTCGTATGGCAATGCAGGTATCCATGTTTCCGGTAAAATCAATGTACCCAAGCGCACCTCCGTAGATGCCTCGCGGCTCCATCTCCAGCTCCTCGATGATCTCACAGGCACGTATCTTTGGTGCACCGGAGAGTGTACCGGCGGGCAGTACCGCCTCGATTGCGGAGAATCCGTCACAGTCTGGCCGTATGTCGGCCTCTACCTGGGAACAGATGTGCATAATCCGGGAGAACCGGTGGATCATCTTGTATCCGGTGACTTCAACTGTGGAAAACTTTGCAATTTTTCCCAGATCATTCCGCCCTAAATCCACAAGCATGTTGTGTTCGGACAGTTCCTTTTCATCGGCAAGCAGCTCTTCTTCCAGCTGTCTGTCTTCCTCATCACTGCTTCCCCTGGGTCTGGAGCCGGCAACCGGGAAGGTAGTCAGTCTGCCGTCCTTCAGACGGACTAATGTCTCCGGAGAAGTGCTGATAATCTCTGTCTCATCCATGTGGAGATAAACCATGTAAGGGGAAGGGTTTGTGGTCCGCAGCACCCGGTAAGCATTTAAGAGGCTGTCGTGATATTCGCTTTTAAACTGTCTGGATAAGACAGCCTGAAAAATGTCACCGTCCACAATGTATTCCTTAGCTTTTTCCACCATATGGCAGTATTCCTCTTTGGAAACGTTGCAGTAAAAATCCGGCCTGCCCTGTACGGCTGATTGTTTCAGGGGAGTATTTTCCCCGATCATGCGTGCGATATTTTCCAGTCTTGCACAGGCGGTTCCATAGTTTTCCATAATCCGGTCGGTCTTCATATTTACCACGATGCATATTTTCTGTTTCAGATGATCATAGGCAATCACTGTGTCAAACAGCATCAGATCAAAGTCGCTGCAGTCGCCTTTTTTGATGGACAGGACAGGCTCAGCATATCCAATCATGCTGTAAGCGAAATAACCGACGAAGCCTCCGGTAAAGGGTGGGAGTCCGGGAATCTTAGGGGAACGGTATTCCTTTAGCAGTTCCCTAAGAACCTCAAAGGGAGTGTCCGATCTAAAAACCTCATCCTGAGCAGCTCCCGTGATGCTGTCGTAACGGCGTATGGTGACCACATGGTCCTGGCAGCTGACCTTCATGACAGGGTCATAACCAAGAAAGGAGTAGCGTCCCCAGGTTTCGCCGCCCTCAATGCTTTCTAACAGAAAGTGTTTTCTGCTTAATGCCCCGATTTTTCTCAGCAGAGTGATGGGGGTTACAATGTCTGCAAAAATTTCCCGGCAGACTGGTATGACAGGGTAGGAAGCGCCAAGCGCTTCGATCTCCCTGCAATCCGGTGTGATAGTCATAATACTGGCTCCTTTCCTGAATAAGAATTTTTTTAATAAAAAAAGCTCCCGTCCCTCTTCCATAATTCTATGGATAAGAGGGACGGAAGCTTGTAGTGACTCGTTCCGCGGTACCACCCTGATTGGAGAAGATAGACTTCTCCCGCTTATAACACACCAACATGTGCCTCCCCTTGATAACGGATAGGAAACCCGTCAGCATCTACTACCGGAGATAAACACCGGTTTCAAGCCGCCCTCGCAGGTCCATTCAGACCAGACATCAACGCTTCCTTTCACCAACCGGAAGCTCTCTGTGCATGATGAAGAGATCTTACTTACTCCTGCTCAACAGTTTATTACTTTGCTTTGCTACAGTATATGAGATTAAAATGAAAATGTCAATACGTTATTTGAAATTTAATTTATTCAGATCAACACATCAATCGACAGGAGGCAAAACACAAGTGTTTATTCTTCACTCATTATTACCCTTTCTATGTGCATGGCTAAATAACCGATTTCCACTTCTTTTATTTCCAGTTTTAATGCGATGCTTAACTCGTCACAGATTGTAGTTGCTATCGTAAAGGACTCCGGAATTTTAAATTCCAGATAGTCATTGATATTCAACTTTAATTCTTCGTTCTTTACGATTCTGGCTACCATATATTTTACATGGTTCATAAGCCTGTTATAAGACAGAGACATTACATCGATCTTACAATTTTTTTTATTTTCAATGATGTTGATACATCTTCTTACCGCCTCAGCCATCTTTATCGAGATTGAAGTGTGAACATCCTCTTTAGCTGCATGAATGTGCAGGGAAACATATCCGATCTCATCATCATCTATATCAATGTTCTTTTCTTTTTTTAAAATATCCCGTAAAATCAATGCTGCCTTAAATTCGCTATGGAATAAAGCCTTTATATCTTCTGTGAGAGGATTATATATCTGCTCCCCATTCTGAATTCTCTGTACCGCAAATGAAATATGATCCGCCATTGGAAACAGGATGCTCCGGTCAAGATTTCCAACCCTTTTCTCTGCCTCATCTAAAATTGCATTGGCATATTCAAAGTATTCAGGTGAAACGCTCTTAACCAGTTCTCTGTTCGTACCTCGTTCTGACTTTTCCTGTAAAGAGTAAACAGAGCAATCCTCTGGTGCCTCAAAGCGTTCCGATACCTTTTTCCCAAATCCAATTCCTTTTCCCAATAAAATATATTCTTTATTATCAGTCATATCAATTGCGATTATACTGTTGTGATTTAATATCTTACTTATGCGGTACATATCGTAAACGCCATCCTCTCTGTATGAATTGTTTTCCATTTTATCATGAATAAAACCGAAAGAATAGACAATTACAATATGCATTTCACAAATACTTATTCAAAAGTATCCACAGCAAATAATGGTTCGCCTGCTTTAACCTTACCATTTGCAATTAGTCTAATCTCCTGATTATCCTTAAGTTCTGTGCAGATGACAGGAGAGCATATAGATGGTGCTGCTGTTTTTAAGTACTCCAAATCAATTTTAAGGAGCTTATCCCCTTTCTTTACCTTCTGTCCATTTTCCACAAATACTTGAAAACCTTTTCCAGCAAGTTTGACCGTATCGATTCCTACATGGATAATCATTGTGACACCAAGGTCCGTTTGATAACCTATCGCATGTTTAGTCTCAAATACGAAGCAGACTTCTCCATCTTCGGGTGCAGTAACTATTTCTTCTGTTGGTGTAACGACTGCACCATCTCCCATCATTTTTCCAGCAAATCCTTCGTCGGGTGCAGTGGTTAGATCTGCAGCCTCTCCTGTAATCGGGCTGGAAATGATTATGGAACTGATCACCTTTTTATCTTTTTTCGATTTTACGCTTTCTGACGAATCGTGGTTTTCTGTATAATCAAAGTCTGCCTCCTCTGGTGCAGTCTCTAAATAGTCCTCAAAATTTGACTTGATAATGGTCACTCTCGGACCATATATAATCTGTACGCCGTTTCCTTTATGCACGACTCCGCTGGCACCTGTTGCCTTTAACACATCATCGTTAACAAGATTTCCGTCTGTTACTGTGCAGCGGAGTCTTGTCGCACAACAATCCACTGAAGTTATATTCTTCTTTCCTCCAAGGCCTTTTAAGATGCCTGCTGAAACAACGTCCTGCGGGGGCTCATTGTTTCCATTTTTTTGAGCATTTACATCGGCTCTTGTATACAGCTTTATTTCTTCCTGCTTATCACGGCCTGGTGTCTTTAAATCAAATTTCCTGATTAAGTATGAGAAGAGAATATAATAAAAGAGGAAATATCCAATCCCTACTATTACAATCCATATCCAGCTGGTCTTTGCATTTCCCTGAAGGATACCAAATAAGAACATATCAATAAATCCGCCGGAAAAGGTCATGCCTACACCAACTCCACACATATGCATGATCATATAAGCTGCTCCTGCCAAAACACAATGAATCCCGTAAAGTAACGGAGCAACAAATAAGAACGTAAATTCAAGAGGCTCCGTGATACCTGTAAGCATTGAGGTAAGTGCTGCTGACAATAATAATCCTCCAACAACCTTTTTGTTTTCGGGTCTTGCAGTATGGTACATGGCAAGTGCTGCTCCTGGAAGTCCAAAAATCATAAGCGGGAATTTTCCTGACATAAAACGTGTAGCCGAAACCGCAAAATGTTTTACAGTGGGATCTGTAAGCTGGGCAAAGAAAATATTCTGCGCACCTTCGATCATTTTACCTGAAACCTCTAACCTTCCACCAATACTTGTCTGCCAGAATGGCAGGTAAAATACATGATGAAGACCAAATGGTATCAGAAGCCTTTCCATAAACCCATAAACCCATGTTCCGGCATAACCACTATTTAAAACAATGTTTCCTACTTCAAATATTCCCATCTGAACAACCGGCCAGACATAATACATGAGAATACCTACAAAAACATATACCACTCCCGAAATAATCGGTACAAATCGTGTTCCGCCAAAAAATGACAGAACCTGCGGAAGCTGTATCTTATAAAATTTATTATGAAGTGCTGCTACTCCTAAACCTACAATAATGCCTCCAAAAACACCCATCTGCAATGATGGAATACCGCAAACGGAAGTTGTAGCACCTGCTAAAAGACCTTCTCCATTATCATGAATACTGATTAATGAGCTGATAGAAGCATGCATAATAAAAAATGCAATTGTCGCAGCCAAAGCTGCAACTTCCTTCTCTTTATTTGCCATACCGATCGCAACGCCTATTGCAAAGATAATTGGTAAATTTGAAAATACTATATTACCTGCACTATTCATGATCTGTAACAATGCATTGAGAACGGTTCCTTCGCCCATGAACGTTGTAAGCCCATAGGCGTCTAACATGGTTTTATTAGTAAAAGAACCACCTATTCCAAGCAGCAGACCAGCAACCGGTAAAATTGCTATTGGTAACATAAATGATCTGCCAATTCTTTGTAATACTCCAAAAATCTTGTCCTTCATTAATAAGACTCCTTTCAACTTCTTAATTATAATTATCTTTGATTTTGAAATGCTTATCATGAAGCTTTTTCGTTTCCGGACACAAAAAAAGCACTAACCAGCATAAACATTCCAAAAATATTCATGCATAGTTAATGCCTGATTAATCAGTAACACACTATAACTGCTTAATTATATATTATTATCTCAATTTTGTCAATCAATATCTTCTTTCGTTTTCACGTCATTGACATTTGAAAAAATGGTGTTAGAATGGTGCTAATTGATAGCAGTAAAAAAAGCAGGAGGATATCAGATGGCGAAAATAGGAATCATTGGAATAGGAAATATGGGATATGCAATCGCAAAAGGCTTGCTGAAACAATATGAGAAAGAGGACATTGTTTTTACTGATGTAAATCAGGACCGCTGCAGGGAAGTAGCAGAAGAACTTGGAATTGACTGGGCGGAATCTAACCAGGAATGTGCGGGTCTTGCAAAATATATCGTTCTTGCGGTAAAACCCCAGTATATGGATCCGGTATTGGCAGAACTTCGTGATGTGGTAACAGAAAAAAATGTTATGATGTCCATTGCACCCGGAATCACCACGGACCAGTTAAAGGAAAAGCTGGGAGAGGGAAAACGAGTGGTTCGTGCCATGCCCAATACTCCTGCGCTGCTGGGCGAAGGCATGACCGGAGTCTGCTATGATGATAAGGTTTTCACAGAGGAAGAGAAAACTGCCATTGCCGGAATTTTCAGTTCCCTGGGCAAGATGAGGATCGTGGAAGAGCGGCTGATGAATGCAGTGGTCTGTGTCAGCGGCAGTTCTCCTGCTTATGTCTATATGTTTATTGAGGCTCTGGCTGACAGCGCAGTAAAGTATGGCCTGCCAAGGGATGCAGCCTATGAGATGGCAGCACAGGCAGTAGCAGGAAGTGCCAGAATGGTGCTGGAAACAGGGGAGCATCCGGGAGCACTCAAAGACAAGGTCTGTTCCCCGGGAGGAACCACCATTGCCGCAGTCTCTGCTTTAGAGGAATATGGTTTCCGCAATGCGGTGATAAAGGCATCCGATGCCTGTTTTAAGAAATGTGAGAAGATATAGGACGATGACAGGAAAGGAGAAGCTATCATGGATCAGCTTCCGGTAAAACGATTAAACAGAACCTTTAAATATCAGGGGAGCATTTTGAAAATTTACGAAGATACAGTGGATGCAAACGGACATCTGGCGCACTGGGATTTTATTCATCATATTGGGGCGGCAGCAGTAGTTCCGGTCACAAAAGATGGAACCATACTTATGGTCAGGCAGTACCGCAATGCACTGGACCGCTATACTCTGGAAGTCCCGGCGGGAGCACTGAATTATCCGGAGGAGCCGAAGATTGACTGTGCCCATAGAGAACTGGAGGAAGAGACCGGATTTAAGACAGAAAAAGAGAAGCTGGAATTTCTCATAAGAGTCAACACTACGGTTGCATTCTGTGATGAAGTAATTGATATTTTTGTGGCACGGGATTTAGAGCCGTCCAGACAAAATTTAGATGAAGATGAATATATTGAAGTGGAAGAATGGACAGTAAAAGATCTGGAAGAAAAGATCTATCAGGGAGAGATTACAGACGGAAAGACCATTGGGGCGATTCTGGCATATGCCAGGAAGTATGATGTAAAATAAGGGAATAAACAGACCCTCTGCAGGCATAAATTATGACAAGACCTGTAGGGGGATTTTTATGGCTGATTATCTGATGCGATTGAAATACGGACTAAAGAGGAGAGCTTTAAGCAGCGGATATATTCCCGTATCAACGAAAGTCAGAGCGGATGACCGGTATCTGGTCTGTTTTTTCATCGGTCTGATGGCAGGAACAGTCATTGCCAACTTCTGGTATTCTTCTTTTGAAAATGAAGCAGTTTATTATCTGGGGCTTTTAGACAGAAACAGGAGCGCAGTCGGGCAGGAGAGCATGGGGCTTTTCTTGGAAGTCGTAAGACAGAGACTGGTTCAGATCTTTATCGCCTGGCTGATCGGGATGACTGCGTATGCGGTTTTTTTATACTGTCTGCTCACTGCAGGACTGGGTTTTTCCATGGGATTTGTCATGTCTGTCATTACCGTACAGAAGGGATTAATGGGACTGCCGTTTTTTTTCATGACAGTCATGCCTCAGTGGCTTTGCTATCTGCCGCTGTGGATTCTTTTGCTGTACTGGGGCCTGCAGAAGGGGAAACGTTTTCGGGCTGCCGTACTTTTTTTCATTCTTCTTCTGTCTGTACTGGGAAGTGCTCTGGAGACCTGGATTAATCCTGTTTTTTTGAAATTTGTCTTATAAACAGGGGATTATTTAAAAAAATAATATAAAATGATTGATTAAAATTCACCATATCTTGCGAAATAACGGAGCATGCCACCAATATCTGGTATATGTTATGTAAAGTGCTTTTTCCGTTCAAAAAATGTGTTTGATTTTATCGAAAATAGTCTATATAATGTTAGGAAGAAGCCTTATTTTAGGCCATTTTTTGAAACCGGAAGGTCAGGGGATATTGAAATGGTAGCCGATATTAATCATTTTATAATTTATTTAAGAGAGATAAAAAAAACATCAAAAAACACTGAGGTGTCATACCAGAGAGATTTAATTCAAATGGCTTCTTTTTTAGGGAAGCAGGGAATTATGGAAGTGGACAAGGTGACGAAGACAAGTTTAAACTCCTATATCCTGTTTCTGGAAAAAGAAGGCAGAGCGACTACTACCATTTCACGCTGTCTGGCTTCCATGAAGGCATTTTTCCATTATGAATGCAGGGAAGGTCTGATATCCAGAGATCCGGCAGAGCTTTTAAAGGCGCCCAGGGTTGAGAAGAAGGCACCTACCATATTGACCGTCGATGAAGTCAACTGCCTCTTAAGCCAGCCAAACGGGGACTCTCCCAAAGAGCTGAGAGACCGCGCCATGCTGGAGCTTCTTTATGCAACAGGAATCAGGGTGTCGGAGCTGATTCATTTAGAGAGCAGGGATGTGAATCTTACCGTGGGATATATCACATGCCGGGACGAGCATAAGGAGCGTATGATACCCTTTGGCAAGGTGGCAAAGCTGGCTCTTTCCGCTTATATGGAGCGGGGCAGGCAGACTCTTTTAAAGGGACAGGAATCGGACTGGCTGTTTACTAACTGCAGCGGAAAACCCATGAGCCGTCAGGGCTTCTGGAAGATCATTAAATATTACGGTGATAAGGCGGGCATTCAGTCCGATATTACCCCTCATACGTTAAGACATTCTTTCGCGGCCCATCTGCTTCGCAACGGTGCGGATATTCATGCGGTACAGGCCATGCTTGGTCATTCTGATATGGCTACCACACAGATGTATATGAACTACGCCCAGAAAGAAACTGTGCGGCGTAATTACGCAGGAGCGCACCCGAGAAGTTAACCGGAATATAATATAGAAGAATATAAAACAATATTTGCCTGTGAAGACTCTTTGCGCTATAATAGGTGAGTCGGCGTGAAAAGCTGCAGGAAAATTTTATGATTATGAGGGATAAAAGATGAAGAAATTAGAAGATTATGTCACAAGCATTCCGGATTTTCCGGAAGCAGGAATTGTATTCCGCGATGTGACTACCATTCTGGAAGACCCGGACGGACTATCCATGGCTGTGGATGGCATCCGCCAGATGTTAAAAGGAGTGGAATATGATTCTGTAATCGGGCCTGAGTCCAGAGGCTTTATTTTTGGTGTGCCGGTAGCCTATGCAGAGCACAAGGGATTTATACCTGTGCGGAAAAAGGGAAAGCTTCCCAGAGAGGTTCTTTCTGCTGATTATGAACTGGAATATGGCAAGGCAACCGTAGAGATACACAAAGATTCCATTAAACCGGGACAGAAGGTGGTTATTATAGATGACCTGATTGCAACCGGAGGAACCATTGAAGCCATCATTAAGCTGGTGGAAGAACTTGGCGGTGAAGTGGTTAAGATCTGTTTTATCATGGAGCTTGCCGGATTAAACGGAAGAGACAGACTTACCGGATATGATGTGGAAGCGATGATTTCCTACGAGGGTAAATAATCAATTGGTTAGAGAATTTAAGGCTTTTTGCCGCCCGTTTTCATGGCTGCACAAAGGCTTTGAATTCTCTTTTTTTCAATAAGAATCCCTGATAAATCGATATTTTTTTGTCATAATTTATTTTTTTTTGAACATGCATGCAGCCTATTGATTTTCTGATTTTGAGTGTGATATGATGTGTCCAGCACATTGGATTGTATACAATGTGCAACATAAGAACAATTTAAAAACCGGAAAAAATAATAGAGAGCAAAAACGAAAGGATAATAAATTATGGCTGTACATGTAATTGATGAAGCAAACAGATGCTTAAACTGCAAAAAACCATTATGCCGGCAGGGGTGTCCCATACAGACTAACATTCCCCAGATGATTCAGGCATTTAAAGAGGGGAATTTAAATAAAGCTGGAGAGATGGTATTTGAAAATAATCCCATGTCTCTGGTTTGTTCTCTAGTCTGCAACCATGAGAAGCAGTGTGAAGGCCACTGTATATTAGGGAAAAAGGGGCAGCCAGTCCATATCAGCAGTATTGAAAACTATATTTCTGATACAATTTTTGACCAGATGAAGATTGAATGTCTGCCTGCAAACGGGAAGAAGGTGGCGGTAATTGGTGCAGGACCGGCCGGTATCACCATTGCTATCCTGCTTACAAAAAAGGGCTACAGTGTGACCATTTTTGATGCCAGAGATAAAGTTGGAGGAGTGTTACAGTACGGTATTCCTGAATTCCGTCTTCCCAAATCCATACTGGAACGTTATAAGAAAAAGCTGCTGGAAATCGGTGTGAAGATACGTCCGAATACAGCCATTGGTACAGCGCTGGAAATAAAAGATCTGATCCGGGATGGATATCAGAGCATCTTTATCGGAACCGGTGTATGGAGACCAAAAACTCTTGGAGTAAAGGGAGAATCTCTGGGTAATGTCCATTATGCCATTGACTATCTGGCAAATCCGGACGCCTATCATCTGGGAGATACCATTGCCATCATAGGAATGGGCAATTCCGCCATGGATGTGGCCAGAACTGCCATTCGCCACGGCGCGAGGAAAGTGACTCTTTATGCTAGAGGTATGGCAAGTAATGCCAGTGAACATGAAACAGCCTATGCCAGACTGGACGGTGCTGAATTTCAATTCGGAATGCAGATTGCGGAGATAACGGATGATGGTCCGGTATTTGTAAAGGTTCGTTACGATGAAGAGGGAAAACAGACAGGACTGGGTGAGGAGCGGGAGCAGATCTTCGCCGATTCCACCATAATTTCTGTCAGCCAGGGGCCAAAGAGCAAACTGGTGAATACCACCGAGGGCTTAAAAGCCAGCCAGAACGGCCTGCTTATGACAGACGACAATGGGCAGACAACCATACCAGGCATATTTGCTTCAGGTGATGTGGTGCTTGGAGCAAGAACAGTCGTTGAGGCTGTGGCCTATTCAAAAACAGTGGCAGAAGCCATGGATGAATATATGAAAACAAAAGAAGTGTGAAAATTATGATTAATAGCAGTCTCATAAACCTCCAGGGTATGCTGTTTTTGCTGGTTGCCTCCGGAGTGGTTTTAAGGAAACTGGGAATCCTTCCGGACAGTGCAAAACAGGTGCTGACAGATCTGGTTATTGATCTCATCCTGCCGTGCAATATTATCAGTTCCTTTCTCATTGAATTTAATATGGATATTTTAAAAGGTTTTGCGGTTATTCTGGTGATTGCCACACTGATTCAGTTTGGCTGTCTGATAATAGCCAATACCTTTTATAAAAAGGAACCGGAGCGGCGTAAGAAGGTGCTTCAGTATGGAACGGTCTGCTCCAATGCCGGTTTTATGGGAAATCCAATTGCAGAAGGGGTTTACGGGGCAGAGGGACTGATGTATGCGTCCATCTTTCTCGTTCCCCAGAGAATTGTGATGTGGTCTGCAGGAGTCTCTTATTTTACAGAAAGTCCGGATAAGAAGACAGTGGTGAAGAAGGTTCTTACCCACCCTTGTATTGTTGCAGTATATATCGGTCTGTTTTTTATGATTACCCAGATATCAATGCCAGTATTTTTAGAAAATACCATTCGAAATGTGGGCGGTTGTACTACAACTGTATCCATGGTTTTAATCGGAACAATTCTTGCGGAGGTGAAAGCGGGCAGTATTTTTGATAAGGGGATTATGAAGTATACATTTATCCGTCTGTTTTTTATTCCCTTTCTGGTTTTTATATGCTGCCGACTCTTTCCCGTGAGTCCGATGATATCCGGCGTATCGGTGCTGCTGACGGGTATGCCGGCAGGAAGCACCACAGCCATACTGGCGGCAAAGTACGACGGAGATTATATATTTGCCACCAAATGCGTGGTGGTAACTACCCTGCTGTCCCTGGTGACGATCCCTTTGTGGTGCATGGTTTTATAATTGAACGGGCCATGAAAGGCGTAAACGGTGCCCTGATAGTAAAACACAGAAAAAGAGGCTGTGTTTTACTATCAGGGTATTTTTTGTTTTACGATACTAAAAATTGTTGGGATTTTTATGAGAGAGAAATAAATGTTGACCGAATCGGTTCATAGTGTTACAATCAAGATATAGACCGATTCGGTCAATAACGTTTCAGAAGGTGAAAATATGGAAAAATATAGAGAACTATCAGAAGAAAAGCTGCAGCCCATTATTGAGGCAGCGTTAAAGTGTTTTGGAAAGCATGGATACAAGAAGGCATCCATGGGTGATATTGCCAAGAGCAGCGGAGTATCCAAACCCATGCTGTTCCATTATTTTGGCACAAAAAGAGATTTATACCTTTACCTGTCAGAATACGTAAGAAATGTTATGGTTGACGCTTACAAACGGAATGAAATAGATGTTTGCTGCGATTTGTTTGAGCGCATCACTGCAGCTTCAAGAATGAAAATGGGCATACTGGTAAAGTATCCGCAAATACTGAGATTTATTATCAGCATGTTTGAAGAAACGGATGAAGAGGTAATTGATATCACAAAAAAGATCATGCCGGAAGCTCAGCGGTTTTCTTATGATCTGGTGGTGAAAAAGGAGGACGCGGCCAAATTTAAGGAAGGTGTGGACATTGATGCGGTCATGCGTCTGCTGTTCCTTATGGCGGAAGGATACGCCCACGAAATGTCCGATGGCCGGTGTGATCTTGAAAAGATTACTGAAGAACTGGAAAAAACCATGCACATGCTGAAAAACAATCTATATAAGGAGGAATACCTGTGATGTATATACTGAATATTCAGGATAAAGAGGCCGGTTCCGTCAGGATATCCGGTGGCAAGGGAGCCAGTCTTTCCAGACTTACCCGGCATTTTTCTGAGAAAGTTCCGGGTGGCTTTATTATTACAACAGAGTTTTTTAAGAACTATATCCAGCCTGCCGTCATCCATGCCCAGGGTGATATAAAATCTGCCGTTGCCGGACTTACGCTGCCCGACGAAGCAGTAAAGTTAATTCAAACCGCCTATGACGGCCTGGGAGATAATATTTCCGTTGCAGTCCGATCCTCCGCCACAGCCGAGGATCTGCCGGATGCTTCTTTTGCAGGCCAGCAGGACACCTTTTTAAATGTTTCCGGTATGGAAGCAGTAACAAAAGCAGTCATCAACTGTTTTGCCTCTCTGTATAACCAGGGGGCAGTTTCCTACCGGGCAAAAAATGGATTTGACGAAAGCGAAGTCCAAATGGCCGTAGTCGTACAAAAAATGGTGCAAGCAAAGGCGGCAGGGGTCATGTTTACCGCTGATCCCATAACCTCAGACCGTTTTACAACAGCCATTGAAGCAGTTGAAGGTCTTGGGGAAGAGCTGGTGTCCGGTCGTAAGACTCCGGTTACATGGACGGTCAAGGGAGGAATTGTTAAGAAAAGAAGCGGTGGGGAACCATGTCTTACGGAATCATTGGTAACCGCCCTTTCTGACATAGGGAAAAAAATTGAAAAGGTATTTGGCTGTCCACAGGATATTGAATGGTGTTTTGACGGGGAGAAGTTCTACATCGTTCAGTCCCGGGCAATCACCACTCTTTTTCCATGTCCCCCATCTCCTGATGGTTTCAAACGCTGTTTTATTTCTGTCGGCCACTTACAGATGATGACCGACACCATGCTGCCCCTTGGCATGTCTCTTTGGAAATTGATGTCAAAAACTGTAAAGATCACGGAAGTGGGCGGGCGGCCCTATATGGAGATTACCCACAATCTAAACAGTCCGGCAGGCAAGATCCTGGTGAGGCAAAAGCTTTCCAATTCCGATGAACTTATGAACAGCGCATTTAATCAGGTTCTGGAAAGAAAGGATTATATTAAATCCATTCCCAAAGGTCAGAAGAGCGACTTTGCAATACCAAAGGATGTGGCCAGGTGCATTACTGCCGGATTCAGAATCTACCGGAAAAACGATCCCGCCATCATTGACGGCTATAACCGACGCATGGAAGCGTTAATCCGGAAAACAAAAAAAGAACTTGATCATCTGACCGGCAAGGCAGTGATCGATTACATTGTAAACGACACGGACAATCTCATGAAAAGCCTGTTTGACCCGGAAGGCCTTGGGCCTCTTATGATCGCTTTCTTTCTCACAAAGCCTATAGATAAAGCGGGAAAACTCCTCCTTGGGAGGGACAATATAAGCGTTGATGTGTCAAAATCCATAAAGGGGAACATCACCTCAGAAATGGGATTTTACGTCAGCCGTATTGCAGACGCAGTCAGAGATTATCCGGAGGCTGTAAAATACCTTGAAACAGCCGGGGACCGGTTTTGCATTGATGACTTAAAAAGACAGCAGGGCGGAGAGAAAGCTGCGAAAGCCTTTGAAGAATTTTTCTCCCGGTACGGTATGCGCTGTCCAGGGGAAATAGATATTGCAAAGCTCCGTTTTGCCGAAGCACCAGGGAAAATCCTTCCTACCGTATTGGCCGATGTAAGACTCCCCAAGGGCCACGCAGAGCAAAGGTACCTTCAGGGACAGCGGGAAAGCAGGGAGGCGGTAAAAGCCATGGTTCTGGCTGCCAAAAAGAAATGGGGAATAAAGAAGGCCAGGAAGCTGGCAAAACAGCTTTCCTTTTACCGGAATTTCTTAGGCCTGAGGGAATCCCCGAAATATTACTGGATGAAACGCTATTGGGAATATAAACAGGCGGTCATCCGGGAATCTGAAAAGCTTGTGGAAACAGGCAGGCTAAGAAGAGTCGATGATGTTTTCTATTTAAGCCTTCCGGAGCTGGCCGGTTTATATAACAAAGAGCAGGAACCCGATTATAAAAAAATCGATGCAATACGTGCAGATTATGAAAAGTACGCGTCTCTGACACCGCCCCGCCTCATCTTCTCTGACGGAGAAGTGGTGGAAGGGGAATACAAACGCAAGGTTCCTGACGGGGCGCTTCCAGGGCTTGCCGTATCAGGCGGTATAACAGAGGGCCGGGCCAGGGTCATCCTGGACATAAAGGAAGCTGGAAAAATAGAAAAAGGTGATATTCTGGTAACAAAATTCACCGACCCCAGCTGGACCCCGGCATTTATTTCTGTGAGCGGACTTGTCACGGAGGTTGGCGGAATGGCAACCCACGGAGCGGTCATCACACGGGAATACGGGCTGCCTGCGGTGGTGGGCGTGACCGATGCTACAAAGCACATAAAGGATGGTGACTGGATCCGTATAAACGGCAATATGGGTTACGTTGAGTTTTTGAAATGAGAAAGGAGGTTCTCCAGTGAAAGCAATTCATATTAAAAACCTGACCAAGAACTATGGGGATCACAGGGGCATTGAAGATGTGAGTTTTTCTGTAGAAGAAGGAGAGATTTTCGGATTTATCGGGCCAAACGGGGCAGGTAAATCCACTACCATCCGCACGCTTCTGTCACTGATCCGTCCCACCTCCGGCAGTGCGCAGATATTTGGCATGGACTGTATCAGACAGGCCGCAGAGATCGCAAAGGATGTGGGATATCTGCCCGGCGAGTCCGTGTATTATGATAATATGACGGTCCGGGAGCTGGTTAATTATGCGGCGGATTTATACGGTGTAAAGAACGATGACAAAATAAAAGAGCTTTCCAGACGCTTAAGCCTTGACTTGTCCCGTAAAATGGCCGATTTATCCCTTGGTAACAAAAAGAAAGCAGGGATCCTGTGCGCTTTGCTACACTCTCCCAGGCTCATCATATTAGACGAACCCACCAGCGGCTTAGACCCGCTGGTCCAGCAGGAGTTTTTTACAATTTTAAAAGAAGAAAATAAGCGTGGTGCAACGATATTCTTTTCATCCCACGTCCTGTCGGAGGTGCAGAAGATCTGCGACCGTGTGGCAATTTTAAAAGAAGGAAAGATGGTCGGTGTACAAAAAATCAGTGAGCTTCGGGCCAACAGCCATAAAAAAATCAGTGTCACGGCAGAAAAAATACCGGCAGGTTTTTTTGATCTTGGAGGAATTACCAATTATCATCAGGAAGGCAATGGTGCCTCATTCATGTTTATGGGGAATATGGGAGAAATCCTGGCAAAACTATCCGCATTAGAGGTCCATGACCTTTTTATCGAAGAACCGGCGCTGGAAGAAATTTTCATGCACTATTACAGGTGAGGAGAAGGGGATGACTGTATTTAAATACGAATTGAAACAGCTAAAGAAAAATATCATTATCTGGTCCCTGTCCATGGGTGGTCTGATCTTTCTCATGCTGCCCACTTACCTTGGTTTCATCTCAGGGACAGATGATATGATAGCAGAGGCCATTAATAATAACCCTATGTTTGAAGCATTTGGAGTCAGTGCAGCCTTTGTAATGACCCCTCTTGGTATGTTCAGCTTTTTAAACAGCTTTGCAATGGCAGCGGCGGCGATTCATGGTATGAGCATTGCCTTTTCCTCCCATACCAAAGAATATTTGAACAAATCGGCAGAATTTTTGCTGACGAAGCCTCATTCCAGGAAAAGGGTTTTCTTTTGTAAGTTTCTTGCCTGTACGGCAGGCAGCCTGATTGTGGGAACAGTCTATATCACGGGAGCTGCACTCGCCCTTCTGACCGTAAAAGGAATCTCCGTTGATTGGAGGGCATTCCTGCTCATAGGGAAATCCCTTGTGCTGGTGGAGCTGATGTTTGTGGTTTTGGGGACAGCTGCAGGTACGTTTTTTCCCAATGTGCGGACGCCTGTGCTCCTATCCTCCTGCGTCATGTTTGCCTTATTTTGTTTAAGCTCCATGTCAAAGAAAATCCATGAACCGGTGCTGGGATATTTTACCCCTTTTGCTTTCTTTGATCCTATGAGCATTGCTGAAACCGGATTTTACCAGTGGAATTATGTGGTGTGGTATGTAATCCTGGCCGGTGGGCTGTTGTATGTCAGCTGCAGTGTATACCTAAAAAAAGATGTTGTATTTGGAGGCTGAACATGAAGACGATATACTTTAAAGAGCTGAAATTGACAAGAAAGCTGTTGATGATATGGCTGGTGCTGGTCGTAATGCTTACAGGATTTGCTGCAATAGAATTTGTAGTGCTAAAGGAAGCAATGGGGGAAATTGCAAAGTTGGCAGAAGGCTTCCCCAAGATCATATTGATTTTGTTCGGACTGAATGGGATAAGAATTGATACTCCCCTGGGAGCCTATCAGTGCATGGTATTCTGGACTGACTTACTGGCCTTCTTTTATGCCGGATTTACAGGGGTATTTGCTGTTTCCAGGGAGGTAATGTTTGGCACCAGCGAGTTCCTGTTCACAAAACCTTATAAACGTTCCGCCATCATCTGGGCGAAAATCGGAGCGGCAGTAACAAATCTTGGTGTGTTTTCCATCACTGTGGGGATCATGTCGTATTTGTTTATCATCCTGCCACTGGGAGATACCAGTATTACCGGCATCCATATCATCACTACCGCTGGAATATTTCTTACACAATTAGTGCTTTTCACTACCGGGCTTTTCATTTCCAGCCTTTCCAAAAACTATAAAACCGCAAGCCTTTTTACAATGCTTACGGTAGCATTGTTTTATATGATCCGCTTTGCCCTTGATTATACCGGCAATGGGAATCTCTTAAACATGCTGACACCGGTTGGATATTTTAATGTGGTATCCATATCAGAAAAGGGATTAGATCCTTTTTATATCCTCCTATCCATGGGGATTATTCTGGCAGGCTGTTCCCTGGCGGCCGGTTTTTACGAAAAGAGGGATCTGATACCAAAATAAATAATTGTTGCTTTCCTTATTATATGGTAGAATGTTTCCATCGAATGAAGGAGGGATCAATTATGAAGCGACCGGAAACTGACCTCCATCTGCACCTTGACGGGTCCTTATCTATTGATGTGGTAAGGCTTTTAGCAGCGCAGATCGGATATGATTTTGAAGGACAGGATATAAAGGACAGTGTTTCAGTGGGGGAAAACTGTGAAAGCCTTGTGGATTATCTGAAATGTTTCGATTTACCAGGGCAGCTTCTGCAGACAGAAGAAGCTCTTACACTGGCATGTGAGGATTTAACCAGACGACTTGCTGACCAGGGACTTATTTACAGTGAAATCCGTTTTGCGCCTCAGCTTCATATGAGAAAAGGACTTTCGAAAGAAAAGGTTCTGGAAGCCGTTATAAAGGGAATGAATAAAGGAATGGAAGGCACCGCACTGAAAGCAGGGCTTCTGCTGTGCGCTATGGTAAACGGATCGGATAAGGAAAATGAGGAGACCTTTGAACTGGCTTCTTCCTATCTTGGCAAGGGCGTTGCGGGCGTTGATATTGCAGGTCCGGAAGGCCTTGTCCCAATGGCTCATTTTGAGCCTCTTTTTAGAAGAGCCGGGCAGAAGAATATTCCATTTACCATACATGCAGGAGAATGCGGAGACTGTGAGAATATTATAAAAGCCGTCTCCTATGGAGCAAAGAGAATCGGACACGGTTGTGCGGCAATTCAGTCCCAGTCCTGTATGGACCTCTTAAAAAAGGAAAAAATTACCTTAGAGATGTGTGTGATCAGCAACCTTCAGACGAAAGCGGTTCCCTCCATCGAAAAACATCCGTTAAAAGCGTTTTACGACTGGGGGATACCGGTAACCTATAATACGGATAACATGACGGTATCGGATACGACTCTGGAAAAAGAGGCGGAGCTGATTCAGAAGTATATGGGATTTACAGAAGCAGACTTAAGGCAGATGAACCGCTATGCGCTGGAAGCCGCTTTTATCGAAGCGGAGGAGAAAGAAAAAATAATTGCTTTTTTCGACAATAATACGTATAATGTATGATAACTACGTTTAAAAATCGGTGAAAACAGGAATGTTACAAAAAAGGTGACGGCATATGGCAGATAATCCAATGATGGAGAAACACAAGTTGACTGAATATGATAAAGAGCATAAAGAAATGAAGAAAGTAGACATTGATCTGGAGGCGCCCGCTGATTTTACAAGTCCGCAGGCGCTCTATGAAGAACTGGTTGCGAGCATAAAGAGATATCATCCTTCCGATGATATTTCCATGATAGAAAAAGCCTATCATATCGCGGCTGAAGCCCATAAGGACCAGGTACGCAAATCCGGAGAGCCCTACATCATTCATCCTCTTTGTGTTGCCATCATTCTGGCTGATTTGGAGATGGACAAAGAGACCATAGCCGCAGGGATCCTCCATGATGTGGTAGAGGATACCATTATGTCCTTAGATGAACTGAAGGCGGAATTCGGGGAAGAGGTGGCTCTTTTAGTTGACGGAGTCACCAAGCTGACCCAGATCTCCTGGTCTATGGATAAGATGGAGATCCAGGCAGAGAATCTGAGAAAGATGTTCTTAGCGATGGCTAAGGACATTCGTGTCATTATTATCAAGCTGTCGGACCGCCTTCACAATATGCGGACGCTTCAGTACATGAGACCTGAAAAGCAAAAGGAAAAAGCCAAGGAGACCATGGAGATTTATGCTCCCATCGCCCACCGCCTTGGTATTTCCAAAATTAAGATCGAGCTTGACGATCTGTCTTTAAAATACTTAGAGCCGGACACCTATTATGAGCTGGCCGAAAAAATATCACTAAAAAAAGATGCCAGGGAATACTTTGTAAAGAGCATTGTTGATGAGGTGGAGGATCATTTAAAGGAAGCTGGAATAGAAGCAAGAGTGGACGGACGTGTCAAACATTTCTTCAGCATCTATAAAAAAATGGTCAACCAGAATAAGACACTGGATCAGATCTATGACTTGTTTGCAGTGCGTATTATTGTTGACAATGTAAAGGACTGTTACGCTGCCCTTGGTGTGATACATGAACTGTATAAGCCCATTCCAGGGCGTTTCAAGGATTATATCGCCATGCCGAAGCCCAACATGTATCAGTCTCTTCATACGACACTGATCGGCAACAATGGCCAGCCCTTTGAGATTCAGATCCGTACGTATGAGATGCACCGTACTGCAGAATACGGAATTGCGGCACACTGGAAGTATAAGGAGAGCGGAAGCGGTCAGGTTGCAGCCGGCAAAGAGCAGGAGAAGTTAAGCTGGCTCCGCCAGATTTTAGAATGGCAGAAGGACATGTCCGACAACAAGGAATTCTTAAACATGGTTAAGGGTGACTTAGACTTGTTCTCCGACAGTGTTTACTGCTTTACTCCGTCAGGTGACGTGAAGAATCTTCCCAGCGGCTCCACTCCCATTGATTTTGCATACTCCATACACAGTGCAGTTGGAAACAAGATGGTTGGGGCCAGAGTCAATGGCAAGCTGGTGAACATTGAGTATGTCATTGAAAACGGCGACCAGGTGGAGATCATCACCTCCCAGAACAGCAAAGGCCCCAGCCGCGACTGGCTCAATGTGGTCAAAAGCACTCAGGCAAAAAATAAGATCAACCAATGGTTTAAGACAGAGCTGAAAGAAGATAATATTCTCCGAGGCAAGGAGATGGTGGACCGCTACTGTAAGGCCAAAGGAATTAATTATTCTGAGATCAACAAGCCGGAATATCAGGGAAAGGTTATGAAGCGCTATGCCTTCCGCGACTGGGATTCTGTACTCGCCTCCATCGGCCACGGCGGTTTAAAAGAAGGCCAGGTCATCAATAAGATGGTGGATGAGAGGGATAAGAAATTAAAGAAGGATGTAACCGACACCACCATACTAAATGACATTGAGGATATGGGCAGCAGACTGCCCATTAAGAGACGTTCCGGCAGCGGAATCGTTGTAAAGGGAATTCACGATCTTGCAGTCCGTTTCTCCAAATGCTGTTCTCCGGTACCGGGTGACGAGATTGTGGGATTTGTAACAAGAGGAAGAGGTATTTCCATTCACAGAACAGACTGTGTCAATGTTTTAAATCTACCGGAAGATGAAAGAAACCGCTTAATCGATGCAGAGTGGCAGGAGTCGGAAGGGGACAGCACAAAAGAACGTTATTCTACGGAAATCAAAATTTTTGCCAATAACAGGATCGGTATGTTTGTTGACATTTCCAAGGTATTTACTGAGAGGCAGATTGATATCACTTCCATGAATTCCAGAACCAACAAACAGGGAAAAGCAACCATTACCATGACCTTCGAGACTCATGGGGTGGAAGAACTTGGAAAACTGGTTGATAAACTGAGACAAATCGAAGGTGTAATTGACATTGAGAGGACTGCGGGATAACGCAGTTTTTCTCTTTTTAATCGGAAAGGTGTTGCAGATCGTGGTATATCCTGTAAAATATCTTCCACAGACAGTGAAAAGCTTAACCAGACTTACCATGCCTGTTGCAGGCTTCGAGGATCGTTTTCCCTTTATGCAGATCGATAAAGACAGCTATATCGTGGGAGCGGAAATACAGTCAGGATTAAACTTTAACGTTGCGGAGGGGGTTCACTGTATACAGATCGGGAAGTACTGCGCCCTGGCTGATAAAATTACATTTCTTATTAATTTAAATCATAATTACAAAGCCGTTTTTCAGGGAAGTCCGTCTTTTATGACGATGCCGGTTCCTGAAAGGACCAGAAGAAAAGGCTCCCTGCTGATTGGAAATGATGTGTGGATCGGCAATGGAGCAACGATTATGAGCGGTGTTTCCATCCATAACGGGGCTGTGATCGGAGCGGAGAGCGTGGTGACTAAATCAGTGCCTCCCTATGCCATGGCAGCAGGCAATCCGGCTAAGATCATCGGTTACCGGTTTGACGAGGAACAGAGAAAAGCTTTAAACCGGATTGGCTGGTGGAACTGGCCGGAGGAAAAGCTTGTTAAGAATCAGAAGGAGTTTCTGCTGCCTGTGGAAGCTTTTATAGAAAAATTTGACCGGAGAGAAGAGTGGGATCAGATAGAACCGGTGATTCCCTCAACTGACAGGAAGACGATTCTGCTTATTGCAGATGTTTACAGGCCATTTTCCCTCTGGAAGAGGATTTTAACGGAATTTGCTGCGTCAGCCCCTGACTTTACCAGGCTTTTTATTTACATCAGTCCGTCTGCGGGTGAAGAAGGATACCGGGAGGTTTCCGGGGCTGCAAAGAACCTTAAAGAATGCGGCAAAGAGATTATGGTGAAATTGGGAACAATGGAAGATGATGTAAGATGTTTATTTGCAGCAGCCGATTATTTTGTCACCACAAGAAGTGAAGACAATATTCTTTTTATGGAGTATGCAGATTATTATCAGGCAAAGCTTTTGTATGGGACGGATATTCCGGTATTTACCATTTAACTGACAGATCAAAGTAAACGATTGAAACAGGAGATAAGAATATGAGTGATTTCAGAATTAAAACATACCCGGTAGGGCAGATTGGGACCAACTGTTATATTATTTTCCGGGAACAATTCAATAAGGCAATTATTGTGGACCCCGGCGATGAGGGGGCAAATATCCTGGAACAGTGCAGGAAGCTTTCTGTTACCCCGGAAGTTATTTTATTAACCCATGGTCATTTTGATCATATTATGGGGGTTGAGGAGATCAAACGGGCGTTTCCGGAGGTAGTTGTTTATGCCGGAGAAAAGGAAAAAGTTCTGCTTACAGATCCGTCTGTGAATCTTTCTGCCAACATCGGCAGACCCTGCTCCTTTAATGCAGACCGGTATGTGACTGACGGGGAGACTTTAGAAGCCGCAGGGATTCTGGCTCATGTGATTGCCACTCCAGGTCATACGGAAGGGTGCGTCTGCTACTATATGAAAGAGGAAGATGTTTTAATCAGCGGAGACACACTTTTTCTGGAATCCCTTGGACGTACGGATCTGCCTACCGGAGACCAGTTTAAGATCATAAACTCCATTCGGCAAAAGCTGTTTCCCCTCCCTGGTGACACCATGGTTTATCCGGGACACGGGAGCGTAACTACCATCGGCCATGAAAAATCGTATAATCCGGTGGCATCATACAGAGGATAGGGAATAAAAATGATAGGATTATTATTAGATGATCAATCCTTTGAACAGGACATCAGGGAACTGCTTATGGCATTTTATCCGGGGGAGAGGTTCCTTCATGAGGAGAATCCCGATGAAGAGTTCCGGCTTCTTGTACGTGGAGTGACGGGAGAGGATTTCTTCCGGCTGAGTCTTGAGGATAAGGAGCTTGGAATAACGAAAACTTCTACAACTGAAGCAGACTTTTCGGACCGCTTTGAAACGAAAAACAGGATCAAGCGGATGCTTTATGGGATGGCAGGAGAGCTGACTGGCAGAAAACTTCCCTGGGGAACCCTTACCGGAATCCGCCCGGTTAAAATAGCCATGACAAAGCTTCTTTCCGGCAGCAAAGAAGAGGAAGTTTACGGATATATGAAGGAGACGTATTTAACCAGTGATCAGAAAGTGGATCTAAGTCTGGATATTGCAAAAAGAGAGTTAAATCTGCTGTCTTCCATTGACTATGAAAACGGATACAGCCTTTATATCGGAATTCCGTTCTGCCCAACCACCTGTCTGTATTGTTCTTTCACATCATTTCCCATCAGTCAGTGGGAAAAGCGAATGGATGATTATCTGGAAGCCTTGTTTAAAGAGATGGAGTTTACAGCCAGGCGAATGGAAGGAAAAATTCTGGACACGGTGTATGTGGGAGGCGGAACACCTACATCACTCAGTGCAGAGCATTTGGAAAAGCTGATGGAAAAGCTGAAGGAAACCTTTGATTTTAGAAGTGTAAAGGAATTTACCGTGGAAGCGGGAAGGCCGGACAGCATTACAGAAGAGAAATTAAAGGTATTAAAGAAATACGGTGTGACCCGTATTTCCATTAATCCCCAGACAATGAAAGAAGAGACACTTAAGATAATCGGCCGCCGTCATACGGTGGAGATGGTAAAGGACCGGTTCCGGTCAGCCAGATCATTGGGATTTGATAATATTAATATGGATTTAATTATCGGACTGCCTGGAGAAGATTTAGAAGATGTGAGAAGGACCATGGAGGAAATTAAGTCCCTGGGACCTGACGGCATCACGGTTCACACTCTGGCGATTAAGCGGGCAGCCCGCCTTAATATGTATAAGGAACAGTACGGAGATTTAAAAATCACGGGAACTCAGGAAATGATTGATCTAACAGCTTCCTATGCCCGAAGCATGAGGCAGGAGCCCTATTATCTCTACCGCCAGAAAAACATGGCCGGTAACTTTGAGAATGTGGGATACTCAGTTCCCGGAAAAGCCTGTATCTACAACATTCTGATTATGGAGGAAAAGCAGACCATAGCAGCCTGCGGAGCGGGAACTACGACGAAAGTGGTATTTCCTTCCGAGAATCGGTTAGAGAGGGTGGAAAATGTCAAGGATGTGGAACAGTACATCGCCCGAATCGATGAAATGATAGAAAGAAAAGAAAAAATGCTTGCAAAATCAGAAATGTAATTTAAAATAGAAAGCATGATTTGCGATTTCCATGAAAGACAGAAAATATAATAAACGGAGTGAAAAAAATGTCATTAAAAAAGAAACCGGTTACCGGAATGAAGGACATACTTCCTGCTGAAATGCAGGTGCGGGAATATGTAATGAACCAGATTCGGGAGACATACGGCGGATTTGGATTTAATTCAATTGAAACTCCCTGCGTGGAACACATCGAGAACCTGACCAGCAAGCAGGGCGGCGACAATGAAAAGCTGATTTTCAAGATTATGAAGCGGGGAGAAAAGCTGAATCTGGAAACAGCGCAGATGGAGAATGATCTGGTAGACAGCGGTCTGCGCTACGATCTTACCGTCCCCCTTTCCAGATATTATTCCAACAATGCGGCGGTTCTTCCATCTCCATTTAAATCACTTCAGATGGGAAGCGTCTGGAGAGCAGACCGCCCCCAGAGAGGACGTTTCAGACAGTTCGTCCAGTGTGACATTGATATCCTGGGAGATCCCACCAGACTGGCGGAGATCGAACTGATTCTTGCGACCACCACCCTGCTTGGCAAGGTAGGATTTAAGGGATATACCGTGAGAATTAACGACCGGAACATTTTAAAGGGAATGGCAGCACACTGCGGATTTTCCGAGGAGTCATACGATCAGGTCTTTATCATTCTGGATAAGATGGACAAGATCGGCATGGATGGTGTGGCAGGAGAGTTAAAAGAAGCTGGTTATCCGGAAGAGAATATCAAAAAATATTTAGCCCTGTTTGAGACAGTGACCAGGGATGCAGCCGGTGTAAGAAGTTTAAAGGAAGTATTAAACGATGCCATGGACCCGGAGCAGGCAGAGAATCTGGCGGCTATCATTGACAGTGTAAGCGAGATTACCACCAGCCAGTTTAAGATCGAATTCGACCCCACCCTGGTACGTGGTATGTCCTACTATACCGGAACCATCTTTGAGATCCTGGTAGACGGTTTCCCCGGTTCCGTCGGCGGAGGCGGGCGTTATGATAAGATGATCGGCAAATTTACCGGAATAGATACGCCTGCATGCGGCTTTTCCATTGGCTTTGAGCGGATTATCACCATTCTCATGGAAGAGGGATTTACTGTACCTGGAAGTGAGGAGAGGATTGCATTCCTGATTGAAAAGGGAGTGAGCGATGGGGTCATGAATGAGGCCGTAAAAGAGGCCATGAGTGAGCGTGCCAAGGGTAAGACCGTACTGGTATCCCAGATGAATAAAAATAAAAAGTTCCAGAAGGAAAGCCTTCAGAAAGAAGGATATTCCCAGTTTAAGGAATTTTATAAAGAAGCACTGAAGGAAACAAATTAGGAGGAAATTATGGCAGAGTCAATGTTGGGTTTAAAAAGATCCCATAGATGTACGGAAGTTACAGCAGCCTGTGCAGGAAAAGAAGTCACAGTAATGGGCTGGGTTCAGAAAAGCAGAAACAAGGGCGGAATTATTTTCGTTGATTTAAGAGACCGTTCCGGTATTCTGCAGATCATCTTCGAAGAAAGCGACTGCGGGGCGGAGAATTTTGCAAAAGCGGAGAAACTGAGAAGTGAGTTTGTTATCGCTGTTACCGGTGTTGTGGAGAACAGAGCAGGCGGTGTCAATGAGAACCTGGCGACCGGCGCTATCGAAGTCCGGGCCAATGGACTGCGTATTCTTTCCGAGTCTGAAACTCCCCCGTTCCCGGTTGAGGAAAACAGCAAGACAAAAGAAGAACTGAGATTAAAATTCCGTTATCTGGATTTAAGAAGACCGGACATTCAGAAAAATATCATGATCAGAAGCCAGGTTGCCACATTAACAAGAGCATTTCTGGCAGAAGAGGGATTTTTAGAGATTGAAACTCCCACACTGATTAAGAGCACACCGGAAGGTGCAAGAGATTATCTGGTACCAAGCCGAGTTCATCCCGGTTCCTTTTATGCGCTTCCCCAGTCTCCCCAGCTCTTTAAGCAGCTTCTTATGTGCTCCGGTTATGACCGTTATTTCCAGCTGGCAAGATGTTACCGAGATGAAGATTTACGTGCAGACAGACAGCCGGAATTCACACAGATCGATATGGAGCTGTCCTTTGTAGATGTGGAAGATGTACTGGCAGTGAATGAAAGACTTCTTAAAAAACTGTTTAAGGAAATCTGCAACTTCGACGTTGAACTGCCGATCACACGCATGACGTGGAGAGAAGCGATGGACCGTTTTGGTTCCGATAAACCGGATATGCGTTTTGGAATGGAACTGAAGAATGTATCAGATGTGGTAAAAAATACGGAGTTTGCAGTATTTAAGGGAGCTTTGGAAAACGGCGGATCTGTCCGCGGCATTAACGCAAAGGGACAGGCAGCCATGCCAAGGAAAAAGATCGATGCTCTTGTGGAATATGCAAAGGGCTTCGGCGCGAAGGGACTTGCTTATCTGGCAGTGAATGAAGACGGAACCTACAAATGTTCCTTCTCCAAATTTATGTCGGAAGAAGAACTTGAAACACTGGCGAAAGCCATGGATGGACAGCCGGGAGATCTCCTTTTATTTGCGGCAGACAGAGATAAGGTTGTATTTGATGTACTTGGCAACCTTCGTCTGGAACTGGCAAGGCAGCTGGAGCTTTTAAAGAAAGATGATTTTAAATTCTTATGGGTGACAGAATTCCCGTTACTTGAGTATTCCGAGGAACAGGGACGTTTTACAGCCATGCACCACCCATTTACCATGCCGATGGAAGAAGACTGGGCGCTGATCGACACCGATCCGGGTGCGGTACGTGCCAAAGCTTACGATATTGTACTCAACGGTACGGAGCTGGGCGGCGGATCTGTCCGTATCCATCAGGGCGATATTCAGTCCAAGATGTTTGAGGTACTGGGCTTTACCAAAGAGCAGGCAAATGAACAGTTCGGTTTCCTTTTAGATGCATTCCGTTTCGGCGTGCCTCCTCACGCAGGACTGGCTTATGGTCTTGACCGGGTCGTCATGCTGATGGTAGGAGCAGACAGCATCCGCGACGTGATTGCATTCCCCAAGGTAAAGGACGCCTCCTGCTTAATGTCTGAGGCGCCGGCTCCAGTAGACCCAAGACAGCTGGAAGATCTTGGAATTAAAGTGAGCGAAGAAACAGAATCCTGATAAAAATAGGAAGACCTCTCTGTAAGCAGAAAAGCGAAGACAGAGAGGTTTTTTTATGGAATAAAGAATCAGATAAATGGAAAATATTAACAAAATAATATGGAAATTTTACATTGATCTGATATAATATAGGAAAAAGCACATGTTAAAGGAGGATTCAAGCAATGAAAGGAAGTACAAAAAGAAGGTTTCTGTCTCTTTGCCTGTCCATGCTCATGGTTTTGTCCCTTGTCACAGGCCTTTCGTTTCCGGCCAGGGCTGCAGATCAGGATATTGTGATTCTGTATACCAACGACGTTCACTGCGGCATTGATGACAAAATCGGGTATGCAGGTCTTTCTCTTTATAAGAAAGAGATGCAGGCTCAGACACCCTACGTGACTCTTGTTGATGCAGGCGATGCCATTCAGGGAGCTCCCATCGGAACACTTTCAGACGGCGGATATATCATTGACATCATGAATCAGGTGGGATATGATTTTGCCGTACCGGGCAATCATGAATATGATTACGGTATGCCACGATTTTTAGAGCTGGCAGGCAAATTAAGCTGCGGATATTATTCCAGCAACTTTATGGATTTAAAGACCAATACCCCTGTATTTGCTCCTTATAAGATATTTACATACGGCAGCACAAAGGTTGCCCTGGTTGGAGCGACCACACCGGAAAGCTTTACCAAATCAACACCTGCCTATTTCCAGGACGGAAGCGGCAATTACATTTACGGCTTCTGTGAAGATGAAACCGGTAAGAAACTATACGATCAGATCCAGCAGTCGGTAAACAGTGCCAGAACAGAGGGCGCCCAGTATGTAATTTTAGTGGGCCATTTAGGGGAGAACGGCACAACTGACCGGTGGACCTCTGATAATGTTATTAAGAATACAAATGGAATTGATGCGTTAATTGACGGTCATTCTCATGAAGAGTATACGAAATATTTAAAAAATAAGGATGGGAAGGACGTGCTCCTTACCCAGACAGGAACCAAGTTAAAGAACATCGGTAAGCTGACTATCCGCAAAGATGGAACTCTTGCCAATGAAATGGTTAACCAGGTACCTGCGGCTGCAGTATCCAGTACCTACACCGTAAAGAAAGGTGATTCTCTCAGCCGTATTGCAAAGAGAGAATTAGGTTCTTATGACCGCTGGAAAGAAATTTATAATGCAAACCGGGACAAGATTAAAGATCCAAACGTTCTTACCCTGGGTAGCCAGCTTGTAATTCCGGGAAGAACGGCAGTATCCAAGGATGGAAAAGCCCTGGATTATGATACAGACCAGTATATTAAGAATATCCAGGCCCAGTATAATGAATCCTTAAAGGTAGTGCTGGGTCACACAGATGTAGAACTGACCATTAACAATCCTGCAACCGGAGAGCGGGCAGTCAGAAGCGGAGAAACCAATTTAGGTGATCTTTGTGCTGATGCATACCGTCAGGTGCTAGGAGCAGACATCGGTATTGTTAACGGAGGCGGTGTCCGTGCAGGTATCAAACCTGGAAATATTACATACAACGACACCCTTACCGTACACCCATTTGGCAATATGGGATGTGTTGTTGAGGTCACAGGACAGCAGATTAAGGATGCTTTAGAGATGGCTTCCCGTAACTATCCAAAGGAAAACGGCGGATTTTTACAGGTATCCGGTTTAAAATATACCATTAAGACTTCCGTTCCATCCAGTGTGCAGGTAGATGAAAAAGGCAACTTTGTAAAAGTAGCCGGAGCATACCGGGTAGCAGATATCATGGTAGGAGATTCTCCTCTTGATACTGCCAAAGTATATACCGTAGCTTCTCATAATTACATGTTAAAAATGGCAGGTGACGGTATGACTATGTTTAAAAACAGCAAGGTGATCCGTGATGATGTAATGACAGATGTGGATATTCTGTCTGCTTTTGTCCGCAGCAACTTAGGCGGCAATGTAGGCGCTGACTATGCAAATCCGGCAGGACAGGGAAGAATCACCATTAAGTAATGAACGGAAACAGCAAATTCTAAAATCTGCGCCCTGCCCGGGTAAATCTCCTGTCTGAATACAGGAGAGACCCGGGCAGGGCGTATTTGTCTGCAAATACGGAAAATCTATGATACAATTATAAGGATAGTTTAAAAAATAGTATTAAAAAGAACCACAGGAGATAAAAAATGTTAATCAGAAAACCACAGAACCGCTTTGAAGAAATATATGCCATTTACGAGGAATCATTTCCGGATCAGGAAAGGCGCACGAAGGAAGGCCAAAGGAATGTGACTGACAATCCGGCCTATCAGATCCGGGCAGTGGAAGAAGACGGAAAGATTATGGCGTTTCTTGGATACTGGGATTTGCCAGGGTGCGTCTTTTTTGAGCACCTGGCTACGGCAAAGGTTTCAAGGGGGAAGGGCTATGGCAGGCTTCTGATAGAAGAAGCGGTCGGAGAAACAGAAAAACCCATATTTCTGGAAATAGAGCCAGTGACCCGGGAAAACCCCACAACAGGAAAACGGGCGGTATTTTATGAGCGGCTGGGATTTTATGTCAATCATTTTTACTATGAGCAGATGCCCTTAAAGCCACAGGACAGTCCGATGCAGTTATGGGTCACCAGCTATGGAGCACCAATCTCTGAAGCGGCATTTCTGCCCTACAAGAAAGAGATTTATAAAATAGTATACGGAGTCAGTCATTCATAAAGAAACCGGATTGTCTTATTTTTATCACGGGACAGGCTGTTTTTGCATATATTGTATCTAGCAATCAGAATATTCTAAAAGGAGTTGGTTTGATTGAACCGATATAAGATATGCGTTTATGCAATCAGTAAAAATGAGGAGCAGTTTGTGGACCGGTGGATGGATGCGGTATCTGAGGCTGATGAAGTAATTGTGGCAGATACAGGCTCTACAGACGGTACAGTTGAAAAACTAAGAGCAAGAGGGGCGACCGTATATGAGGACACCATTTCCCCATGGAGGTTTGACACAGCCCGCAATGCAGCTCTCAGTCATGTGCCGGAGGATGCGGATATCTGCGTATCCAATGATTTAGATGAAGTATTTATACCCGGCTGGAGGAATATCTTAGAATCTGCCTGGAAACCGGACCAGACCCGAGCCAGGTATTTGTTCACATTTTCCATGAATCCGGACGGAACACCAAAGAAGCAGTACCCCATGGAGAAGATTCATAAACGCCATGGCTACCGCTGGATTCATCCGGTTCATGAGATATTGGAATACAGCGGATCAGAGCCGGAAAAATCGGGCTGGGTGAACGGGCTTGTATTAAATCATTACCCGGATAATTCAAAACCGAGAAGTCAGTATCTGCCCCTTCTGGAATTATCAGTGAAAGAAAATCCCTCTGATGACAGAGCTATGTTCTGGCTTGGAAGAGAATATGTATTCCACGGAAAATTTGACCAGGCTATCCAGACACTAAATAAACATCTTTCCATGCCGGCTGCCAGATGGGCAGAGGAACGAAGCGCCTCCATGCGGTTTATCGCTCACGCTTACGCAGAAAAGGGAAATAAAAGGGAAGAACTGGTCTGGCTGTACCGGGCTCTTGCTGAATGTCCGGATGTGAGAGAGCCTTACCTTGCGTTAGCAAAATTCGGTTATCTGGAATCCAACTGGGCCTTAAGCTTTGCCATGGCTCAAAAGGGGCTGCAAATTAAGGAAAGCACAGGAAGCTACCTGGCGGACCCTGCATGCTGGGGATATGCATTATACGATTATGCAGCAATCAGCGCTTACCGGCTGGGTATGAATGAAACAGCCGAAGATTACGCGTCCCAGGCATTAAAGACGGATCCGGAAAATAAAAGGCTTCAAAGCAATCTTGCGCTGATACAGCAGAAAAGCAAAAAGCAGACGACTAAGGAGGAATCCTTATGAGCGGTCTGAAAATCTGTGTTTATGCAATCTGTAAAAATGAAGAGGCATTTGTAGATAAATGGATGGATTCCATGAAAGAGGCGGATCTTATTGTTGTCACAGACACCGGATCAGAGGATGATACAGTAGAAAAGCTGAAAGAACGGGGCGCCGTAGTATATGTGGATGTTGTAAAGCCATGGAGATTTGATGTGGCAAGAAATATCTCTCTGGATCACGTACCGGAAGATGTGGATATCTGTGTCTGTACAGATCTTGATGAAAGGTTTGATCCAGGCTGGAGAAGCCGCCTGGAAGAAGCATGGCTGAACCATAAACCCCGCAATAAGGGAGCTATTGTAAAAACCGGCCGTTATCTTTATAACTGGAGTTTAAAGGAAGACGGGACTCCGGACATACAGTTCTATTATTTTAAGGTGCATGAGCGTAAGGATTTCCGGTGGAAATGCCCGGTTCATGAATTTGTCCAGTACTTCGGAAGTCTGCCTCTTGAGACAGTATATATTGATGGAATGGTATTAAACCATTACCCGGATCCCACCAAATCCAGAGGTTCTTATCTGCCGCTGCTGGAGCTGGCAGTGAAAGAGGCGCCGGGAGATGAGCGGATGCGGTACTATCTGGGCAGAGAGTATATGTATAAGGGCAAGTGGCAGGAAAGCATCAATACCCTGAAGGAGTATCTGCTGCTTCCAAATGCAAAATGGTGTGATGAGCGGTGTGCAGCCATGCGCTGGATTGCCAGATCGTACTATAGACTGGGAAATATAAAAGAAGCGTATCAGTGGTATTTCAAAGCGATTGCAGAGGTTCCCGGCATGCGGGATCCTTATGTGGAATTTGCCAAAATCTGCTATGAGCAAAGTGACTGGCCGATGGTTTATTATCTGACACTGGAAGCTCTGAAGGTGAAAGAGAAGTCAAGGACCTTTGTCAATATGGGCTATTCCTGGGATTATACACCGGATGACTTATGTGCAATTGCGGCTTACCGGCTGGGTTTGTTTCATGAATCCCTGGAACATGCAAAAGCAGCTCTTCATTTTGCTCCCAATCATGAACGGCTGAAAAGTAATTTAAAACTGATACAGGCAGTCCAGAAAGAATAAGAATAGTATTCCGGAAGAAAGATGCAGGTTTCAAAACCCCAAATTTGTATCTTTTTTCTGGAATTTTTTTAATTGTTTAAAATTTGACAAATATTTTACGAAAATTTAATGAACTTTCTGTAAACATCAGTTGCAGGATTTGAAAATACCGTGTATGCTAATCCATATTGTATTAATTTGCAATCAGAAAGGGGTATTACATGAAGATACGAAGGAGTAAGAGATTGCAGGTAACAGGGAAGCTGGTTTTATTTGTGAGTGTTATGGTGATGCTGATTATATTCACACTGACAGCCATTTTTTATACCAGTCTGGACCGGGTTTATCAAAACTGGATTGATCTACCAGAATTATGATTTAAATATCAAAACGGCTGCTGAAAATCTGGTAAGTGTTCTGAATGTTAATTATGAACGGTATCAGTCTGGTGAAATTACAGAAAAAGAGGCCCTTGACAATGCCAAGGCCATTGTCCGCAATACGCGGTATAACGATGGAAACGGTTATTTCTGGGCCGACACTTCCACTGGTCTTTGTGCAGTTCATATGAATCCGGAATATGAAGGAAAAGAGCGTTATGACGAGAAGGATCTGGCAGGCGATTACTATATCCGCAATTTTATTAAAAACGGATCCCAGGCAGGTGGTGGATTTACCAATTACTATTTTACAAAGCCAGGCCAGGAAGGAACATATGCAAAACGGGCCTATACCTTAAAATTTGAGCCTTATGACTGGTATATCAGCACAGGAAATTACATAGACGATATTGACCGGGCTGTTGCGGGATATCAAAGGGAAAAAATACTCAATATTATACTGCTGGCGGTTGTATCCATGGTAATATGTTTAACGGGTCTGTTTATTCTTAACAGGTTCCTGCACCGGATAACGGCGCCTTTAAGCCCCATTGCCGAAAGGCTGAAGCTTCTCTCTGACGGAGATGTCCATACGCCTCCCGTTTTGGTTGTTAAGAGCGGAGACGAGATGCAGGTGCTCTCCCAGGCGACAGATGAACTGATCGTTCAGATGAAAGAGGTGGTAGGAGATATTACGGTCCACTTAAAACATATGGCAGAGGGAGACATGACACTTCCCGTAACCAGGGAGTATGCCGGTGATTTTTCCTCCATCCATGATTCACTAATATTGATTTATAAGCAGTTGAACCGAACAATAGGCATGATCCGGCAGTCCGCCGAGCAGGTGAATGCAGGTTCATCCCAGATTGCTGACGCGGCATCTGCGCTGGCAGCAGGAGCGGCGGAACAGGCGGGAACCATTGACCAGCTTTCTTCTTCCATAACAGAGATTACGGAGAAGGCGGAGCAAAGCTCAGCCCAGATCGGACAGGCCGCCGGGTATGCCAAACAGACGGTAGCCCGTGTGGAAGACAGCAACCAAAAAATGAGACAGATGCTTATGGCAATGGATGAGATTAAGAACACTTCCGATGAAATCGGAAAGATCACAAAAGATGTGGATGCAATTGCCTCCCAGACGAACCTTCTGGCACTGAATGCAGCTGTGGAAGCGGCCCGTGCAGGAGAAGCAGGCAAAGGATTTGCAGTGGTCGCAGACGAAGTCCGCAGTCTGGCTGCCAAATCTGCAGAAGCTGCCAAACGGACAGCCCTGCTTGTTGAAAATGCTGCCCGCGCAGTGACTGAGGGTATGGGGACTGCAAAAGAAAATGCGGAAATTCTGGCTGATGTAAGGGAGCAGGCAAACCGTGCCAGAGGACTCATGGAATCTGTGGAGCAGGCATCCAGGGAGCAGACCATTGCCATGGTTAATGTCAGCGAGGGAATCAATGAAATCTCTTACGTAGTCCAGAGCAATGCGGCTACGGCAGAAGAAAGCTCCGCTTCCAGTGAGGAATTATCCGCTCAGGCAGCTCTCCTTCGGAAAGAAGTGGATAAATTTAAAATAATCCAATAAGATGTTGAATTAAAAACTGCCTTATGATACCATGGAGATGGTCAGTTATTTCAAATACAAATAAGGAGGCTTTTTATAAATGGATATTCGTTACTCTGCTAATCAGAAAGATTTCAAGCGTTACACAACAGAAGAAACCAGAAACGAATTTTTAATTGAGAACTTATACGTTGCCAATGAAGTGGTAGCTGTTTACTCCCATGTAGACCGTATGGTAACACTGGGCTGTATGCCAACAACAGAAACCGTTTCCATTGACAAGGGAATTGATATCTGGAAAAACTTTGGTACAGGCTTTTTCCTTGAGAGACGTGAGATCGGTATTTTCAACATCGGAGGATCAGGAAAGATCAAAGCTGATGGAGAAGAATTCACCATGGGTTATAAGGACTGCTTATACATCACAAAGGGAACCAAAGAAGTTTTATTCTCCAGTGATGATGCAAAGAATCCGGCTAAGTTTTATATGGTAAGTGCTCCTGCTCACAAGGCATGCAAGACTACCTTTATTCCGATTGAGAAGGCTGCGAAGAAGCCGCTGGGCGCGATGGAGACTTCCAATAAGCGCGTGATCAACCAGTTCATTCATCCGGATGTACTTGAGACCTGCCAGTTATCCATGGGAATGACAGTTCTTGATCCGGGCAGTGTATGGAACACCATGCCGTCTCATACTCATGAAAGACGTATGGAAATCTATATGTACTTTGAGATTCCGGAGAACAACGTGGTATTCCACATGATGGGCGAAGGCAATGAGACCAGACACATCGTTATGCAGAATGAGCAGGCGGTTATCAGCCCATCCTGGAGCATCCATTCCGGAGCAGGTACAAGCAATTATACCTTCATCTGGGCAATGGGCGGTGAGAACCAGGCGTTTGATGATATGGACACCATTCCTACAACAGAATTAAGATAAGAAAAGATTGGACAGGCAGATGCTTTTTGTGGGCATCTGCCTGTTTTTTGCATTTTCGGAAGTAAATACGGAAATGGTGTGAAATCTCTGTGAAAATGTAGATATCCTTCCTGCAATTTGGTACAATATGTTTCAGAAATATAAGAAAATAGTTGAGATCTGATTTCGGGAGGTTTTTATGGAACAGTTAAAAATATTAGTGGTAGATGACGAAGCGAGAATGAGAAAGCTGGTAAAAGATTTCCTCAGTGTAAAAGGATTTACGGTTGTGGAAGCATCAAATGGAGAGGAAGCAGTTGATCTGTTTTTTGAACAGAAAGACATAGTGCTGATTATACTGGATGTTATGATGCCGAAGATGGATGGATGGGAGACTTGTAAGACCATCCGCAAATATTCTCAGGTTCCGATTATCATGCTGACTGCCAGAACAGAAGAACGGGATGAGCTTCAGGGCTTTGATTTAGGCGTGGACGAATACATTGCAAAGCCATTCAGCCCCAAGATCCTTGTTGCACGAGTAGAGGCTATATTAAGACGCAGTAATGCCGTTAATACGGATTCCGTGGAGATCGGAGGTATCTGCATTGATAAGGTGGCACATCAGGTAACAATCGATGGAAAGGATATTGAATTAAGCTATAAAGAATTTGAGCTTCTGGCATATTTCCTGGAAAATCAGGGAATAGCTCTTTCCAGAGAGAAAATTCTAAATAATGTATGGAACTATGATTATTTTGGTGATGCGAGAACCATTGACACTCATGTGAAGAAATTAAGAAGCAAGATGGGAGAAAAGGGAGATTACATCAGGACTATCTGGGGAATGGGATATAAATTTGAAGTGACATAATCATTAGAGGTGAGTGAATGAAACATTCCATAAAGGCGCGTTTTGCCATGATATTTGTCTGTCTGATGGCATTTGTTCTTTTGACCACATGGTGCGTGAACAACTGGTTTTTAGAGGGATTTTATACCAGAGCCAAGGTCCATATACTGGAAATGGCCTATACAGAGATTGACCAGGTAGTCGCCCAGGCCAATGAAAGCGGAAAAGGAATTATCGAGTATTACCATGATTCCTATGACCCCGATTTTAAAAATGAGGGACCCATACAGAAGATGTTCCGGACGATGGGCGAAAAATACAATTTGATGATGATTTTAATCGACAGTTCAACTGACGAATACCTGATGTCTACAAGCGGTGACCGGCAGTTCTTAAAAAACAGGGTGGAAGATTACATTTTCGGCAAAGATATGCCCCAGGCCAGCGTTTTGAAAAAGCATGACAATTATATTGTTCAAAAAACCTATGATAAACGTTCAGATTCCTATTATCTGGAAAGCTGGGGATATTTTTCTGATAATAAAACCATTTTTCTTATTTCAATTCCGTTGTCGAGCATCCGGGACAGTGTGGCTTTGTCAAACCGTTTCCTGGCATATGTAGGGTCTATGGCATTGTTTATAGGCAGTTTGTTTATCTATTTTACGACCAAGCGGATCACGACCCCAATCCTTCAGCTGGCAAATTTATCCGAGAAGATGTCCAGTCTGGACTTTGAAGCGAAATATACCGGTAATGAAAAAGATGAAATTGGTGTTTTGGGCAACAGCATGAATCAGCTGTCTGACAAACTTAAGGATACAATCGGAAAACTTCGGAGTGCCAATGAGGAATTGCAGAAGGATATTGCAGAGAAAGTAAAGATCGATGAAATGCGAAAGGATTTCATTGCCAATGTTTCCCATGAGTTAAAAACACCTATAGCTCTCATTCAGGGGTATGCGGAAGGTTTAACGGAGGGAATGGCAGAAGATCCGGAGAGCAGGGATTATTACTGTGAGGTGATAATGGATGAGGCCAATAAGATGAATAAAATGGTCCGGCAGCTGTTAAATCTCACGGCTCTTGAATTCGGAAATGATGATCTGCAGTTGGAAAGCTTTGATTTAACGGAACTCATTCGTGGAGTGATTGGATCTGCAGGCATTTTGATTCAGCAAAAGGAAGCGAATGTGAAATTGGAGACCTTTGATACCATCCGTGTCTATGCTGATGAATTTAAAATAGAAGAAGTGATCACCAATTATTTAAATAATGCACTTAATCATCTGGGCGGAGAGCGGGAGATTATTATTACCGCTGAAGAGAATGGAAAAGAGGCACTTGTAACTGTATTTAATACGGGACAGAGTATACCGGAAGAAGATTTACCAAAGTTGTGGACGAAGTTTTTCAAAGTGGATAAGGCACATACACGGGAGTATGGAGGCAGCGGCATAGGTCTTTCCATTGTAAAAGCTATTATTGACTCTCACAATAAGTCCTGTGGAGTACGCAATGTAGAAGGCGGAGTCGAATTCTGGTTTACTCTGGATTGTTATCAGGAACAGGAATAATCACTTATGCGTTCAATGATAATAGCCGATATAAATAGTGTTGGACCATGATTTCTTATGACATGTTATGTGAAAGGAGAAAGATATGGATATTGCAGCAATGAGTATGCAGTTAAGTTCTGCTAAAATTCAACAGAGTGCCAGCTTAAGCGTTACCAAAAAGGCAATGGATAACCAGGAAGCGCAGGCAGCCGATCTTTTAAAGATGATGGATGCGGCAGTGCCAAACCAGATTAAGACAACTGGTTTAGGACAGTATGTTGATGTAAGAGCGTAAGAGAAAAAGTTAAGGAGCTGAACCAGTTTATTGGTTTTGCTCCTTAACTTTTTTGTATGCATGGAAAGTTAAAGGTTACTTTGTTTTTCACAAATCAAAAAATAACGGTCCAGGTGTTCCGTATAACCGCCTTTTTGCTCAGCAGGTGGTGCAGTTTCCAGAATCGCTCTTAACTGTGGTTTTAAATTGAGACTGATAAGGAGAGGCAAAAGTTCCTGGATATTAATGAGTGTAAGGGAGGCTTTCCCGTTCAATATCCGTTCTTCGGAAAGTTCCCGTTTCAGATGGTAAGCATAGGGATTTGATACATAAAAATATATGAAACCTCCTGTTCTAAGATGTGCCGAGCATTCCTTAAGCAATTCTTTGTAATCAGGATAAACGGATAAATCTTTACCCAGACTTATATAGTTGTAAGTGCCTTCCGGAATATGCTTATGTGTCTCTAAGATAGAAGGAGACACAATGATAGTGCTGTTAAACGGATTTAAGTCGTCTTTCAGACCAGCGTCATTGATCAGGAATGAAAATGAACTCTTTTTCTCCCTCCTTCTAAGCTGTGTTTTAAACTTCAGCACATCTGCACCAAATCCGGGATCAATGGCCAGCATGGAAACATCCACAGGCTGCTGTGGGATGGTAGGCTCAATGTGAGATAATTGGTAGGGATCATAACAAAAGTTATTTCCCCAGGGATCAATGCCATATTTTGTCTGAAACAGCACTCTGCCGTTGAAAAGGGTTCTGTTTTTGATCTGGTCAGCCTTACCGGAAATACTTCCATAATGATAACACCAGGTATCTAAACAGAGAATCTGCTGAAAGCCGGCTCTTCTCGCGCGCAGACTGAAATCATCATCCCAGAATTCCATGGTGTGGAAATAGCGGTCCGCGAATCCAAAGGTATTCACCTTCTCCACATCATACAATGCGATTACAGGCATGAGTCTGCACCGCTCTTCCCAAAGGTATGGACAGGGGCGGTTATGATCTTTTGCTACTTCTTCTGCGTTTCCCGGTGTGAATTCGGCAATCATACCCTGACGGTTGCTGGTGTTTGGTGTACTGGGGACAGACATGACTGCGTTTGGGTAAAACTGCAGGCAGGTGAGCAGATTATCCAGCCAGTGTTCTGTAAGAATGGTGTCGTTATTGACAAATGCTGCATATTTTCCTTCACAAACCCGGTATAGCAGAGAAAAGATCATTGTTTTTACATTTTGTTTTAAAGTTATAACCTTTGTTATGCCAAGGCTTTCAAAGTATTCTTCCGTCCCATCGGTGGAACCGTCATTTAGCAGTATTAGTTCACAGGGGTATTTGGCCAGATCTGTATTTCGGAAGAGGCTCTCCAGACATCTTTTCGTATATTCCAGCTTGTTGAAAACAGGTATCATAATGGAAATAAGATATTTTTCACCCCTGTTGCTGTAGGTGTTTTTGTGGTTCTCTGCAAATTCGGTTTGATAGTATTCCTCCATTTTCTCTTTATCAGGATAGATGAGCGTCCAGAAATAGGTGTCTTCCAGCCAGTCCTGAAGAAATGGAATCAGCTGATATTCTGTAAGTGCGGCGGCTTTTTCAGGATTTTTACTTAAAATTAGTGATGTAAGCTGTTCAACAGTCCAGCTCACGTTGTGGTACATAGCTTGGAAAGAGGCTGGTATATTTTGTATTGCAGGATGAATCAATGCAGGTTCTAAGTCAGTGATCAGGGATTCCATGATTTTCAGCTGGCTGATTAGTAGGCGGTCTTCCTGATGGGGTATTGTTGGAAGTAGGGTTGTGGCTATATGCAATAGAAAATTCTGGCTTTGAATTATCCGTTTCCAGAAATTTATTGGGTCATCGGCAGATGCTGTATTTAAGGTTAGAAATTTGTGTGTCATAATAGATTCCTTCTTAATGAAAGGCAGTGTCAGGTATAGAGAAACGTGTGAATGACGCTGCCAGGTATGCAGGTATCACTTTATTATATGGCTACTGTCCGGGTTCTTTGAATCCTGAAAAAATATTTTAATTTTCTACAAAAAATGACTTAACTTTTTAAGCCTCCGACTCGATAAAGTATGTGAAAGGAAGATGAAGATGATTTTCTTCTGCAAAGCTGTTTTAACCTGATTTTGCAGGGCAGTTCATTGTACACGCTTCTTGCAGACACAAGTGTCAGATTTTTACGAAACCCGTAACGCGGCTGGTACCCCGCAGAGGTTTCAAACTTCTTAACGCTTTATCTGGAAAACCAGAAAGCGTCCTATCATCCAGGGAAAAGGATTTCCCTGATACATATTCAAGGAGGAAAAACACATGAGAATTCAGCACAATATCGCAGCTTTAAACTCTTACAGACAGTTAGGAAGCAACAATGGTTCCGTATCTAAGAACCTTGAGAAATTATCTTCTGGTTACAGAATCAACCGCGCAGGTGATGACGCAGCTGGTCTTGCTATTTCTGAGAAGATGAGAGCACAGATCACAGGTCTTGAGACAGCTTCTAAGAACGCAAACGACGGTATTTCCTTAGTTCAGACCGCTGAAGGTGCTTTAACAGAAGTTCACTCCATGTTAAACCGTATGGTTGAGCTGGCTACACAGTCTGCAAACGGAACCTATCAGGATAATGTTGACCGTGAGAACCTTAAGAAAGAGGTTGACTCTTTAAAGAGTGAAATTAACCGTATTTCTGAAGGTACAAACTTCAATGGAATCAACCTGTTAGATGGTAGCCTTGGTAAGACAACTGGAGCACCAAATACCATGGTTGCAACTGGAAGTACCATTGGAGCTACTGCTATAGTAACAAAGGCATCAGGTGCGTCTCTTTCTGTTAATGATCCTGCAACCGCTGCTGTAAATGAATCTCAGACGGTTGGAATCACTGCTAACGCAGGCAAGATTACAGTAACAGTTACTAATAATGCTGATGGATCTTCCAAGACTTCAGTTATTGATTTGGCAGAAGTTACCACTCGTACGAATGGAGCAAATGCAGGACAGGCATTGGGTTCTGGTGCTAATGCTTTAAAAATAGGTGAAACAGCAAGCATCGATCTATCAAGTGTAGGTCTTGGTAGAATTGAGATTACAGGTGCTGGAGCAGGTGCAGATGCAGCATCTCTTGCAACTGGTTTAGCAAGTGCAATTTCAGGTCAAGGAACAGCACCTGTAGGATCAACTGTAGGTTCTGGTCTGGCATTGCAGATTGGGGATTCAGGTGAAGACTTTAATGCACTGACAGTGAGCGTTGGTTCCATGAGTTCAAAAGCTCTTGGTCTTGATACCGTAGATGTCAGCACTCAGAGTGGTGCTAAAGCTGCTATTAAGACAATTAAAGATGCAATTAATACAGTTTCTTCTACTCGTGGTGATTTAGGAGCTTTACAGAATCGTCTTGAGCATACAATTAACAACTTAGGTGTAACAACAGAGAACATGTCTGCAGCTGAGAGCCGTATTCGTGACGTAGATATGGCAAAAGAGATGATGAACTATACCAAGAATAACATTCTGGTTCAGTCTTCTCAGGCTATGTTGGCTCAGGCAAATCAGCTTCCTCAGGGTGTATTACAGTTATTAAAATAATATAATTTTCTAACTTATTTAAAACTAATTGTCCCTCGAAAAGCATAGATCTTTTCGGGGGATATTCTATAGAATTAGTGAGGTAACTGATATGTTACATTCTGTACGATTGTCTCAATGTATGATTGTCAAAAATGAGGAAAAAAACATCAGGAAAGCTTTGGAGTGGGGGAAAGGTACTGTTTTTGAACAGATTGTTGTTGATACAGGTTCAGATGACCGTACTGTTGAGATTGCCAAAGAGATGGGAGCGAAAGTTTTTCATTTTCCATGGATTGATGATTTTTCAGCAGCAAAGAATTTTGCAATCAGTAAAGCTAAAGGCTCTTGGATTGTATTTTTGGATGCAGATGAGTATTATTCAGCGGAAAGTACTACAAAGTTAATTCCCATCCTGGAGCAAATAGAAAATGGTATCTATGAAGCCAAAAGACCTCATGCAGTGAGGAGTTCATTGTTGAATTTGGATGATAAGGGACAGGTTTTTTCAACTGGGATACAAGACAGAATATTTTGCAATATGCCTACATTGCGTTATCAGAATCGAATACATGAATCGTTATATATTTCAGATGGTAGTGAAATGCTTGTCGTAGACGCATCAAGAGAGCTGATTATTTACCATACTGGTTATACAAAACAAATTTATCAAGAAACCGGCAAACTAGAACGAAATGTTCGAATGCTTCGAAGCGAAGTAGCGGAGCACTCTGATGATTATAATGCATGGTCTTATTTAGGGGATTCTCTGTTTGCGATGGAATCTTATGACGAAGCAGAAGAGGCTTATTTACATGTAATAGCCAATGGGGACAGAGTCCTTTCGGAGGGAAGAAAGGAAGCAGTATTCTGCAATTATTTTAAGTTGAAATATCTAAATGATTCGGGGATAGAAGAAGAACTTTGTGATATTTATGAGAAAGCAAAAGCCATTGGGTGTACATCTCCGGATTTGGAATGTTGGTTTGGTTACTGGTACTATAAAAAAGAGGATAAAAAGAAAGCTGTTTTATATTTTGAAAGAGCACTGCAATTACTTGATCAATACCATGGAACTAGTTTTTTAGATATATCTGGTGCATTAATTGAAATATACCAAATTCTGTTTTATATATATAGGGAATTTGGACAGGTTTCTGAAATGATAAGGTATGGTGTATTGGCGCTAAGGATGGATTTGTACTTAATGCCGATACTTAAAGATATTATTTGTCTTTTAAAGACTGAAAAGGGAGAAATCCTTACTGGAGAGTCAACTTTTAATTTTCTTTTAAAATTATATAATCCAACTTCGCTGAAAAATAAGTTGTTTTTGTTGAAAGCAGCGGAATTAGCAGATTTTTCTGCATTGGAAAGACGGATTTATGGATTGTTCTCAGTAGAAGAAAAAAGTATACTGGATAATAGTCAATAGGAAAGAGCCTTTGGTTTTTAAGGTGATGAATATTAAGAAAATATCAATATATGTCGAAATATATTTTGCAATAAAGGATAAGGTCGACGTAGAAAGTGTTTTTATGTACATATGGGATTGGGTTTGTTATAAAAATTTAATGATGATGATAAATTAGTTCATTGTAAATAAATGGCAATTTGCCATGGGAGGTGTGGCGAGATTGAAGATTTCCGTGATTATGCTTACATATAACCGGGGAAAGTTGGTTAGCAGAGCTATAGAGAGTATATTAAATCAGACCTTTCGTGATTTTGAGTTTATAATTGTCGATAATGGCTCTACGGATCTAAGCGGTGTAATAGCTGATTCATATGCTGCCAAAGACAGCCGTATTCGAGTCATTCATAGGGAACGTGGTAATATTGGTTCCGGACGCAATACGGGCCTCGATATTGCAAATGGTGAATGGATTGCTTTTGTTGACGATGATGATTGGTGTGAGCCAGATTTCCTTGAATTTCTGATAGATTTGGCCATGGAAAATAATGCTGATATAGCAATTTGCGGGGCAGAAAAGGAGGAAAATGGTCGACATTCACTTATTGGCATTGAGGAAAAGGTTGTGCTTAATGCTGAAGAGGCAATAATTGAATTAATGTGGCGTAAACGTTTTAATAACGGATTTCCTACAAAGCTGTTTAAAAGTTCCCTGCTATCAGAACTTCGTTTTCCAGAAACCGGGCTTTATGATGATATTCACTTAATGTATAAGGCGATAGCAGCTGCAAATTCTATAGTTTCATATGGAATAGTAAAATATCATGTTTATCGTCATGAGGGAAATAATTCTGCTGCAACTTCACAAGACAGAATGATTACTTCACAGTACCTTTGTGATTACCGCGCAGCTTATCGTGAACGGACAATTTGGCTCTGTGAACGATTCCCGTCTAACACTTATTATTGGTGTTATTTTGAATGGTCATTTATGATCTCTATGGTGAATAAAATCATTAAAAATGACCTTACGGGTTGTACAATTCACCTTAACGAAATGCAACAGGAGCTTTCGAGACATCGTGAAAAATTTATAAATGCGCCATGGATACTTGAATATGAAAGAGAGTGGGTATGCAAATATGCGTAAACTCGCAGAACAACTGATACAAAAGGCAAACGGTAGAAAAATCGTTGTAATTGGTGCAGGGACATTTACTTCTGTTAATATGCGTTTGTTAATAGAACTTGGAATTGAAATAAGCTTTTTTGTTGATGCAGATTACAGTAATCGGAAATTTTTTGAATATCAGACTGGTTTTAAGGTAATGCCGTATTGTTCGATTAATCGTGATGAGCATTATGCTTTTATATTTCAGATAACCGATAGTGTAGTGAGTTCAATAATTTCTGAGTTAAAAGAAATTGGATATAAAGAACAGGATTATTCCTCATGGACGGAACTCTCTAATCGTAATTTAGTATATAAAAATATGACTATTGGTAAAAGGGTAAGTTCGTACGATGCTATTTTGGGCTGGAGTTCATTGGTAAACTCTATTGGGCATTATTCATCAATAAATCGCACTGTTCAAGTCGTAGCTGACCATAATATACAACATCTTACAATTTCTTCCTGCATGAGTGCTGCTCCTCCTGCAATGACACACAGCTTAACAATAGGAAATGATGTCTGGATAGGCGCAAATGTGATTATTAACGCTTCACGAGTAAAAAGCATTGGTAATGGAGCTATCATTGGTTCTGGAGCAGTTGTGCTTGAAGATGTTCCAGCTTATGCAGTTGTAGCAGGAGTACCGGGAAAAGTAAAGAAGTATCGTTTTAGCAAACCCCAAATCGATATACTCCAACGAGTGAGATGGTGGGACTGGGATGAACTTACGTTAAAAGCAAACTCAGACTGTTTTACTGATATCAATATATTTTTTGAAAGATTTTGTTAGCTGACTAACAAGTTCAGTTGGTTGAAGCGTGAAATGGAGGATTATTTATAATGGCACAAATCAGTAACATTTATCATAAGAAGCGGGTTCAGCTTTGGACCGTAATACCACTGGACACTCCATTTGTAATTGAAGTGGAACCTGTAAGTTATTGCAATATTAAATGTAAGTACTGCCTGCATTCGCTTCCAAAGAAAGAAATATTAGACAGTGGTCATAAGTTTGAGTATATGAGCGATGAATTATTTGATCTCATGTTAAAACAAATTAATGAGTTCCCCAATCGGATAAAACAAATTGGGTTTGCTGGGATGGGAGAACCATTATTACATAAAAAACTGCCTTTTATGATTGAAAAGTTAAAAAAGTATGCGGGTATTCAAAGAATAACAATAACAACAAATGGTATTGCGTTGTCTCATCAACTTACAGATGATTTAATAAACGCGGGATTAGACCATATTAAGATTTCAGTCAACGGAATTTCAGAAGAGGATTTTAGAAAAAATTGTGCAGCGGAAGTTGATTTTGATAAGTATCTTGAACAAATTGAATATTTTTACCATCACAAAGGCGGAGCCGAAATCGCCTGTAAAACTATGGATACTTGTATTGGTGAAGATGAAAATGTTTTTTATGAAATGTTTAAAAATATTTGTGATACTATGAGTATTGAAAAAACAATCAAGGTTTTTCATGAAGTTTCATACGACAATATGATAAGTGATGATAATAAAGTGTTAAGTCGATATGATATGCGGAATGAAGAGGTGAGAGTTTGCGCTTCACCATTTTTTAGATTCGCAGTGAAGGCAGATGGTCAGGTATCTGCATGCAGGTTATATAATGGTTTGACTTTTCCTGACTTTAATATTAAAAACAGGAGTCTTTTCGATATATGGAATAGTGAGGAACGTCACAATATGCTGTTAGGTGTGTTAAAAGAAAAAACCGATGGGTTAAATTCCTATTGCAAAGACTGCACATTAAAAGATGATTTTGCTTTTGAATCGGATTTGTTAGACGATCATGCAGAAGAATTATATAATAAATTAATTCGCGCGTGGGAGGAGAGAAATTTATGAAACAAAGATTCCTCATATATGGTCATGGAGGTTGTTATAACCATGGTGGAGAAGCATTAGCGCTGTGCGGAATAGAGGTTTTGCGCGAACGTTTTCCAGATTGTCACATTATAGTTTCTTCACATAATCCGGATCAAGACCATGAATTCCATCTGCCTGCTGATGAAGTAGTAGGGCGTGATGAGACTTATTTGTCTTCTGAAATCAGTTCTAAATATTCGATTGAGAATAATGACAAAATATATAAGTCAACAATAGATCGAATAACTTCAGATACAATTTGTATTCATCTTGGTGGTGATAATTATTGCTATTCTAATTGGATGAGATACGCCAATATTCACTATAGGGCTATTGAAAAAGGTGCTAAAAGTATATTATGGAGTTGTTCAGTAGATCCGGATAAAATAGATAAGGATATGCTTGAAGCATTAAGAACGCATCATTTAATTACTGCAAGAGAAGATGTAACTTATAAAGCATTAATAGAACGTGGAATAAAACAAGTCGTAAAAGTATCCGACATCGCGTTTCGGCTTGCGCCGAGTGCAGTTCCATTTGAACTTGACAATTATGTCAGTATAACATTTGGTCCGCTTGCTGCAAAAAAAGAAAAGGTTAGTGGAATAGCTTTACACTGTTTTCAGAATTTAGTGGATTACATACTTGCTGAAACGGACCTGAATATAGCTTTAGTACCCCACGTTATTTGTAAAACAGATAGTGATATTGAAATGATGTCACAGATTAATACACATAATTCACCACGTATTCGCCTTATATCTGAACGTTATTCAGCATCGCAGTTAAAATACATTATCGGTGGTGCGAGATTTTCTGTTACACTTCGGACTCACGCGTCCATTGCCGCATATTCATCCTATGTTCCAACGTTAGTAATAGGTTATTCTGTTAAATCTAAGGGGATAGCCAAAGATTTAGATTTATCGGAATACGTACTACCAGTTAAAGAATTACGAAGGGATTTTGATATAGTAAATGCTTTTAAAAAACTTGTTGATGATGAAAATGTCATAAAAAATAAGTTACTTCAAAATATTCCACAATACGTAAAAAACTCAATTACAGAAGAATCGTTTGATTTTAATAGTTAGGTAGGAGATAATGAGCCGTATTTACATTCAAACAATCGCATATAACGCACAATCAACAATTCACCGTTGTGTAAAAAGTATATTGAATCAGACTTACAGAGGGGATATAACCTGGGATATATTAGACAATGGTAGCAATGATGACACATTACAGATCCTGCTTAAGTATGCGGAACAAAATCCTCAGTTGAATATATATCATATTGATAAGAATTGCAGTCCTAACGATGATAAAGAACATGCTATTTGGGATAGATTTTACCGAAGAACCGGACTTGACATTTGCGATGATAATTATTTTTGTTTATTAGATAGTGATGATGAGTATAAATGTGACTTTATTGAAAAAGCACTTTATTTTATGAACGAAAATAGTCTGGATATAGTTGCGGTTGGAAGTGATTTTATAAACTCAAAAACGAATACTATTGGGGGGATTAGAAAAATCCAACAGAATTTAGTTTTATCAGATGCAAAAGCATATAGTGAATATTTTTCGGAGTATCATCAGTTCTTCCGGACGGTTTGGGGAAAGTTATATAAGATGTCTCTTTTAAAAGATTATTTACGAAACGATATGTTAAGTTACGGTAATGATACATGGTTTGCTTTTTACACTATGGCTCAAGCTGAACGCGTTGGAATCCTTGCCGAATCTTTGCATAAATACTATATTTCACCTAAATCTGTATCATATAAATGGGACTCAAAACGCATAGATTCTGATGTTATCCTTCATAAAATGGCAAATGATTTTCTAATGAATAGATGTGGAATTGTTACATCTCATAATGAAGAATTTTTGTTATTGGTTTATATGAATGCAATTAAGGATACGCTGAATGTGTTATTGAATTCAGATGTTTCAGATGAGGAGAAACTCGTTAATGTTCTTAATATCTTTTCACATCAATACACAAAGCAACTTGCAGCTCGCAATCAGCTCGGGGCATTGTGCGGTAGTATTTCTTTATTTACCGGACAGCGTAAAGACTTATTTAAGATTGTTATGGATTGGTTACTTGCACGTGAAGAAGTGCAGGATGAGCAAATGGAGCACTTTTGTCAGGTTGGCGAATTTATATGTGCTGTGGTGGAGAATGCGAGTGGTTGGGTGTTTTTCAACAAAATATTAATAGAATATCTAATTGACATGGGGCGTGTAGACGATGCGAAAATTAAATTGTTCGATATTCTGGAATTGATACCCGATGACAATGAACTTTTATCTATGAAAGAAAAATTAGAGTCTAATTAAGATGTAAGTGCTTCAAAAGATGGCGTCATTCCATATGCATTTTAAAAATGGTATTCTTCCACAATATGATTATCAACTGGTGTTACTGGAAGATACATTTGTTGAAGTCCTGGTCAATGATCCGTCAAAAGAAAAGAAAACTGGTGCAGCCAGCCGCGAAATAATCGTCAATTGGAAGGACTTTTCAATTTTTGTAAATGACGCACAACACATTCCATTCTTGGCAGAACTGATGCAAAAGCTGGTGAGAGAATGCTGAATCGTTTTACTGCTGTGCGGGCATATCTATCTTGCGATTGGAGCTACCGACTTTCATAAACAGATCAGCCGGAATGCGCGTAAGTGCAGGGAAGTTGTCCGCGATGAGGTTATCATAAGAATCTTGGGATATGGGATTGAAAAATTAGTGGATAAGGTTATCATAAGCATGTATGCAGTTGAGCAAATGCGTGAGAGTGCAGGAAGAATGTATAAGTATGTATGTGTGTTTATGGCAGGAATCCAAACTTTGGTCGGGGCGGGTCCTGCCATCGCTGTTTTCTGGTATCAGGGGTATAATACCACAGGGAAGTAGGATAAAACAATCTGCTGTGAAATACATCAGATAATCCCATTTTTATTTGACTGAAAGATTTAAAATCAGAGGTGAGAATTTGCTTTGTTTACACAAAGGGAATCCATACGCAGATAAATTTAAGCATCATATGCCATTAAGGGATGCGCCCCCCGGCTTTTTCCGATGTGTTGATTAAATTCGTGATTTACTGACACTTTTTAGCACCAGTACTATGCTGATGAACTTTTACAGAGGTAGAGTCTATACTCAGATTTTTATATTCAGCATCTTCATTTAGAGACTGAAAAATCTTCAATAATGTTCCATCATCACGCCATTTGCAAAAACGGCTATATACCGTTTTCCATGAGCCAAAGCGCTCTGGGAGGTCACGCCAGGCAGGGCCACTTCTTGCAAGCTATAGAATTGTATTAAACATAAGGTGATTATCTAATAGGAGGACGCCCTGTCTTTGCAGCTGGAAATAAATTTTGAATTTGTATCCATTGTTCTTCTGATATTTCAAAACGCTTTTGTGCCATATTAAAAATATCTAAGTTTTTTCTTTATATTTTAACTAAAACTTGATCTTTGTTCAATTTATAGTTTTCAGATACGCCCTAGGCGAAAACTTGTCGAATTTGATATTAATGATATTACTGCGTTTTACTTCAAACATTGTAGACTGGTAAAGAATTTAAATATCTTATACCCAATTTTTTATTTAAGTTTGAAGGTTCATGCTGAGTCATAATAAGTATATCAGTTAGAAATAGCCTTTCTAGAAAGAGGAAAATGAAATGATATATATAATTACAACAACCCATAACTCAAAAAAAATGTTAAGTCGAGCTGTAGATAGTGTGCTTAGGCAATCATATAGTGATTTTGTGTATTATCTTATAGACTGTGCAACAACAGATGAAACAAGGCAAATGATTTGTAACTATGCATTAAAGGACAAGCGAATCCGTGTGGTTTATGATAATGATAGCTCAAATATAGAAAATATATTGTCGCGTAAATTTTCTGAAAATGATTATATCTGCACTCTTGATGTCAATCATGCATACGATCCAATATTTCTAGAAACGATGTTGCAGTTTGCGTCTGAATATGATTTAGATATTGCATGTTGCGGTAGCGATAAGTTCGGTATCGCAGAAGAAGTAAATTCCTCAGTAAGTGTAGACAAAACACTTGTATTAAAAGCTGAAGAATTCTCCACGTATTTCACTGAATACTTTGAGTTTATGAAGTTTATTGAAGGAAAGCTATATAGGGCGACGTTAGGGAGTAAATGTATTGAGAAAAATAAAGATTCACTAGGGAATTGTACAGACTTAGATGATTTTGAAAAAGTATCATCTGCGTTTCAAAACTCACAACGTATTGGATTTTTTTCGAAAATATTGCATTATGAATATGCTAACCCAGAAGTAATCACAAACGCAGAAAAATTAGATAATTTTCATAAAGATAATCTTCGCTATGAACAAGTTTTCAACTATCTTATGCAGATTAAAGCCGATTGCCCACGTAATATAGAGTTTTTACTCTATTTATACATGAACGGAATGGAAGAAACACTTCAAACATTGCTGACAAAAACTATTAAGGATTCCGAAAAAATTGACATTCTATTTGAGATTCTTATGTGCCCAGCCTCAAGAAAATTAGCATCAGAATCGCAATTAGGTACGCATTTCGGTCAAAATGAGCAATGGACCGCAAAACGTAACCGGATATTTGTTGCTTTGAGGGATTGGTTGCTCTCGCGTGAGGAAGTGTCGGATGAGCAGGTTGAGCGTTATTGTGCTATTGGAGAAATCGCAGCTGCAATAACGGAAACTTCAGATGCATGGATATCGTTCAAAAAAATTCGTGTGCAATTTTTGGTGGAAAATAAACGCTACGGGGAAGCTAATACATATATAAAAGAACTTAGAGAATTAATACCGCAGGATTCTGAGGTGGCTTCCATTAACTATAAATTAGAATCAATTATGTCTCGTCATCCCCAAAAAGTAGCTATTATAGGCGTAAATGATTATGGAATGTTCCTTAAACAGAGAATTGACCAAAGTGGTGATGAATATAACCTTATCGTTTTCTGTGATGAGACAGGGAAAAGTATAGATAAGTATTTAGATAACAAGAAAATAGTATCATTAGAAGTTCTTACTCAAATGTATAAAAATCTGGAAATTGACACTATTATTATTGCTAATGTTTGTAATGCATATCGAGCGATACAAAATGCGCTTCGTTTACTTGGAGTTCCTGAATTCTATGTAGTAAACCAGTTTTATTACATGCGCCACGTTGAAAAAGGTGATTTGGCAAGTGAACTGATTAGAGTAGATGTCAATAAGCCGGATTTAAAATACTATGAGACACACGTTGTAGATCATTGCAACCTAAATTGCAAGGCCTGTAGTCACTATTGTAATTTAATTAAAGAACCTAAAATGTGCGATCTGGAACAGTATCATAAGGATGTACGGAAGCTGGGTGATCTTTGGTGGAATGTATCAAGGTTAAGGCTCATGGGTGGTGAGCCATTACTGAATCCTGAGCTGCCAGAATGGATTAAGGTTACACGCGAGGTGTTTCCGGCAGCCGATTTGTCTGTTGTTACGAATGGATTGCTTCTTGGCGAGCATCTGGCTCCGTTATTTGAAGTTATGAGAAACTGTCGCTGTGTATTTCATATCTCGGCATATCCTCCGATCTATGAAAAACGTGAACAAGTTGCTGCCCTTCTAAAAAAGCATGGTGTATATTGGGGGTGGAGCGGTGATACTATCCCAATACAATCCTTCAACAAGTCCGTTATACTGAATGAATCGTATATTGGAGATCCTGCTGATTCGTGGACACGTAGAAAATGCGGCTCAACTATATTATGTAATTTTTTGCGTGATGGTTACCTATATCCTTGTGGTTCTGGTGCACTAAATTACATATTTGAAGATTGTTATGGGGTGAAAACGAGGCAGTATTTCGATACCGAAGTATCAAAACTCAGGATTGACTTGCACAATACTAAGCTTGATGGATGGGAGCTAAATAATATACTAGATAAACCGCATGAGGCATGCAGATACTGTAACCCTGATCGAAAAATCGAAACTGTCCCTTGGACAGCACGTGGAAAAATTAATGTACCAATGTGTGATTGGGTGATCGATTGCTAAGCAAAATGCGAAAAAGTGTTTAAGTGCTTCAAAAGATGGTGTACTATTCGGTTTACATTATTTATGCTAAGCTGAAGGCATCATTTTTTGAAGCATTTTTTATGTTTTAATGTAAGCTGGCATCTGTAAGGCAGTTCTTTTGACCACGGAAGATACTCAACCAGAAGTTCTGGATATTGAGATGATGATTTACGACATGATTTGCCGATTAAAAATATTTCTCTAAAAATTTGACTTAAAAATTTTTGCAGAAATTATCTATACAATATCAAAGATTTATTATACGAGTAGTTCTATCGTAATTATATAGTAAAATTGTTACATATATGAATAAAACAATATTATAAACTTAGAACTGGTAACTGAAAAACGAACGAAATGCGCAAAAATTACCAAAGAATTAACCCACATTTACCCACCCCACCTTAAAAAATATAGTAAAATTTAGCTCTCCCAATCCCAGAAAACCCCGTAAATACGGGGTTTTCTGCTATTTCCTAATTTTTCCTTACGAAAAACCGTGTCGAATTCTTAGAACTTTCTTGACATTATTTGTAATAAAATGTAAAATGGAGTAAGAAAATTACAAAAAATGAATGATTTTGCATCTGACTGTTAAAATTTAACTATTTTTTCCATTTTGTAACAGTCCGAATACGTCATAATGGCAGATTGCCGGTAGAAATGAAAGTGAGGAACAATCCGATGAATGCAATTTTTGGGAACAGCATTTCCATGGCGGAAAAATCTCTGGATTATTTGTGGTCAAAGCAGCAGACGACACTTAATAATATCGCGAATGGTGAAACCCCCGGCTATAAGGCCAAGTATGTGACCTTCGAAGACGAATTTCGCAACAGGCTGTCGGCAGCGAGGAGAGGTACTTCTGCGGAAATCGGTAAGATTATCAATGGCTCCAGATACTATGTGCGAAACACCAATGATGAATCTGCAAGATTAGATGGCAATAATGTCAATACAGATGTGGAGAATGTGGAACTTGCAAGGACTACCCTGCAGTATCAATATGAACTGAATTCTTTAAACAGTGATATCAGCAGACTTCGTACAATTATTAAAGGTTAAAACGGGAGGCACATAAGATGGAACAGATGTTCATAACGCCCATTCGCTCATTGGATTCCATTGGGGATATAGGAGCAGATAAAAAGGTGGTATCCGGCCAGAATGGAGGCCCTTCATTTCAGGATATTTTTAAAGAGGCAGTTGAGAATGTAAATACAACGGAATCAGACTTAACCAGACAGCAGTATCTTTTGTCCACCGGACAGATTGATGACGCACATACAGTGCCTGCTGCAGCGGCAAAGGCCCAGTTATCCGTAGAACTTTTAACAGCACTTAGGAATAAGGCATTGGAAGCTTATACGGAAATTATTCGTATTAGTATTTAAAACAGATAACAGGGCGGACGTACGCGATGATGGAAAAAATTAAGGATTTATTGGGTAAACTAAGTGATAAGACGAAAAAGATTATTATTGCGGGAGTAATTGGCGTATTGGTGATCAGCGGTGCGGTCGTTGCAGCACTGTCCATGCGGCAGAAACCGTATGAAGTTATGTTTACCGGGGTGAGTAGTGAAGAAGCAAAACAGATTATTGGAAAACTGCAGGAAGACGGGGTCGATTATCAGTACGACAACGGTGATATAAAAGTTCCTACTGAGAAGATGGACACCACAAGAGCAAAGCTGGTGTCAGAAGGATATCCCAAGAGCGGTTTTACATATGACGTTTTCAGAAACAATGTTAATCTTATGACTACAGATTCAGATCGTCAGACATTTAAACTGTATGATCTGGAGACAAGAATTGGATCTACGATTCAGATTTTTGATGGAGTAAAAGAAGCATACGTTACAATAGCCCTGGGAGAAACTTCTAAATATGCACTGTCTGAAGACAGCGCCAAGGAAGCGAGTGCCCAAGCTGTTGTCGTTATGAAGGACGGTGGATCGCCGACGGAAGAACAGGCGAAATCCATTCAGCTATTAATTTCAAAAAGTATTCCCGGAATGGTAATCGATAATGTTTCCGTGTTTGACGGCAACGGACGTGAGGTATCAACCAATTCCAATGACAGTGATGCAGATTCCGGAAAAGCAGCCGATGAGATATCAAAACTGATCGAAGACCAGATCTCTGCTAAGGTTATGAATGTACTGGGACCGGTATACGGAAACGGCAATGTGCGGGTATCCGTTAAAGGCACAGTCAACATGGAAAAGCTGATCAGGGAAAGTATCGTCTATAATACACCGGAAAAGATTGATGAGAAGGATAAAACGGGTCTTACTTCTGAGGAATCCATTTTCAAGGAATATTCCGGAGACGGACAGACTGCATCAGGAGTTGCCGGTTCAGAGGCCAATGCTGATATTCCCCAGTATAATGCGGGTGGACAGAACTCCGATAATGCATATGGGTCCAGCAGCTTAGACAGAAAATACTTATTAAACCAGATCAAGGAACAGGGACAGGTTAATCCGGGAAGTATCGAGAACCTTACCGTTTCTGTGGTAGTCAATGGCAATGACTTTGGTTCACTGTCTGTTGATGATATACGTAATCTTGCAGGAAATGCTGCGGGAATTGCCCAGGCAGACCGGGCGGAAAAGATTACTGCTGTAGCAGCGCCATTCTACACAATTGAAGTGCCGAAAGAGCCTGATCAGCCTGCAGAGGCGAGCACCAATGGTATTCTGATTAATCAGTGGATTCTCATCGGGGCATTGGCTGGAGTACTGCTTCTTCTGGTTATTATTATTCTTATTATTCGGCGCAGAAGAAGGAAAAGAGCGCTTGCTGAGGAGCTGGAAGACAGCCAGGAGGATATGCCGATTCTTCCGCAGATGCCTGATACAGAGGAAAAGGAGATTGAGGTCCTTGCTCCTGAAGAAGACAAAGTTGCGGAACTGCGTGAAAGCGTCCGTGAATTTGCAGAACAGAATCCTGAGATTTCAGCACAGCTATTAAAGACCTGGTTAAATGGAGGAAACAATAATGACGACTAATCTAACGCCGGAACAGAAAGCGGCAACAGTTATTGTTTCACTCGGCGTGGATAAGGCTTCCAAAATATATAAGTATCTGAGTGAAGAGGAGATTGAAAAATTAACCGTCGAAGTTGCAAAACTCGGACATGTTGAGTCAGATACTACCCATGCCGTATTGGATGAGTTCTATAAAACCTGTTTAACTCAAAAGGTGGTAACAGACGGCGGACTGGAATATGCAAGAACTGTTCTGGAAAAGGCATTTGGAGAGAGTACAGCCAACAGCCTGCTTCAGAAAGTAACCCAGTCCCTTAAATCCAGATCCTTTGGCTTTATCCGGAAGAGTGATTCCAAGAATCTTTTCTCTATTCTACAGCATGAGAGAGCACAGACCATCGCGCTGGTTTTATCCTATACCAATGAAGAGATGACGGCACAGCTGATCTCTGAGCTTTCTCCTGAGAAGCGCCTTCAGGTAGTGGAATCCATTGCCAGAATGGAAAGCGCTTCTCCGGAAGCCATTAAGATTGTAGAGAATGAGATTAAGAAGAAATTCTCCGGTATACTTACAACGGATTACACAACCGTTGGCGGTATCGATTACATAGCAAACGTAATGAACCATATGGACAGAGGAAACGAAAAACTTATCTTCGACGAATTGGGAAGAAAAGATGCAGAACTGGCAGATACCATCCGCAAGAAGATGTTCGTTTTCGAAGACATTATTACAATGGACGACAGATCCATTCAGCGTTTTATCCGCGAATGCGATATGAAGGATATGGTTTATGCGCTTAAGAATGCTAATAAGCAGATTACAGATGTTATTTTCAACAATATGTCAACCCGTATGAAAGAAAGCATTCAGTCCGACATGGAAGTTACAGTTAATGTACGTCTGAAAGATGTAGAAGAGGCACAGCAGAGAATTGTTGGCATTATCAGACGTCTGGAAGAAGAGGGCGAGCTGATAATCAGCAAGGGCGGAAAGGATGATATCATTGCCTAATATTATCAAGGGTCCTGAGGCTGCGGATCGGGTTCTGGAATATGGATTTAAAGAAAAATTTGAAGATATATTGGTGAAAAAAGAAGCAGCCGGTCCCGAAGCAGAACAGTTTGAGCCGGATGAGGAAGATGAGTATCTTCAGGTCGCCGAGATTTTTGAAAAAGCGTCTGGCAGGGCAGAGGAGATTGTAAGGCAGGCAAAGGAAGAAGCTGAGAAGATACTCGCAGATGCCAGAGAAAACGGTTATCATGACGGTTATGAAGCCGGATTGCAGGAAGGACGCGAGATTGCGTACGAAGAGCATAAGGAAGAACTGGATATGCGGATGAAGGAATTCCGTGAAACCATTAAATCAACCATAGAAAGTGTTACAGAAGAAAAAAACAGGATTCTGGAAACCTACATTGATGATTTAAAACGGGTCACTTTAACCATAGCGGAAAAGGTGATACAGACCAGCTTGAAATCAAGCGGTGAGATTATTAAAAGAATGATAGTCGCTGCTGCAGGAAAACTGAAAAAAACTCAGTGGGTGAAAATTTACGTGTCCCAAAAGGATGCCGGAATGATGATCCAGGGAGATGTGGGACTGTTAAATGAGCTCTCCCATATATCCGGAAATATCAAGATTATTGCCATGGACCATTCAGAAGAAGGGACATGCATCATTGAACTTCCGGAGGAGATTATTGATGTCAGCGTAAATACCCAGATAGAAAATATTAAGGGAATTCTTAATAACGCAAGACTGTAGCAGGAGGAATCCGTATGTTCAAAGATTTATCGGACTTAATCATGAAAACAGAGACCATTGACCATATCGGCAAGATTGAAAATATTGTTGGTATGTCTATGGAAGCATCCGGAGGAAAGGCCAGCATTGGGGATATCGCTTATATTTACAATGAGGACAGGAAAGAACAGATCCCTGTGGAAGTGGTTGGATTTAAAGATGATAAGATTCAGCTTATGGCCTATGAAAACATGAGCGGAATAGCAGCAGGAAGCTTTGTAAGAAATACAAGAAGACGTTTGAAGATCCCTGTGGGAGATTTTTTAAGAGGCCGGATTATAGATGCCAAGGGAGAACCCATGGATGGGAAAGGACCTTTTGAAAATCCCAAGTATTATTATGTTGAGAATCCTTATATCAATCCCATGACCCGCCCTCCCATTACAGATCCGCTGGAATTCGGTGTCAAGGCAATCGATGGTATGAATACCATCGGTAAGGGCCAGCGTATCGGTATCTTTGCAGGCAGCGGTGTTGGAAAAAGTACTTTGCTTGGAATGATCGCCAGAAATGTCAAGGCAGATATCAATGTTGTGGCACTGGTTGGAGAGCGTGGCCGTGAGGTAAGAGAGTTTATTGAAAAGGACTTGGGTCCGGAAGGAATGAAACGATCTGTTTTGATAGTGGCGACTTCGGACCAGCCGGCTATGCTTCGCATGAAATGCCCGCTGGTTGCTACCACGATTGCAGAGTATTTCAAAAACCAGGGGAAAGACGTACTCCTTATGATGGATTCTCTCACACGTTTTGCGATGGCTCAGAGAGAGATTGGTCTTGCCATCGGTGAACCTCCGGTAGCAAGAGGTTATACCCCTTCCATATATGCTGAATTTCCAAAACTTCTGGAACGAAGCGGTAATTTTAAAGAAGGTTCCATTACCGGAATTTATACAGTTCTGGTAGAAGGTGATGACACCAACGAACCCATTGCCGATACCGTGCGTGGTATTGTAGACGGCCATATTGTACTGAGCAGAAAGCTGGCGAATGCCAATCATTTTCCGGCAATCGATGTAAGTGCCAGTATATCACGTCTTATGACCAATATTGTATCTGATGAGCACAGAAAGATGGCCTCTGAAATCAGAGATATTTTGAGCCTGTATGAAAAGAATGAAGATTTAATTTCCATTGGCGCCTATAAGTCGGGAACCAATCCGAAACTGGATGTTGCCATAGCTAAGATAGAGAAGATCAATAATTTTTTGTGTCAGGGGATCAATGAGAATGACAGCTATGAAGAAATACTTGAGAAGATGAGAGCAATTTTAAAGTAAACTCTGTGAAAGAAGGCTGAAGATGAAAAAATTCAATTTTCCTCTTGATACTGTTTTAAATTATAAAGACCAGGTGCTTGAGAATCTCAAAACGGAACATGCACAGATTCTTGCCAGTGTAGCACAGCAGGAAAAGCGGATTGAGGAATTGATGGAAAAGAGCCAAAGTGCGGCTGTCCGTTACCGGGAAGATACCCTCTGCGGGGTTACTGTCAATATCATGAGAGAATATGAACGCTATATAACGTTTATTCAGCAAAGAATTGTTACGGAACAGGGGATACTTTTGAAGCTTAAGAAAAAAGAGGAACAAAAGCGCACCGAAGTGATTGAGGCTAAAAAAGAAAAAGCTTCCATTGATAAATTAAAAGAAAAAAAGCTGGATCAATACAACAAAGATGTGTTAAAAAGTGAAGAGCTGTTTATCGAAGAGTTTGTCTCTAATACGATGTCAGTTCGCAGCAGCAGGTAGTCCTGCCGGTTCAAAATCCGGCAGTTACCATAAAATCAATGCCTCAAGGCAGAATAGAGAAAGGAGGGAAAACAATGGAGATGAAAACAAACAGTGTGGAAGTTATAATCAGGCAGATGCCAAAATCTCAGAAGACAGAAGATACATCAATAAATGATTCTTCCGGTTTTAAGAAAATGATGAGAGAGAAAGATTTAAAGAAAGACACTGGAAGCAAAGACAAGAAGGATTTGAATAAGGATCTTGAAACTGCAGCTTCAAACGCAGGGGTACCTCAGGCGCAGCAGGATGGAATAACCCGTGAAACGTTTGATGCTCCTGATCAGCAGAAAAAAGATGCGCTGATTGCAGGCCTGGAATCTTTAAAAGGTCAGATGCCGGTTTCCTTAGATTCAAAGGAAGAATCCGGGGATACGAAATCTATGGATTCATTTCAGCTGCTTAAGGAATTTCGCCTTAAGAACTGGAATCCGAAGGATGACAGTACTTTGATTCAGGAAAAGGAAGACTTCAATGCATTAAACAGTCTGATGCCAAAAAAGATGGTGCCGGATTCCCAAATCGGACTGGTGGAACAGGATAAAAATGCTGCTCCGTTAAAAGTTGGAGAAAAGGAAGAAGTAAAGGGACCTGGAGAAGCTCTTTTAAAAATGAGCGGACTGGAAAAATCTGTGTCAGAGAAGGTTATTACAGAGTATGGCCCCGGTGTGACAGAGAAAAAACTGGCGCAGGCTGATGGACCAGGATATCGGTTGAAAACAGATGAAAAGAATCGTCTGGATGACGAAGATGCCGCACAGGATAAGTTTCCTGGTATGTTTCAGGAAAAGCTTATTGCACCGAGGCAAATGTCTGAATTAAGTACCCACAAAGCTGAAACAGCTGCCACTGCCTTACCGGTTCAGAATCTGGAAGAATTGAATGCAAAGCTTTCAGAAAAAATTATATCACAGATTGAAACAGGCAGAAAGAGTCTGGAAGTGCAGCTGGAACCTCATAACCTGGGAAAGATTCTTATCAAAGTAGCCTACGAGAAAGATCAGGTGAGTGTATCTGTTGTCTGTACGGAAAGCAAGACCTTAAAGATGCTGTCCCAGTCGGCCGGAGAATTAGGAAGTATCCTGGAAAACAACTTAGAACGTCCGATTCATGTGATTGTAGACAAACAGCAGCCGGATTACTTAAATAATAACCAGGAACATCAGGGCAATGGGAGAGAACAGCAGGAACACAGGCAGAATCATTCCGAAAATTTTGGTGAAGATTTTGTACAGAAACTGAGACTTGGTATATCAGACATGGATTCTGATGAGATCAGTGAGTAATTTACGATAAGGAGAAAAAAATGGCTAGTACGAATGCAGTAGGCGGCACAGGCAATCTGCTATATAACTCAGCTGCAACAGATACCGATTCAAAGGTTAAAGAAAAACAAAACAGTGAATTATCCACAGAAGGTTTTTTTAAACTTTTAGCGGCTCAGCTTCAGAACCAGGATATGTCAAGTCCAATGGACAACTCTGAGATGATGACCCAGATGACACAGATTGCCATGATGCAGGCAATGGATAACTTCTCCACATCAATGGATGATTTTGCGCAGGTAAACACAATCAATTACGGCACTTCCATGATGGGAAAGTCGGTTTTAGTGGGCGTTCTTGATAAAAACGGTAATGTGGAAAAGCATAACGGAACGGTAACCCGTGTGGATATTTATAATGGAATACCTACCCTTTATCTTGATGATGACGTGAAGACAGGATATCTGGTGTCTGGAGTAATGTCTGTTTACGAAAAGGGGCATGAGCCGGTTGATGAAACTAAAACGGATACAAACACTGAGAATACAGAAAACAACGCTGCTGATAGTGCTAACGTGGATTCAACGGATAATAAACAGACGGTATAAACAAGCAATATAGCTGAATGGTTTTCAGTATGATATGGTTGGTGATTGAAAATGATAGGAAAAATAAATCAATTTGAAGATGTCCGGCAGCTGAAACTTCGCAGTGCGGCAGGGGTAACGGAATGCGGCAACAGCTTCAGTGATGTTCTTAACAGCCGGATTGGAGAAGAAAAGCTTCACTTTTCCAAGCATGCGGCAGAACGGGCAAATCAGCGGGGGATCGACGTTACACCATCATTTTTAGATGATCTGCAATCTGCTGTGGAAAAAGCTCGTTTAAAAGGCGCGAAAGATGTTGTTATTATCAGTGAGCGGGGGGCGTTTATTGTGAATGTTCCTAATAACACAGTGGTAACAACCATGTCAGGAAATGAAATGAAAGAGAACATTTTTACCAATATTGACAGTGCCGTTTTATTATAGCTGGACCATTTATGGGGGCTTAACCTGGATGTCTGACTGACATCAGGAGGCGGCAGTTTCAAAGAGAGAAAGGATAAAAAAATATGGTCAGATCAATGTTCGCTGGTGTTGCAGGACTTAGGGCACATCAGTCAAAGATGGACGTTATCGGTAATAATATTGCAAACGTAAATACATGGGGATATAAAGCTGCGAGCATGTCTTTTAAGGATGCTATGTATCAGAACAGCAGTTCCGGATCTGGTGGTAACACCGAAACGGGAGGGATCGGTGCTGTAAATGCGAACCAAATCGGTTATGGAGTTACTACTGGCGCAATTACTTACGATTATTCAACTGGTAGCATGTCACCTTCTGCTAACGGTTTGGATTGTATGATTGATGGAACCGGATTTTTCATTGTTGGTCCCATGCTAAATGGCGGATCCTTGTCATTAGAGAGGGATGATGCAGTAAAGTCAAGCGGTCTTTATTTATCGCGAGTTGGTAAATTTAAAGTGGATCCCAATGGTTACTTAACAGATGACAGTGGTAGTTACGTATATGGATTCAGTTATGACCAGGACAGCAAGGAATATGCAACGGGATCACTGGTTCCATTAAAGTTGCCGAATCAATCGGTGATTAATAAGCTAAAAAATGATAATAACAACAATGCAGTAACTGCAGCTAAGAAAGCTCTTAGTGATGCACAGGCTGCATACAATAGTCAGAATGCGATTGTGTCAGCAGCAAGACAGGCATATGTAACAGCTCAATCTAATTATCAGGCGAAATATGATTCCATAGAAAATGCTGCAGGTACCATTAAAGGTATTGGTAATTTAGAGTTAGATTTAGCAGCTAAAGAAACGGCTAAGAATACTGCATATGATAATTGGAAGAATGCTACAACAGACCCGAGTAATACCTTAAGAGATACTTATTACGCAAAGCTTAAGGAATATGAACAGGCTGATTATGAATTAATTGAGCTGAAGGCTCAGCTGATAGCACCTACTGCGGAGAGTACCATCCCAACTCCTGATGATTATTTTACCAATTATCAGGACAAATTAGAAGATTTTCGTGATGCTGATCCAACTTTACCAGGTTATGCTGGCATAAAGCAAGATTATGAAGATGCAAAAAAAGCAATGGTTGATTTTACAAACAAATTGAGTACATTGGAAGATGGTTCTCTTCAAAGTGTTCGCGATGCAGCTAAAATTGCGGTGAGTACAGAAGAGACAAAACTTGAAGCAGCCAAGAATGCTGTAACGAAGGCACAGGCTAATTTGACCACAGCTCAGACCACTGCAGCATCTTCAAGCAGCAGCACTAGCAGTGGAACATCTACAGACGATGCTCTTGCAGAGTTTGCAAGCTATAAGATTCAGACGGATGGAACTATTGTTGGTACTACCGCAAATTCTCAGCCAGTTAATATCGGTAAGATAGCGCTGGGAAGTGTTCAGAACATGGGCGGTCTGGAAAAAGATTCCGGCTATTATTACACTGTCGGTGCCAGTGCCGGTAATGTAAGCGTATTTGAGGGCGGTGGCTCAGAAGGCCGTATCATGGGCAATTACTTAGAAATGGCCAAAGTAGACCTCGCCACAGAAATGACAGATATGATTACCACTCAGAGAGGTTTCCAGGCGAACTCCAAAATCATCACTGTAACCGATCAGATGCTGGAAGAATTAGTTAATATGAAACGATAATTGGTTCCACAACAATCCGGGGAGGTATTAACTCCGCCTCCCCGGACTTAAGGAGAGGTAATATATGATTCGTCTTACAAGACTGAATGATGAGGAATTCATTATAAACTGTGCACAGATTGAGCGGGTGGAATCAATACCGGAATCCAATGTTATCCTGGTAAGCGGGAAGCATTATGTAGTGAAGGAAAGTGTTGAGGAAATTATAGACCGGGCGATCGATTACAATGCCCGAATCTATGCCCGCGGGAAGAATATGAAAGATTAATCCGGGAAATGCCTGGACAGTTGGAGGTTATTCATGGACATATCGTTGATTGTAGGCTGGGTAGTTGGTATCGCTCTGATAATAAATGGAATTGGCATGGATAAGCTGGGAAATTTTATTGACATGCCCAGTGTACTTATTGTAGTTGGTGGTACAATTGCTGCTCTGATAGCAAGTTTTCCGTTTAAAACGTTAGCGCAGATTCCAAAGCACATTGCAATCATGCTCAATCCCAAGAGATACGATGCTGAAAAAGTAATTGATACTATGGTTGACATGGCAAAGACAGCCAGAAAAAAGGGATTACTGGTTTTGGAAGAGCAGGCTAATGGCATTAAGGATCCCTTTTTGAAACAGAGCATTATGCTGATCGTGGATGCGATGGATGCGGAAAAAATAAGAGAAATGTTGGAAAGTGAAGTTTCAGCTATGTCAGAGCGTCATGATCAGGACGTCAGCGTATATGAAAAAGGAAGCTCACTGGCGCCTGCATTTGGTATGATTGGAACCCTGGTGGGACTGGTAAACATGCTGAAAGGTATGAATATGGATGGCAACGGATCCAACAGTATAGGAAAGGATATGTCGGTAGCCCTGATCACCACTTTCTACGGCAGTGTTTTATCAAACTTGTTATTTGTTCCTATGGCAAAAAAACTCCGGCTTCGGAATGATGAGGAATTATTGTACAAGCAGATTATAATCGAAGGGGTTTTGTCGATTCAGGCCGGAGACAATCCGAAATACCTGGAGGAAAAGCTATTATCTTATCTTTCCCAGGCGCAGCAGAACAAGATCCTGAAGAAACGGTCAGGCGGAGGCGGTTCAGGTAATAATGCAGATTCCTGATGAGCAGTAAATTTACAGCATTTATTTTAACAGGGAAACAGGTGGTTAATGATGAAGAAAAATAAAAAGCCGGAAGAGCTTGGAAGCTGGATGGATACATATGGAGACATGGTTACATTGTTGCTGTGCTTTTTTGTTCTTCTGTATTCAATGTCCTCCATTGACCAGTCGAAATGGAAGATTCTGGTGCAGAGTTTTAATCCCAGTGCTGTTGAATCATCGGATCAGATTGTGTTGGATGCCAATGCGAAAGATGGTGAGGGGGAATTAAAAGGAAATCCACCTGCGGAAGGCGGAGAGAGTACAGATTTTGACGAATTGTATCTGATGCTGAAAAAAATAATTGATGATCGGAATATGCAGGATTCTGTCGAAATTACACGTGGAGATGGCTTCACATTTATCTCATTTCGTGATAAAGTATTTTTTGATGGAGACAGTTCTGTGCTCAGGCAGGAAGGCAAGGATGTCCTCAGTGAGTTTGCAGCTGCCATGGCACAGGCCAATAACAATATTAAGGAAGTTCAGGTGTTGGGACATACCTCACAGGGTAATCCGGACAGACCAAATAACATACGTAATGACCGTATGTTGTCTGCGCAGCGTTCCGCAGAGGTCATTATCTATCTGCAGAGTCAGAATGCTGTTGCACCGGAAAAACTGGTAGGGATGAGTTTTGGACAGTTTCGCCCTATCGCACCGTTTGATACCAATGAAGGACGTGCAAAAAACCGCCGTGTGGAGATCTTAATAACTAAAAATGATACCGTTGAAAAGTCCCTGGAAGAGTATTACAATCAGGTGTATCACAATAGTGAGAACAATGCGGGCAATTAAATAAAAAGCGGGAGTGAAACAAATGGCTGAAGTATTATCCCAAAGTCAAATCGATGCGCTTTTAAATTCCCTGAGTGGAACCAGCGAGCCTATTGAGGAGATAGAGAAAAAGGAAAATGAAGTAAAATACCGGAAATATGATTTTTACAGTCCGAAGAAATTTACCAAGGACAGACTGAAAATTTTAAAGAGTATATTCGACAATTATTCCAGAATAGCAGGCTCCCAGATCAGCAGTATATTTCGGACTACCAGCGAATTGTCCGTAGTTACCGTTGAGGAACAGAGATATTATGAGTTTGGTAACGCACTTAGTGATAATGATGTTCTTACTGTAGTCAACGTAACACTGCCCAACAACAGTAAAAATCCTCCGCTTCTTATTAATGCAAGTATGACGCTGATGCTCAATTTAATTGACCGCATGCTGGGAGGTGTTGGGGCTGATATTAATGTAGATGAATCTTATACATATACAGAGATTGAAATGGCTCTGTATCACAGAGTGATTCAATATATAATCGGTGCTTTAAGGGATTCCTGGTCCAGCTATATTAATTTAAATTTCGAACTGACAAGGCTGGAAGAAAATCCAAGTATGTTTCAGGAAATTGGTGTGGATGAAACCATTGTTATTGTAGTGATAGATGTAGATATGAAGGAGTGCTCAGGAAGACTGAATGTATGCATTCCAGGTTCTCTTCTTATGAATATTTTTGACATCATGGACAAGCGCAAACATAGTGCGCTGGGTGAAGAAGCCAACAGCCAGGACAACAGGAGAGAGATTATGCATAGTATTAAATCCTCAGATTTACTTGTCAGGGCCCAGCTTGATGATACCTCAATTTCACTTGATGATGTATATAATCTTCATGTTGGAGATGTAATCAATTTGAATACGCCAAAAGATTCTGATGTAAAGCTTTTTGTAGAAGGCCAGCCATGGTTTAAAGGTCAGCTGGGCGTTCATAAGCGGAATGTAGCTGTTAAAATTGATGATATGGCTGTTAAAATTGATGAGCAGGCTGAAAATGGAAATTACCAGACCAGTGAAAGCTGAGTCAGGGATTACATAAAGAATTATAGGATAATAAAGGAGATGTAAAAAATGGCAAAAATATTATTGGTAGATGATGCAGCATTTATGAGAATGATGATTAAGGACACGCTGACAAAGAACGGATATACCGATCTGTATGAAGCAGCTGACGGAGCTCAGGCTGTTCAGATGTTTACAGAGATAAGCCCTGATCTTATCATCATGGATATTACCATGCCCAATATGGATGGACTGGAAGCGTTAAAAGCGATTAAAGCAAAGGATCCCAATGCAGTCGTTGTTATGTGCTCAGCCATGGGACAGGAAAGTATGGTAATTGAAGCTATTAAATCAGGAGCAAAGGATTTTATTGTTAAGCCATTCAAACCGGACAGAATTTTAAAGACAGTTACTGGTATAATCGGTTAAGCTGATTCATTGAGGAGGGTACAAATGTCGTTTTTAAGTTCGATGAATATTAGTGCGTCAGCTATGACTGCTCAGCGTCTCAGACTTGATATTGCATCACAAAATATCGCGAATATCGATACCACCAAAACGGCTTCCGGCGGCCCATACCGAAGAAGAATGGTGGTCCTTGAAGCGCAGAATGAAAACAATTTCCGCAGAACCTTAATGAATGCAGCAGGAAAAAGCCGCCAGCAGAGCGCAGGCGGAGTCAGGGTATCACAGATAGTGGAAGATACCAGTCCTTTGAAATCCGTTTACGACCCGGAGCATCCGGATGCAGATGAGAACGGCTATGTTCAGATGCCTAATGTGGATCTGATAAAGGAAACAGTAGACAGCATGTCTGCAACCAGGTCCTATGAAGCCAATATAACCGCATTTAATGCCATAAAAATGATGGCTTCCAAGGCTTTGGAGATTGGGAAATAAGGTAAAATATGGCATAGAGGGCTAAATGAGTATAAAGGGAGAAAAGTTGTATGGATTCGAATAATTTTAGCGCATTTGAGATTGATGCCATAGGTGAAATTCTAAACATAAGCCTGGGTGCCTCAGCCACTGCAGTATCTACCATGCTCAATGCCAGAGTTGATATCACCACACCAGTAGTAAGGGTTTTGACTAAAAGTGAGTTCGAAATATCAAACCTGGAACCGGCAGTGGGTGTGGAGATTACTTACATTGCGGGTCTTAGCGGAAGCAATATTATGCTCCTGAAAAAGCATGATGTTAAGGTTATCGTAGATATGCTGATGGGAACGGAAACCCCGGAAGAGGATTTTGAATTAAATGAATTAAATATCAGTGCTATCTGTGAAGTAATGAATCAGATGATGGGGGCTTCGGCAACCGCTCTCAGCGAATTTTTAAGCAAGACGGTCAATATTTCAACCCCTACTTCTTTTGAGATTGAAGATGTGGGAGATTTTAAAGAAAAATACTATCATGACGAAGATTTAATGGTTGTTGTTGGCTTTAATTTAAAGATAGCGGATCAGATGGCCAGTGAGTTTATTAACGTGATGCCTCCCGCTCTTGCAAAAGAACTGGTGGCAGGATTCTTTCCTCAGGCAGAGAGCGAACCGGAAGTAGAAACTGCTCCTGTAAAGGCTCCGGAACCTGTTTCTGAACCGGCTTCATCAGGCGGCATTTTGTCCCAGGAAGAAATTGAAAAACTTCTTGCAGGCAGTTCAGCTCCAGAACCACAGCCCCAGCCGCAGACACCTCCAAAGCAGGAGTCTTCAGGTGGTATCTTGTCCCAGGAGGAAATTGAGATGCTGTTAAACGGAAGCAATGCAACGGACGCAGCGCCGGCACCTACACCAACACCAGTCCCAACACCTGCACCTGCTGCACAGCCGGTATTTTCCATGCCGACAATGGCAAACCAGATGCCGGATACAGACAATTCTGCCATGCAGCAGATGATGAATCAGATGCAGATGCAGCAGCAGATGATTAACCAGATGCAGCAGATGATTCTGCAGATGCAGAATTCACAGATGAACATGCCGAAGAAAGAAGCTTCGGAGCCAAAGACCATCAATGTAAAGTCCGTACCTCAGAATACCTTTACAGAAGGGCAGGTAAGCTTCGAGGAGCAGGAAGAAAACCGTGAGCTGATCATGGGAGTGCCTTTAGAGGTATCCGTGGAAATCGGCAGAACCAGAAAGCTGGTCAAAGAAATACTTGAATTTACAAAAGGTTCACTCGTTATTTTAGACAAGCTGGCTGGAGAACAGGTTGATCTGTATGTAAATGGAAGATGTATTGCAAAAGGCGACGTAGTGGTTGTTGATGATAATTTTGGTATTCGTATCACCGAAATAATCAAAAAGAACGTTGAATAGAGAGGAAGGGCCTGTAGATGAACAGTGTGATCAGTCTGTTATCGGTACTGATTATGACCATTCTCATTCTGTACTTAAGCTATTTATTTACGAAAAGTATCGGAAAAGGAATGGGCTTAAAACGCGGGGGAACTTATATGCAGATGCTGGACCGGCTTCCCCTTGGGCAGGATAAGTCTATTGCGGTAGTTCGTGCAGGCAGCCATTATTTTCTTATTGGTATTGCTTCTTCACAGATTACGATTCTTGCAGAACTGACGGAGGAGGATATTCAAAAAGGTCTGGATATCCCAAATCCTCAAGTGAGAGAGGGATACCCTGATTTCATCAGTATTCTGAAAAAATATACGGACAAAAACCGGAAAGACATGTAGGAGGAACAGAATGAATACAGATGCCTTAGTTAATATTAATGGAGGCAGGGTGCCTACCCTGGAACTTTTCCTCATTCTGACCATCATATCGCTGATGCCTTCTATTCTGGTTATGATGACTTCCTTTACCAGAATCATCATTATCCTTTCTTTTACCAGGAATGCTCTTGGAGTACAGCAGACGCCGCCCAATATTGTTCTGGTAGGTATTGCGTTGTTTTTAACACTGTTTATTATGGATCCAGTTATAAAAGATATCAATACGGAGGCTTACCAGCCATACATTAAAGAAGAAATAAACCAGTCGGAGGCACTCAAACGGGCTCAGATACCCATGAAGCGTTTTATGCTGAAGCAGACGGAAACAAGTACGTTAAATCTGTTTGTAGATCTATCCAAAACAGAAAAAACGGAAAAAATTGAAGATTTACCAATGACAGTAATCATTCCATCATTTATGACATCGGAGTTAAAACGTGCATTCACTGCAGGCTTTATGATTTTTCTTCCATTTATGCTGGTGGATATTGTAGTTTCCAGTACGCTGATGTCTATGGGTATGGTAATGCTGCCGCCGGCCATGATATCGCTTCCGTTTAAGCTTCTTTTGTTTGTTACAGTTAATGGCTGGGAGTTATTATTCACAAATCTCGTTAAAAGCTTTCATTAATGACAGGAGGAATCTTTATGACAGAAGTTGCGCTCAGCACCCTGATGTATGAAATGTTCGGAGCAGCCGTTAAACTGGCAGGGCCGGTTCTGGTGGTCAGTATGATCATCGGTATTCTTATTTCCATACTGCAGGCTGCAACCCAGATCCATGAACAGACTATTACCTTTGTGCCCAAGCTGCTTGTTGTAGGACTCATGCTCTTGATTATGGGCAGTAATATGATGAAGACGCTCAGTGATTTTACCGTACATATATTCAATACCATGCTGGGGTAGGGTTTTACAGACGAAAGGAAGAGTTAAATGCCGGATATAGGACAGATGATGCTTTTCTCCCTGATTTTCATGCGGATGTCAGGTTTTATACTTCTGAATCCGATTTTAGGAAGACGGAATATACCCGGTTATGTGAAGGGCGGTACGATTATGGTGTTTACCCTTCTTCTGTATTCGTTTTCTTCTTCTCAGGTTCCGGAGCCGGTTACTTCCATCGAATATGCGGTGCTTCTTATTAAAGAATTTGCGATGGGGTATGCAATTGGATTTGTTATGGAACTGTTTGTCATGATTATCACATATGCGGGAACTATTATAGATTTCCAGATGGGACTATCCATGGCCACCGTATTTGATCCTCAGAGTAACGCACAGGTTGCGGTTACCGGAAGCATTTTTCACGCATATTTCATATTATTGTTTTTTGCAGTAGATGGTCATCTGGCTTTGTTTAAGCTTCTGATCCAGTCGTCGGAAATTGTGCCTTACGGACAGGCTGTGATTGGGACAAAAGTTGCATGGGCCATTCTTGAAATATTTATTCAATGTATTGTTATGGCACTTAAATTTGCTTTTCCGATTATGGCAATTGAGTTTATAACAGAAATAGCAGTAGGAATTTTAATGAAGATTATCCCACAGATCAATGTATTTGTAGTTAATATTCAGGCAAAGGTTTTAGTAGGTTTGTTAATGCTTATATTCTTATTTTCACCTATGTCAGATTATGTAGGTGTTATTATCAGTCAGATGCTTCTGGCAGTCGAGAATATGATCAGGATTTTATAGCGCAAAGGATGTGATGAACGGAAATGGCAGATGATTCCAAAACCGAGAAGGCCACACCGAAAAAACGGCGGGATGAACGTAAAAAGGGTCATGTTGCAGTTAGTAAGGATGTGGTTATGATCGCTACGCTTCTTGGAACTTTCGTGATGCTGAAAGCATTGCTTCCGCTCATGTATCGGACCATGCGGGATTATATGATCAAATATGTCAGTCTGGCTCCGGCAGCAGATACACTGTCGGATTATACAACAGGAGTTTTCTGGGATACAGTAATTGCTATTTCAAAAGCAGCGATTCCAATCATTCTTGTTTCCACCTCTCTGGCAATTCTTGGAACAGGAATACAGACAGGATTTTTATTTACAAAAAGTAATATGGCTCCCAAGTTTGAAAGACTGAATCCCATTAAAGGGATTAAAAATCTGCTGTCTTTGAAAAGTCTGGTGGAGCTTATCAAGAATATGGTTAAAATTACCATACTTTCAGTAATTCTTTATCAGATCATAAAAAGTGATTTAAGAGCAGTGGCCAGAACCATTGATATGAATTTAATGGATTCGGCAGTATACGTTCTGGATGCCATTATGGATATGGTGATAAAGGTATCGATTGTATTTATGGCAATAGCCGGCTTTGATTATTTCTACCAGTGGTGGGATTATGAACGTCAGATTAAGATGTCAAAGCAGGAGATGAAAGAAGAATACAAGCAGACGGAAGGAAATCCGGAAATAAAGGGGCGTATCCGGAACTTACAAAGAGAAAGAGCCCGCAGCAGGATGATGCAGTCAGTTCCTACTGCAGATGTAATTATTCGTAACCCGACCCATTACGCGGTAGCGCTGCGCTATGACATAGAAAAAGATAATGCACCTGTTCTGCTTGCCAAGGGTCAGGATGAACTTGCTTTAAGGATTGTAGCCATAGGCGAGGAAAATGGAATCTATGTGCTGGAAAACAAGCCTCTTGCAAGAGGAATTTTTGCCAGTACCAAAGTGGGGGAACAAATCCCTCCGGAATATTATGGTATGGTCGCTGAGATTCTGGTATACGTATACCGTATGAATAACAAGATCATAGAGTAGAAAATGCGGCATAGATACTTGAAAGAAATGGTGTAAAAAGAATGAAGACTTTACTTAGAAATTCCGTTGTAGTATTTGTCATTACAATTGTGCTTCTTTTGATCATCCCATTGCCTCCATTTTTTATGGATGTAATGATTATAATAAATATTTCCCTTTCCATGATTATCCTGTTGATAACCATGAACATTAAGGAGCCTCTGGAATTTTCCATATTCCCATCGCTTCTGTTAATAACCACACTGCTGCGGCTTGGACTTAACGTATCTTCCACCCGTAATATTTTAACCAGAATGGGATCATCTGGTCTTGTCATTAAAGCCTTTGGTGATTTCGTTTTACAGGGAAATGTTGTAGTAGGTTTTATTATATTCCTCATTATTGTATTAGTAAACTTTCTGGTTATTACAAAAGGTACAGAGCGTGTATCTGAGGTTGCAGCCAGATTTACCCTGGATGCCATGCCTGGTAAGCAGATGGCGATTGATGCAGATTTAAGTTCCGGTCTGATCAATGAGCAGGAAGCAAAGCTGAGACGATATAAAATCCAGAAGGAAGCAGACTTCTACGGTGCCATGGATGGTGCCACCAAATTTGTTAAGGGCGATGCGATTGTTTCTCTGATTATTACCGCTGTCAATTTTATCGGTGGTGCAATCATTGGTATGGTTCAGTCAAATATGCCCTTTAATGAGGTTCTCACTGTATATAGTATTGCTACGGTAGGTGATGGACTGGTATCCCAGCTACCTTCCCTTATGATAGCGGTAGCTACCGGTATGGTTGTTACCAGAGCCGTATCAGACGGCAGTTTGAACGAAGATGTATCAGCCCAGTTTTTGGCCCAGCCAAGGGCCATTATGTTAACCGGGTTCGTAATGGTTGTATTGATGCTTGTACCCGGAATGCCTAAATTTCAGCTTGGTCTTATGGCGATTCTGCTTGTAGGTACCGGCTATCAGCTGGAACGTAAGGTAAAACAGGCGGCCTTTAAAGAAGTGGAGCAGCATCAGAATCCGTTCATGGAAGATTCCAGCCAGCAGACACCTTCCGATGAGGAATCCTATTACAGGGATGTAAATAATGTTTATTCCCTTATCAGTGTAGAACCCATAGAGCTGGAATTTGGTTACAGTCTGATTCCTCTGATTGATGAAGGCAGCGGAGGAAAAATGATTAACCGTATTGTCATTTTCCGCAGACAGTATGCTCAGGACATGGGATTTGTCATTCCATCAGTAAGACTGAGGGACAGTTCCAGTTTAAATACAAACCAGTATGTGATTAAAATCAGAGGCGAAGAGGTTGCAAAGGGTGAAATCCTTGTAGACTACTATCTTGCACTGGAGCCGCCGGTCCTTTCCGGGGAGGTGGATGGAATTGAAACGATAGAGCCTGCTTATGGAATTCCAAGTAAATGGATCCGTCCCGAAAATAAAGAAATGGCGGAAATTTATGGTTATACAGTCATTGATCCCCTGTCAGTCATGCTGACCCATTTGTCGGAGACAATCAAACAGCATGCATATGAGCTGCTTGGAAGGCAGGAAGTGATGCAGCTATTAGATAATGTTAAGAAGCATTCGGCAGAACTTGTTGAAGAACTGTTTCCAGGCCAGCTGTCCTACGGCAACTTTCAGAAAATACTCAACAGTCTGTTAAAGGAAGGCGTGCCGATTAAAGATATGGAGACCATTTTAGAGACCATTGTCGATGCTCTTTCAACAACCAGAGACATTGATCTCATAACTGAGAATATCAGAATTGCTTTAAAGAGAACCATTACCAGAATGTTCTGTGATGGAGGTCAGATGAAAGTTCTGACTCTGGATGCAGATCTGGAGAAAAATATTATCGGCAGCATGGCCAAGGGCGAGCAGGGTGTATACCTGGCGCTCAGCCCAGATGTGATGCAGTCGGTGATCGGCCAGCTGGGAGAACAGATTAAGAAGTTCAATGACCTGGAACAAAAGCCTGTAATTCTTACAAGTCAGGTAGTAAGGCTGTATTTTTACCGCCTGATCGAGCAGTTCTATCCAAATGTTTATGTTCTTTCATTTAATGAAATTGCAAATAATATTCAGATCCAGGCAGTCGGAAATATTACCGTTTGACAGGGTTTAATGTCAGAAAGGCAGTGTTAATCGGAATGGAGCAGGAGTTAAGCCAATATACCAATGAAGATTTACTAATTAAATATAAGCGTACTAAGGATATTAAAATCAAGCACGAGCTGGTAATGCGTTACATGTATATGGTGAAGAGCATTTCTATTCAAATGCGTGATGTCTATTTAAGCTTTGCTCAAATAGAGGATATCGTTAATGAAGGTGTATTGACGATCATGAATGGGATTGAAAAATTTGATCCTGATATGAATGTGAAGTTTGAAACGTATATTTCCAAGCGAATTCGTGGTATGATTATAGATATGGCAAGAAAGCAGGACTGGATACCAAGAAGTGTCAGGAAAAATGCCAAGGAGCTGGATAATACGGTTATGGAATTATGCAACCGTCTGGGGCGTTTTCCATCTTCAAAAGAAACTGCTGATTATTTAAATGTATCCCTGGATAAATATCAGGAAGCATTGGGAAAGACGAATGTTTACAGTGTGATATCCCTTGACATGGTTTTAGAGGGAAGCAATGATAACAAGAAGACAGTCCAGCTGCCATCCATCAGTGAGAATGACCAGCCGGAATCTCACTATCTTCAGGAGGAATTTAAGCAGATTCTGGTATCTGCCATAAATAATCTGAAAGAAAATGAACAAAAGGTTATTTCTTTATATTATATGGACGAATTAAATATGAAAGAGATTGCCAGGATCATGAATGTCAGTGAACCGAGAATTTCACAGATCCACTCGAATGCGATTCAAAAGCTGAGACTGAATCTGACTAATTTTATAAATGGGAAATAGGAAAGGGGAATAGCGGGATGTTTCAAGGATTTTATAATCTGGCTTCCGGAATGCTTTATCAAAACCGGAATTTAAATACCATCAGTAATAATATGGTAAATGTTAGCACTCCTGGTTTTAAATCAGACCGAATGACCAGCACCACATTTAAAGATGAGATGCTTTACAGGAGCGGGAATATCAATAAAAGCAATCCCGTTCAGATTGGTACTGCATCCATGATGCGTACCGTAGCGGGTGTGAAGACCAGTTTTAATCAGGGGAATGTGGAAGAGACCGGTGGAAATTTAGACTTTGCTTTAACAAAGCCTGGATTTTTTACCATTGAGGGTGCTGACGGGAATCGTCTTTATACAAGGAACGGTTCTTTTGATATTGATCAGGATGGGTATCTTTGCCTGTCAAAGTTGGGCAGAGTACTTGGCGAAGATGGAAATCCCATTGAAATGACCTCTAATCACATTACAGTCGATCAGTCGGGGAATATATATGAAGTACCGTTAAAAGGGCTTAAAACCGATGAAGACAACGCTGATGCTGAGGAGGAAGAGCCAACCCTTCTTGGAAAAATCGGAGTGGTAAATTTTGATGATGAAACCCAGCTTGTAAAAGGCGATAACGGAACCTTCACTTCCCAGGCAGAAGCGAAAGCTGTTGACGGAGGACTGATGTGGAAGTCTGTGGAACGCTCAAACATCGACCCCATTGAACAGATGACATCCATGATGACCAGTCAGAGAGCTTCCCAGAGTGCGGCTCAGGTGCTTAAGATGTACGATCAGCTGATGGGAAAAATAGTAACTGATATTGGCAGAGTATAAGGGAGGAACAGCGGATGAATCAATCCTTTTACATAGGCGCGCTGGGCGCCATGGGTCAGCAGACAAAACTGAATGTGGTATCTAACAACATTGCAAATGTCAATACAGTCGGTTATAAACCTGAATACAGTGTGTTTTCCGATCTGGTTTATGCACAGACACGGAACTCCCTTGAGTCAGCTAACGTAAAAACCGGCAGCGGGACTAAAATTGACCAGATAAAAACCAATATGACAGCGATGCCGTATCAGTCCACAGGACAGGAACATGATTATGCGGTGGAAGGCGATGGATTTTTCATGCTGAAAGATCCTGTAACCGGGGAAATTACATATAGCAGAGACGGACGTTTCCAGCTTGCGAAGACGACGGATAAATTTTACCTTGTAAATGTGGATGGCAAAAGAGTTCTTAATATGGACCAGGAAGAAATCTCCTATGATGTAAAACCGGCATCCTACCCTTCCGAAGAAAACGAAGAAGAGGAAGAAGAAACGGAAGAACTGCAGGAAGATGAACATGATCCTCATGCTATTGGAATTTATACCTTTGCAAATACCAATGGTCTAAAACCCATAGGAGATAATGTTTTTGCTGCAACAGCAGCCAATGGCACCCCCATTCTGCTGGAGAACGCAAAAGTGGTATCTGGTTCGCTGGAGCAGTCCGGCACAGATTTTGCATTGGAGATGACAAGAATGATGGAGGCCCAGAGAGCATATTCCTATGCTCTTAAAATGGTACAGACTTCCGATGAAGTTGAGTCGACAATAAATTCTCTGCGGTAAATATAGCAGAGTTCGATGAAAGAGGGCGATCATATGAAAATAACACGTTATGACGAAATGAATGGGCTTGGACTTGATCTGATACGGGAAATAGGCAGTATTGGTACAGGCAATGCGGCTACCGCACTTTCTTCCATGCTGAACAAGACAGTTCGAATGACACTTCCGGATGTTCAGATTCTTGGATATAACGAAGCCATTAAATTTCTGGGAGATCCGGAGGAGATTGTGGCGGCTATCCTGGTAAAGATGACAGGAGAAATCAATGGTTTAATGCTGTTCATTTTAAAAATGGATTTTATTAATGAAGTCTTATCCAGTGTCATGCAGGAGGAGATTGAAGATTATTACCAGCTCAATGTTTTAGAGACTTCCGCATTAGAAGAGATTGGTAATATTATTATTTCGTCTTATGTAAATGCAATGTCAACACTCAGTGAGGTTACAATTAATCTTTCTGTACCTGATATTGCAGTTAATATGCTGGGAGGGATCTTAAGCGTTCCCATGGTGGAATTCGGATATCAGACAGATAAGATGATGATGATAAGCGGACAGTTTATAATAGGAGGAAAAGTCCTTCACAGTGACTTACTGATGATGCCGGATATCATGTCATTGAACTTTTTAATGGAAAAGTTGGGGATTGTAAATGGATAAACAGATAACGGTAGGAATTGCGGACATGAAATTTGCCAGACAGGAGGGGACACTGATCACCTATGCGCTGGGGTCCTGCATTGGCATCTGTTTGTACGATCCGATGATAAAACTGGGGGCACTTGTACATATTATGCTTCCTGAAGTATATGGATCAGGAGACGGAAATATATTTAAGTATGCAGATACGGGACTTGCTGAGACATTCAGAAAGATAGAAATCCTGGGAGCCAGAAAGCAAAGGCTTATCGCAAAGATTGCAGGGGGGGCTAAAATGTTCGAGCTGCAGGGAAACAGTACTCTCGGTAATATTGGTGCCCGCAATATTGTAAGTGTAAAACAGATTCTTCAAAAAGAGGGAATCCGGCTGGCAGCTTTGGATGTCGGAGAAAATTATGCACGTACGATGTCTATGGATGTAAGCACGGGGCAGGTTAAAATCAGAACTTACGGCAGAGCAGAAATTGTTTTGTAAACATTATGAACTTGCAGAAAGCTGCCGATAAATTAACAGGCAGTTGTTTTTGCTGGATTATATTGGGATAAAGGAGAAAAAGTATGGCAGAAACAGAGATTTTATTAGAATCAGGGACGAATGAAATTGAAATAATGGAATTTACCATTTACGGTGAGCTTTATGGAATTAACGTTGCTAAAGTACGTGAGATTATGATGTCAGATAAGGTGAAGCCGATCCCCCATGCCCACCCAGCCGTAGAGGGTATTTTTAAACCAAGGGATCTTCTTCTTACCGTAATCGATCTCCCTTATTACCTGACTGGAAATAAAGGTGAAAAACAAGGCAAGGATCTGTTTATTATCACCAATTTCAACAAGCTGCACATTGCTTTCCGTGTTCATAGCGTAGTGGGTATCAGCCGCATTTCATGGAAGAATATCCAGAAGCCGGATGACACCATAAGCCGTGGAGATGAAGGAGTAGCGACTGGAATCGCTCAGTGTGGAACTGATCTTGTTACGATCCTTGACTTTGAAAAAATCGTTGCTGACATTGCTCCTGAGACCGGAATCCAGCTGGATGATATTAATAAGCTTGGAAAGAGAGCATCTGTTGCCAATCCAATTCTGATTGCAGAAGATTCTATCCTTTTAACGAAAATGATTGAGGCTGCTCTTAAAAAAGCCGGCTATGAAAATCTTACCTTTAAGAACAATGGTCAGGAAGCCTGGAATTATTTAAGCCAGATAAGAGACGATTCAGATTTAGATGAAAAGGTAAGCCTGATTATTACAGATATTGAGATGCCAGAGATGGATGGACACCGTCTTACAAAGCTGGTAAAAGAAGATAAGAAACTAAAACACATTCCTTTGGTAATATTCTCTTCCATGATTAATCAGGAACTGATGATAAAAGGAAAACAGTTGGGAGCAGATGAACAGCTGAGCAAGCCGGAAATCGCCCATCTGGTGGAAGTAATTGATCATTTACTTCAGAGGAGGAAGACGAATGGATAAGTATGTCACCCGGCAGCCTATAAAGGCATTGAAGGAGGACAGGATTATCGGCTATGAAGTATTGTTTCAGAAGGACTATGATTCGCTTTACAGCAGCTCCGATGTAGCTGCTGCTGACACAATTGCAGGATTCCTGATGCAGAATACAGAAAGCATTTTCCATGATAAGCTTACTTTTGTTACATTTACTCCTTCTTTATTGTTTCGGAACACACCGAAGATTTTTGATAAGGAGAAGATGGTGATTCAGATAGAAGATCACGTCATGATTCACCCGTTGTCTCCAACCATCATAAGAAAATACAAGGCAGAGGGGTATGTGTTTGCGATCAATGATTTCCAGTTTTCTCCCAAATATTTCTCCATGCTGGATTATGTTACCTACATAAAGATTGATATCAGAAACAAGCAGGAAGGGAAAGAACGGATCTCTCTTAAAAATCTCATTAATACAATGAAGGGATTTGATAAGAAGTGTATCGTCACAGGGGTCAGCTCCATGGCTGATTATGATCTTGCAATTGAGGTTGGCGCAGATTATGCAGAAGGAAGCTATGTCGCGGAAGCCATGGCCGGAAAAGTAAACCGCATGGAATTCTTAGAGGGTAACTTCTTCCAGCTGGTAGTCGAAGTATCCAAAGATGAACCGGATATTGAAAAGATTGAAGAAATTATAAGCAGAGATGCCGCATTAAGCTATGCCCTTCTAAAGATCGTTAATTCCGCATACTTTGCCCTTCGACGCAGGGTTTCTTCCATACGCCAGGCTCTGGTTACCATGGGAATCAGTCAGTTGAAGCAATGGGTATATTTACTAAGTTTCAATAATGACATTGATAATGAAGAATCTCTGGAAGCGATGATGAAGCTGTCATTCCTCAGAGCAAGTTTTGCAATGACTATTTCAGATCATATTGAGAACCTTCCCATTATACGGTCGGAAGTATATATGATGGGTATGTTTTCTACACTTCAATACATGATCAATGCACCTTTGGAAGAGATACTTGAAGAAGTTCCCGTTGCCCAGGAAATAAAAGATGCACTTATCCGTAAGGAAGGAATCTGCGGTGATTTATACGAATTGATTCTTAGCTATGAAAGCGCAGAATGGAAAAAAGTAAAGCAGCTTTCCGATAAGCTGAATATACCATCCGGACAGCTGGCACAGACTTATATGGATTGTGTAGAAGCTGTTAATGAGATCTGGAACGGTTTGACAAGCAGCAATACAGAGCAGGAAGCTGAAATGCCTGTAAGTAAAAAAACCCGCACTTAATGGTCAATGTCATTAAGTTAAGTTGAAAGAATGAGATCTCCATACCAAACAATGGTATGGGGTCTTTTTTACTGCTTTTTCAGAGAAAATGCTGACATGAGAAAAGAAATGTGCGACCGCTCTCGCTACTGATTGGTTAAAGAGGTAGCGAGAGTGCCGTTGTAATTAAGAAAAAAATGATTGCAAGGAGGAAACACATAAAACCAAAACATGTAAGGAAACTGTTAATGTCTGAAATCAAAAGTGTTGCGGATAACCCACAAACGTATTGCGCGTCGCGTTGGGGAATTGAGACATCTTTTAGGGATTTGAAATATACGATTGGAATGCTAGATTTTCATTCAAAAAAGGTGATGTGTATCCAGCAGGAAATTTATGCGCATCTAATAATGTATACCTTTGCAGAAATGATTACCTCGCACGTAGTCATTGAAAATAAGCAATTGTATCCGTCTAATTGTAGTATCTAAAAATACAGAAAAGAGGCTGAAGAAAACAATTCTTCAACCTCTTTTCGAAATCCCTAGTCCTTGTACCAAAGTTAACTTAATGACATTGACTTAATGGTGTGGGTTTTCTTTTACTGTAAAGCAGGATTTTGTCACTTCTACAATTACTTGAGGAGCGAAACGGCTGGAATAGAAATTCAGCAGGGGAGAGGCAGCCGGAGGTTCTACCACCACATATTTGGGAGGAAGTTTTGTCAATGTCAGTGCAATGACATCAGCAATACAGCGCTCACAGGTACAGCCACCAAGCCGCTCCATATAATCCTTTGCAATATTCTCCACTACATGTTCCATAACATTTAAATATTTAAAATTAGGAGTGAGAGGAGGGGAAGGATTATCAGTGATCGACAGATCTCTTAGAATCTGGTCATCTGCGACCGGCAGATCAGCTGGAAGCTGCTCATCAGTGTCTGATATATCAGCTGGAATCTGGTCGTCTGCGACCGGCAGATCAACTGGAATCTGTATATCAGTGTCCGACAGATCCGCTGCTATACGGTTATCACTATCTGACAGATCCGTTGGAACTCCATCATCAGTATCGAATCCATCTGAATTACTATGTTCATTCTCCGTATTTGTCTGATTGTCAGACGGTTCGGTGTACGGTTCGGCTGCTGGTAATTCTTCTGTATCAGTTGGTGGTTTCTCATCAAAATCCGGTTCCGTTAAGTCAGAAACAGATTCCTCTTCAGGTTCTGCAATTGCATTATCTGCCCCGTCTTGATTTAAGTCAGTTTGGTTCTCTGCCTTCTCATCTTCCTCAAGCTGCTGCCTGATTAATTCAGCTACCGGATCCTGTACGGAAGAAGAAAGGTCAATAATAGAAATTGGGCTGGGAGACAAGGGTCCCTCCTGCATTTGTATGGAGGCCTGCTGAGCCAATACTGTCAATTCTTTAATTGTTCCCTTTGACTCGGCTGCCTGGCTGGCAGCAAGATTTTCCTTAGCAGCTTCTGATTTCGAAGATTCAGCCTCACCTCCGGCCAGAAGATTCATGACATGAGCTGTTTTGCTGCTTTTCCTAGCCATGTTTATATGCTCCTCTCAAGTTAAATTATTTTGATTTTTTAATCAGGTCAAGAACTTCCGTTACCAAAGCTTTGTAATCCTGAGCAGGATTGGATCTTGGGGCATAATCCAGCAGGCTTTCTCCCTGAGCGGGGGCTTCCGCGACACTGACACTGGATCTTATATGCGTTTCAAAAACACGTGTCCCGATCTGAGAAGCAATGCTTTGAGCCATCTCCTTCACTTCTCTGGACAGCAGCGTTCTGGGATTAAATTTATTCAGCAGAATTCCCAGTACGACCAGATTTGGGTTAACAGAAGCACGGACAGTATTAATGGTATCCTTGATCTGGGAAACTCCAAGAAGACTAAGAATCTCAGGAACCATGGGAATAATCAGATAATCCGCAGCAGCATAGGCATTAACTGTTAAAATATTCAGAGCGGGGGGAGTATCAATAATAATATAATCGTAATAACCGGCAACAGTAGACAGTAAATTCTTTAACATACTCTCTCTCTGCTTTCCGGTAAATTCCAGCTCAGCGCCGCTTAAAAGAATATTAGATGATATCACGTCGCAATATTTTGCAGGACGGATAGCCTCCTGCAGAGTGGCAGAACCCTGAAATACCTCGTAGATTGTTGCACAGTTTTCAATTTCCAGTCCCAGACTAAATCCCAGATTACCCTGAGGGTCTAAATCAACGGCCAGTACTCTTTTATTGTTCATGGCAAGACCGCAGGCAAGGGAACAGGAAGTGGTGGTTTTGCCTACGCCGCCCTTTTGATTTGTAATAGTAATTACAGTTGACAAATTGTATTCCTCCATTCGTAAATTAAGATAATACTATTATCTTTAGTATACAATATGACGATAAATAAGTATAGCCAAAACATAAAAAAAACCGATTTTTGACGAAAAATGGATTATTTAGATAGTTAAGAAAGGAGTTATTCGTATGGCAACAGCATTGAATAGTATCAAAAACAGTTCAGCCTCTTCCTTAAGGGGTTACGGTGGTCTGGCAAGTGGTCTGGACAGAGATACTCTGATTGAGGGCATGACAGCATCCACAAAGGCGAAGATTGCAAAACAGCAGAAGAAGAAACAGACCTATGCATGGCAACAGGAGTCGTATCGTTCCATCAGCTCAAAGCTTGTGGAGTTCTCCAAAAAATACACCTCTTATACGAATCAGTCTACCAATTTATCCAGTCCCAGCTTTTGGGCTAAAAGCAGTATTACACCTGTGGGCGCTAACAGCAATTATGTCAGCGTATCCGGCAGTTCAGCCCTATCTGACTCAATGTCTATAGTAGGGGTAAAACAGCTTGCCAAGAATGCATCCATGACCTCTAAAACAGTAGTATCTGATAATAGTCTTACAACTGGCAGCATTAACCTGGGAGAAAGCCAGGTGAGTAATCTGGAAGGACAGTATCTGTATTTTAAGTATGGGACCAAATCATACTCTGTCTCTTTAAAAAGCGGTACTACTACAGATGGATATACCTATGATTATTCCAATGGTATAAAGGCTCAGGAGTCTATTACAAGGTCTTTAAAAGAGGTGTCCATTGGTGACGGAAAAACATTGGCAGATGTGATTAAAGTTACGGCTGATCCGGCTGATCCGGCGAATCTTGAAGGTACCCCTTTTAAACTGAATTTCAAATCTGCTGATACAGCAGGCAATACAATTCTTTTCGACGGTGGAAGTGAAACCGCGATTAAAGCTCTTGGATTTACAAATTTTAATAGTTTAAGTACTGAAGCACGAACCATTACCAGTACAGGTTTTACAGCTGATTTTATGAATAATCAGAAATTTTTTGAACCGAAGACATTTGCCCAGCGTGTTGGCGATACGAATATCAGCTTTACTTATAACGGTACAACTAAGTCTATTCAGTTTGCCAGTGCTGCAGATATCCAGCAGATGGTAACAGATGCAGGAGGCAATGATGAAACAGCCCTCAAGTCTGTTGCTGCCGATCTGCAGGGAAAACTGGACAATCAGTTTGGTACTGGAAGAATAAAAGTCGATACTCAGCTGAATACTGTTGACGGAAAATATCAGCTTGTATTTAAGACAAAAGATGCAGCTACAGGTTTAGATGATACATCATCAATTCTGTCTTTATCAAGTGCAGATAACGGTGTACTTGGTAAAAATGGTGCATTAAGAGTTTCAAGCGGCGAATCAAACCGCCTGAATACGTATGCATCTTTAGCAGACTCAGGTTTAAAAAATATTGAGCAAAACCTGATCGCAAAAGGTAAACTGGATCAGGACACTACCTATTTTTCAGGATCCATAAAGGCTCAGGCTGCGATTAAGGAACTTGGAAGCCTTGTAAATGACAGTACATCTATAGCCGATTTAAAACAGTTGATCGCTACAAAAAATCCTAACATGTCAGATCAGGATTTAAGCAGTATTAATGATGCTATAGATTATGAGTCAGCAGCCAATGTTGGTGATTTGAACACCAAGCTGAATTCTTACGTAGACAGCCGTGAGATGAAATTAAAAATTAATGGTGTGGACATAAAAGGCTTAACGTATAATTCCACAATTACCGACATTATGAACAAGATAAATAGTTCGGATGCCAAAGTTTCAATCAGCTATATGAAGAATGCAGATAAATTTTTGATTCAGTCTACCGTTGGCGGGGTAGCCGGTGATGTTAAAATCGAGGGTTCTGATGCAGAGATGCTGTTTGGTGTAAAGGATACAGACTATACTGTAACCCAGGGACAAGACGCTATTGTCAGTGTTAAATATGCCGGATCCGATGATGTGGTAAATCTGACGCGTGAAAGTAACACGTTCAATATGGATGGTCTGAATATCACACTGAATGGTACATTCGGCTATAGCGGAGATACATTGATTGAAGGAACAGAACCTGTTAAATTTAATGCCAAGACTGATTCTGACAGTATTGTGAAAGCTGTCACAGATATGATTAAAGATTATAATGATATGATTGAACTGGTGAATAAAGAGGTTTCCACCAAACCAAACCGCAGTTATGAGCCTCTTACAGATGAACAGAAAGCGGATATGACAGAGGATCAGATTAAAAAATGGGAAGAAAAGGCTAAAACAGGCCTGCTTTTTAATGATTCAGATTTACGTGGCCTTTCTGACAGCATGAGGTTTATTTTTGAAAGTGGTTCTGCTGATAAAGCTGCTTTGGCTTCTTTTGGAATATCGACAAGCACAAATTACGGTGATAACGGTAAGCTGGTTCTTGATGAGACAAAATTCAGGGCATCATTGGAATCGAATTCAGCAGATTTACAGAAATTGTTCACAAGAGCTGCGGATCCATCAACAGGCGACAAAGGCGGTGTCATGGCCAGAATGTCTGAGATTACGGAAAAGTATGCTAGTACAACAGGCGCGACAAAGGGTATTCTGATTGAAAAAGCTGGTTCCGTTTATGCACCTACCAGTATTCTTAAGAATTCTTTACAGAAGTCCATGGACAGCCAGGATACTGTAATTGACCGGCTTAACAAACAGCTTAAAACAGAGACAGACCGGTATATCAAGCAATTTACCAATTTGGAAACATTGATTTCCCAGATGAATTCTCAAAGCAGCTGGTTGAGTCAATCCTTTGGTTCATAAGGAACGGAGTGTAAGATGGCAGTAAATGGATATCAACATTACAAGGAACAGACCGTGAATACAATGACTCCGGGCGAAATGCTTAATCTTTTATATGATGAATTATTAAAGCGGCTGACCAGATCAGAATTGGCATTGGAAAATAAAGATTATGAACTTTTCGAGCAGTCCATACAACGGTCTATGGATATAGTTACATACTTAAGAGATACTCTTAATTTTCAATATGAAATAAGTAATGAATTAAAACGTCTTTATGAGTTTTTCCTTTATGAATTAGTTCGTATTAAAGCAGGCAGGAATTCTGCAGTAATAGGAGAGATCAGACCATTGATTGTGGATCTGAGGGACTCCTTTAGAGAGGCACAGCGCATCGGCGGTTGATTTTATTCAGGCTGGAGAGGAACGTTCTCTCCAGCCATTTATCAATAAGCTGCAAACAGGAGGAAGTACAAATGGAAGAATCCATACTGTTGGAGATTCTAAAAGAGATGCAGAAAAAATATCAGTGTATGGCAGAAATAGAGAGGATAACCCGTGAAGTTGGTGAATTCCTTTCCCGCAATGACCAGACTTCAGTACAGATGCTTTTGGGAATGCGCCAGGAGGAGATGGATAAGGCTGATATGTTTACTAAAAATATAAACTGTCTTATATCTGTTCTGCCTCCGGAAGAAGCTGCCAAAGTGGATAATTGGGTGAAAGGGCAGGAAAACTGGAATCCAAATGAACAGATATCAGAAAAAATAATGGAAAAAGGAAAGAATATCCAGCATATACTGAAACGTACTATTGAAATCGACAGACACATCAGTACGCGTATCGCAGGTACCCATTCCTTTTATAATTAAATATAGCTTTTTACTTTGGAGGAGAAATAGCCCAAAGTGGTCCTCCATTGGATGCTCGGTAATTCAGTTCATGCAGTATCACAGCAGGATCCCAATTGCACTTTGTATTATCATAATTATTAGAATCCGCGATACGAAAGGAACCGTCAGCGGTATAACTTGTTATGATAATAAAATGTCCCTGCTGAGTAAAATGTCCCTTTCTCATTAAGGCAATAACCAGTTGTCCGGAATCCAATGCATTCCTAATCCCCTCTACGGTACGGTTTTTAATCGGTGAAACTAAAAGACCATATGCTGACGCACTGTCAGGAATGAGGCGGTGATAAGAACCCTGTCCGGGGCACCAGCTGTTATTGACTGCGGCCCAGTTTGCCATATCGGTTGGAAGGACCTGATTACCAGTCAGACTGGTTATGACCATGGCCATAACAGTAGGTCCGCATCCATAGGTAACCAGAGGATCTCTTCCCCCCCACAGATAATTTCCCCATCTGGCATCAGCCTGATTATAATAAGTGAGAGGACCGCAAACGCTGTCCAGCATTACATCGTATTTGCCTTCCTGAGGAATATCTGCTTCAACTGTCTCAGGCAGTAGCGAGGTTGTAGGTTGAGAGACATCAGCGGCTGATCCGTCAATCTGATAATTTGAAGAAAAAATCGCAAACGGGATGACGATTACGAACAGGGTCTTGAATAGTGTTTTAAATAATCTGTTCATACGGCTCACCTTTAACTTTAATATTATATGTTATTTATCGGATAGACACTCCATAAAGTTAAGATTGAGATGAAAAGTCCGATATATATATTATAGACCTGTATGATATTGCAGGCGGTGTGTGGCACATGGGATTTAATTAAGGATGGAAAAATGAATGATTAAAGGTTATGAAGAGCGGTATTTACTAATATTACTATCTGCAGTGATGAATCAGAAACCTTCACCAGAGCCCATACGATCACTTGATTGGGAAAAGATGTTTCGGTTAGCTGATTACCATGGTGTGGCACATGCTGTACATTATGGTATTCTGGGGCTTGACGAGGAGATACCCCAAGCGGTAAGACAACAGTTTTTCGATAAATATTTAGAATCAGTTTATCGGGTAGGACGTTTACAGAAAAGCGAGACGCAGCTGGTGGCACTGTTGGAACGTGAAAGAATTAACTGCTTTTATCTCAGTTATTCAGATATAGTAAAACATTATCCAATCGAAGAGATGTGCTGCCGTGAGTCGATTGAGATTGGGTCCAGTAGAAAATGTACCAGTGTGATATGGGGGATTCTGGAAAAGATAGATTTCGAAGAACGCAGAACAGATGAGGCTGGAAGGTTGTATTATCGTATTCCTGGAATAAGAGTGTTAAATTTTGACTATACACTTTTTTTCAGTGCCTCCATGCGCAGGTTTTTTAGGAGCCTGCTTAAATTATCTCCACTCCAGGCTGGAAGCAGATATATTCGTGAACTGCCCCTTGATGACAGATACCTGTTTTTGATGTGCAGACTGACTGATAGTTATGCGAGGGGAAATATCAGTTTAAGCCAGATTATGGATTTTTGGATTTTTTATAAGACTTATGGTGAAAATTTTAATTGGCCATATATATATGGCAGATTAAAAAAATTAAAAATAGCTGATTTTGCAGAGCGCCTGGAACATTTGATCCTGCGATGGTTTGGAACTGGTGCAGTTATTGAAAATGTTGAAATCTATGAAGCTATGGAGTCTTATATCCTGTCAAAGGGAACAGATGGAAGAGAGATCAGCTCAAAGCTTCTGCCTTTGATTAAGACGGTTGCAGATTGCTATGCAAGGAACCGAAGATTGGAAGAAATGAGAAAGATGGTTGCCTGGCTTTTTCCTGATCGAAGATATATGGAAACGATATATCCCTTATTAGGGAAGATTAGAATTTTATTGCCGTTATTTTGGATAATACGGTTATTGCGATATTTAAGCAGATTATGCACAAACCCTTTACGGAACAACGTGTTTCCAAAGTTAAAAAGCTTGTTTCAGAAGGCAGTAAAAAGGCTCCCTATTATTAATAAGAAAGCAAAGAGTGAGAATACAGAGGAAGAATCAAAAGAAACAGCGGAAATACCCAAGTAATATCAGGTATTTTCGCTGTTTTTGTGTTGCTCTGAAAAAAACTCTTTTATTTTAGAAATTGATCCGGCATTCAGAGGAATAGAAACTGCTTCCTGATTAGCAGAAACTGCTTCTACCAATTCGGATCTTAATATAGATACATCTCTGGGAGCATCAATTGCTAATTTGACCCAATCATTTCCGATTTCCAGTACAGTAATCGAAATGTTATCGCCAATGTTTAGAGCCTGTTCCTTTTTTCTCTGAAGTATCAGCATATTATTTCCCCCTTTTCATAAAGTCTTTGATTGGATGGCGGAATTTATAAAGAGGGTTATCTAAAATTATCTGTTTTGCTTCTCTGGTATCTGTATTAACTGCGATGGGGGCCTTTAAATTAACAGTACTTTCTTCCATCTGGTCATGTATGACACAGATCACATAATAAGAAATATTTTTTTCATCATAGGAAGCTTTTAATAAATTGCTGTCTTCTGCAGATAAAACAGGAGCGTATTCGGAATATAGCTGAAACGGATTCATAAGTATAAATGATATTCTACAATCATCAATTGATTGCAGAGATATCAGGGCATCACTGTTATCCTGAAATGCAAGGGGTACATAATTTTTTAATTCTGAGAATCCAAATAAACCGTCAGAAAAATGAATCAGTTCCTCCTCAGAACAGGGAATTGAACCAAAATATTGCGTTTTTATTTCCATGTGTACCTCCAAATATAAATTTAAGCCAGGACATCAATCGGGGTGTGATCAAAATATTTAGCAGCACTGGGAGGAACATACATCGGCTTGCCGATATATTCTATTTCTACATCTGGCATTTGAGTGATGGAAATTTCAATGCTGCCAGGTATGAATTCAAAATCTCCCTTAGCGGCCCTGATGTCAAAACTAATCTTATCCATTTGATACTTAATATTCAGATCCGGGGCAGACCATTCGAGATCCGGACCTGTAGTTGGAATAAAAGCTAATCCAAATTCTCCTGTGGGCATTTGAGCACGCTGACGGAAAATCTGATCAAGGGGATTAGAAACTTTGGCGTCTAACAATAGTGCAGCCTCCTCTGTATAGGTAGCAGTAGCTTCTGATGCAGCCTCCAATCCGGAAGCAGCGGCCTGACGGACGCTTTCCATGGTGGTTGGAGAAATTGAACTGCGGGCATCGTAAGTATCAAGGTACAGCTTAATCGGTTTGCTGTTAATGTCCAGGCCACCGTGTTCATTATTTATTAATACATCGGTCTTAGATTTTGTATATCTGAGTTCGGCCTTCTGTATCTTCATCTCATATTTTATTGGTATGGTTTTTATCTGAAGCAATGGTTCCATATAAAATCCCTCCTGTAAACCTTAGCGCATGAAATCGATGAATGACGAGGATAAAATGCTGGTTCCGACTTTCAATGCAGCATTATAAGCGTATTGATCCCAAGAGTAATTGGTAATAGCCTCCGCCATGTCAACGCCTTCCACACTTGACATCTGTTCCTGTATCGATATTTCGGCATTATCAAGCCGGTCTTTTGTAGTGGTTAAAAATTCGGATTTAACACCTAACTCTGTAATTTGATTTTGCAGACTGGTATTGAGAGTATCAAACTTGACCATTAGATCACGGTACTGATCTGCATCAAAAGTCTCTGCTTCCAATGCATCTGCAAGCTTACCGGCCATTACAATTATGTTATTGCTCATTCCTTTATCATCAACCCCGTATCCAACCGCATTGATTCCTGGAAGAGACATGTTAAAGGCACTGGAAGAAACAACCTGATCAAAATCATCCATTGATAATCCCATTCCAAGATCAACATACAGGTTTTCATTTGACAAGGTCTTTAGTTTTTCGTAGTCAGCAGATCCTTTGGGTGCATTGACATCAATTCCACGATAGTTAAGAGTACCATCAGATGTCAGTTCAAAGGGTGGGTTCTTTCCATCGGAGCCCGCAAAAAGAAAAGTGTCCTCATAAGATGAATTCAGACTAAGTACCATGGACTGCTGAAACTGGCGGATAGCAGAAGCATAACTCTGACGTACTTCCTTAGTCTGATTGGTTCCATTCAATGCCTGAATATTATAATTTTTACTGATCGTTTTAACCATATCAGAAACCTGTCTCAGTGAATCTTCCTGACCATCCTGTCTGGACTGCACTTCATCCAGCATTTTTAAGTTATCCTGGTTCTTGTAATATTTCCGGTGAAGCTGTGAGGCTCTGGCGGCAGAAGCAGGATCCTCAGCGGCACTATTAAAACTTCGCTGAGTCATAACATGGGTTCGTGAAATATTTAAGTTATTGATTGATGTTGAAAGATTGGTTTTGTAATCTCTTATAATCGCATTTGTGGTGATTCTCATTTACTAACCTCCTTTTATCTGCCAACTACTCCAGTATTGTTGATTAGAGTATCGAGTGCCTGGTCCAGAGTTGTCATAAAACGGGCAGCTGCACTGAAGGATTTCTGATAATGCATCAGATTTATACCTTCCTCATCTAATGATACACCGGATACTGAATCCTTATTATTGGCAGTCTGCTTTACAACTGAAACATGATTATCCAGTATTGCCTTGTTTGTTGAACTGTCAATACCCTGATTATTCTCCAGAGTTGAATAGCACTGGGAAAAGTTTCCCGTATAAAATGATATATAATTGGTTGTCTTATTACCGCCGCTATCCAATTTGGTATATTCATATTTAAATTCTCTGCTGTCAGTTAATGATTTAAGCATCTTAAGAATATTGTCATTAGCTGTAGATCCTGCATTCGGATCATGGGAAGAAATAATATGAATGGAGTTATTCATCCAGTCGTCGTTTATTTTAATATTTGATGCAGTAAATTTCTTACTGCCGTCAGATGTCTTGAATAAATCGAAATTTTTAACGTTGTAAGGATTTGCTTTGTACAAAAAGCTGATTGTGTTATTGTCTGTAAACTTAATGCTGTCTTTTGTGATGACTGTTCCGGAAGCCATGGCTGAATCACTGGTCCAAACCAGTTTTTTGCCACTGACACTATATTTCCACTGACCAGGTACAGATGAGCCATTCACATTTAAGCTGGCAAAACCTGTATTAAGCTTAACTGCCAGATTTTCAAGGCTTTTATCCAGGGTGTCACCAATTTCAATGGTACCTGCTGAACCGTCACCAAATGTATATTCAGTACCATTAAAATTAATTGTCTCACCAGTTAAAAAGTTGCCGATTGTATTGGAAAACCCGAAAGCAAATTCTGCTTTCTGTGTTCCATTGGTTGTCATGGCATTGGCTGCACCGGAAGATGGCATGACATTGGCTCCTGTGTAAGGCTGCATGTTACCATTTAAATCATTAAAGGTCTTTGCAAAGGTCTGAACAAAGGAATCGAGTGTTTTTTCGTAATATCCAAATCCTCTGAAATCCGTAGCAGGATCATCCAGCTCGCCGGATTTATTTAGCAAATCCACTGTACCTTTTATAGAACCATCTTTTAAATAATCGGTAACATCCGTCTTCAGAGAAGAAGTATCCACACCCTTGGGATAATTGGTGGCTGGAATCATAGAAATGCGAACGGTTCCATCAGGGTTTCCGTCTGAGTCCTTATGCTCCTCCATGGAAAAGGTAGCAAAATTTTCTCCATGCTCTCCGGCTGTCAGTTCATAGCTCAGCCCATTGGATCCATTAAATGTCACAACAGGGTAATTATATTTTTCACTGGATCCAATAGTAACCTCTTTGTAGCTTACACTGATAGGAAGATAACCAGCAAGCTCATCCAGCTTGTTATTTCTCTGATCCATCAGTTCCAGAGATGGGTTACCCAATATCTGACCATTCCAAATAGTATCGTTTAATTCACCAATATCAGAGAGAAGGCCGTTAACGGTTTTTATATCTGTGTTCTCCAGACCGTATATTGTCTCTTCCCGGGTGGTCTTTAAATCTGTAGCCTTTTGATGAATATAGTTTAAAAGAACCTGAGATCTGGAACGCACAATACTGTCAAATTCGCTGTTGTTTGCATTAGAAGATAACTGGTCTAAACTGCTGCTTAAATTACTGAGAGCCGTTTTTAAAGCATCTCTGTCTGTTTCGTCAAAGATATCCGCCAGTTGGTCCAGACCTGCCTGGCGGGCATCAGCAGTGCCTACTTTCGCAATCTGGTTACGATACTGTACATCGAGAAACGGATCTCTGACTTGGGAGATTCCTGTGATCTCAACACCATAACCAATCTTTGATCCCGGGTTACTGCTGGTGGGATCGGCCCCCCTTAAATTAAGGCTGACAAGGTCGACCTGCTGTCTTGTATACCCCTTCGTGTTAATATTGGCAATATTCTGTCCGGTAACATCAAGGGCTCGCTGACTGGCGGACATAGCAAGCTGAGCAATTGTAAAGCCGGAAAATGTAGATCGTGTCATATGAGACCCTCCCAATTCTTTTTATCTTTTGCGTTATTCTGATGTGTGCGCAGGATGGCTTTGTTAATATTATGTAAGCTTATTTCAAGCATAGCCCGGGCACTTTCGTTTGTATCCTGAAAAAGGCTGACATGGTGGGAGAGTGTGTCAAACAGCATCTGGAGCCGGCTGTGTTCTTCACCTGTTGTGTTTTCCAGTATCTGTTTAAAGGTATATCCCTCAAAACCCATGTTCTTCTGGCAGGTTTCCCGTTTTTTCTCCAGACCTCTCAGCTTTAACACTGCAGCCTGTTCCCTGTTCATGCAGTCCTCCACATAAGAGACCATGTTCTTCTTTACCGCTTCTATTTTTATCTGTTCTATCTCGATCAACTCTTCGAAGAGTTCAACCAGATCTTCCACTACAGCTGTAAACTCATTCATTGCTATCTGCTCCTTTGTACCAGAGAATCTTCTCTGCGATCTTATTGGCATCTACCTGATAGGTACCGCTTTCCATTCGTTCCTTTAACTGATTCAGCTTTTCGTCGGACGCCGGATTCTTGATTTCATTCATGAGCATATTCTTTAGCGTGGCAGCAAATTTGGAATCCATATCTTCCAGGGAAGCGGAACGTATGGTGATTTCATCGTAATTGGTTTTTGCTGATTCATAAGCCGGGCTGCTGGAGTCCTGATTTTGTCGTATCATGGATGTATTATACAGCGTATTAAGATAATTCGATGAGATACGCATGAAATTACTCCTTTCTGAGAGCTTCTATATAACTTTACTTTTATATCACAGTTATATTATCGTCAATTTATAAGAAATATTAACTTTTTATCTTGTATTTTCTTTATTAAAGTGAGTATAAATGCTTTAAAAGCACATTGGAAATGTTAGAACAGGAAACTTGGGTCTTCACAGCACCTATGTTGTAGGCGACCATGGGCATTCCGTACACCACACAGCTTTCCGCATCCTGTCCGATTGTGAAAGCACCTTTCTTCTTCATACTGAGAAGTCCGTCTGCTCCGTCACGGCCCATACCGGTCATAATAATACCAACGGAGGAAGCGCCTGCTGTGTCTGCGACGGACTGAAACAGTACATCTACAGAAGGCCGGTGTCCGCTTACCTTTTCACCGGAATAGCAGTTTACACTGTAACGGTTTCCCACACGGACCACTTTCATCTGGTAATCACCGGGAGCAATCAGTACCTGACCCCGTTCAATCGCATCACCGCTTTGTGCCTCTTTCACTTTCATATGGCAGAGACGGTTTAAACGGTCTGCATACATCTTGGTAAAACCCTCTGGCATGTGCTGCGTAACTACGATGCCGGGCGTGTCTGCAGGAAGATCTTTTAAAACCTGGAGCGTGGCCTCGGTTCCTCCGGTTGAAGCGCCGATCGCAATAACTGTATTATAGGCATTCAGGCCGAAAGGCTTATTCCCTCCTAATGCAGCGACAGGAACGGCAGGAGGAACCGCTTTTGCTGGAACCTTGATTTTTGCACGGGAGGCTATAAATATCTTGCTCATTAATGTATTAAGAAATGTATTGGTATTAATGCTCATAGACATATCCGGCTTCCTTACAAAGTCTACAGCTCCTGCAGAAAGAGCCTCAAATACATTTAAATTCAGGGATGAAACTAAAATTACAGGAACCGGATAGATCGGTAGCAGTTTTTTTACAAAATCAATCCCGTTTAAACGAGGCATTTCCACATCTACCGTAACCACATCAGGTTTTACTGCTGGGATTTTGCGCTCTGCATCAAATGCATCAATGGCATACCCGACTACTTCTATATTTGGATTCTGTGAGAGATTATCAATTAAAACCTTGCGAAAAAGCATGGAATCATCTACTATAAAAACTTTAATTTTCTCATTCATAATATACTCCATTCTTTATACTGAAACTATACAGTCAGAAAATGATTTTATGGTCATCCATATTATATGGATAAATCTGTGTAATATAAAATCCATTTACCGGGTTTAACACCAGTAAATAGATTTTATATTAGGCAGATTATTCTTTTCGGTATGTAGCTGGCATGAGATATTTATAAGGTGTTTTTTCCTTGTTTATCGTCTCCGAATGTCCAATCAGTAAATAGCCGCCTGGAGCAGTCGCATCATAGAAACGCTGGATTAAAGCGTCTTTGGTGTTCTGGTCAAAATAAATCATTACATTTCTGCAGAAAATGACATCAAATTTCAATCGGAACCGAATGGGATCCATTAAATTAAATGTCTGGAAAATAACATTGGATTTAATGGAAGGTGCTACCGCATAGATCCCCTTTTCTGCTGTTTTAACAAAATATTTGGATATCCATGCAGGTGATAAATTTTTGAGGGAGTCCTCGTCGTACACGGCCTCCTTTGCAGCCCGCAAAGCGTTCTGGGATATATCGGTAGCCAGAACCCGGGTATCCCAGAGGGCGGCCTGCGCCCCCAGGGTTTCCTTTATAATCATTGAAATTGTATAGGGTTCCTCACCAGAAGAACAGCCTGCACTCCATATACTTAAAACCTTGTTTTTCTTAGTGGCTAACAAATATGGGAGAATGGTATCCCGGAAGAAATTAAAATGGGCTTCTTCCCTCATAAAATAAGTATAATTTGTTGTAAGCTTATTCAGCATTACTTCAAGGTCGGCTGGGTTTCTTGATGAGGTGATCTGATCTATATAATCCGTAAAGGAGGTGTATCCCATAGAGATAATGGTATTGGATAACCGCCCCATAATCAGCTGCATCTTTTTAGAAAGATCGATGCCGTAATTTTTTTTCACGAACTGAACCAGCCGTGTGAAGTCTTGCTGTGAGAGTGTTAACATAGATAGCCGTCCTTTATGAGTTATTAACTAATGTTTCGCAATCCAGAAGCAGAACAACTTTGTTGTCCGGCATGGATATCATGCCGCTGACCAGTTCTTCCCGGTTGCTTGCAGGAACAGAGGAAATTCTGGAATAATCGATATCCAGTACCTGCTCCACTGCATCTACAATAATGCCGATGAATACAGAATCAACATTCAGCACGATGACGCAGGTAGTGCTGGTGTATTCAATGGCCGGCTTCCCCAGCCTCAGACGTATATCGATGATCGGTACGATCTGGCCTCTTAAATTGATAATGCCCTTTACGTAATTTGGCATCATAGGCATGGCAGTAATGACATGATTGGTAATGATTTCTATTATATAGTTTGTGCTTACACCAAAAATTAAATTATCGGTGCGAAAGGTGAGATAACGCTCCATGGCTTCCGTTGCGCCAGAAATAAAATCGTCATGTGATAAATTATCTGCACCATCCATAGCTGTTTTAGTACTTTCTGCTGACATTTGTATTCCTCCATTTCTAATTAAAATTAATTATGAGCTGCAGCATACAGATTTAAAACGTCTAATATGATGCTGATATTGCCGTCACCAAGAATGGTACATCCGCTGATACCGGAATCTTTGATATTAAAGCTGTTTAAGTATACCGGCAGAGGCTTCACAACAACCTGCTGTTCGCCCAGAAGGTCATCTACGAAAAGACAATAGGATTTATCACCGGACTCAACCCATACCAGGATACCGTCTTCAATATTGGTCACTTCTGTCTCAATATTGTAGAGTCTGTGAATCCGGATAATCGGATAGAACTGGTTCATGCATCTGATAATTTCATTTCCTTCTGTATCATAAATAACTTCTTCGTTTTTCACCTTGAAAGACTGGCGGATATTGGCAATCGGAATCGTAAATACTGATTTACCAACAGAGATCTCCATACCGTCAACAATTGCCATGGTAAGCGGGATCTTTAAGGTGGTGCACATTCCCTTTCCGAGTTCGCTTGTAATGGTAACGGTTCCGCCGATTGCTTCCACGTTCTTCTTCACTACATCCATACCCACGCCGCGGCCTGAAAACTCGGTAACGGTTTCGTTGGTGGAAAAGCCCGGAGCTAACAGGAGAGCAAGAATCTCTTTCTGAGTGTATTCGCTTTCCGGCTTTGTAAGAATTCCGTTTCTCTTTGCTTTTGCAAGAACACCGGCAGGATTCACACCCCGTCCGTCATCACGTATGGAAATAATGACTTCATTGGTCGTATGGCTGGCAGAAAGAATGATTTCGCCCTGAGGATTTTTCCCAACTCTGATACGTTCTTCCGCAGTCTCCTCGATTCCATGATCCATTGAGTTACGTACAATGTGCATAATCGGATCACCGATACTGTCCACAATAGATTTGTCAACTTCCGTATTCTCGCCCACAATTGTAAGGCGGACATCTTTTTTCAGTTTCTGCTTCATATCTCTTACAATACGGTTCATTTTCTGGAATACACCGGAAACAGGAACCATGCGCAGAGACATAACAATATCCTGCAGATCATCTGTCAGCTTGCGAAGCTGTCTGGTGGCCTTTAAGAAACTGTCCAGATTCTTCAGATTCTGGATTTCAGGTGAAGAGGTTACCATGGATTCAGTTATGACGATCTCTCCAACAATTGCAACGAGGTTATCAAGCTTTGCTAAATTAACACTGATCAGATTCTGCTTGCTGGGCATCTGATGACTGGTGCTTGCGGCGGGTGTGCTTGCGGGTGCGGTATTTTCACGGTTAACGGGAGCGGCGGCAGTCTCTGCTGTCTTTTCTTCCACTGCACTCTTTGCCCGTACATTCTGAATCAGCTCATAAGAACGGAGGTTATTCATGTTGTTAATCTGGGAGATTGCTGTATCTGCAGTCTCACGGGAGTCAAGAGCGAGAAAAAATCCCTTCTCAATAATGAAAGAACTGCTCTGACTGTTGGTTTCCACATCGCTGGGATAAAAATTAAATTCCAGACCGGATTCCTTTAATGAGCTGATGAGCATAAATGCGCGGAGGTTCTCCATTCCGCAGCCTTCGTCAAAAAAGATACGGAGAAAATAGGGGGAGTTATCATCCGGGCATTCTGCAAGATCCATGCGGACTTCGTCCAGATCCACAGCTGTAACGGGAGAAGAAGCTGCCGGTTTTGCACATTCTTTTACTGCCGGCTTTTCCGGTTTCTTGGCTTCTGCAGGTGCATCTTTATTATCCTTACTGATTTTTTTCAGGAAACTATTAATTTCCTCGGTCAGATTGTCGACATTATCACTAAGTGGTTCATTGTTTTGAATCTTTGAAACTTCAGCACGAAGTAAATCGGTAGAGCGGAACATTAAATCAAAAAGGGTGCTTTTGTGAGAACTTTCAAGTGAATCCAAACCGTTCTCACGGATAAAAAAGAATAAATCTTCAATGTGATGAGCGATCTGCATCAAAGAATTAAACTCCATCATTGCAGAAGAACCCTTAACGGTATGCATGATACGAAAAATTTCATTCACATCGTCCACCGTAAAATCTCCTGCTTTTTCGGCTTCTATCAGGAGTTCATCCAATTGCTCCAATAGGGAATTGGTTTCAAAGAGATACATATCAAGCATATTATCCATGCCGTTATCCATAATATTTACACCGCCTTGTCTAGTATAGTATATAATTATTTATCGGTATGGCTGGAAAAAAAATAATAGTAAATCGAATAACCTTTTGAAAAAAATATATGAAACACAACTTGTATGGAGGCATAATATGGCAGATATTCTGAAAGTAACAACTCCAATGTCCGGCTATGATAATTCAACGATTAAAAATAACCCCCAGGCAGGCCAGGGACCGCAGATACAGAATCCTGTAGATCCGTCGAAAGTGATGCGGGGGGATAACCGGACTGATTCCGGAGGAAATCAGGAACAGCAGCTGGCATTTCAGTATCGTTCCAATTTTGGTACATTTCTCAATATGATAAAAAATTCACCGGATATTTCCCGGATATTTTCCGATATTTTTTTCCAGGGAGAAGAGATGTTAACCGGAGGTGTGATGGGGGAAGAAGCAGCCAGGCAGATCGCTTCTTTTTTTAAAGCCACCCAGATGCAGGAGGAAGATGTTCTGGGCTTTTTAAAAGAGCAGACAGAATCATCAGTCCGCTTCAATGGGGGAATTTTTGACCAGTTAAGGCAGGTCATGGCTGAGACAGGCTCTGTGGATTTAAAAGCAGATATTTTAAATTTTATAAAAAAATTTAACGATATGTCTTCCGGAAAGCATATTCTTCATGATATATTTAATACAGTGAAAGATATGGAAGGGTATGTATTTAAGCAGACCGCTGCCCAGATCGGGGAGATGCTTAAGGAACTGGATACAAATGCAGCAGAAGGAGATACAGAAGGAAACAGTGCTCTGCTGAAAGAAAAGATCCTTCCGTTTTTAGGCCGTTACATTGCTGCAAACCATGATATGGGTACCATACGTGACAAAATTTCCCTGTTGACGGTGCTTATGGCCAGATATGAAAACGGAAACAGGCAGGAAGTCCTTCAGGCATTTGCAAAGCTTACGGGCTATCAGGGATTTCGCAAGCATTTTGGTTCCACGACTGCAGAAGAGTTTGGAGAGCTGCTTAGCCAGGTTGATATGGATCAGGCAGCAGGAAAAAATCAGTGGTCAGACAAATTTGTTGATTTTTTAAGAACCGGAGTCAGCGGTGGAGCAGGACTTGAAAACAGACAGATGTTTCTGAATATAATCCAGTCACTTGTAATGAATGAAAGCGTATATATGCCGCTTCTCCATCTGGCTTTTCCTATGGATATTAATGGCAGAAAACTGTTCACCGAGATGTGGATTGATCCGGATGAAGAGGGCAGCAGCACCCAGGCAGGCGCAGAACGGGTTGCAAGAATTTTCATTAAATTTGAAATAGCAGAGCTTGGCCAGTTCAGACTGTTAATGCTTTATGGTGAAAACACTTCATCCTTCCAGCTCTATTATCCCGAGAAGATGAAAAAATCAGAAGCCAGTATCCAGCGAGGAATTAAGGGGATTCTCGAAAAAAATCACCTCCGTGCTGATCGGGTGATCCTCCAGGCGGGAGAGGGGCCTTCTTCTCTTGTATCGGTATTTCCTAAAATACAGGAAAGGAAGAATTCAGTCGATGTCAGAATTTAAAAGTACACTCAATAAAAAGGCGGTTGCCTTAAAATACGATGATGCAAAAAATCCGTCTCCGGTAATCGTTGCATCCGGAATGGGTTATACGGCAGAAAAAATTGTGGAATTAGCCAATGAGAACGGAATCCCTGTTTATGAGGACAATTCCCTTGCTACCATACTCACACAGCTTGAATTAGGGAGTCAGATCCCGGAAGAATTGTACCAGGCTATTGTAGACATCTACCTTTATTTTCTGGATTATGTACCTGGTAAACAAAAAGACATAGTAAAAGAAGATTTGGAAGAGACAGAGGAAGAGGAAACAATAATAGAAGAAACGGTGGAATAATTTATGTTAAGGGAATGTGATAAGGCTTGTATTTATTCATTTGATGGCGTTTTTCTTGCAGAGGTAAAAGTGGTTGATTCCGAGAAGGATAGTATGGCGCTGATCTTTGAGGAAGAAGACATGGATAAGGTCAATACGGAATCGGTTATTGTATTCTATGATGGCATACAGGGACTTGTAACATGCAAATGCAGTCTGTCTGCAAGAGTCAAAGTAGTTGGAACTGAGAGCGGAGACTTAGGAAGAGCCATTTATAAGGTTCCCTGCAGAATTGATGAGCTCATTGGGGTGGAGCAAAGAAGAAGAGACCTAAAGGTAAGGGTCTCGATTCCTGTTATGCTGGAAACTGCTGACGAACAGGGAAAAGTAATCCACCTGCCAGCAAAGCTAAAAGACATCAGTGCCGGAGGAATCGGATTTGAATCGCCGGAAAAGCTAAAGGAGAATCAGATATTTTCCTTTATGTTTGAGACAGATGCCGGAGATACCAGACTTAAGGCAAGCGTTTTATGGGTCAGAGAAGTCTCAGAGAATGGAGAAGAACCATTTTACCGCTATGGAAGCCGATATTTCGGTTTATCCACTTATCAGGAGTCCATGGTTCGTAAATTCACGTTTCAGGAACAGCTGAAAAGAAGAAAAATCCAGTAAATGCTTATGACCTTGTCATTTTATGCCGATACATTACTTATAGGCTTTATTGTCCTAAGAAGTTATAAGTAAAGGAGCGATTGAATGAAACAACAGAGGAAAGCTTTGGCAGTGGGCATTCTAAGCGCACTTTGTCTTTGTCTGACAGCTCAGAAGGTAACAGCGACGGAGTCCATCGACAGAGTAAGTATCAAAGTATCAATGAATATTGAAGCCGGTGACCGGCTGCCCAACATTCAGATTAATAAGACTGATGGCGATTGTTATGTAAATTCCGGTGATAAGAAATATACAATCAGAGAAGCGGAGTGGGTGACCTCTACCTCCAAGGATATGACAATCGGGGAAGAACCTAAGATGAATGTTACACTGACACCTTCCGATGAATATGATGCTTACTTTAAATCGAACTATGAGGCATCAAAGATTAAGATAAGCGGCGGATCCTATGTGAGCGCCAAACGAAGCGGCAGTGATCTGGTTGTCACACTGAGAGCCAAGGCAATTAAGGGACTGTATGCGGAACCGGAAGATATTGGCTGGAAGGATACGAGACTGGGGCAGGCTGTCTGGTCCAAGGGAGATAACACTTCAGGAGCTTATGAGATATGGCTGTACCTCGGTAAAAAAGTGATTTTTAAGAAAGAACAGGTAAAAGCTACTACCTATAATTTTTATCCATATATGACGGAGGAAGGAACGTATTCCTTTAAGATCCGTTCAGTTCCATTTAAAGCAGATGAACTTAAGAACGGAAAGAAAAGCGGCTGGGTTGAGTCAGATGAACTGGTCATCAGGGACAGGGATGTTTCAGATGGGACAGGAAAAGAGTCTGATACGACTGCGGGAACGACAGCCAATCCGGAAAAGAAGACCGGCTGGGAAGAACAGTCCGGAGTCTGGTATTACCGGTATGCGGATGGAAGTGTTCAGGCCAATTCCTGGCTCATGCTGGATGATGTTTACTACCGCTTTGACCAGAATGGAAAGATGATAACAGGCTGGTTTGTATCAGACTCCGATATTTATTATATGGATTCAAAGGGAGCCATGGTAAAAGGCTGGAATAAGATCGACAACAGCTGGTACTATTTCTATCCGGATAATGGTTATGAAGCACCAATGGGCGCGGCTGCAACCGGCTGGCAGGTTGTTGATGGCTATCATCACTATTTTAATAATCAGGGTGCCATGCAGAAAGGCTGGATCAATCAGGCCGGAAGATGGTATTATCTGAATACGGTACAGGGTAACTTAGAGGGGGCTATGTTAAAGGGGCTGTTTACCCGTGAAGGCAAGACATACTATACTGGTGAAGATGGAGTAATGCTGACCGGCTGGCAAAAGGTGGACGGAGTATGGCGTTATTTTAACCAGCAGGATGGTGTTATGGCTGTCAGCACGGTAATTGACGGCTATCACATAGATGAGGATGGAGTATGGCAACAATGATAAGTATGAAAAGAAGATATTTCTGTTGTCTGATATCAGCTGTTCTTATAGCAGTGCTGCTGTCAGGAATAGCAGTGATCAGGATTCATGCTGCGGAATCAGTGGTAATCCGAAGTCTGAATTTAAAATTCACCAGTCAGTTTGGAGACCAGGAGATTCTCATGCCGGAGATAACCACAACAACAGCAGATGTCAGTATTCAGGATACGCTGTGGAAGCGTGATATTGACAAATGGAAAGCAGCTAAACAGGAGCGTGTGAGTGTTATTTTAACCTCTTCCAATATGATCTTTGCAGAGACATACAACCGTACAGAATGTAAGATCACAGGTGCTAAATTTGTCTCTGCGAAAGCTTTGGACAATCATACTCTGGAAGTGAAAGTAGATTATACTCCGGTAGTAAAACTTGGTAATACGGCACGTGCAGGCTGGGCTGACAGTAAGAAGACAAAAGCAGTATGGGATAAAGTGGAATTTGCAACAGGTTATCAGGTTGCCCTTTATGCAGATGATAAATTAAAAAAGAGAATATCAGTAGAAACCAATACGGCAGATTTTTCAGATCTTATGGATAAGAACGCAGTTTATTATTATGAAGTTAAAGCAATTGGCTTTACAGCAGATGACCGTAAGTACTTAAAAGAGGGAGACTATATTACCTCACAGGATATAACTATGGAGTATGAAGGAAGTACCTCCGGTACATGGAAGGGCAGCAGCTATGTAGAAGAAGACGGGGGTAAGCCGAGAAACAGCTGGAAGCAGATTTTAAATGACTGGTACTATTTTGATGGCAACGGAGTACGCCGGACCGGCTGGGTTCAAACGGGAATCAGGTGGTATTATTTAAATCCCACTGATGGGAAGCTTCTTACAGGCTGGCAGTTTGTAAACGGAAAATGGTATTATCTAAATCCAACAGGCGGAGAGATGCTGACAGGCTGGATTCAACCCCAGCCTGGAATCTGGTACTACATGAATACTGATGGAAGTATGGCAAGCAGCACAAATATTGGCGGTTATCAGATTGGTGCTGACGGAAGATGGATACAGTAGAAGTTAAGAGCAGCAGGAGGATGAAAAAGTGGCGACGATAGATCAGTTGCAGATGATGGCGTTAGGGAGAACGCAGTCATTGGAAAAAGGAAAGACTACAGGAAACTCAGCAGGTAATTTTAAAAAGGTTCTGAAGTCAGTTATGGATGTGCCCCAAAACTTGGAATCTTTTTTTTCAGAGGCTTCCAGGACATATGGGGTTTCAAAAAAACTGCTGAAAGCAGTCGCCAAGGCTGAGTCTAATTATAACCCGGCGGCCACTTCTCCCAAAGGTGCAGCAGGAGTGATGCAGCTGATGCCGGCTACAGCCAGATCATTGGGAGTTTCCGACCCCTATGATGCACGCAGCAATATACTGGGGGGAGCCAAATACTTAAGAGAAAAACTGGATAAGTATAATGGAGATGTAACGCTGGCTCTTGCAGCATATAATGCAGGAAGCAACAACGTGAAAAAGTATGGAGGTATTCCTCCATTTAAAGAGACTCAGGAATATGTTAAGAAGATCATGAGAGATATGGGCGTGTCAGATGATCAGGAAGATACAGCCATATACGCATCGGGCTATTCTGAAAATACTGTTTCCGGCCTATCAGACTATTTTTCGGATCAGGGACCCATTAATGGATATGGGGCATCTCAGTGGCTGGATGTGCTGAAATCAATAGCTGGAAATGCAGATGGAACTAATGTGGATCTTGCATCTCAGAAAACGAATTCATTATATCTGATTGAACTTATGAAGCTTCGGATGCAGATGGCTTCAAGCGGAGTATCCGGTCAGTTTGATGTAAATGATTCCAGTAACGGAAGTTTATTATAATATTATGTCTGTTATTGATCTTATGGTCAGATAATGGCGGAAAAAAATACACCATCAATTGCTGCATATACAATTGATGGTGTATTTTTTGCACTGGCAGATGCCGGCTTATTCCTAACCAACCTTACTGTGTGTTATGTATTTATGAAGTTGATTCTGAATTAGTGCTCACCTTTTTAAGCGATTCAATAAAAAATGATTTGTTAATGGGCTTAAAGACAAAAGGAATTGCCGGACCCAGTTCCTTAACAACCTGCAGTGTCTTATCATACACTAGTGAACTGATAATAACAATGCCTGCCTTCGGGTGCTTATTCAGAATGCGTTTGGAAGTCTCTAATCCGTCTATTCCTGGCAAAATTATATCCATAGTGACGATATCAGGCATTATTTTCTCGTATGTTTCCAACGCCTCTTCTCCGCTGCGGCACTGGCAGACCACTTCGTAATCTGTTCCCTCAAGAATTTTTCCAATTTCATTCCTTATTAAAATGGAATCATCAACAATCATAATCGTCTTTTTCATAATCTTTCCCTTTCTAAGAACTAATTAGTTCCTATAGTAATCTCGCCTTCGCTGTTTTTATATATAATACTGCTGGAGCATTCCTCCTGAATTAAAAGACTGGAGGAGCCCATTCGCACACGGACTACCGGTAAAAGCTGCCTGCATTTTATCAGACCGACCTGTTCTGAATCTTTTGAAGCAATTTCATTTAAACGATTGTTTATTTCCTGTTCTCTGATATTTAAATAGTCTGCAGCCTGCTTTAAACTGTCAAGCAGCTGCTGCTTATCAGGTCTTTGTACTGATTCAAGATAATTGATATTTTTTCTGATTTCCGACAGATTGTGATGCAGCTGTTCCATCTCTCTTGTGAGACGGGAAGATTCTTCTACGTTTTTTGGTACATTCGCAATTATTAATTCTGTAATCAGACGGCGCACTTTAGAACCGATAATGTTTGCATTGATATTGCTTCCAGCAAGGAGAGAGCCTCCAATAATGACACCGATTCCTGAAGTTACTACAATATCCTCACCGCTTTGTATTTTAGAGTTGATAATACTTTCTGCATAGACATTGCCTTCGGCTTTTACGGTACAATGTTCCAGATAACGGCATTTGATGTATGATTCAGAAGTAAGGGTTCCCCGTCCGTTTCCAGACATTCCGCTGGCGATCGTAATAGGTCCCTGTGCTGAAATCTCAGCTCCTTCTACGGATCCCCGGATATCAATACCTCCGGTGGCTTTTACAGAAAATCCGTTTCTTACATCTCCTGAAATAAAAATATCTCCGTCATAATCTACGTTTCCTGTACTATTATCGATATTTCCGTTTATCTTCAGCAGTGGATCAACCTGAAATTTACCATTTGAAAAGGTAACATGCCCGGTTTTCTGAGAGATCAGGAGTGTGCCATCCTCTGACAGCTGTGTGTTGCGTCCGGCGGGAACCGCTATGGGTGTACCTTTAACGGTGCAGGGATAAACCTGACCCTCTATGGTCATTCCGTTTTCTCCGGGAACAGCTGGAGTGATTTCACAAATGACCTGGCCCTCTTTCACCGCCTGTATATTATTCAGGTTTTTATAATCGACAGAACCATTTTCATCCTCTTCGAACTCCAGCTGTACCACACGTTCAAAGTAGTCTTTTATCGAACCATCAATACCATTCCTTGCAAGAACACCTCTGGCGATCAATAATACCTGATCATAAATATGTTCCTTTGCAATCGATTTTACCGTCTCATCTAATATTCCTGTTTTAACACGTTCCTGCGCAAGAAGAGACCGCAGATTCTCTTCGGTGATATCCGGACCGCCGTTTAAAGACGGAATGACGTATACCCATGCAGCCATGCAGTCTCTGGAAATAAGTAATTGTGGCTGAGCAGCTTTTGGTTCTGGTTCACCAGATGGTTCAGCAATAGTTTCTGCATTTTTCTTATAAATATTGGACAGTGTTTTCATTTTCATTGCAAATTGTCTGCGTTCAACATCCAGAAGATCTTCATTGACACGAAGAATCAAAGGATCATCAGAAGGTTCCCATATTGATACAGGCTCAGTAGATTCCTTGAGATCTGGTTCGTCTGACGGATCAGGACTTGGGGGCAAATTGGAACTTGTTGATGTATTATTATCGATAACCCCGCTTTCTTCACTTTCTGGTGATTCGACTGGTTCAGATTGCGGTGTTTCGGTTTCTTCCAAAGACTCTGAAGTTCGTTTTGCATTTTGAAAAAGGCCAAAGAATCCTTTTCTGTTTTTATCTTTCATTTTTTTCTCCCCTAACATATGGACTACCAGACATATCTTATCCGGTGTCGGCAAATAGAGTATAATGTAATCCCCATAATTGCACTCTCATAAGGAAAGCAATCATATGTAAGACTGCAATACCTTAGTTACTTCATATTACATTCGCCGGTTAAATAAATATATAGATTGTTTATGGTTTCGTATTATGCCTGGATTGGTTTACCTGAAACCGGGATACAGAAGTACTGTATAATGATCAAAAACTACATAATAATCCAAACAATCAGGCAGCAGAGAACACCTCCTTTTCTATATAGTTATGAAATATATATTTATATCGGCAGTTTGTAACAATAATATAACACATATGATTGATTTTTGGTTACTTTAATGATAAAAAACATAGTTTGAAACCTTAAAAAGTTATCGACAAAATATTCATAATAAGTGTTGACTTTTGTCGAAAGCTTTGGTATGATATACCT
>NZ_QOHO01000120.1 GCF_003432035.1 Lacrimispora amygdalina
CAAGTTGTAAAAATTAGTTAACAAAAAATAATGTTTATCAGATGATAGTGATATTTCTATTACACTACCAACTGAAAAACGTTATAAGATAAAAAATTCATATAAAAATGGAGGAGCCCATGGAAAGAGAAGAAAACTATTCTTTTATAAAATATCATGAACAAAATGAACAAGATTTCTTTTATTATTCAGAATAGAAAAAAAATCGAGTGATATATATAACTCCAAATAATAAAACAGATCAATATCCTATTAAAATTGCAAATGCCTATCCTAAAATTAAAAAATTAGATTTAATTAATCGTTCTTTTAGGGAATGCGAATACGAAATAGAATATTCTTTATCTAATCAGAAAAAGCGAGAAGGAAATTATTCCTGTGATGTAAAATTTATTATAAAAAATAACATTTTATCTTTTATTGATTTAAATTTTTTATCAAGCCTTGAAAAGGAAAATGTAGAAATATATAAAATGAATATTTATCAAGCATTATGCAGAAGATATTTTCAATATTTCATTATATCAGATATTTTAAACTCTTATTACATACGCATTGGTTGGAAAACAATAAATGGACGAAATCATTTTATTTCCGTAACTACAGATGGGGGGTGGTCTGATAATGACAAAAGCATATTTGGTTATATAAGACTTAATGATGATGGAAAGATGAATTATTCAAAAAGATGTTCATCTACTACCCTAATCAATCAACACACAAAAGGAGAAACTATAATAAAGACAGAAGAATTTCAAGTATTTTTTCAAATGCTGGATAGTAACCGGGACGTTATGGGAATCTTCTGTTATACTTTATATTCCTTATTATTAAATTACTCCTTCTCCCAGAATATCGACTTTTATCGACAGGATTCTTATTTTCCTAGAGTTTTGTTAAATAACTTCATATTTTCTATTTGTATTTTCGGCAAAAAGACAGCTGACGTACGTTGTATTGCAAATATTTTTTCTAACGTATTTCATGTTGATATGAAAAAAGATTCAGCTAAAAAGGGAAATCACGATTTATCTGCGACAACATTAAAGCCCAAATTGAGCCGCTTTATGGAATTTGAAAGCATACCAATTATAGTGACAAGTAAGACTGCCTTAACCAGAAATAGCACTATTGTCAAAAGGCTTCATCAGTACCGAGAAAGAGGTAAATTGAAATTTTTTCCAGTTTACTTATGTAATCAACCTATGAATGCAGATGAAATTTTGGATTTTAATATAGAAAATATTATAAAACATTTACCAGAAAAGAACAACTTACAATTGTTAAAAGACGAAGTCTCATACTTGCTTTCAGCTTTTATCAGTTTCCTTTCCAAGATATCGTCTACGGTGGACAGTGGAAACTTTGCATATAATCGGACATACATAGATTCTCTGTTTTTCAAAACTATAGATGATATTACAATAGATAACGACATAGATATGGATAACAGCATTTACTTTGTATTATTATATACTGCATTAAAGGGCTTTTGTCATTTTTTAAAGTCTGATCTCTCTTTAGATATTAGTGCAGACAAGCTTGAAAAACAGGCTTACACTTTCTTCTTCACACAAGATTCTAATTCTATAGATTCTATAAATATTTCTCAAATAGATGAAGAAAAAGTGTTATTCAGCTTTTGGAATTTCTTACAAGCAGTATGTAATACAAAAAATTCTAAAGGAAAATTTCTAGCTTATATTGATATGGACAATGGAAAATCCTATGGTCAGGAATGTTATCATTTATCTTTCAATAGCTTTTTTAAATGTTACAAGAAATTTCTAAATGAAGATATTCAAATCACCGAAAGTGCACTAAAGAATATATTGAAATCAAAAAAATTGCTTGTATTACGCAAAAATGAGAAGCAACTTAATATGTCTCGCCGTATAAATGGAAAACTGACCAGTTTATTAATCATTAAAAAAGAAGAATTCGATCAACTCATTAAGCAGAATTCTTCTGGTCAACCACTTGTTCGACGACTTGATTCATTAGACTAGTCAAGCGTCTGCTGTCCGCTTTTTGCCAGTGATACTTTTTACCAGTACAATAATTTACCGGATTAACTGCAAAGTGAATATGAGCATTATCCGTATCTTCATGTAAGGCAAAAACCACTTGATGCTGGTTTTCAAAAAAGTCTGCTATCTGGTATCCAATATGGCGATAATCAGCAAAATCTAGTTTCAAATTCTCATCATCTGCAAAGGAAATCCAAAAATGTATTATGCGTTTTCCTTTGCAATTACGATAATAATCTTGAATAAATAACATCTGCTCTATCATCATTTTCTCACTGGAGCCATTGACACCTAATGCACCTATAACAGTATTAGGTGTCTTTTTCTTTTTCAAAATATAGTGTATCAGATTCTTTACAGCATCTGGATTTCTATAATTTTTTTTTTGAGGATTTTGGGGGAATATTATCTTTGCCATTTGTCTAATTCCTTTCTGGCTTGCTCAATAAAGTCTCTTTTTTTCAATTCCTTTGCTTCTAGTTTATTTATCAGTGAAGATAAATTGCAAATGATATCTGGGGGTATTGGCTTTTCTGTTCTGGTCGTAATGGAATCCTTACATACCCTAAGAATATACTTGCTTAAATCCAATCCCTTCATTTCGGCGACCTGTTTAATTTTCTCTTTTTCTTTGTCTGTGCAACGTAATGATATGCTTGCCATATTCATTAATCTCCTTTTCAAAATAAAACTCTGTTGTTTTGTTGTTTTGTTGTTTTGTATATTTATAACTATAAACTTATCTTTATAAAATCTATATATATTTCATCTCATTTCTATATGTGATTAATAGCAAGAATAGCAAAATGTATTACGGTCTTTGCTAACCTATATTATTTATCTTGAATTCTATTTATCCTACTGTATGCATGTTTATAGAATTTTATATAGCCCCCAACACTCCTGTAATAAATAAAAAAAGGAGCGCAATTCATATGTTAGTCAAAAAAAATCTATGTCTTACAAAATGCTATACGCAAATAAAAATTTTTAAATTATATATTATTTCTATGAAAGAAAGGAGTTGCTCAATATGAAGCGAAAAGAAGTTCTTGCTATTCCCCTATCAGACAAGAGATTATTAAATATTACAGAATTTCAATCCTATTCCGGACTTGGCAGAAATTCCGCTTTGAAATTATCTAAAGAAGCAAAATGCAGAGTAAAATATGGGAAACGAATTTTAATAGATCGAAAGAAATTTGACATATGGTGTGAAGAAAATTCCAATTAACAAGGAGGATTTATAAATGTCATCATATAAGAAGAATGCCCTACCCAAAGGAATTACTTACAGAGAAAATGATGGACGATATATGGGGCGTTTCATGTATCACGGCGAATCATTTACTACCTATGGTAAAACTATAAAAGAAACACAAAAGAAAATGGAGACACTCCGCTATGAAGTAGAACATGGAATTTATTTCAAGAATGGAAACGCCACATTTGGTTCATGGTTTGAAATATGGTTAAGGGATTATAAAGAGCCTTCTGTGAAAATGGGAACGATTACCGTTTATAGGCAAAATTATAATGCTTATATTAAAAAAACATTTGAAAAAAGACAATTAAGAGATATTAGAACAGACCAGATTCAGAGATTTTATAACGAGATGGCTAAGGATTACTCCCATAACACACTGGAAATATGCCGTGCCATTTTAAATGGTGCTTTTATGCAAGCAGTCAGAAATGAGGTGATACAAAGAAATCCTGTCTCTAACGCCGTTCTCCCACGAAATGGCAAGAAAAAGGAGGTAAGAGTTATGACCATAGAAGAACAAACTCTATTTTTAGAATATGCCCATAATACAGAATACTTTCCATTGTATGAATTAGCTTTATCCACAGGAATGAGAAGTGGAGAAATCAGAGGTTTACAATGGTCTGATGTAAACTTTAATGATAAGGCTATTCATGTTTCCTCTACTCTCACCTATCAAAATGGTGCATATTATATGGGGACTCCTAAAACTACTTCCAGTGACCGTATAATTCCCATGTTGAATAATGTAATCCGTTTGCTGAAGCAAAGAAAAAAGGAACAGGCAAAAGAACGTTTAATGATGGGGTCTTACTGGAATCCTCTAGAAGGATTTGAAAATCTGGTATTTACCAATTCAGCAGGCCGTCCAATCAATCGTGACCGCTTCAAAATAGCCATAGATGATATTGTAAAAGAAATATGCAAAGATGGTATTGATTTTAAACGTATCACCCCACATACATTCCGTCATACCTTTGCTACGCGATGTATTGAAAATAATGTCACTCCAAAGGTATTACAGACGATTTTAGGTCATAATGATTTGGCAACCACTATGGATACATATGTTCATGTACTCAAAGACACAAAAGAAACCGAAATGCAGAAACTAGCTTGTCTGTTTTCCTAATCCAATATTTTGTGTCAATTTGTGTCAGAACAACCGTCTTAAAAAATTCAAGGTTCTTTTTATCAATCAAAGATTCCTTCAAACCCTGATAAAATAAGGGTGAAACAAAAAAACACCCCACATGCGACGCCTTTGCCGCACATGGGGTATTAAAAAGGGGAGGATAAGTATTCACTTATCTTTGGTATAATTCTATTATCACCCATTCAATTGTTTTTATTCACATAAATGATATTATTTTAATGAAGTCCGGCAAGCTTTGCCTTCAGCCCTTCCAGATAAATCACATCCAGTTTGCGCTTTGCCCTGAGCGATTTAATTTCTTCTTTTTTTAACTGCTCATCCATATCGGCAATCCGCGTCTCACATTCTGATATCTGCTCCAGCAGCATGGATCTGCTGGGCCTTTTCATGATAACCGGCAGATCAAGTGTTCTTGTCAGGAAACGGGAGATAGCTGCTTCCGCCTTTGTCTCCTCCTCATACACCCGATTGTAAAAGTCACAGACTGCAAGGTATAAATTTTCATACACCTTTAAGTTCCCGCCGCCTTTTCCGGAAACATGAACAGTTCCATCCTTTATGAAAAAGCTGGTTTTTTCTTTGTCTTCTTTCTCCACGCTATAGTTGCTTTCCTCTATTTTATCCAGCTTTAATCCTTCCGTAATCAGGTCAAATACATACCACTTCAGTTCACTTGTCACCAGACCGTTTAAGGATTCCAGTCCGATCTCTTCCTCATGCTCCATACCGTTTCTCCATTCCTTTCCTTTTGCAGTTTCTTCGTATCGATTATACAGGAACAAGCCCCTGACCTCAACCCTTATTTCCATAAAATTGGGCATCACCATACTCCGGGACAATGGGATGTCCTGAAATTAAATATTGGCGAGCCGTTCAAAAAGAGTATTTATTTCAATTTGACCATATCCCCATACGTTATTGGGATATATATTGGACGGACTGCGTCTTGCTCCTCTTATGAGAAGCCGGTTCACATCATTGCCCGTTATGGTTGTATAATTTCCTCTGGGTACCGCCCATTCAAAAACCATGGCCTCAATTCCAGCCGCCTGTGCCGCCGCACATCCGCAGCCGGTTATGGTGCCATATTGGTTTCCAGGAACTGCACAGGTAAGCTGATATCCTGGTGCTGCTATATCCGGTTTTATAAAACCAGTTCTTGTATATCCCCTGCCGGATTCCGGTAATATGCTGTCATTTTCCCCATTGTATGCAGTTACTGTCAACGGGTGGGTAGACGTACCAGGGGCAGTTATTGTTGTGTCTGGATTGGAATTTAAGAAAAAGGTATTTTCACTGATTAAATTCCCCGAAGGCAGCCATCCATGAAAAGCAAATGCTTCCTTTTCCAGATTCTGCACTTTTATGGTCCATATACCTGGAATCGGATTCTGAAAACGCACAACAATCAGCTGGTCTCCTGTCTCCTCTTCGAAAATATAATTATTAATCCATATGACACTTTCATTTAAGATGAAAGAAAATCTCCTGCATTCACCAAGAGAAGGAAATACCTGTCCGGTTGTTTCTTTGTTTGGCACTGTAATTTCAATGGAAAGCCTTGCCGGAGCAAAGGGCCAGAGTTCTAAGGAAATCAGTTTATCTTCCTCTCCAACCCTCATTTCAAACTCATTTATAAACGGATCTGTAACCGTATTATTATAATAGTGTCTTCGTTTGTTTGCTTCATTTCCCGCCGAAATGATGATTCCTGTCTGGGGCTGCTGGGCAAGAAAATTTGTAATATAGCTGGTAGCTCCCCGGCCATCGTGACTGGACTGATTGGTTCCCATGGCAATGCAGACAACAACAGGGCGGTTCAGTCTCTTGGCAAGTTCCGTTACATAACCGATTCCAATAATCAAATCAGACTCCTGATAGCATTCTGCATTTTCAGGAACGAAAAATATCCGTTTCAACGTATTCTTTGCAGGCTTCAGCTTAACAATCACCAGGTCAGCTTCCGGTACCACCCCGGCGAACGACTGGGCCAGGTTTGGTTTTCCCGCCATGACACTGGCGATCGCAGTTCCATGCCCATTTGTGTCTTCAGAAGGAACAATGGATAAAGGATTTTCCGACCGGAGGGCTACGTTAATATGCTCCCTGGTATATTCCGTTCCATATGTGAAGCCAGACGGCGGATTTCCAGTCTGAATCGTCTGGTCCCATAAGGAAAGAATACGGGTTGTTCCATCGTTGTACCGAAAAGCCTGATGCTGATAATCAATTCCCGTATCAATGACTGCTACTAAAACACCTCTTCCAAACAGCGCAAGATATGGATTTCTCTGAACAGTTCCAATTCCTGATTTTTCAAGACTGACCGTAGAGCTAAGCGTCAGTACAGAAGGAAATGCGTTATAAGGATAGGTTCCTAAATCGCAGGGATCAGGGGGGATACTGGGGATGGGAATATGAGCCAGCGAATGTCTTAAATTCATATAAGTAATATTATCTCCTGTATCATAATTAGATCTCATCACGTTGCTGATAATTAAATCATAATAATTTTCATCCAGTATTTTTTGCATAAGCAGGCCTCCCTGTCTATCACTTGCGGTACATATGATATATCTTATGCATAAAGGACCTTATTATGAGTTGAGTTAGAAAGAGACCAATCATAATGGAAATACTCCCGCATAAGATATAGCATATGGCAGAAGAAACGGAATAAAGGAGAGCGGGATATGGGGAAAATACTGGACAACAATTATTATGATATGATAATTAATAATTACATGGTACCAACTTTCGGCTCTGGCGACGATATCACTCTCTTAAACGGCTATTTCTCACTCCTTCATGTATTAAAAAAGAATAAGGTGCTTTGCGATCTGGGAACGAATCCCTATCACTTTTTCCCATCTGTCTATACACTTACATCCATTATTGGAAAACATCACTCCTCTCCTTTTCAGTCTGTTCAGCAAACCCCGGAATTTTTCCTTTCAGGCCAGGGGATGATTATCGGAATTATAGATACAGGAATTGACTATCAGCATCCTGCGTTTTTTAACAGAGATAAAACAACAAAAATTCTGTCAATCTGGGATCAGACCATTCAAAACGGGCCTGCACCCCAGGGGTTTACTTTTGGCACGGAATATAAAAGGGCGTCCATCAACAGCGCGTTAAATTCTGAAACCCCTTCTTCCATAGTACCAACACAAGATGAAATCGGGCATGGAACTGCTGTAGCAAGCATCATTGCCGGAAGCCTGAATACCGATCCGCCATTTCTGGGGATCGTCCCAAATGCAGAACTGGCAGTTGTAAAACTAAAGGAAGCCAAACAGAATTTAAAAATGCTCTTTTCCATCCCTGACGACAGACTGTGCTATCAGGAAAGTGATATTGTACTGGGACTCCGTTATCTGGTAATCCTTGCCCAAAGGCTGAAACGCCCCCTTGTTATATGTCTTGCTTTGGGAAGCAGCCAGGGCGGTCATGACGGAAGAGGCGTTTTATCCAGATACATTGATGACCTGGTTCAAATACCGGAAATCGGGATTGTTACATCAGCCGGGAACGAGGGTAATAACAGCAGACACTATTTTAACTCTGTGGATTCCCTTCCTTATACAAAGGATTTTCAACTGAATGTCGGTCAGGGTGAAACTAAATTTGCCATGGAACTATGGTCCAACACACCAGCGCAGCTTTCCATTGAAGTCACTTCCCCAAACATGGAAAAAATCCCCCCTGTCGACCCTTCCTATAGTGAATGCACAAGGGTTCCGTTTCAAACCAGCCAGAGCATACTCTGGATTAATAATATATTATTTGAGCAGCAAAGCGGTGATCAGCTGATATTACTGCGTTTCGATAGTCCCCTTCCGGGAACCTGGAATTTTCATGTCAGAAATATAAAAAACGAGCGTTTTTCTTTCAATGCCTGGCTTCCCTCCGGGGACTTAATTTCTGACAGCACATTTTTTCTCAGTCCGGACCAGGATACCACCATCACATCACCTGGCAACGGCAAAAATGTGTTTACTGTAACCGGCTATAATCAGCAGACCGGAAATATTTTAAATGAATCCGGCAGAGGATACACAAGAAGCGGTCTGGTAAAGCCTGACGTTGCTGCTCCTGCATACAACATCCCCTGTGCTGTTGCAGGCGGACAATACGGAACCTTAACAGGTACCAGCGCTTCTGCCGCACACGCTGCCGGAGCAATGGCAATCCTGTTTGAATGGACTCAGGGAAAAGGAAATTTCACTTCAATAACAGGAGAACAGGCAAACAGACTTCTCATACGAAATGCACAGCGAAACCCTTCCAACCATTATCCAAATAATATCTGGGGTTATGGCACCCTGGAGGTTACCCGCCTTTTAAACCGACTCTATACTGGTTCATAAGGAAGAACTTTCAGCTCCCGCACAAAGAACGATGAGTTCAGTATCACACTAAAATCATCGTTCTTTGTTTTAAGATGTCTGATTTTTAGAATCCAGCTGGCTGGTACAGTGGGGACAGCGGGTTGCTTTCGGATTGACAGGCTGATAACAAAAAGGACACGTTTTGTCTTTTGCTGCTGAATTGCTTTCCGTCTGCTTATTTCCTTTTAGAGCATTAATTGCTTTTATTATAATAAATATGACAACAGCCATAATAAGGAAATTTATTACAGAAGTAATAAAGGCACCATAAGCAAACACCGGCCCCAGTGCCTGAGCATCTGCAAGCGTCTGAATGGCAGTGCCTTCCGGCGCCTTGTAAAGCAGCAAAAACTGACTGGAAAAATCCACACCTCCCGTAATCACACCGATTAAGGGAGAGATAACATCTTTCACAAGTGAACTTACAATCCCCTGAAATGCAGCACCAATAATAACGCCGACTGCCAGATCCACTACATTTCCCCTGAGAACAAATTCCTTAAATTCAGCCACAATCCCCTTTTTCTTACTCATATAATCATTCCTCTTTTCTTTCAATTCCTTTCAGTTTCGGACGCTGACTTTCTGATTCTTAGGATTGGTGAAACCCTGTCAGAATATACCCGGAAATCAGGTAAGAATTACATTTTCTGCATTCTCTTTTACCCACTCCCTGGCAAAAGCTGAAAATATTCTCACCGTTGGGCGGAGAGTTTTACCGGAAGGTACACAAAAATAGATGATACGGTACACCTCCGGGTCCAGCGCTCTTCTCACATAGCCGCCGCAGCCGTAAGAATCCAGAACAAGCTTTGGCAGAATGCTGATTCCACAGCCTCCGCATACCATGGCTATGGCAGCCTGGTCACTTAAAAATCCGCTGTGCTCCATCAGCTTTCCTTTTACCTGACGCAGCATTTTCCCCACGGAATAGCTGGTCCCTTCGCTTGGAATCACAAAGGTTTCTCCTTTTAAATGGGTAAGAGTAATTGTTTCACAGACACAAAGCGGATGGTCCGGCGGCAGGATGACATAAAAGGGATCTTTTACCAGCGGGGTTTCATTCTCCTTCCTGCCTGATTCTGCCGTAATCGCACAATCAATTACATCTTTGGAAAACCAGTCTTTCATGATTTCGTAATTGATTGCATCATTCATGTATAAATCCACTAGCGGGTACTTTTTTCTGAATTCAATAATCATCTGGGGCATCCACTTGACGGCAACACTTGTGATTACGCCAATACGGATCTTTCCATGCTGTATATTCTCCTCTCCTGCCAGTTGTCTAATCATATCTTCTTTTTCGGTCAGTTCCTTTGCGGCCGGAAAGATTCTCTCTCCTTCTTCCGTTAAGGATACCCCGTTTCTTCCCCTGTAAAGCAGCTTAATTCCCAGTTCCTCCTCCATGGAGGAAATCATATGGCTGGCTGCAGTCTGGGAATAACTAAGCTGGGCTGCCGCCTTCGACAAATTTCCCGTTTCTGCTGCTCTTACAAACAGAATGTATTTATTTATATCCATTTGATTGATCCTTTCTATTTCCAGCTGCTTTCATTATACATGAAATTCTTTCATGATACTATTGAAACTTCAGCATTATATTAAGAAAATAATTCATGGTAAAATCAAGAAAAACACACCTATAACGGAGGATATAATGAACATAGCAATTCTTGGCGCAGGGGCCATGGGCAGTCTGTATGCCAGTTATCTGGCGCCCTTTCATTCAGTTACACTGCTTGACAGCTGTGCGCCCTTAGTAGAACATATCAATGCAAAGGGACTGATTAAGGTCAGCCATGACCATACAGAGATACCTTTGAAAGCAAAAGCAGCATTAAGCGGAACCAGTCTTGATTATCAGGATCTGGTTATTGTTTTTGTAAAAGGGATTCATACCTATGAAGCCATGAAGAACAACCAGTCACTTTTAGGACCTGATACCATCGTCATGACACTTCAAAACGGTGCCGGCAATAACCGGGACATCGCACAGTTTGTCCCAAGAGAACGGATTATTGTGGGAACCAGCAGTCACAACAGTGTCTACCTGGAAACAGGGAAATTCTATCACTCCGGCTGCGGACCTACCAACATCGGTCCCGACCTTCCCTGTGAAAGTTCCTTACGCGATGTAAAAAAAGTGGCCCAGGCTTTGGAAGAAAGCGGACTTACTGTAAATATCATGGATAATATCCAGTATGTACTCTGGCAGAAGCTGGTTATAAACTGCGGCATCAACGCATTAAGCACACTGATGCAGTGCCGGATCGGAGAAATCTATACGAATCCTTATCTGTGGGATTTATGCAAAAGAATTGTTTATGAGTGTGTATTGATTGCCGAAGCAGACGGTACTTATCTGGACAGGAAGGAAGCACTTCTGGCAGTATCAAAAGTATGTGAAAATGATTCCAGCGGATTTGCCAGTATGTACCAGGACAGACAGAATAAGCGGCTGACGGAAATTGACAGAATAAACGGAGTTGTCGCCAATCTGGGAAGTGAGTACAAAATCCCTGCCCCCTGCAATACCATGCTTGTCACTCAGATTCATGCAATTGAGCAGATGTATTTCAGACAATAAATCTTCCATGGGGTACGTTGTACCCCATATTCATTGACAACCAAAGCGTTCTGTGCCATAGTTAGAGCATCAGTCATTATTCCTGCTATGGAGACCTCTCATGAAAAACATTCCCAACTTTATTACCGTGATTCGTCTTGTCCTGTCTGTATTTTTATTTTTTATCACAGATAACTGGACTCTTTTTCTTATAATATATTTTCTCTGCGGAGCAAGTGATGTTCTTGACGGCTTCCTTGCCAGGCAGTTTCATTTACAGACCAGAACAGGCGCCAGACTGGACAGTCTGGCTGACTTTCTATTCTTCTTTGCTGCTTTTTTCAGAATGCTGTTTTCCTATGGGCTGGCGGTACCGGTTCCGGTTATCTGGGGGACAGTCCTGATAGCACTGATCCGTTTTTTAAACCTGTTTATAACAAAGAAAAAATTCAGACTGCCTGGTATACTCCACACCATTGGAAACAAGCTTTCCGGAATTATCTTCTTTTTTGCATGTCCGGCAGCTGTTTTCATGGGCAGTCTTCCGGTCTGGGTTATTTTTATTCCCCTGCTCTCTGCGCTGGAAGAAACATTTATTCTACTGAAAACAGATTCTTATGATCCTGATATCAGGAGTTTCCATGATCTGTTAAATAAATAGTATTTAAAAAGCCCGATATCAGTCAGGCTTAATTTTTCCTTCATTATAATGTTTCCGGCAAAGAGATACATATTTATCATTTGCTCCCATCAGGATCTGCTCTCCGTTTCTCACAACGTTACCGTTTCCATCAATTCTTGCAGTCATACCTGCACGGCTTCCGCACCAGCAGACTGTTTTTAATTCCGAGATATCATCGGCCAGTTCCATGAGACGTTTGGAGCCTGGAAAAAGATGAGAAGTAAAATCCGTCCGTAAGCCATAACAAAAAACCGGTATCTCATACTGGTCTACGATATAGGCCAGCTTATCAATATCTGCTTCTGCAAGAAACTGTGCTTCATCTATAATTATAACATCCGATTTTTTTAATTGTTTTGTATCATATTTCTCCAATTCAGACCATACAATGCATTCAGCCTCCAGACCAATCCTTGATCTGATTTTATTAATCCCATCCCTGGTTTCAATATCCGGCTTAACCAGTAAAACCTGTTTTCCCTTTTCTATAAAGTTATATCTTGTCATCAATGCATTTGCTGTCTTTGAGCTGCCCATGGCCCCATATCTGAAATATAATTTAGCCATTCCTGTCTCCTTTATCTTAAATGAAGTTTTTCTGTATCATTTATTCCAGTCATAAAGCGTTAAATCCGCCAGTTGCATTTTATCACAGACAGAAACGGAAGTCCATAAGGAATGAATATGCTGGTTTTTATTCTTTATAACAAATAACAGGAACACCTGCTTCTATATATTTATATATTGTTTTCGCAAGATAATATGGAGCATTGACACAGCCATGAGTGCCGTTTTTCTTATAAATTTCACCGCCGAATTCCGACCTCCATTTTGCATCATGAATTCCCATATTTCCATAAAAGGGCATCCAGAACTGAACACCTGCTGCGTAGCCAGGACCTGTTAAAACCACGCCTTCCTGCTTATAATTAAGCATATATGTTCCGGTCACTGTTGCATTTCCTCTGTTTGGATTGCCAGTAACCACCGGCCCCTGCACAATCAGCATGCCATCTTTATAAAACCACAAATGCTGTCTGGTTATGTTTATTTCCACATACGTGTTCCCAATTTCGTTCCCTGCTCTCGATGCTGCTTTTTGAATATATGCAGGTTCTCTCATAAGCCTCCGTCCGGAACTGATATTTTCAAACAATGCTTCTGTCTCGGCCTCCTGATCTATTTTCCATCCATATATCCCGCCCTCAAGATTTACCATCGTTCCAAGAGACGTCTTGAAACTCCTTTTTACTCCCACTGTATCATATTTTTTCCCCAATGCCTTTACATAAGCTCCAATTTCATCTTTGTCCAATACAATATCCAGATTTTCATCTACTTTAATCCAGTTATGTATCACATTCCCATCCACCACCTCTCTTTTACTGCCGAATAGATAAATGATATGTGTGGAAACATACTTATTTAAATGCCTGAGTGTTTTAAATGTTTTGGGGGTATTCATGGTATATACGGGATTCATGTAACAGGAGTCAGCTTCCAGATCAAGTCTTGTTTTACCTCTGGTAAGACAGTCTACGACAGCTGTCTTTAGTTGTTCCTTTTTTATATGATTGCCGTATATTTCCTTCACCAGCTGATAATGGCCATCTAAATAGTGATAGGAAACATTTTCAGGTTCAATTCTTGCCTGACTGAAGCAGTTTAATTTATTTAAAGCTATATTCAGCTTATTTTCATTGTATAAAAATAGATCCTCTGCATAAAATTCCTGTCTTTTAAATAAAGATTCCAGCCAATGAAATGCCTCCTGATCATACAGCGTGTCCTTTACATACGTTCTGTTCTTATATTCCAGCCCTGCCTCCTGACCGGCGATCTGATCAGACATACCATCTCGTTCAACCAGAAGAAGTTTATACTCTTCGGCATATTTTTTTAAGCTCTGATCCGCCTGTTTTTCATTTTTCAAGGATACATCAGCTCCATTTATCGTAGTAGAGAAAAAGAAATGGCTGGTAAAATAAAAAGAGATGAGTAAATAAACTAACATCACAGCAGCGACAGCAATTCCCAGGAGTTCTAAAGCCTCCCTCTTCTCGCAGGCGCTCATTTTTTCATATTTCATTCCAACTCACCCTCACTTTTAAACTATGTACTGGGATCATATCATTTTATGTTTGGGCCATCTCTTTTAATACCGGCCACATGGAATAGCAGTAAAATACACCTGCATCACAATTACATATTTCTTCTTCAATCGTACATACTTGGTTTTGAGGTGACCGTATGAATTTTTTAAATCTGTTTCAATTTGTTTTTCGCTGTTTAACTGCAGCAATGGGATTTTATTATTTATTAAAACAAAAATATAAAATAATGGGGTCATTGATCCTGATACTGGCATTATCTTTTTTACCTGAATTTTCAAACTGGTTTATGGGAATAACGATAGATCCGTACAGTATCATTATTTATCTGATCGTCCTGTTTATGGCATTATTTCTTGGCAGTTCCCTGTGTTATTACGACCGGTATTCATGGTGGGACCGGACAATTCATGTTCTCTCCGGAGTTGGTTTTGTTGGATTTGGAGCAGCAATTATTAAAACAAATGCTGATTCAAAAAAAGCTGTAATCCTGCTTTTTGGATTTACTTTTTCCGTAACTCTCCACATCATCTGGGAAGTGCTTGAATATGTAAGCGATTGTCTGTCACATGGAAATGCCCAGCGGTGGCAGAAAATTCATTCTTCCGTTAATCACGTATCGGAAAAAGCGCTGCAGCCGGCCGGTCTGGTGGATACCATGAACGACACCATCTGCTGTATGACCGGAGCCGCAGCAGCTGCAGCTGTATGGTGGTTTTTCATATAATTCTACTTCCATCTGGTTTAAACTGGATATGAACTGTAGCATGATATTTTTAAATGATAGGTATACTAAAATTAATTTACAACAAAAGGAGGCATATATGAGCAGAGATAATTCCAAAAAAAGTACCAGCAACCATAAAAAGGAAGACGGAACCTTTCATTCAAAGCATATTAATCACAATCCCCAGGCAGAAAGCGCCAGAGCCGTATTTGGGTTAAAGGAAGATAATTCAAAGAGATAAGAAACACAAAATTTACAGACGGTTCGTAAGGAGGATTTATGCATGGCTAATTACACGGGTATTGTTAAATGGTTTGATAACGAAAGAGGCTACGGCTTCATCTCAACCAATGATGGTCAGGATGTTTTCGTACATCATTCCCAAGTAAAAGAAAAAACTCATAATAAAGATTTGCACGAAGGTGAATCTGTTAATTTTGACATCAGAAAAGATGATAAAGGCTTAAGCGCTTTAAATGTCGAAAAAAACGATTAAAACTGCAAGGAGGTGTCCTATGAACAGAATTCATTATGAAACATCAGGCATACAGAATACAGAAATTAAAACCCAGCTTAAAAATGCATTAGATAAGATAGACGGAGTATCTATGGTCAATATCGATGTGGCAAGAGGCTCCATAGAAGTGGGTTATAATCAATCAGCGGACGAAAATTCAATTAAGTCCTGTATTGAAACGGTTGGCTGCGAGATAACGGGACAGTCGAGTGAAACTTCTTAGACAGAATAAAGTATTATATTCTATGATATAATAAATCATTATTGAATAGAAAGGGGCTGGCTATGAAACATTTTTTCAATCAGGAATGGAGTATTCTTGAAAAAAAGCTCAATACCCGGTTTTCAAAAATGCCTGATTAACAGCCTAAAATTTGATCGCTTCTGATATTATGAAGCGGTCAATTTCTATTCTCTACCAATATCGGTCTTAGGTTTTTCAGATTCAAGTTGTTTTTGTTTGATTCCGTACCATACTTCTTCACCTACATCTTTCAAATCCTTAACATCTAAACTTGAAGATCCATCATAAATAAACTGCAAAGTTCTAAAATCTTCACCTTGAAGAATGAAAAAGCCCACATTAAAAAAAGATTCTGAAAAATCGTATCCATAATCATGAGAAGAAAGTAATGACTGTGAGAATACATAATATCGGTATCCCTCATTATCAATTTCACATATTTTTGAAAGTTCCTTGCTGTTAAATTGGTTTTTATCATTATACAGATTCCCGTAAACATATAAATCTTCATTAAACCAATGCAATGTTTCATCATCAATCCCATCTATTTTGACTTTAGCAACTACGTAAGGCGTATAAGAATAATCTACATCTGACTTTTCCTGATACAGTTCACATGATGAAAATTGAAGAATATGTCCTTTGTATTCCATATCATAAGGCAAAGTACTCAAATTAAATATTACTCTCTTATCTCCTTCATAAATACTTACACCGCCATTAGTTTCAGCGGTTGTCTGCATTTCCAAACCATGTTTAGAACATCCTGTTATACAGATAATTCCAAGAGCCAAGGTCACTGTTAAAAGGTGCTTTTTCATAGTAAATCCCCCAATCTATAATTGAATTATACCATATAATATTCAATGTGGGAAAACCATCCTCTCTTGTTAACAAAGGCGAACTCTCACAGATCCATCGTCTTGTTTTTGAAGCCTATCAATGCTAATTTAAACTGTAATTCATTAATATTTATTCATCTATAAACAACCAAAATGCATATATCAGCTATAATCGCTTATAAAATACCAACATTATTGATTCACACATTCTTCACAAGACGTACAAAAATTATTTACATCTTCTACAAACTTACTTCACATCTCTCCTATATACTTAATTATAGAAACAAGAACTACTCCAAACTTGTTTTATAAAACTTTTTTTCATAACTCGCCGGTGGAACCCACATTTCACCGGCTCCTCCCTTTTTATCCCCCTTTTTCTTTGCCATTCCTTTCCAATTCCCTTATATCCTCTAAATTCAGTTGCAAAGATGCTCTTTCTATTATAGAATAGGAAAAGTGCACCTGGCATATGCAGATTTGGAGGAAATGATACATGAAGAAAAATGCAATCGTAGGACAGTCCGGCGGGCCAACCGCTGTGATTAACGCAAGCCTTTACGGCGTCATAAAAGAAGGGATGGCTCACGAAGAGATCGGCCGGGTTTATGGCATGATCAATGGCATAGAAGGCTTCATGTCCGGAAATTATATGGATCTGACCAATGATTTAACATCGGAGGAACTGGAGCTATTAAAGCTGACACCTGCAGCTTATCTCGGCTCCTGCCGTTATAAACTGCCTGATGATTTATCATCTCCATTCTACCCGGCACTGTTTGAGAAATTCCGCGCCATGGAGATCGGTTATTTCTTTTATATCGGCGGGAATGATTCTATGGATACAGTGAGCAAGCTTTCCCGTTACGCTTCCCATCACAAAAGCAGCATCCGTTTTATCGGGATTCCAAAGACAATTGACAACGATCTGATTCATACAGACCATACACCGGGTTTTGGAAGTGCAGCCAAATATGTGGCAGATACCGTTCGTGAAATCGTTTTGGATTCCTGTGTTTACCAGCAAAAGTCAGTAACGATTGTGGAACTGATGGGGCGTCATGCAGGCTGGCTTACTGCAGCCAGCGTACTTGCCAGAAAGTTTGAAGGTGATAACCCTGTTCTGATCTATCTGCCTGAAGCCGCATTTGATTTTGAACAGTTTGCTGATGACGTGGACAAGGCCCTATCCAAAAAAAGCTCTGTCATTGTCTGTATTTCTGAAGGGATTTCTGATGCAAAAGGGAAATTTATCTGTGAGTACACAGACGAAGTCCGTACCGATACCTTCGGCCATAAGATGCTGACCGGAAGCGGTAAAATGCTGGAGAATTTCGTTCGTAACCGTTTTGGTGTAAAGGTTCGCTCTGTTGAGCTTAATGTGAACCAGCGCTGCAGCGGTATGCTTGCATCGGCAACAGATATTGAAGAGGCCGTCACTGCCGGCAGGCAGGGAATCATAGCTTCCTTAAACGGAGCCACAGGCATGATGATCGCTTTCAAACGTATTTCTGATTCCCCTTATAAGATGGAATGCGTTACTGTAGATGTAAATGAAGTGTGCAATAAGGAGAAGCTCTTTCCTTCCCAGTGGATTTGTGATCATGGTACAAATGTGACAGAGGATTTTCTCACCTATGCTTTACCCTTAATTCAGGGTGAACCAGACAGGATTATAAAGGATGGAAGACCTCTCTATCTGTACAGATCATAATGAAGGCTTTTTCATAGGAATAACGGCTGTTTTTATGCTGACAACACAGGATCAGATAAATCAGCCGTTTTTTTGTTATTAATATTTTTTCTCAATTAAGTGTTCTTCTATCAGATCTTCACCCTTTTTCCCTATACGAATTACATGTTTTATATTTTTTTTGCTATTTTTGTTAAACAGGTAATTTTTTTCATGCTTGCCTCATATGCTTATAATAATAGATATTTCTATTTTCTAACGCACTTATGGGAGAAAGTGAACAATGGACGGAGATGTTTTTTTAGACCGCATACCATGCGGCATACTGAAGTTAAAGACAGAAGACAGATTTCCAGTTATTTATTCGAATTCAGCAATAAAAAACTGGTTTCAGTCTCCTTCCTGTCTTGAAGATATGATTTGTGAATCAGAATTTGGCGAAATATCAGAAAAAATTCACAATCATATGGATCTTGGATCCCGGATATTCAGACTGGAATTCAGAGCCAAAACGCTGGAAGACCACTGCTGGTTCTCCATGGATTTTCATTTTATACAAGAAGAAGAGTTATTCTATTGTTCTGTGTCGGATATTACCTGGCTGAAAAGAAACATGGAAAGTCTTAAAGTTCAGGAGGAGCAATACCGCCTTGCAAGCCGTCACTCCGGCTGTATTGTATGTATCTATGATATCCCGAACAGAACCCTTTCTCCTTCCTCAGAATTTACCAGAAACTTTCCAGCCCCCTTCACCATGCCCCTTTCTCCGGAATATTTAATTGAAAATGGCATCGTACATAAGGAAAGTATGAAAGATTTTCTGGATTTTTATGAAGAAATGGAGCGGGGTACTCCGGAAGGGGAATGTGTTGTCAGACTTAAGACCGGATCCGGAAAATACCACTGGTTCTCAAAGCATTATTCACTGGTATATACGGAAGAAAAAAAGCCCCTGCGCGGTATCATTTCCTATCAGGATATTACGGATCAATACGAAAAAGAACTGGCATATCAGCGTTGGGCGGAGTATATGCGGGAGCAGAAAAAAGACTGCATCGGCTATTACGAGTACAATACAAAGTCAGATCTCTTTGAGGAAATAATCGGAGAAATGACCAGTAATGTTCCCGAGGATGCCAAAAAATCCTTTTCTGATATCATGAATTACATTGCAGAGCATGAGATTTATGAGGAAGACAAAGAGCTTTACCTGAATTTCTTCAACAAGGAATACTTACTATTTCAGTACTACCAGGGCAACCGCTCTCTCCGGCTGGAACATCGCCGTTTAAGGACTGATGGCAGTGTCTGCTGGACTCTTGGTATGGTACAGATTGTCACAGACCCTTATACAGACACCATCAAAGCTTTTATTCTGATTAAAGATATTGATGCTTCAAAGCGGGAGACACTGACTTTACACGAGCTGTCCAGGCAGGACTGTCTGACCGGACTGTTAAACAGATCAGCTGCCATTCACGCGATCCGTCTTATCTTAAACAATAACAAAGGACACCATATCCTTATCATGCTGGATATTGACCAGTTTAAGCAGTTAAACGACAGCTATGGGCACCAGTTTGGAGATAAGGCACTCCATCGTGCCGCGTCAAGACTTAAATCTGCACTCAGGAGAGAGGACATCTTTGGCCGTTTAGGAGGCGATGAATTTATAATTCTTCTGAAAGATGTCTCTTACAGTATGGATCTGTATTCCCGTTTAGAAAATTTATGCAGTCTGATCGGGAGTGCCCTGGAACCGGAAGTGCATATATCCGGAAGTCTGGGAACAGCCGCTTATCCGGAGGATGGAGTCACATTCGACGAATTATACAGAAAAGCGGATATTGCACTTTATCATGCAAAAAAACATGGCCGAAACCAGTATTCCGTTTATGAGCCTGGGATGTCCATGGTAAATAGTGAATAAATAAAAGACAGATGCCGTGTCAGGCTGTTTTTCGGATTTCAGCCGGCGGCACCTGTCTTAGTTTTAATGGTAATAAAAAATGCCCTGCATTTCTCATACAGGACATTTTCCATATGCAGAAGAAGGGACTTGAACCCTCAAGGTATTGCTACCACACGGACCTGAACCGTGCGCGTCTGCCAATTCCGCCACTTCTGCTTTTAAAATTGCACAAATTGATGAACCAATTCGTACAATTATAATACTATACTTTTCCAAAATTAGCAAGCACTTTTTTTATTTTTATTGATTCCCATCAATACGCTCTTTCTCTCCTGTCACCACATCTTTCAGTTCCTACAATTAAAATGTACAAAAAAAACAGTTCTTCACGAATGAAAAACTGCCTTCTAATGCGGGAGATGGGACTTGAACCCACACGATCATACAACCACAAGATCCTTAGTCTTGCCTGTCTGCCAATTCCAGCACTCCCGCATGTCATATTATAGAAAACCTTACAGCCATGACAATCAATAAGGTTCGTGCAGAAGAAGGGACTTGAACCCTCAAGGTATTGCTACCACACGGACCTGAACCGTGCGCGTCTGCCAATTCCGCCACTTCTGCATTGCGCTGTCATCTCTTTCAGCGACAATAGCTATTATAGTATACATGCTCTTTTCTGTCAACCTGATTTTCAATTATTTTGAAAATTATTTTTTTGTATATATTTTTTAAATAATATTGACAATTCTTTTCAAAAATGGTAAAATTACCTTCGTTGTGCGGGAGTGCTGGAATTGGCAGACAGGCAAGACTAAGGATCTTGTGGTTGTATGATCGTGTGGGTTCAAGTCCCATCTCCCGCACTTACTCTAAATAATTAAGAGTTTATCCTTGACATATTTTACTTTTAGAGTATAATAGGTCATATATTCCTCGATAGCTCAGTCGGTAGAGCAAACGGCTGTTAACCGTTGGGTCGTAGGTTCAAGTCCTACTCGGGGAGTTTTTAAATCACACATAATGTGTGATTTTTTTATTGTTTAAAATAAGCACATAAAGTTTCATATTGAATCATATATATCTGATTCTTATAAAAATCTCCGAGCCATCGAAACGGACTTCGATCTAGTATGTCGTCTTCTGCCTGTACAAAAAAAATATGT
>NZ_QOHO01000121.1 GCF_003432035.1 Lacrimispora amygdalina
TAGAAAATAAAGCAGAAGTATCAAGTAATCTTATTGAAGCGTCTGTAAAGCAAGTAAATAATCCGATTATAAAATTAGTCATAAAATCAAATCTTCTTGCAGATGAATTAAATGAAAAAGAAGAAGTTGAAAAAACAATAATTGATGCAAAGAAATTAGTGAAAGAAGAAAAAGTGCTTTTAGGTTCTAACCAGTTTATTGGAATATTTAATTATAAAACATTAGCAACAGCTTGTTATGCAGCTGATAATATGAAAAAATGCGATTATTATATAAATAAAGCTTTGAAGATAAACAAAGATTTGTATAAATATAAATTTGTGGATTCAATTTTATATAGTACGTATTCTTTTTATTTTAAGTACAGTGATGCAGAAAAATCTTTGGATAAGCAAAATATGTGTATAAATATTCTAGAAGAGTATCAGAGTAAGAATTATTATGATTTAATGCGTGCTTATATTGAGAGAGGTAATATATATTTTGAAAATGATGAGATAGATAAAGCAATAGCGGATTATCAGTTAATCTTAGATAGGTGTTCACTAGATAACATGTGGGTACCTATCGCTTATTATAACCTGGGAGATGCATATAATAATCCAGCAGAATCAGATAAGGCTATAGACTTTTATTCAAATGCTTATTGGTTATGGAATCAAGAGGGGTGGGTAGATCTAAATATAAAAATCAAAGAAAATTTAGAAACGATATATAAAAGAGCTGGTGGCTCTGAAGAAGCATTTGATAAGTGGTTTCAAGAACAAATAGATAAGGCAGAAAAAGAATTAAAAAAATATTGAAGAATAGGATCCGATTATTCTAAGCCTCATTAAAGAACAGTGTATGGTTAATACAAAACCACAAGTCAGCAACCCTTATTTAAAAGGATAAGGAGCATCATGCGGTATTTAAAATATTTGCTATTAGCCATATGAAACTGAAGATTATATTAGAGCCTTAACAAACATAAAAAAACTAATTAAAAAAGAAAAGAGTATGTTAGGTTCCAATCAATTTGTAGAAATTTTTAATTATAAGATGTTAGCGTATGCCTGTTATTATGATAATAATATGTCAAGATGTGTGTATTATATGAATATGGCGAAAAAATTAAATTTAAAAACATATCAGTATGTAGATGTAGATGCTTATCTATATAAATCTTTGGCAAGGATGTATGATGATACCATGGAAGGAGTGGAAATGGAGATTCCTTGAAAAGAGCAATAGATACTCTTGAAAAAACGAATCAGGACGCAAAGGTAAATAACAATATAGGAGTAGGATATTTGCGCTTAAGAAATTTTCAAAAAGCATATGACTGTTTTCAGGAAGCTCTTTCTCTTGCTCAGTCAGAGGAAGATAAGGCTTGCATTTTATAGAAAAGGCACTGAAATATGCAAATAAAAATATAACACTTTTAGAGGCATGGCAGGTACGGGATCATTATGATCTGTTATGCTCACCTTATCATAATCTGGCGGCAGTATCTTACTATAACATTGCCAAGACATGTGTATACTCAGAGAATAAGTCTTTAATTATAGAGTCGTTTGCAAAAACGTACTATCTTTGGGGACTTGAGGGGTGGAATGATTTGAATCAAGATATAGAACGTGAATTGAGGGAAGAGTATGAACGTCAAAATGATGGAAATGAAAGTTATGATATCTGGTTCAACAAACAAATCCAAAAAGCAAAGAAGGATTTAGAAAATCGGTGGAACCAGTGATTGACAGGCTTATTTTTCTTTTTGCATTGATCAGATTAAAGGGAGGCAGCAATGGAAAAAAAGAATCAGGAAGTATCCAGTGCAGATGTACAGGAATTAAGTTATCAGTTGTCTGGTAATCTGGAAGAATATCTTGGGCGGTTTGAACAGATAGAAGAAGGGAAGAACAGATTTAATTTTTCAGCTGCTTTTTTCCAGCATTTGTGGATGGCATACCAGTTTATGTTTTTTGATTGGTTGATCATATGTTTTATAGGACTTATTCTAAAGCTTGTTCTGATAATATGGGGGCTGTATCATACGGGTTCTATGAAGGGCGCAATTCTAAACTATTTATGGATTTGGTTATTTTTTTGGTTAATAAAATTTATTATATTGGGTCGTTTTGGTGACAGACTTCTTTATAGAAACATTAAAAATAGAATTAAAAATAACCGAAAGGGAAAAGTAAGCCTGATTACCTGGCTGACTTCTTCCGATAAAACATTGGTATTTCGGGGAACTGCTGTAGTTGTATGTGAAATTATTGGGCTGGTTCTATTAAATGATGTACTAGCTATTCTTATAGATTGGATTGTGTACTGATAAGATAAGTGAATTCTCAAATTTAAGAAAGAAAAGGTAATTAAATGACACGCCTGGAGTCAATAGAAAAGTATTTAAGACCATTTTTTTACAATCTGGTGAGGAAAAAAGTGATGATTATGGAGCAGCAATTAACTGACTGCATACCAAAAGAAATAGAAGCTTTTTTATGGGCGGCTGTTGAAAGGCAAAAAACAGATACCTGGAGACCAGCTTACCTGTCAGTATTTTATTTGCATAGCAGTTCGTTGACCGGTATTTATCAGTATCAGGTTCGTCTTATGAATGAGAAAATGTATTTTGATGATAGTTTCGAAGAGTTCGAATGGTTTGCATCTTTTTTGTACGGAACCATGCTGGAAGAAAAAGCTGTATTGTCATATGAGCTTAAAAGAAACTTTGTAAGGGTTAAAGAATATGAAATCAATCATGGACTTCGTCTACTGGCAAAGGAATATAAAAAAGTAATGGAAGTGTATCTGATGAAAATATTTTGTTATCTGAATGAGAATCCGGCTTTTATGGAGTTGGAAAAAAAAGAACCATTTCATTTTTTATTTGGAGATTATATGGGAGAAATAAAATCTATTTTAATATACGAAGGGGGAAACATTCATGTCAGCTAAGAATATATTTGGAAATAGCTTTACCGTAAATCAGGAAATAAACATAGTGGGAAAAAAGACAGAAATAAAATCCAAAGGAGAAAAATGGCCGAACCTTACTTTGGGAGAGGTTGCAACACCGACAGATCTTTCTGCAATGATTCCTGCAGCTCTTGGCGCAATACCCACCTGTTCCGGGAGCGGACGTATTTCGCAGGAACTAATGGCTGCAATGGGGGCAGTTAGCGCTGCCGGGACGGTTATGGTAACTCAGAATCAGAACACAGGTCAGTACACCGCCGAATACATTCTTTCTCTTATGAAGGTCATGAACGGTGCCTATGCAAAAGGTGGAAATTTAAGTGAAGAAGAGTTAAAAAAATTAATTATGCTCATAATGGGTCAAATGTTAGAAAAAGCAGGTCCTGGATTTTCAAATTGGAATCAGGTGTTAAAAGATCTTATGCAGAATGCAACCCTGGATAACTTCATGAAAGGGGTACAATCCGCTGTTTGTGCATTGACTGGGGATCCTGTAAATGCTAATACAGGTAATTTTATTTATGAAAAAGATGATATTGAGATAAAAGCATTAGTACCATTAATGTTTAAACGCACATATAACCGGATTGATAATAGAGAAGGCTGTATGGGGCGAGGGTGGCGGCATAATTACGAGATTGAGATAATCACTGAAAACGATCGTTATACTATTATTTGGGAAGATGGTCGGGAAGAGATTTATATGAGGCTGGAAGATGGTGGAATTGATGCACTATTCGGCTGTATATGCCGCCTTGAAAAAAATGATAAAGGTTTTTCCTATAAAACACAGGAAGGAATTGTATATATATTTAACCAACAGGGACATCTCCTTTCAAGAACAGATGCCAACGGTAAAGGACTATTCTTTACTTATGGACGAAATGGGAAGCTGGAATGTGTTTTAAACGGTTCTGGCGCTATGCTCAATTACAAATACGACAGTATATCAGGCCATCTGATTTCCGTATCAGATCATACAGGCCGCAATGTTGTGCTCAGTTATGAATTGGGACGGCTGTGTCGCGTGACCAATGCCGGAGGAGAAAGTTACTGTTACTATTATGATGATGAGAAAATGCTTTATCGGATTCAGAATCCAAGAGGAGTATTTGTTCTGGAAAATAATTATGATGACCAGGGGCGAACCGTATGTCAGCATTTTGCCGACGGAGGGGAAATTCATTATGATTATCAGGAAGAACTCAGTCGTACCCTTGTTACAGATCAGAACAACAATAGAGTTGCTTACATTCATGACGAGCGATTCCGCAATGTTAAAACGGTTTATGAAGATGGAGAGGAGGAATTTACATATAATGAACGGAATCAGATGATCCGTTATACAGATAAGAATAGAAACCATACCAGATATTCCTACGATGATAAAGGAAATGTGTCGAAGGTCATTTATCCAGATGGATCCCAAAGCAACATGACCTATGATGCCAATAACCGCCTTCTCACATGGTCCGTAAATGGTGTCGAGAAGTTAAAGAATGTTTATGATACAAAGGGAAATCTAATAAAAACTTCTGATGCATTAAATCGGAAAAGGGAGTTTGAATATGATAGCAAGGGAAATGTTTTAAAGGTAAAACTTCCAGATGGCAGTGCTGTTTTCTTAGAATACGATAACAGGGAAAACATTATTGGTTATACCGATGAGTCTGGTAGAGAGATAAATTATGAGTATGATGACTGTAACCGGGTGATACGCACAATAGACGGAAACAGGAATTGCATCAGCTTTTCATATGACAATTGTGACCGAATATCTTGTGTGACCAATGCCCAGGGAAAACGGCGTATTTATGAATACACCCAAAATGGAAAAGTGGAAAAAATCATAGATTTTAATGGTGCCGTTATCAGTCAGAGTTATAATTGCATGAACATGGTGGATCTTTACACTGGACCTGACGGGGAGAAATTCACCATGGAATATGACCAGCTGCAGAATGTAACCCGCCGGATTTTGCCAAATGGGGGAGAACTGACCTACACTTATGATAGTTTGAACCGCATGGAACAGGTCGCGTTACCCACAGGAGGAATCATTCACTATGAATATGATCCCAACGGGAATCGTACTGCGGTAACAGATCCCAACGGGAACCGTACGGTAATGGAGTATGATGAACGGAACAGGATCACGAAAATAACAGATCCTTCTGGTGCAGCAACCGTGTATGAGTATGATATGGAAGGGCACTTAATTGGAATTACAAATGCCATGGGAAAATCCCACACCTATGTTTATGACGAAGCAGGACAGCTGATCAGCGAGACAGATGTTCTGGGGAATAAGACCTGCTATGAGTATAATGGGTTGGGAAAATGTATTTGTATGATAGATCCTGAGAAGCGAAAGACTGTTTATGAATATGCCAAGGGCGGGGATTTGTCCAGAGTTATTTATCCAGATGGAACATCGGAAGCCTATATGTATGATAAAAATGGCAATCTGATACGGCGCCAGAATCATAAAGGGGATTTCCTTGAAATTACCTATGACAGCTTGAACCAGCCGATAAAGGTTAGAAGTAGCTTTGGACAGGAAAAGAGCTTTACATACAATGCCGCAGGAAAAGTGACTTCCATGACGGATCCCCTGGGGCATGTTACCCATTATGAATACTCTCCTGGCGGGAAGCTGACCTCAGTGATTGATGCAGCAGGAAACCGGACGGAATATGCTTATGATGGTATGGGAGAATTAATTACCATTTGTCAGCATGAGGGAAAGAGCATCCTGCTAAATGGAAACCAGAATTTCCAGGGTAAAAGCACTTCTGATAAAAGTCAGGTCCACGTGACTCAATATGAACGTAATCTGCTTGGGAAGATTGAGACAATCACCAATCCCCTTGGTCTTAAGGAGCATTTTACTTATGATCTGGCGGGAAAAATGTCCTCGAAAAAAGACGGGGAAGGGTACGAAACCCATTATACTTACAATCCGCAGGGTGAAATGGAACAGATCACATATGCCGATGGGCGCAGTGTTGCATTTACATACAATCCCTTAAGACAGTTGATAGAAATAAAGGACTGGCTGGGAACTATCAGGATTGAGCCGGATGAAGTTGGAAGAGCAAAGAAAATCATTGATTTTAAAGGACGTGAAGTTTCTTATCAGTGGGGAAAATCAGGAGAGAGGAAAGCTCTGAAGTATCCAAATGGAAAAACTGTATCTTATGAATATGATGATCTGCTCCGCTTAAGCAGACTGGCAGATGGGGAAAGAGAAATTCATTATTCATATGATGAAAATGGCTATATAGTGAAAAAGATTTTTTCCGAAGGAATTACCACAAGTTACGGTTATAATCCTATGGGACAGTTAAGCAGGCTGGTTCATCAGCAGGCTGGCAAGATATTGGATCAATATGAATACGATTACGACCTTATGGGAAATAAAATTTCCATAAAGAAGATGCGGCAGGCTAATGTCTCATCACCGGATGAAACTTCACGGGAAATAAGCAGTAAACTTCATGAAGAGAGCGGTTTTTATCAGTATCATTATGATTCTATGAACAGGCTTACAGGAGTGATAAAGGATCGGGAGTGTATAAGCCAATACGAATATGATGCTTTTGGGAATCGGATCAGAAAGCAGGGGAGCACTAATAACATCCGCTATCATTACAATGAGGCAAACCAGCTGATTCGTGAGGAAGGGATTTTTCCGGAACCATCTTATCAGTATGATGGAAGAGGAAACTTAACGGCTGTTCTTTATGGACGGGAAGAGGTTAACCGGTATACCTATGATGAGACGAATCGATTAGCGGAAGCTTTTAATAACAAAGGTCAGGCTGCCCGGTATCAGTATGACGGGTTGGGGAACCGGATTGGGAGACAGGAATTTGCTACTTCTGATTTAAAATCTGGTCTTGGTCCTCAACCGGAAATGTTGTTGATGGATCATCCGGAGAGAGAAACGGATTACATTTTGGATCTGACAAGAAATTATCATAATTTACTGGAAAAGACAGAGATAACAGGAGATAGCAAGGAGTCTCAAACTTATACATGGGATAACAATGTTGTATTTATGACAGAAAGAGAACATACACATATTTTATTGCAGGATGAGCTTGGAAGCACGGTTCGTTTGACTGGGGTTCAGAGTAAACAGCAGACTATATATGGGTATGATGAGTTTGGACAGGATTTGTATAAAACCCAGGGAGAGACCCAGCCGTTTGGGTATACAGGGTATCAAAGCGATAGCATAGCAAATACATATTTTGCGCAGGCAAGAGAATATATGCCGGGAATTGGGAGATTTGCCGGGGAGGACATCTTTAAAGGATATAAAAATGCGCCAAATACATTTAATTTATATTCGTATACTTACTCTAGTCCATTGGTATATGTTGATCCCAACGGAGAGACTGCGGCAGAAGTTTTGAGAACTGGAATGGGTATTGCAGGAGCTACAGCATTATCAGATAGTCCGGTTCCAGGGCCAATGGATGTGGCTGCAGCGGTGATTGCAGGAGCGACATTGATTGCAGCGGGAGGTGTGGCTGTTTATGAATGGGTAAATTCCAAAGAAAAAACAAAGGAGGAAAGTGTTGCAGTTACTGATACGGTAAAAAATAATTCTGGAGTGGTTATTTATAGATATGGAAGTGGCAATGCTACAAACCTTACTCCCCGAGAGGTGGACATATCTGGGCTATCATATTCTTTGACAAGACCACCCGCTAGTGTTAAATATACAATGACAACAATTGAAGCTGTAAATAGTACCCGCGTATTGACTGCCATAATAGACGGACCAAACCACGTTTCTATAAAACCCACTAATCCTTTGGAAATGCCATTGTGGATAAACAGTAGAACAACAGCATTAGAAAATCCATACTATTTGACCACAATATTATCAGGTATATCAGTAAAAAATAATGGAGGAGCATGCGATGGAACGAATTGATGAATTATTAAAAATGGAAGAATACAATATTTACCTTTATACAAATTTGAGTTTGGACAGATTAACCGAATTAGCAAAATATTTTTCGGAAGAAAACATTGATTTATCAAATTACTTTACTTTAACTAAATTTTCAACCAAGTTCTGTTGGAATAATATAGTACTTATTATCAAAAAAATGGAATATCCCCAGAAGTTAAGAGGTTTACCGTACTTATTTGAGTTTCTTAAAGATATTAATTGGCCAGTGTTCCAGGAATCTGTTTCTGTCATAATTTCTTTTGATAAAAAAGACATAATTTCTTTTATGGAAGAATGTTTGCATCAGGCGTATTTACAAGAAGATGGCATGTGGATTTCTGGTATATATATGGTTGCACAAGATATGGATATACAAGCTTCGGATTTTAAAGATGAGAAAACCTTCGGATTGTTCCAGCATGGGGATTTTTAAGAAGAAATTTTACAGGTTTATATAAGCAAGTTAATTGGTTCGAATGTATTTTCCACAGGAAATGATGAACGGACCGTGGAGTTTTCGTGAAAAGAAAAATTTATTAACTATTTTATTCAGGGGATATCTAACGAAAGATAAAGGGAAATGAAATGGACAAGTATGGGTATGTATTAAAGCGTCAGGAAGAAAAGGTCACCGACAAACGGTACCACAAAAACGATTTAGAATTAATGACGACTTTTCAGCTGCGCGAAATATGCAGGAAGGAAAAGATCCTTCATGGTATTATTAATCCCATGGATAAGGAAGAACTCATCCGGGTAATTCTCCGCTTTAAAGGAGCGGAAGAATATTTCCTGATAGATAGTCCGGATGAGGCTGGGTTTCAGTCCATAGAAAATGTGCTGAAAGGAAGCAAACTTCAGGAACAGCAGGATATGAACCTTCAGTGTGGTTCCAAAATCGTAGCATATGAAGGTCTGGCTATTGGATATTACGACGGACTGACCATACCCTATGAAGAACGGCTGGCAGGAACCAATGCCTTTGTGGTAGGAGGCGACATGACCTTATGTGCAGTTTTAAATATTGTGCCTATGGGATCTCGTACGGACTGTTTATATCTGACAAAGGCGGCTGAAATTTCCTGTCGGGAGTCCAGCATAAAAAATTACAACTTGTATTGCGTGGGACGAAAAGAGTCAGAACTCCTATATCAGATCTATAATGGAAAATATGATTATATACCGGAGAATCTTAACGTTTACCGGATGTCTCTTCTGGATTTTGAGATCAGAAAGCCGGTTCCCTTATCCATGCCAGTCGCCATGGATTTTGGAACTTCCAATACCACTGCAGGCGTTTATTTAGATAGTCTCTACTTTGAGAAGGCTGGTCTCCATGAAGGAGAAAAAGGGCTGAAAGTCAACGCAGTCAACTATGCACTGTTCTACGACACCTCATCAGACTGGGAAGAGACGACTCTGTTTCCAAGTGTGACAGGGGTTCAGGCGGTTGAATCCGGAAAACCTGCATTCTTGTTCGGTTATGATGCAATCCGTCTGGCCGATTCCAGCTATATTGATGAGGGATTTTGCGTGTTTTATGATATGAAACGCTGGGTTGGAGACTATGAAAAGCTGGAAGAAATAACGGATCGCCAGGGAAGGCGTGGATTTATTTCCAGAAAGGAAATTCTCCGTGAATATTTTGAGTTTGTTTTAAAGGCAGTAAAAAACCGGTTTAAATGTGACATTAAGAGTGTCCACATCTCCTGCCCGGTAAAGCAAAAAGCTCAGTTTCAGAGGCTGTTCTCCGAAATTCTTTCCGAGTATGCAGTTGAAAAAGGAGACATGATTGATGAAGGTGTTTCTGTTTTATACAGTACGATATCCGGTATGATACAGAGAGGAACCGCAAAAGAAGGAGAACAATACAAGGCACTCATTATTGACTGCGGAGGTGGAACCACAGATCTTTGTTCCTGCCGTTTTCGCATTTGGGACAATCGTGTATCCTACCGGATTGAAATTGACACTTCCTATGAAAATGGAGATACGGACTTTGGAGGAAATAACTTAACCTTCCGGATTATGCAGCTTTTAAAAATTTCAATTGTAAATCAGCTGTTTCCCGGTGCCCTGCTTACGAAAGAACAGATTCTGGCGGGGTACGATGTTGATGTGTTCCGCTGTGTGGACCAAAGTGGGCCGGCAGAATTATACCGGGAATTAGAGCAGGAGTACAATAAAGCGGAGGAATTTCTGCCCACCCGTTTCAGGGAATATGAAAACCGGAGCCGTGCAGATTATTACAAGGTAAAAAATAATTTCTACTTTTTATATCATCTGGCAGAGGTGGTAAAAAAGGAATTTTATAATCATGTCGGAATTCTCCGGGTTGCCCTGTCTTCTCAGGAAGTGTGTGAGAGTGCCACCTGCTGGATCGCTGCAGACAAGTGGAAGATGTCCTGCAAAATGCCATCAGGACTAGAGACAATCAAAGAATTTCCAGCTGTTTATTTCAGCATCTATGAGATTGAAATGCTATTAAAGGCAGATATTTACGGCGTTATCCGTAAATTCGTAGAGGGAATGTATGAGGAAGATGTACTGGAGGATTATTCCATCATCAGGCTGACTGGTCAGTCCTGCAAGATTGAAATCTTCCGTGATGCCTTAAAGGAGTTTGTTCCTGGAAAGGCCATTCGGTTTAAGCGCAGAAGCGGGGATATGACCAGGGATTTTGAACTTAAGATGGCATGTGTGGATGGAGCGCTGCAATATTTAAAGGACAAGAAATACGGATTTGCAGATGTGACAATCCGCACAGAAGAGCCTGCACTGCCTTATCAGATCACCGCTGTTACTCACAATGGAGATGAGGTGGTATTAATCCACCCGTTAAAGCGCAACAGTCCCAGTGGAATGATATCCAGGAATATGGAAGATTTAACCCTGAAGCTTTATTTAAAGGATTTATCAGGAAAGGAACGGTATCAATATACATCTTACAGTAACCTCCAGGATTTTAAAGAGAGAGAATATGAAGAGATCCGTGAGCTGTATGGAGAACACATTTTGCAGGCGGATACAGATGATATCATTGAACAGGAAGTAAAGTTCTTTGTATGGGCCAGTCCTATGGAAGGAGCCTTTACTGTGGTGCCGGTTTACCGGAAGGAGAAAAAGCTGTATCTCGGGAATGAGGAGAATTTTTCTTTTGAAAATGACGGTTGGGTTCAAAGCTTTTTTGATGGACTAAAATGATAAGCTGAATCAAAAAACAATGCATACAGAAGAATCGGAAAGCAGATAAAAGATCAGGGAGGAACAAGCAGATGCAGAATTTATACCCGTTATTTGAACGAAACCGAATATTGAAGAAAGAACTGCTATGGTCTTTAAGAGATTATTCCTTTGCCCATATTCAACTGGAATATCAGGAATATGACCAGGGAATTCTGAGGGGGTATGAGATAAAGGTCAGGGAAAATGATTTGGTAATTGGTCCCGGGATCTTTAAATACGGAAACTTTGTCTGTCTTCAGACAGAGGAGGAGCGGGTTCCTTATACACCTAAAGAGCAGCTGCAGTATTTAAGAATGAAAGTGGAAGTCGACAGGACTTCCCAGGATTATATTGCTTACAAAATGGAATATTACCTGTCAACAGATGAAAAGAAGGAAGAAAATGAATTCGAACTCTGCCGCTTTCATTTACGAAGCGGCGCACGACTCAGGGATCAATACAGGGATTTTGGAGATATGGAAACGGAATATGATACGGTCAGCCTCATTCATTCAGAGTGGGGAGGACTGGGAGGAAAAACGCTTTCTCCTGCCATTGTAAAATACTTTGCAAGAAATGTTTTGGAAAGTGAAAACAGTCAGTCAGAAGACCGCTCATTTGCCTATCTGTGCCTGACCAAGCCCGGGGCAGTTCCGATTTATGTAATAGCTTCTTATATCAGTAATCGAAGTGGAACGCCACTGGATACAGAAGTTAATAATCAATTCATTTACCGATCCATGTGTGGCATAATTGAAGAAATTCAAAAGGGAGGGGAAAAGAGTACAAGTAGTAGAAAAGAAAGGCACAGAATACTTGTTGATTGAGCATTAAGGTTAATAAATAAAAGTGGGATATGATGAGGCAGTAAGTTTATGTTGGTAGCACTGATAAAATATGAAGGTTAAAATTTAATTATTATAGTGAAAATGTTTTAGATAATATACTAATACTGAAACAGATGAAGAATTTTATAAAACATTATTATTACATAATTTTTTAGAAGAAGTTTTTAAATATTATGGATGATAATATAAAATATTATCAAATGAAGGTATAATAAATCACTCTAAAAACCCCCCTAATACAACAAGTTTTTATCAATTGTATTAGGGGGGTTTTTAGAAAAATTATTAT
>NZ_QOHO01000122.1 GCF_003432035.1 Lacrimispora amygdalina
AATTATCATGAATAATTCGGGATAAATTGTCTGGTTTTTCGACACCATTTTCCGGGTGTCGTTTTTTTATACATGTATAAAAGCATGTATGGTGACGGAAAAAATGTAGTATGATAATATAAGCTTATCAGCTGATTTAAAATGAGATTGGAGCGTGGCTTATGAAGAAAAAAATGGAACAAAGCAACATGATTAAATTACTTGCACTGGGATTAGCAGCTACAGCAGCGGGAGTGGCCGCCAGGACGCTTTATAAACGGAACGGGAATCTAAAAAAGCTAAAGCAGATTGATGACAGGAAAAATCCGGTGATACCAAAAGGAAAGGCTTATTTTGTTGGAGGCGGACTTGGAAGCCTTGCGGGAGCAGCCTATTTGATCCGGGACTGCAAAATGCCTGGAAATCAGATTACTATTTTTGAAGGTATGCCAATATTCGGAGGAAGCAATGACGGTATTGGCACACCAGAGAAAGGGTTTGTCTGCAGGGGCGGGCGCATGCTTAATGAAGAGACCTACGAGAATTTCTGGGAGCTGTTTCGTTCCATACCCTCTCTTAGCAAAAAGGGAAAAAGCGTGACGGAAGAGATCCTGGATTTTGACCATGCCCACCCAACATCAGCCAAGGCACGATTAATTGATAAAGATGGAACGATTCTTGATGTGAAGAGCATGGGATTTAACCAGAAAGAGCGGATGGCTCTTTTAAGACTGATGAACACACCTGAGGAAAAGCTTGATGATATGACCATTGAAGAATGGTTTGCAGACATGCCCCACTTTTTTACAACGAATTTCTGGTATATGTGGCAGACCACCTTTGCTTTTCAGAAATGGAGCAGCTTATTTGAGTTCCGCCGTTATATGCGCAGAATGATACTGGAATTTTCCCGTATAGATACCTTGGAGGGAGTCACAAGGACGCCCCTTAATCAGTATGACAGCGTGATTCGCCCGCTCGAAGCTTACTTAAGAAAAGAAGGAGTCATATTTGCTGAAAACTGTACCGTAACAGACATTGATTTTGCCGAGGGGGATCAGATCACCGCAAAGGCTCTCCACTTAACAGACCATGGAGTCACACGTGTACTGGAACTTGATGATGACGACATCTGCATTATGACAAATGCATGCATGACGGACAGTGCTACTTTAGGAGATCTCCATACTCCTGCACCAGCTCCTTCTTTAAGGCCGATCTCCGGAGAATTATGGAGTAAGGTGGCAGCTAAAAAGCAGGGGCTTGGAAATCCATATCCATTTTTCGGGGATGCCAGTGAGACAAACTGGGAGAGCTTTACCGTGACCAGCAAAGGAAACCGGCTGTTAAAGCTTATAGAGGACTATACCGGTAATGTTCCTGGCAGCGGAGCTTTAATGACTTTTAAGGATTCCAGCTGGCTTATGAGCATTGTTGTTGCAGCTCAGCCTCATTTTGCCAATCAGCCCATGGATCAGACCATATTCTGGGGATATGGCCTATATACAGATAAATTAGGTGATTATGTAAAAAAACCAATGAAAGACTGTACGGGAGAGGAACTTCTTACAGAACTTCTCTGCCACCTTCATATGGAAAACCGAAAAGAAGAGATTATGGCAGATATAATAAATGTAATCCCCTGCATGATGCCTTATGTCGATGCCCAGTTCCAGCCGAGGAAGATGGTTGACCGGCCGGAGGTGGTTCCCGAGGGTTCCACGAACTTTGCCATGATCAGTCAGTTCGTTGAAATACCGGAGGATATGGTCTTTACTGAAGAGTATTCGGTACGTGCTGCGAGAATTGCCGTTTATACTCTGATGGGGATAGACAAAAAGATCTGCCCCGTTACTCCTTATGTAAAAAATCCCAGGGTATTACTGAAGGCACTGCACACTTCCTATCGTTAAAAAAACAACCATAATGTCTTTGTGAGCCAGACGAATGAGGAATATAAATCGTCTGGCTCTTTGACGCGTTATCGCGCTATCGCCTTACAACATAAGAGTTTGGTGTAAAAAAGCTGATTGCATGATTGGCCCTTTTGTGGTATGCTATAACCCGTACTGTCCTTGATGGACGGACGATATAAAGAACATAGATACGGAGGGAAGCATTATGAAAAAAACAGCAATCGTATTAGCAGCTGTTCTTGTCTCTGGCCTGGTTTTAAGTGCATGCGGAGGTTCCGGAAAGTCCGGCACAACACAGAGCGGCACTGAAAAGACAGAGGCAGCGGCCAATACCTCAACAGGGGGTCTTGACCTGGCAGTACAAATAGGACCGGATCCGGAAACCATTGATCCGGCTCTCAACTCGGCAATTGATGCATCCAATATGATTTTGCATGCGTTTGAGACACTTCTGACATTTGATGAGAAGAACAATATTGTTCCCGGTCAGGCAGAATCCTATGATGTCAGTGATGACGGACTTACCTACACATTTCATTTAAGAGACGGTTTGAAATGGAGTGATGGTTCCGATTTTACTGCTGAGGACTTTGTGTACTCCTGGAAACGTATGGCTGATCCTGCAACTGCAGCACCATATGCAGCGGATATGCTTTCCATGATCAAAGGCTATGATGAAGCTGCAGCAGGAAATATTGATGCCCTGGCAGTTTCTGCACCTGATGCTAAAACCTTTGTAGTTGAGCTTTCTGGTCCTTGTGTATACTTTGACAAGATTATCACTCATGCAAGTATGGCACCTGTAAAGAAAGATGTAGTCGAAGCGAAAGGAGACCAGTGGTCCCTCACACCTGAAACATATATTTCTAATGGCCCGTTAAAGATGATTGAGTGGGTACCGGGATCTCATATCACATTTGCTAAGAATGAAAATTACTGGAATGCAGATAAGGTTACTTTAAATACATTAAAGTTTGTACTTATGGAAGATTCCAATGCTGCTTACAGCGCATATCAGACAGGTGAGGTCCAGATGATCCGTGATGTTCCAACTGATGAGATTCAAAGCCTTAAGGATTCACCTGATTTTCACTTAGAACCACGTATGGCAACATCCTATACAATTTTCAATACCCAGAAAGAACCATTTACCAATGCGAAAGTCCGCCGTGCATTAAGTCTTGCGGTTGATCGCGGTTACATAGCCGATACACTGATGATGGGAACTGCACTTCCGGCAGCTAATTTTGTAGGACCTGGAATCTCTGACGAAAAGGAAGGTTCTTCTTTTGAAGAAGTAAGCCGTACAAACAACGGAGGAGATTATTTCAGCGTAGATAATTATGAAGCAGATCTTGAAAAGGCAAAAGCACTGCTTGCTGAGGCAGGATATCCAAACGGGGAAGGATTCCCTGTCATCGAATACATGACTAATGATGCCGGTTATAACAAACCAGTTGCAGAATACTTACAGAATGCCTGGAGCGAGCTTGGAATCAGAATGGATATTAAGATTGTGGAATGGTCCACTTTCACCCCTACCCGTCGTGCCGGTGATTTTGAAATCTGCCGTGGAGGCTGGGTATATGATTACGATGATCCTTCCAACATGCTGAATCTGCTTTCAACAGAGAGCGGAAACAATGACGGAAAGTATTCCAGTGCGGAAGTAGATAAACTTTTGGCTGAGGCCAGAAATACAGCTGATAAAGCAGAGCATTATAATAAGCTTCATCAGGCAGAAAAGATCATGATGGAAGATGCTGCGGTATCTCCTCTCGTATATTCCAGTGATTATTATCTACAGAAACCTGAAGTAAAAGGAACATGGCATTCTCCTTACGGTTACTGGTACTTTATGTACGCAACGATGGAATAGAGTAATAAAAAAACCTGCTGTACGCGGCAAATACCGCCTGACAGCAGGTTTTTTATTATTCTATGGTATCATCATAGAAGGCGCGGATGCCGCCAATGTATTTCGGTCTGGTACGGGCTGCAACCACATGGGCGGAACCGATATACTGGGTTTTTATACGAACTGGAACTGCCACAGCTTTTAAATGCATTCCAATCAGTGTATCTCCAATATCAATTCCTGCATGAGCCTTAATGGATTCAACTGCAACCGGATGTTCAAAACCATGGTAGGCAGCAAGAGAAAAGGAGCCCCCCGCTTTTAGCTGGGGAACTACATTGACGGGTTCATAATGATAGAATTCTGCCGCTTCCCTTTCTAAAATAAGCGCCCTGTTTAAGTGCTCACAGCACTGGGCAGCCACATAAATCCCCTGTTTATGAAACACTTCATAGATTGCGGAAAATACTGCCTGGCCAATCTCTGCACTGGAATGGGAACCGATTCTGTGATCGGATATCTCACTGGAAGAACAGCCGATGACCACTAAGTCCTTTTCCTTCAAATGTGATGCTTCCAAAAGCTCTTTTGCAGCTTTGCCAGCCTGTTTTCTGATTTCATCCAACATTCTCCGGCACCTTCCTTCCCTGTACAATTATCTTAATGATTATAAAGCTTCACGAATGGCTTCCGCCATTTTCTCATATTCATCATCTGTTAAATATACCTTATCCGGATTCATGGTAAATGTACCGCCCCACTCATCTCCTCCATTGTATTTCGGAACAATGTGCATGTGCAGATGGCAGCCGGTATCTCCATAAGCGCCATAATTTACCTTATCCGGATTAAAAACTTTGTGAATAGCTCTGGACACTTTGGAAACCTCTGCAAAAAATGCAGCTCTCTCCTCATCGCTGATATCAATCATCTCGCTGACGTGATCTTTATATGCCAGAATAACTCTGCCTTTTTTGCTCTGTTCCTTAAATAAATATAAAAAGCCTGTTTCCATCTCGCAGACAGGATAACCGAATTTGGCAACTAAGTCTCCTTTCATACAATATGCGCAGTTTGGGTCTTTCATAATCATGTACCTTCTTTCCAGTAATTTGTTTTTCATTTCTGAATCTATTTTATCAAAATACAGACAGAATGAAAAGAGAGCACAGCAATTATTTTGTCGCATAATAAAAAAAGCAGCTTCCTGCCAGGGCTCTGGTAAGAAACTGCTTGGTTAAAATAGTTATTTGTGTCAGGATCTGCTTTTAATATGGGTTGCCACTTTGACATCCTCTTTTTTGATATGGTTAATCAGCCAGCCTGCAATAGCGCTGTTTACTTCGCCGACAAGTGCAACGGTAGGTCCATCTTTATCAAGCTTCTGACAAATTCCTGCAACTACTTTCTTAAATTCTTCATGGTAACGTTTGTGATTTGCATAATCCGGATACTGGCTCTGAAGCTGAAGTTTCTCCTCGTCCCCAAAATGCTTGGCAGTATAATCCTGTAAAAATTTAGTTGTATTAGCCAGCTCTGCACGGCCTTTGCCGGTGGAACATGCAGTCAGTAAATTGTTGATTGCATCAATGAGCTGACGGTGTTCGGAATCGATTAACTGGTTGCCGGTCTCCAGATCTTTTGTAAATGCGTATGCCATATGTACACCTCTTTCATTTTAGAATTATGTAACTATATTCTACACTAATAATTTGAAAAAACCAACCGTTAATTTTCACGCCAGCTCAAATATAAATTTGCCACCACATCCTCAATGGGAGCCTTTTTAATCTCCACATCGATGATCTGGGGAAAGTCGGAAAGCAGTGCCATGACCTTATGAATTTCCAGTACATTCCGGTCAAACTCGTACTCATGAATTCCGCTGTCTGTTTTTATAAGATTCATTCCGGGCAGAGAAAGAGGTGCCTCCCCCGATGCCGTGGTAAGCACAATCCTGTAAAACCCGCCCATCACATTTCGAAGTTCATCAAAGTTTCCGTCAAATGCAATTCTTCCCTTGTTAATAAGAACAATTCTCTGGGCCATTTCCTCCAGATCGTCCATATCATGGCTGGTAACCACAACTGTGGTTTTGCTCTCCAGGTTGATCTTCTTTAAAAACCGGATCATCTGCTGCTTGGCAAGAACATCAAGACCAAGTGTGGGTTCATCAAGGAAAATCAGCTCCGGACTATGCAGAAGAAGCATGGCAATATCCGCCCGCATTCTCTGCCCCAGACTTAATTCCCTGGCAAATGTTTTTAAAATGTCCGACAGGTCTAAAAGGTCCGTAACCATGTCAAGGTTTTTGCGGAAGGTGGAATCCGGTATGTTCCATACCTGCTTCTTCCATTCGAAACTGGATATCACCGGATGGTCCCACCACAATTCTGTACGCTGGCCGAAAAGGACTCCAATATGGCGCATGAGTTGTATCCGGTCTCTGGCGGGATTCAACCCAAGGACAGAAACGGTTCCCTCTGTAGGCATGAGGATTCCGGAAAGAATCTTTATTGTGGTGCTTTTGCCGGCTCCGTTGGCGCCTGCGTATGCAACGAATTCGCCTTTTTTTACCTGGAGTGATATCCGGTCAAGAGCTGTTACCACCCGCTTTTCCGGATGGATCATATTTTTAATAATATCGCGGGCATTGCCGCTTCGCTGCCACTGGCAGTATTCTTTTGTAATATTATCGATGGCCAAAGCCGGAGTATCTTGGAGAACCGTAGGTTTCATAATGTTTCATTCCTTTCTTGAATGTTATAATTGCTATAATCAGAAATGCTGCCGCTGTTGCAGGCAGATAAAGTGCTTCAGGAACGAAAACTGCTTTTGTTCCGTATTTCCCGGCATTTATTAAAAGTGTGGAAGGAAACCACGCACAGAGGCCTACCGGAATAATGGTCAAAAAGATGTGCTTTTGAAAGCCTCTCATATTTCCCAGGGGATAGGTTTTAATCGTTGAAAACAAATCCTTTCCCACGGAAGCTATCTCCTCTGCAGCAGCAGGAGCATAGAACGCCAAGCAGGAGAGCAGGTAAATAAATGACAACACGATGACTATGGAACATGTGCTGTAAAATAGAAACAGCAAAATCATAAAAGCATTTATTGGCATTTCAGACCGGCCAGCGCCATAATAAGTAAGCGCCATTCCGAAAATCAGCATAGGAGAACCGGAAACAGGGGAAAAGCCCTGTGCAAGAAGCTCTGTCCATATGGGCACCGGCTGGATCATAATGTGGTCAAGCTGTCCCCGCCCGATAATCCTGCTGACCATACCGGTATTATTACCGATAAAAAATACCATATAGATTCCGTCAATGAAGAGGGAGTAACCCATCATAAACAAAATTTCATTTTGGTTCATTCCGGAAAAGTTTTTAAAATTAGCAGATAGCAGGCATACACCCGCAATGGTGCAGCCACCGCTTACAACATCGGAAACCAGTTGAATAAAGAAATAGCGGGTATCCCTTAGAAACCATAATAAATCCATTTTTGCGTATAGCCTGTAAAGCCTGAATAATGTTTTAATTTTATCCGCCAAAAGAGATCATCCTTTCTTTGCTTTTTTCAAATACATATATAGCCAGAACCCATAAAACGACAGCCCAGAAAAACTGGAGTGCCAGAACCCTGATGGGAAAAATGGCAGTACCTGTGTAGATGGTTAAAGGTCCATGGGCAACTGAGCCCAAAGGCAGCAGGGAAAACAGCGTTCCAAGCTTCTCCGGAAATAAGGAAAAGGGGATCATTTCTCCGGAAAGCAGGGAATAAACAGCCTCCCTGACTGCAAGAGCTGCAAAGCAGCCGTTTTTTAGATTCATGGCCAGTGAAGCAAAAAGCAAATCTACCGCAAATCCAATAGAAACTGCCAGTACCAGGCTTAGGAGGGAAAGAATCCCAAGACTTAGAGAAGCCGGCAATGGGCTGACAGACAGAAACGGCGCAAAAAGCAATAATGGAAGACCCAGAAATAAAAAATTGGGAATCCAGAATCTGCCGATGGTTTCGGATATAAAGCTGGCTTCAATTGGCACAGGTCTTAGGAAACGCCCGATCACAGACCCCTCCCATAAGGACGAGGTGGCCGGGGAAATAATATTTAATTCCTGATGTAATACAGTAGACATCAGAGTATAGGTCATTAGCTGCCCCAAAGAAACGTTTAAAGGCAGAGCATTGGTTTTCTCCAGAGCCTTCCAGATAAATGTCAGCAGAACAAACTGGACAATCTGAACAAAGTAGCCTCCGGCTATGCAGAGAAAACATCCGTCAAAGATCTGTTTCGAGCAGATTGATATTGTGGAACATACGGCTTTTGAGAGAAAGCCGCAGCCGGACAGAAACGTTTTTACGTGTTTCATAGGTTATATCCTCCATTTTGTGTGTTATGAATTCAAATTGGATTAACGTCCGTTCAGACTGCCATTTCGAAAAAAACGCACAAAAAAACCCGGTGCGGGAGCATCCGGGCGGAAAATCAACCGAAAAACCAGTGGTAAAAGTAAAAACTACCGGCTAACAGAATAATTTTCAGATGAGACGCTGCCTTTTTCGTAAAAATGGGCGCACTGATACACGGACGCGTCAAAAATACCGAAAACTGCAGAAATATTTACAATATTAGTCCATAATGATGTAGCCTGAATTGAAATATGTCGCACAGCGTCTCACCTCCTTAAAAAAATTTAGCTTATTATATCATTAAAAGAAAACCACGTCAACATCAGATCGTTTCCCACTTAGAAAGTGCTGCCTCATCTGCAACGATTATTACATCCGGATGTAGCTGAAGAATGGAGGCTGGAACTTTTGGTGTTACCGGTCCGCAAAGGGCAGTATGAAGAATCTCCGCCTTATCTTCACCACTTACCATTAACAGAATTTTTTTTGCTCTGATAATGGTGCCGATTCCCATCGTATAAGCCTGGCGCGGAACCTGGTCAGCAGAAGCGAAGAATCGTTTGTTTGCCTCAATGGTGCTTTCCTGTAAGTCAACAATATGTGTATCCTTTGGAAATATATCAGACGGCTCATTAAATCCGATGTGGCCGTTATGACCAAGACCCAGTATCTGTAAGTCGATGCCGCCAAGATTTTTCAGAATTTCTTCATATCTTGCTGCCTCTTTTACTGCATCTGCTTCCATTCCGTCAGGAATATGAGTGTTGGCTTCATCGATATTTACGTGCTTAAATAAATTCTGCTTCATAAAGCAGTAGTAGCTCTGGTCATTGTCTCTGTTAAGTCCCTTGTATTCATCAAGATTTGCTGTTTTTACACGGGAGAAATCCAAATCACCTTTGTGATACCATTCAATCAGCTGTTTGTAGGCACCTACAGGTGTAGAACCGGTAGCTAGTCCAAGAACACAGTTTGGTTTCATAATGATCTGAGCTGAGATGATATTTGCTGCCTTCCGGCTCATATCATAGTAGTCTTTCGCACGGTAGAGCTTCATTTTTTTCATCCTCCATATTTTGGAAAAAATTTTTATTTTATTCTTTCATTAGGATATCATTTTTATGTCATAGATGCAATGGCATTTTGCATAAAATAGTGATAAAGGAGTGGTGGCATGTCTAACTATCGAAGACTAATCTCATATATTTATGCCTATGAAGGCGGAATCAAAGGAAAAAACATCGGATTTGCCAAGATAGAGACGAGAGGAATCCAGTGCAAAATTACGGTAAGTGTGAAAAAAATTTATGTAGGCGGTAACGACATTGGAGTATATCTATTGGCCGGAGAGCAGGAAATATACCTGGGTAATATTTTCATACGAGGCGGTTCCGGTGAATTCAGAGCCACAGTATCCGAAAATGATATTGAACGTTCCGGTTTTAATATGGACCAATGTTTTGGACTGACCATACATGATGTAAAAAATACATGGAGATCTTATACCACTATATGGGAGGATGCAGTCGCCCATGCGGCTGAAGTAGATCTGGAACATACAGATTCTGCAGTGAAAGAGACCTCTGCCATATCGGAAGAACAGATAAAAAAAGCTGTTCAGGAGATAGAAAAAGAGTTCCCGCTGGAAGATGGCGGCAGTCAGGATACGAAGAAAATGCCTCTTAAAACAGAGAATCTGGATTCTCAGAAACAAGAGAATCTTCTCCAGGCAGAAAGTTCAGTGCCAACCGGGAGTGAGCCAAGCCAGGAAACCGGAGAGGCGGAAATTCTCCAGGAAGGTGATGACATCATGCCTGAAATCCAGCAGATGACCGGTTCCGTACCGGAAGGTGGGAATACAAGACCTACGGTAACAGGCCCAACGGCTGGTTGGAGGCAGGGTAATCCACCTTCTATTACCTCACCCATGCCGGATTGGCAGCAAAATACCCGACCAGCAATGACCGGGCCAATACCCGGCTGGTGGCAGGAGCCACGTTCAACCGGACCAATGCCCACAGCGCCGATGCCCACAGCGCCGAT
>NZ_QOHO01000123.1 GCF_003432035.1 Lacrimispora amygdalina
ATTTATATCAGCCATGATTTTAATATTGAAAAATGGAAAAAGGAAGTAAAAAATATAGATCGGGTTAATAGTGGTATGAAGGAAAGTTCCAGTAAAGTTGCTGCTTTTATTGATAAAGCAACAGAAGCAGTACCGAAAAATTTTATTAATGAATCTATTTAATCGAATAAATAGTTTGCCTCCTCCCACAAATAACGGCTTTGAATTAGGGATAGAAAATACAGAGCAGGAGAAATTTATATGACTAATAAAATAGAAAACATATTAACACAGATCATACACGCCTTTGACGGAGTTGCCGGGATTGATGCCATCGTTTTGGGTGGTTCCCGCGCTACGGGTACGGCAAATAAAGATTCTGATATAGATATAGGAATATACTATGATGAGGCGTCATTTGACCTTACATCATTCAGACAAAAGGCTGTCTCGCTTGATGATGAACACCGAATAAATATTATAACCGATCCAGGCCAATGGGGCCCGTGGATTAACGGCGGAGGCTGGTTGAAAATTGATGGTATTGCCGTAGATATTCTTTTCAGGAATACCCAAAAAGTTATTACAGTAATTGATGATTGTATTGATGGAAAAATCTCCATTGACTATCAATGCGGTCATCCGTTTGGGTTTGTGAATTCTATTTATTTGGGAGAGGTCGCATATTGCAAAATTTTGAGCATCAATAACAGACTTATCTCAGAACAGAGAAAAAGGCTGATAGAATTACCTAAAAGCTACCAGAAAGCTGCAATAGAAAAATTCTTATGGGAATGTGAGTTTTCAAAACAGTGTGGTACGAAGGCAATTGGAAAAGGAGATGTTCTATATGCTGCCGGTTCATTGTTTCGGTGTGCAGTCAGCTTACTGCAAGTTCTGTATGCCATAAATGGAATGTATATTCTTAATGAGAAAGGCAGTTTGGGGCGATTACTAATGCAAAAAGAAGCATTTATCCCAAAAGATTTTGCCAACGACGTGGAAGCAGCATTATCTGGATTAAGTAAAAATACAATACAAGATTGTTTTGACAGAATTCAGGTTCAATATAATGAAATATCTAGTTACAGCAGGCAAATATTATAGATATATATTACTCAAAAAAACTAATTTTAATTTCCAGTAAGAGATTTACAAAGAAGGACTGGGTGTAATTTGGGTATAACGGCTTGGCAGACAATTCTCGCGTTTTTCATCATTCACGATTCTTATTTGTTCATTTATGATTTCGACAGCATTAGGCGAAGTATAAATTTCAAGTTTTAAATCAATAAGTTTAAGATTCTCAGTAAGAGCATTTATTTGGTTTATGATTTTATTTCGGTGCTCCAGAAATAATTTTTTTCGCGAATCTATAGTACTGGCACCTTCCATACAAAAATCGATATACTTTTTTATATCTTTGATTTGCATTCCGGTATTCTTTAGACAGCAAATTGTCTTAATCTGATTTATATCTGATTCGGTAAATTCTCTGATTCCAGACTTATTTCTCGATACAAATGGCAGGAGACCTTCTTTATCATAAAAACGAATTGTAAATATGGAAAGTCCTGTTATTTTTGCTACATCTTTAATCGTATAAGTCATTTTAAAGTCTCCTCTAAATAATTATTTTAGAAAATTTAACAAAAATATATTTAAATAGCACTTGACATAGATATAACTCTAGGTTTTAAGATGAGTATAAATCAAAAGAGATTAATTTTCAAGTGGTTAATATACAAGAGGGTGGTAAAAGATATGTTAAAAACAGTTTTAGTAACTGGTGCAGGCTTTGTCGGTGTGCATATAATTCTCCAATTATTACAAAAAGGTTATAATGTAAAAGTATCGCTTCGCTCGATAAGCAGTAAAGACAAAGTAATTGATACGCTAAAATCTAACGGTATCACGGCCTTTGACAATCTTGTATTTTTTGAAGCAGATTTATCAAAGGATGATAATTGGGACGAAGCCATGAAAGGTTGTGACTACGTTTTAAGCGTGGCATCACCTGTCTTTATGACGATACCAAAAGATGAAAAGGAAGCGGTACGGCCTGCTGTGGAGGGTATAGTTCGTATACTAAAAGCAGCTGGAAATGCAGGTGTAAAACGTGTTGTAATGACTTCTAATTTTGGTGCGGTTGGATTCAGCAATAAAAATCCGAATACAGCTACAACAGAGGCAGATTGGACAGATCCAGATGAAAAAGGCTTATCGGCTTACGAAAAATCAAAATTATTGGCAGAACGTGCCGCTTGGGAGTTCATTAAGAAAGAAGGAGGTAATTTAGAATTTGTTACCATAAATCCCGTCGCTATATTGGGACCTTCTTTAAGTTCTCATGTCTCAGGTAGTTTTGGGATTCTGGAACATTTATTGGACGGCTCAATGAAAGCTATTCCAAATATTCCTTTAAATGTTGTAGATGTTCGGGACGTGGCTGATCTGCATATTCGTGCAATGACAAATCCTGACGCAAATGGACAACGCTTTATAGCATCAGCAGACGGTCAGATATCCATGCCCGAAATTGCAGCATTGTTAAAAAATAAAAAACCCAATGTTGCAAAAAAAGTTTCTGCAAAGACATTACCTAATTGGGTTATTTATTCAGGAGCCCTATTTAATAAGCAGGCAAAAGAGGGAGTTCTGCTTTTAAGGATGAGCCGCAATGTGAGTAATAAAAAAGCGAAGAAAATTTTGGGTTGGACGCCGTTTTCAAATAACGAGGAAGCTATTCTTGCTTCGATCAATAGTATGATTAAATTCGGTCTTATAAAATGAGAGCAATCAGAAGGCAAAGCGATTAGATTATAAATGATGATTCTTAGAAAACTATAAAATAAAAGGAGTGTTAAGAATGGCAGAAAATATGAAGAGTAATTGGACCTCAGCAGATATTCCATCACAAAAGGGTCGTTCGGTTGTTATTACAGGAACCGGTGGGATTGGCTACGAAACAGCATTGGAGATGACTAGGGCGGGAGCCGAAGTTATTATGGCGGGTCGAAATACAGAGAAGGGTGACGAAGCCATAAAAAAAATTAAAAAATTGATTCCAGCTGGAAATATACGTTTTGAAAAACTCGATCTGGCGGATCTGGCATCAATAGAAGCATTTGGCGAACGAACAAGGGCACAACGCAAAAGTCTGGATATATTAATCAACAATGCGGCAGTAATGAATCCACCTAAGCGCAAGGTTACAAAAGATGGATTCGAGCTTCAAATAGGCACAAATTATCTTGGACATTTTGCATTAACAGCACAGCTGCTCCCCCTTTTACAGAAAGGAAACAAGCCCCGGGTGGTCACTTTGAGTAGTATTGCTCATCTTCAGGGAGCAGTAAACTTTGATGATTTACAAGCGGAGCACAATTACAAACCAATGGTAAGCTATTCACAGTCAAAGCTGGCGTGCTTAATGTTTGCATTTGAACTACAAAGGCGAAGTGATGCAGCCGGCTGGGGGATTAGCAGCATGGGTGCACATCCGGGGATATCAAGAACAGAATTGATCCCGAATGGGGCCGGAAAGAATAGCCCGTCAGGTATCGTTCGGAGGTTATTTGGACCGATCTTATTTCAACCGGCAGCTCATGGAGCGTGGCCATCACTTTATGCAGCAACTGCGAAAGAAGCAAAAGGCGGCACATATTACGGACCTTCCAGAATGAACGAGATGAGAGGGTACCCAACAGTGGCTAAAATTGCACCGCAGGCAAAGGATGCTGCAGTTGCTTCAAAGCTTTGGGAAGTATCTGAAAAGCTTACAAATGTAAAGTTTGTTTAAGAAACAGGGAATGGGCTTTATAGTCAGACTTTAATTGCAAACGAAACATTGCGTTGCCCCTTATCTGCAATCGACTATACTGTGCACAGATTGTCGGATGAATAAATACATTCTTTGATAATATTGATGGTGAAAGGAGGTTGTTTGATGGATACTTTAAGTAGTATGAATAATGCATTGTCATACATTGAGGAGCACTTAATAGAGGACATTGATTATAGTAAAGTTTCTAAAATTGCTTACTGTTCAGAATATCATTTTAAGCGGATGTTTTCCTTTTTATCAGGCTTAAGCTTATCAGAATATATTCGGAGACGAAGACTGACGCTGGCAGCACTTGATTTGAAAGACAGGGATCTGAGAATAATTGATATAGCTGTTAAATATGGCTATAATTCAGCCGATTCATTTTCCCGTGCTTTTCATTCTATGCATGGCATTCTCCCTTCTGAAGCAAGAAGTGAGAATACACAATTAAAAGCTTATCCTCGAAATATTGATTCTGGTACCTGGGCAGTATTCGAATCGATTGGACCATTCCCGGAAACACTTCAGAATGTGTGGGGCAGGATATACTCAGAGTGGTTTCCATCTTCAGGATACGAGGCAGTTGAAGGTCCTGAAATTTTGTGGAATGAGAGTCCGGACACTGGAAATCCGAAATATAGAAGTGAAATTTGGATTCCAGTGAAAAAGGAATAACATTTGCATATCAATGGATTATGGTTAAGGGCACTCCTAAAAGAGTGCTCTTTTTGATAAAAGAGGCGGTTGCAAGGGTTTTACCTCCATTTAAAATTATGTTTGAGCTGAACGTTCAAATATATTATACTGATACAGTGTTACTATTTACAATAACGAAAGAGCAGAGTGGAGACTATGATACTTTTAAATGATGAAAGAATTGCAAATGTTACATGTATTGATAACGAAGAGAAAATGATATCGCTAAGAAATGTACACAAAAATGTGTTAATTGATGAATCTCGAAGCCAAATATCAAGTAAATCTGATTTGTTTTGCTATGCACGAGAAGAAATAATTAATAAATGTAAGAAAGCTGCAAATAGTTTACCAAGTGGTTATCAGTTTTTAGTAAAAGAGGCATACAGACCTCTCTCACGTCAGAAAAAGTCGTTTATGGAAGCTTTTGATGATTATAAATCAAAATATCCATTAAAGAGTGATGATGAAATTTACAAATTAACCTGTCAATACGTTGCACCAATTGATGTTGCAGGGCATCCTACGGGTGGAGCAATTGATATAACATTATTAAAAAACGGAACAGAGGTAGACATGGGTACGGAGTTTAATGATATTCCTGTTGAACCAGAGAATTTAACCTATCTTTATTCTGAATATATTAGTGATACTGCGAAAGCAAACCGCAAAATACTGATTGATAGTATGGAACGGGCTGGATTTACAAATTATCCAACAGAATGGTGGCACTGGTCGTATGGAGATTGTTATTGGGCGTTTATAAATCACTGCAATGCGATATATTCCGGTGTTGAAGAGAATGATATATTGTGGTAAATAACTCGTCTGCCTTCGGGTTTCTCGCAAAATCAGATAATGGTATAAAGTTGAAAAAGTTCCTCTTGCATGTTACGTAGCGTGATGTATTAGAATTAAGATAGCATGAAAAGGAAGGTGAACATATATGAAAGATAATGATTTTAATGAAAACAGTAAACAAAAATTTGTTATCAAGACAAAACAGGGAGAGGCTGAAATTACCTGGCCCCGAAATGAGCAGCCAGGGTTCTGTCCGAATTGTCACAAATGTATTCCTTTTAACTCTATTGTTATCAAAAAAGAAAATGGAGATTATACGGAAGACTATTCAGATATGGATACTGTTAAGGAGAAAGAACCCGGCCTCTCAATAGGGCAAATTGGGAAAAGAGCAGGCAAGATTGGCGAGTGCCCATATTGCCATCAGGCAGTTCCTGTTCGCGAAGTTATATTAAAAATGACGGGAGGGCAAGAAAGATAGTTTCCTAACACATTTTTGGCATATAGAATGCAGATAGATTAAGGTGGAATAGCATGGTTAATCAGGAACATTTGTTTGCAATCGGAGAATTAGCACGTATAGGTGGTGTCTCTGTACGGACGCTTCAATATTATGATGAACAGGATTTGCTAAAACCAATTATTACCAAAGGCGGAAGAAGGAAGTATACGCGAGAAGATGTTTTGCGCCTTGAACAGATTCTTTTCCTTAAATCATTGGGATTTTCTTTAGAAGAAATTAATGAAAAAATTTTAGACTTAAATACTTCAGCCGATCTGAAAAATATATTTACAATGCAGCGAAATGCACTAACAGGACAAATTGAACAACTAAATAATATTGTAGGTATGCTTGATACTGCGATAGCTGAAACAAACACCGATCAGGAAATTAGTATGGATCGCCTGATTACTATTATGGAATCTATGAGACGAGGCAACCCATATGCATTTGTAGTACGTTATTTTAATGATGAACAGCTAAAAAGCTTCGCATTTCAATTGTTTACGATGCCTGATAATTTGAAAGTAAAAGAAGTATTTGATAAATTGAGAGAGCTTTATGAAAAAGGTGTTAATCCAGAAGGTGAAGAAGGTCAAGAACTTGCAAAACGCTGGTGGAACATGGTAAATGAATTTTCATCCGGAGATTTTAATTTATTGATGTCGCTGATCAATGCAGGTCTGGATATCCCTAACTGGCCGGATGAAGCGAGAGATATTCAAGAGCCTATAAAAAACTTCCTTGTAAAGGCGTTAAATGTTTATATTCATAATAATGGATTACAAATAGGTATAGTTAAACCCAAGTGAATAAATAAAACATGTTTAAAAGATAAAATTTTGCTAATATTAATCAGTATAAT
>NZ_QOHO01000124.1 GCF_003432035.1 Lacrimispora amygdalina
AGATGGTGATAAGAGACAGGTAGGGGCTGTAAAAAAACTCCCCTAAAAGAAAAATCGCTGAGGTCGTGAGACTTCAGCGATTTTTTGGTATAATTAATTATGCGAATAAATAAAAACACCAATCATAATTATACAGTACGACAGCTAAAATTACCACTGGAAATTGAAAAACTAATTGATATATCTGATCCAGTATACACTTTCTGTGAGGTAATGGATCACATCGACCTATCAAAATATTTTGTAGAGAAAGGCTACAGAACAGGTCGTCCAAGATGTGATGAACAGAAACTTCTCAAAGTGGTACTCTTTGCTTTCATGGAACACGGAATCTGCTCTCTGCGGGAAATCGAAAAACTTTGCAGAAATGATATCCGATATATGTATCTTCTTGATGGCATGAAAGCGCCTTCATTTGCTACATTTGGCAACGTCATCCGAAATGAACTTACTGATTCCATTGAACAGATTTTTTTGGATGTGAATACATATATTTTTGAAAAGGATCATGTCGACCTGGAACACACCTACATTGATGGGACAAAAATAGAGGCAAATGCAAACCGCTATACCTGGGTATGGAAAAAGTCCTGTACAAAAAACCGAGGAAAAGTTTATAAAAAGATATCCATGCTAATTGATGCAATGAACCAGGAAGCATTAGGATATTTTGGTGTAAAACTTGATAAGAGAGACGAGTATGCTGTTGAATATGTATCTGAACTCTTGGAAATGTACAAGAATGCAACAAATCTGGAGGAATCCACGTTTGTATCTGGTTGTGGTCATAGAAAAAGCCTCCAGCAAAAACAATATCAGGAATTAGAGGGATATCTAGAACGATTAAAGACATATGCACATCATATAGAAGTCTGTGGTGTTGAAAGAAACAGTTATTCCAAAACCGATCACGATGCCACTTTTATGCGCATAAAACGGGATTATATGGGGAATGATCAGCTTCTCCCAGCGTACAATCTACAGACCGCTGTCTGTGATGAATATATAGCGGTAGTTGATGTAAAACCATATGCATCTGATATGGAATGCTTTGTTCCTTTGATGGAAAAATTCAATGAAATCTATGGTCATTATCCAAAGTATCCAGTTGCAGATGCAGGCTATGGTTCCTATAATAACTATCTTTACTGTGAAGAGCATGGGATGGAAAAGTATATGAAATTTACCATGTTCAAAAAAGAAATATCCGATAAGAAGTATCACGAAAATCCATATCGTGCAGTCAACTTTAAAAGAGACGAGGATGGAAATTTGATATGCCCAAATGGAAAGACTTTTCACTTCAAAAGCAAACAACATGTCTATAAAAACAAATATGGCAGAACCGAAGAAGTCTATGAATGCGAATCGTGTGAAGGCTGCCAATTTAAAAACGATTGTTGTCCTAAGGCAAGCAAAAACAGAACCATTCGAATGAATCAGGAATTAACATCAATACATCAAGAGGTAATTACAAACCTTGAATCAATACATGGTGCACTGTTGAGAATGAATCGTAGTATACAGGCAGAAGGAACATTTGGCATTTTAAAATGGGATAAGTCCTACAAAAGATTATTTCGAAGAGGTGA
>NZ_QOHO01000125.1 GCF_003432035.1 Lacrimispora amygdalina
GAGGTACATAAATAACGTCGTTTTCTTAGAATCAGAATGACGGTTTTACCTTGGAAAGGAGTGTCATCAATTTCCTGAATTCGATAGTCATGAACTCTTTTTGTTTTACAACCACAACAGGGACAGGTCTGCTCAGAAGTTCTGGTTTCAATGAAAAACTTTAAAAAAGAATCTGCCTGAATTACTTTTTTTACAAAAACATCTTTCAAGTCTAAGAATGCCTTGCTATAATTAGGGTACATCTATAAGAGGTCACCTCCGTTAACATTAAACTTTGGTCGGGATAATGCGTTTGGGAGGCTTCTTATAGATGTATTTTATTACAACAAAAAGAATGTTGGAAGTGTGCTTTTCAAGCACACCCCAACATTCAGTATAGAACCTTTTTTTGATAAAAAGATCAGCACGGCTTATCTTTATAGCACCAGAACCAGTCCATACAATTCAGGTTTTCCGCCCCAGGATCATTGACCCGTTCCAGAAGCTGGTCGTAAGTACGAGGCGGAGGAACCATGGCAGGACTGCCGGGTTCCCAGTTAGCCGGAGTTACTACGCTGCTCCGGTCAGTTGTTTCAAGGGCTGTTAAAAGCCGTAAGATTTCACAGATATTTCTCCCATTGGTAAGCGGATAGATTAATATCGCCCGAATGATCTGATCAGGGTCAATGAAAATAACATTACGGACCGTTTCCTGTTTGGCGGCATCAGGTGCGATCATTCCATACAGATTTGCCACATCTGCCATTCGGTCTGCTATAATTGGGAATGGAATCTGAATTCCTGTCAGCAAATAGATCTGGTTTACCCATGCAAGATGTGATGGGTTGCTGTCAATGCTCAGACCGATTAATTTTGCATTTAAAGCTTCAAATTGGTCATTAGCCTGCGCAAATGCAATAAATTCGGTGGTGCAAACAGGTGTAAAATCTCCTGGATGGGAGAACAGTATCACCCAGTGTCCTTTGTAGCCGGATAATTTTATGGGTCCGAATGTTGTCATTGCGGTAAAGTCAGGAGCTTTCATTCCAATGCTTATATTCATAGGTATTCCTTACTAGCTTTTTGTATTAATATATGGCTGTATTGGATAAAATAGTTCTAATAATTGTTATATTCCTTATTTATAATATTTTTCATACCACCGTGGTTCTCTTATATATTCTGGTTTTGTTTTAATCTTAGATTTTCCATAAAATCCACATGATTCGTTTTCAATTGTATTATTGCCTTTATTTGAATCATAATGTGGACATTGATTTATATCTTTTTACCCGTGGAATAACATACCGCATTCTTCGCAATATAGCCATGTGACTTTATTTCTAATATTATTTGGTGTTTTAATTCTCTTTGCATTAGCTTTATCATATCCACATATAGGGCATGTAAATACAGTTTCTCCGTACCAGTTGATCTTCTCTAAGGCGTTTAAACCGGTTTCAAGAAAAGTTAAGCATTCGTTTTTTTCACAATTATTAAGCATTTGTTTGACTCCTTAACGAAATAGTTAGAATCTGTCTTTATATAGTATAACATATTTATTTTCAAAAATCAAACATATGTTCGTGTTGATGATCCTATGAACTGTTGGAACTTTTCGTTTTAGAGAGATTTTACGTATTAATTATAAAAAAACTATCAGCTCAATACTGATAGTTAGAAAGGAAGTTGTTGATAATTAATTGTAATTTAGTCAATGTTGATCCAATATCTTTGTTCAACAATACTTTCGACCAAAATTTCATTTTCCAGGACACCGCCATTATTTACTATACTTTTTGCTGAACCTATGTTCTTTTGATCACATACCATTAAAACTTTATCTAAACCAATCTTTTTGCACTCCTTAAGGGCAAGACCTATCATCTTGGTTGCAACTCCTTTTCTTCTCTCCGAAGGACGTACACCATCTCCGATATGTCCACCATTTAAAAACAGAGATTCATTTAGATAATGCCTGATGTTAACGGCACCAACAAACAAATTTCTTTCTTCATCCAGACAAAAATAAGTGGAATATGGTACAAATCCTTCTTTTTCAACGTTGCTATCTAAACAATTTATATAATTATCAAAATAACGATAATCATATCTAACAATTGCATAAGGAACGATTTTTTCGCCAGATGCATACCATTCTTCCATCATATCATTTAGATGCATTTTATATTTTTCTTCTAATTTTACTAAACGAAGCATCATTTTGCTATTCCTCCCCAAATTTAATTTTCATATAATAATATAACAAACTACTCTAACTATCAATGTTAAATTTCCAATAAGTAACAGCATAATATTGATTGATGTAACGATTCAGCATGATGAGGCCAGGCGTTCAAAGGGAGGATCAAGAGATCATTGAACTGAGTATGGATTATTTTAGTTGATTCTTAGACTTTCAAACGATTTAAATTTTTTTCATTAATTTTTCTCCTGGTATTTAATAATTATAAAAGTTATGCTATAATAAGATTCAGTGAGGTAAATCTTTGCCTGAGTATTGCCTGTTGATGAAGTTTCCCACCAAGTCCTGTATGATTACTTTGACCGAATCGAGAGGAGAATCATATATTATGAAATTTGCTGTGGATCTCTCTCAACTGTTGTTTTTTGCCGGTAACTTTATTTGATTTTTGAATGTTGCTTATTATTGAATTCTAGCATTTTCTATGAATTCCATTTCATCAAACTCAATTCCCAAATTACATTTTTTAAAATTATTCCCATTTCAGCGTTAAGTTTTTCTCTTGCATAATCGGGAGTGTCAAACATGTTTATCATAGGACGGTTAAAGCGATCTGCAAGACCAGTTGAATGTGCCATTTCATGTAAAAACTATTTAAAGTACTGTCTTTATTTTCTTAATTTTTCATTTACCTTCCCATTTAAATTCTTGGCTTAAATTACCATAATCGGTTTCGTCTACTGCGTTTTCTTCTGTAATTCCCAATTTATATAATAATTTTTCTAAGTTAGCCATAAGTGGCATCTGGCACCGATGGGATGAATATTCCATTTTATAGCAAGGGGGAAGGCAGCCGTGGAGCAGTATGTCATACAGAAATGAACTATCACCTCCAGTGGCTGTGCATCTGGTCACGTTCTTTGTACAAAAATAGGTCATAAGGAAAGAAAAGGTGCAGATATAAAAGGAAGCTGCAGTAGAACCGGAATTGTACTGAGGAGGTGAACGAATAACAATCTATTTTACTAAAACAGAGCAGATAGATGAGAAGGGAGTGTTGCCATGTAAAGAATTAGAGAAATTAACTGAGAAAACACGGGCGTTTCTAATTTCCCAGGGCATTAAGTAAGACCTGCACCAAAGAAAAAAGGGCTGGTTGGGTAGAAAAAAGGCAAATAAGAAGGGGTGATGAAAATTTGTAATGAATAATAAAAGAAAATTTGTTTTATTAAGTGTTTTTTTAATGATAACAAGTATTCCAATTAAAAGTTATGGCACTTGGGTTCAGCAGGGTGATCATTGGTCTTATGAAGATAATTGGATACGGGCAAAGAAAGTTTGGAAAATGATTGATGGCGACTGGTTTTATTTTGACCAGATGGGACACATGGGTACCGGCTGGAATTTGATAAATGGTAAGTGGTATTTTTTTAATCCAATTTCTGATGGTACAAAAGGTAAGATGCTGACCGGGTGGCAGTGGATTGATGGTAAGTGTTACTTTCTATCACCTGCAGATGTGGGAAATTATCCAAAGGGTGCAATGTATGAGAATGATTTGACTCCAGATGGATATATCGTCAATGAATCCGGAGCATGGATTAACGAAAAAGGTATTGTTGAGATCCCAAAGAAAGGGATACAGACGGTTGTAGAAAGGAATACATTATCAACAGTCAGAACCGTATTTTCTGGAGGTTCGGGGGGAGGCGGAAGTGGTGGTAGTGGTGGAAGCCGGGGGCACAGCAGCTCAAACATTTCTAAAAATAAAAATAAAGGTGAAAAGCCTGATATTAATCCTGAACCCAATAAGCCAACAGATCCAGATCATAATGGAGGAAAGGAAGTCCCGGAGGTACCTATTAAACAATACAAATATACCGTAAGATATATGGATATTGCTGATAAATCAATTCTTCAGATTATAACCGGAACTGGGAAAGAGGCAGAAACAATAGAACTGATACATCCCTATATTGATGGATATGCACTGTGTAAAAGGCAGAAAGAAACTCTTGTGCTGACTCATGATCAGATTACTCTAAATATCTATTATGAAAAAGAAACTCCAGCATCTCCTTCTGAAGCCAGAAAAATTGACTGGATCTTAAAGTTTGTTGAAGAGGGTAAGCCGGACAGGGAGATTTTTAAAGGACAAAAGGGTAAGACAGAGGAAGGTAAGGAACTATTTATTGATTTTCCTGAAACAATTATGGGAAATGATAAATATTACTATTATTCCCTGATACCCAGTCCATGGAGTGTTGTGGTGAATGGTAACGGTATACAGAAATATTATATCGAATACCGAAAAGGTGATCATTTGCCTGAAGAACCTGATCCCGATGCAGAGGCTAAAGAAAGATTGAACTACTGGCTGAATATTTCCAGTGAGGCAGATCAATGTATTACAGGAGAAAGGCCATCGGCCGGGCAGCTTGTCAGTGAAAGCCAGGAGGAAGGAAATGAGAGGCTATTTAACCTTATCTCCATGGCAGATGGGACAGACCGGAAAGAAGTATATGTAATAGCAAAAGGATATACCCACAATGCCGCAGTTGTTGGACAGAAGTTCCCAGCTGTTAAAAACATTTCTGAGCTTTTATTGGAGCAATTAATAATTGATGATGAGATGTATACCATATTAAAGGTAGGGTTTGAGAAAACTTATGATGAAAATACCTGCGTTCATAGCTATGAAGTGATTGACCGGATGGCTCCCGCATGTATGGATAACGGTTATGAAACAGTACGATGCGTAAAATGCGGGAAGGAGGTAACAGTGATATTACCTGCAACAGGACATGCAGACTCAGGTCATGACGGAATCTGTGACATTTGTTATAAGCCGGTAGATGAAACACCGGAAGCGGTCCGCTACAGTGTGGGTGATGTTCAGTTCCGAACCATTGGAAATAGAACCTATTTATTTCGATGTATTGATGATGACTATGAGGATGCCATGAATAACAGACAGAAAGCTGCTCTATTTCTATGCGATAGTATAATACGGTCCGACATTATGGGATCATCCAAAAAGATTAATTTTGGAGATAACAATAACTATAAGTATTCTAAGATACGGGAGTGGTTGCAGAACAATGCTTCTGATTCACAATTCTTGTATGAAGCTTATATAGGAATTACCCGGTCGTACATAGGCTCTACTTTTAGAGGGACATACGAGCAGCTAAATGAGAGCAGTTTAATGGGATTTGACCGTCTATATCAGTCTATGGAGGATAAAATCTTTATTCTGTCCGTGGAAGAAGCGTTAAAGTATCGGGATTATTTGTGGTCATTTAACGGTAGTGATACAAAAAATCCTGATTCGCAGATATCCGCCTATTCGAAAGGCTATTATCTGAGAACACCTCAGAATGGCGGGCTGGATGATTTTTGGTATGGTGATGGAATATACGCGGTCAGTCTCACAGACGGAAATATACAGCCGGTCAATGTGTCAGAGACAAGCATAGGGATCAGACCAGCCATGACGATTCCACAAGGATAGGAGAGACATGGAGTTTGGAAAAATAAATACGAGGAGGAACAATGAGAATAAATTTTGTGAGAGGGCTGGCATACGTGATGTGTGCCACCCTGACAATCACCGCAGTACCGGCCTGGGCGGTATATGGGGTAGCAGGGACAGAAGTTTCCAGTTCAATGGCCACACCTTCTGAAGCGAGCCGTGATACAGAAATTGAGAGTGAAGAAATTGGTAATGAAGAAGATCACCAAGAAATGGAACCGGAAGAGATTCCCGCTGCAGATCCGGAAACGATAGCAATTCCCATAGCAGATCCGATACATATTGCAACACTGTCTGAAGCATCAGAACCTGCTTTTACAGAAATAAAAAAAGCTTTAGCAGCTTTTCTTCTTTCTTCTGTCCCTTCTTCCAGTTCCCTGGGAGATATCTGGGATTCCTGGTCTGGAAAGACCAGTTTTGAATTCTTAAGTGGAAGCCAGGGAGAGGGAACGGAAGAAAAGCCATACCTGATCAAAAACCGGGAGCAGCTTATGGGACTATCCGAGCTTACGGCCATGGGCATGATGGTACCGGAGGCGGAGGGAGCCAAGTATGCCGGAGATTATTCCGGATGTTACTTTGCCCTGGGCGCCAATATTGATCTTCAGGGAGTGGACTGGATTCCCATCGGTTTTTATCAGGAATCTTCTGAAAAGGCTGGGGAAGTTACTCACACATTTAATGGTTTCTTTGATGGAAACGGAAAGACCATTAAGAATTTAAAACTGACTTCCTTTGCCGGTTATAACAACGTAGGACTTTTTGGGTCAGTATCCAATGCGAGCATCCGTGACCTGACCATAATTCCGGACAGCAGTTCCATAAAGGGAAATGACCGGACCGGTGTGGTAGCGGGATATGCAGAAAACAGTGAGATCCGTAATGTAACCGTAAAAAATGCTGACATCAGCTCCACCGGTATTTCCGGAGGAATAGCAGGAGAGATCAGTGGTACTGTCATTGAAAATGCCACCTGCGAAAAAGTCATGATTGATGCAAAAGGAGGAAGTGAAATCATTTATGCCGGTGGAATCGCTGGGGTTGCCACCAATTCCGTCATCGTGGACTGTGAGGTATCTACCGGCACAGGAACTGCCGCAAGAATTCAGGGAACCGGATACATAGGTGGTATTGTAGGGTATCAGAACGATTCGAATGTATTTAACTCCTATGTAAGCGGAACCATTGGAGGTTATCATTCCACCGCCATCGGAGGGATTACAGGGAAATATGCAGCCGGGAAAATAAAAGCGGCACGTTTTGCCGGTACTATTGGAAACTCTCAGTTTGGTTCCATGGCAAGGGAAGGAACCTTTATCGGAACCAGACAGGGAGCAGCAACTAATTTCAACTACATCGAGGATGTGGCGTATCTGTTTGCTGATACGGAAAGTAAGATAAGCGCCAATGTCTGCGGTTCAGAGATTGAGGATGACAATGATTATACCTACGCCGCCCATATCGGTTACTGGCACACCGGAGATCTATACTATACTCTGGTTCAGGGCGGAGTACAAAAGGTTATATCGGATTGGTACTTTTATGAAGAACTGGAAAAAGGTATCCTGACCGTTCTTGATGAGGAGTCTGGAAATTACACCCTGGATCACTTTGCACCGGATTCTTTGGGCAGGCCCGTAAGAGGATATCTATTAAATGTCAATCAGATTGATACCATAGCAAATGGCCAGAACTATTATGATATTGCCACCTTGGAAGTACGGGGAAGTTCCCAGTATTCTAAACCCATGGATAAAGAAAACCGGGGAGCCATTGCAGCCGGTACCGTAGTCACCGTAACAACAGCACCAAACAATACGGATACGGAAAAGTTTCAGATCGAAGGCGCTCCTTTCTATGTTAATAGCAAGGGAATCAAAAAGAATAGTACCTATTCTGACAGCAGCCATGCCTATACATTTACCATGCCGGAAGATAACATCACCCTTTCTGCCATTTATAAGAAAGTGGCAGTTTCTGTAAAGGTAGATCCGGAAAGATATACCTTTGCAGTCACTCAGACCAGGACTGGAAACCGGAAGAATCCGGTAATTACGACAGAGATTAAAAACAAGGAAGGAAAGCTGATGGCCCGGTATATCAACGGTGTATTAGAAAAAGGAACGGAGGTGCAGCCAGTAAATATAAAGGCTGTGATTGATGCTAACAATGACGTAGCAGACAGCCGTGTGAAGTGGAGCATTGATGATCCCCAGCTCATTGCTCTGGCAAAGAACAATGATGAGGAAACTGACGGATACACTTCACAGTCAGCAAGCCTTTCAGTCAATCTTTTCTCCTCCTTCTTTCAAACCATTATAGCGGATGCAGAAAAGAAACAGGCAGATGAGAACTACCAGTATAAGATTCCCAATACGATTTACGGAGCTGGACACCAAAATGGTGGAGTTGCAGTTTTAACGGCACAGACCAGACCTTCTACTTCTTTTGAGGGGAAACCCTGTGCTGCCAACAGCCGGATCAATGTCACGTTTCAGATCCTTGACAATACCTTAGTAGCCACGGAAGGAGCAGTTTTTGATAAACAGGCGCTTACCTATACGGTCAAAAGGACTCTGACCGGGGATCGGACCAATCCACAGGAAACGGTTACAGTAACAGCCCCCCAGTCCTTAACGGCAACGTTTACTCCGGACTTTTTTTCTAAGGATGAAGTGGTATGGAACAGTTCCGATCCGGCAGTGGTGCAAGTGGTGCAGGATAATGAGGCATACCGGGAAGCATCGGTTAGCGCTTTCAAGGATGCCGCCTGGATACGTAACATCATAGCTACCGACAATGGAATCAAAAGCAATGATCCATATGCCAAAGTGTCAGGAAGCGGAAGCCGGGATGCAGTTATTACCGTTGATGGAAAAGACAAGTTGGGGAATAAAGCTTCCGCTGTCTGCCAGGTAAATATCAACTTTGTGACAGATGACCAGACAAGAGTAGTGCCGGAAGGCGTTACCCTGGATCAAACAGAACTATCCTATGATCTTGGCTATCGGCTGGCGGGAGATATCCATTCACAGATTGCAGATAAGATGGGATTTACTGCAAAGAAACTGTCTGCAATGGTTCTTCCGGATCTTGATGAGTCAGAAGAACATAAGCCCTATGACCATACTGTAATCTGGACTACCTCTGATCCGGAAGCATTATCCGTTGATGCGCAGGGAAATGTAACTCCAGTCGATGGTGCTGCCTGGATCAAGGAAGCGCTTGGCCAGGTTCCTTACCAGGGAGAAAAGAATGTGGAGATAACGGCCACTACGAGAGATGGAAAGAAAGCAGCCACCTGTCTGGTGAAACTTTCATTCCAGGCAGAATGCCTGGAAGCGGACCGAAACATTGAGACTTTTGATCTGGTACTGACCAAAACGGGGAGAAGAAATAGTCCTACTTATACCTGGAGCGGTATGGAAGCCAAGAAATTTTCTGCTTCTGTTTATCCGGGAAATAGGGAGAAAAAGTTAACCCAGTGGCGGTCCTCTGATTCAGGAATACTTTCCGCAGATTCAGAAGGAAATGTCAGATTAGTTGTAATTAATGAAAAACAGGAAATAATTGCTGGCTGGATCAATGAGATACTGGGGAAATCACAGTACTCTGGAAGCACAAACGCTATTGTATATGCAGAGAGCAGTGATGGAAAGCTTTCTGATCCAATCCAGGTAAGATTAAACTTAACAGTCATTGATAACACCACTTCTGGCGGCAGTTCCGGAGGCGGCGGGGGAGTCGGTGGCCGATCCGTAGGTGTAACGGCTGCAGGAAATATCAAAGGACCGGCAGCTCCCTATGGTGCAATCACCGGCACATGGACCCAGACTGGAAATGGAAAGTGGATCTTCGCTTCCGACCGGACCTATACCGATGAATGGGCATACATTAGTAACCCATTTGCAACGGGAGATCAGGAAAAGGTTTCCTGGTTCCGGTTTGATAAAGATGGATTTATGGTGACGGGCTGGCAGACAGATGCAGATGGATCCACATACTATCTAAAAGCAGCCTCTGATGGGACGCAGGGCCAGATGCTTAGTGACTGGCAAAATATAGACGGAATCTGGTATTACTTTAACCCGGTTTCCGATGGGACAAAAGGAAAGCTGCTTACAAACACGGTTACCGCTGATGGCTATACCGTAAACGAGAAAGGACAATGGATTCAATGAATAAAACGAAGGACAGTATTTGTAGTGGTGGAAAATAAAGTGAAATACGGAATCGTGATAGGGACAAATGATAATTGGTTGGAGTTTTACTAAATACTGGGGAGTATGTAGATGTCCCAGTCTAGTAAAAAGAATATCAAGAAAACATAAGTTCACCGTTACTTAAAAATAGAAAGATATTAGTACATTGACAACTGAATATGTTAAACCGACAGAAAAAAAGTTATAAGCATGAACTAGATTCAGTTCCGCTCATGAACTTGAAGAAGAGTGAAGGAAAAAAGGAAATTAAGACCGTCCTATAAATGGTGCTTGCTATCTGCAAAGTCAACGTAATGGACCAATAAATTTATCATGGTTATGTTGCACCCTAAATGTATTTAAATACACAAAATTTTGAGTATTGCAATGTGTTACAATTGCATTACAAATATGGTATAATAAATACATATAAAGGATGATGAGATATGGCTAGTATTAATCTTAGAGTAATGATGAACTTAAAAAACAGAGTGAAATGATTTTTGAAGAGCCTGGTATGAATACCAGTACAGCAATTAATATTTTTTGAAACAGGTGATTCGTTCCGATGGCATTCCATTTACAGTACAGGCAGATCCATTTATTCGGCGGAGAATCAGGCTCATCTGTTGGCAGCAAAAGAAAGAATGGAAAAAGGCGAAGGAAAAGTTCATGATTTCATTGAGAAGGGAGGAATTGAGATGAAAAAGAAAATAATAGGGGCAATATTATCAACGTTACTTACAGTAATGATGGCAACACCGGCTTTTGCGGAAATCATCTGGACAGCAGATAAACTTCCGGCAGGATACACAACGAATGAGTGGGAGAATAAAGATTTTTTCTTGAATGCGGGTAATGCGATTAAGAAAGATACTTATACTTACTATGTAAAAGATCTTCATGGGAATTTTATGAAAGATGCTATTTTGGCTGGAGGATCAAAAACGGATGGAAATGGAGTATTGATTCATGCAGACGGGCATGTTTGTTCTTATGGTACAGAAGCGGCTGAAACTGAGTATTTTAACACTCAAGAGTATGAACATGACACTTGGCATCAAGATTCATTGAAATTATTAAATGAAAATGGAATAAGTAATTATTGGATTGGTGATAGTAAAGGTTCTTCATATAGAAGTCAATGGGCTTGGTTAATGACTTCTCCCAGTGGAACTAAGGATGGTCTAAAGTATGCTTACTGCTTTAATGAATATGGTTATCTTTATACTAATACCATAACCCCAGACGGATATCAGGTCAACGAGCTTGGTCGGCTAATGATTGATGGAAAGGTCATGACAAGGAAATATAATGACAATACTCCGTGGTACGGTTTTGTAAGATTTCCAATCGGAGCATTGGGCTATGATTATGAGTCCAGTGAAAGGGCAGCACAACTTTGGGGAACTCCTAATCCTTACTTTTAAATAATAATTTAATTTCAAAAGACTATCGGTTGATTCATAATCGGTAGTCTTTTTTTGTGTGCGCCTTGCGGCGCACGTTTCTAATGGGTGAAAGTCCCTAATCCGCCCTAGTAGTGGGAAGGATACAGCCAAGACCAAGGGTGTCCACCGTGAGATGGAATCTGAAGGAAGGTGGAGGCAAATCTCTGATCTGACGAACAGAAACCACATCAGGCTATGGTTAAGGATAAAGTTGCACAACAAACTGAAGTCCAATAACTACTCGGAATTAACTGTAGTAAATGTGGCAGATAGATGGG
>NZ_QOHO01000126.1 GCF_003432035.1 Lacrimispora amygdalina
GTTCATCTACCCTGATCTCTCCAGTTGATAAATTAATCCGGGCTATCTTTCCATTGTACGCTGTCTGCATAATAACACCCTTTCCTTTCATTGTTTAATAGTAAACTGTAACGAAATAGAAAAGGAGTCCTTTCCAAACGCGGGAGGCACTAATTCTTAGGTTAGTACCCATAGGTTTTATCTACTCAAGATAAAACTCGGATCCTTAAATTTATTGTACTTTATTCTTCAAAAAAATGCAATTAGTTTTTTATTTGTTGTTTTTTTAACAAATTTTTTCTTTTATTGACAATATTTTTTGTAACATTTTTCATTTACTGGTCTTTTATTCTATATGCCTGATTTGCTCACCGATTTGTATTTTTCCTGACTTTATAACTTTTCCGAAGCATGTTCCCGAGGTTAATACACATGGGCGATCCGTCTGTCTCAGGATACATTCAGGAAAGCAGCGTTTGGTATATGGCCCTATTTCTATGGCTGCTTGATCTGTAATTAAAATATCGCCTTCATTCAGCAGGGTATAGTCGATCCCCTGGGTCACAATATTTTCCTGGAATTTTCGGAAACACAAACCTTCTGTTTCCTGTTTTCTGATCCACTGTTTTGATTTTGACGAAATAAGAGCTATCTGTTTCTCTCCTCCTAAAGCATGGCAATCCCCGGCAATTCCTTTACCCGCTTCAAGCTCTACGAATGTTACACATTCAAATGGCTGACCTTTTTTTCTCTGTATCTGAAGTGATTCTACATATCCTGACTGCAATTTTGTACCCCGTTATTCTTGAAATTTTTCATCTATAAAGTAAATGTCTCCCGCCTCTTCATACTGGTAACCTCCGGCGTTTGCCAAACGTGTATGAAGCTCACTACTCTTTAAAACTTCAATAAATGCCTGGATTTCAGGAAGTTTCAGATATTTTACGGGAACAGCAAAATCATATTCCTCCTGCCCGACTTCTATGAAATCCAGCTGCATTGCCTTTGCTGCCGCGAATATACCCATGGCTGCATCTGCACTGTTTCCGGCAACTAGAGCAGCCACAGCCATATGGGTGGCTGCCTCTCTGTCGTAGCCAGTAATCTCAGAGGCGTCCATGCCAGCCTGCTTCAGTTTATAATCAAACAATACTCTTGTTCCTGCACCTCTCTGCCGGTTCACAAACCGGCATTGTTTTAAGTCTGCTATTCCTTTCAAGTTCAAAGGATTTCCTTTTTGCACAATGAGTCCCTGAATGCGTTTAACCCCTTTAATCAGCGCCATGGGTTCTTCAAACATTCTTTTTATATAAGGTATATTATATTTACCAGAGGCTTCATCCAGAAGATGGACAGGTACGATATGAGCTTCTCCTCTTTTTAGTGCCATTAATCCTCCCATACTTCCAATATGAGTACTGGACAGATATACACCCGGATAATGGAATGCCATCAGATCAGCAGCCAGATCAAGAAGCAGGTCATGACTGCCAATGCAGACAACCGTATGTCTTATTTCCTGCAGGCTTCTGTACAATTCAACTCTGACCGTTTCTCCGGCTTCGATTCCTTCACAGTTCTGTTCAATCACACAGAAACCGTCGGCACGCACAAGGCTCATGGCTGCACCTGCCCCTCTGGCAAGGGGAGACGCTACCAGTTTATCACCTACCTGTCCCACCTTTACCCTTACGTATTCTTTATGCTTGAGAGAAGATATCATTCTCTTTGACAGCACTGCCTCTGCCACATTATTATCACAGTAGGTTTCTCCTGTCAGCAATGCCAGTACCGGCTTTACAAAATTTTCAAAATCAATATAGGCAGAGACCGGATAACCGGGAAGACCGATCACCGGTTTTCCTTTTACGACAGCCAGTATCACCGGTTTTCCGGGCTTAATTGCAACCCCATGCACCAGTACTTCTCCCAGTTCCCTTAAAATATGCACGGTAAAATCTTCTGTCCCCGCACTGGAACCAGCATTGATTATTACCATATCGTAGCTGTCCAGTGCTTCTGAAACCGCTGCTTTTATTTTATTGTAGTCATCCGGGGTAGGCGGAAATCGGTCTGCTAATCCTCCATACGAGGTTATCATTGCCTCAAACATTCTGGAATTTGATTCAATAATTTCTCCTGCTTCCGGCGTTTTGGTTGGTTCAATTATTTCAGTTCCGGTTGGAAAGATTGCTGCTTTTGGCTGCTTTACCACCATGATTTTAATAATTCCGCCTGAAAATAATACGCCTATGTCAATCGGCCGTATTTTGTGCATGCTGGGCAGAAGCATCTCTCCGGATACAATGTCTTCGCCAATGGGTCTGATATGCTGCCAGGCTGTTGCTGCTTCCAGAATTTTAACAGTTCTTTCGTCAATTTCAATTACGTCCTCTGCCATGATAACTGCGTCATAAGGATAATTAACAGGATCTCCGGTATCAACCACAATAAAATCCTTATTCTTTTCTAAAATAAGAGGCGTCCTTTCTGAGGCGCCCTTTGTTTTTTCCGTTATTACTGCAATCCCATCCATGGCTGCAGCATTAAAAAGAGGTGACGAGCACCTTGCATAAACAGCCTCTTTTGTTATCCGGCCCAGACTTTTTTCTACCGGAATTTCCTCATACTGCATTTTTACTATATCTTTCAGCGCTTTTTTATAAATGTCCAGCGCTTCCTTTACAGGTGTATTATTTAAATAGAGATTTCTGTTTGCCATAGCTTCTATGCCTTTCTGCTTTTTCCGGAAGTCCTTACTTTGATGTGATTTTATATATAAAACACTTCAACAATTTCGTCTTTTTTAAGCCCTTCTTTATTCTCATCAATTAAAATATAGCCATCAGCTCTTGTCATGGTCGTAATAAGGCCCGACTTTCCGAAAACAGGTTCTGCATGTATTTCATTTTCCTGCCTGATCAGTTTAACAAGCTGGCAGGTCATTTTTCCAGGCGCTCCTGCCAGATTTGATGTGATGCGGGCAAATAAAGAGCTGTCTGCAGGCTGATCTGTCAAATGCTTCCAAACCCATATAACCAGCAGTTCAAAAACCAGCATGGCTGCTACCGGATGACCAGGAAGTCCTGCCAAAAGTGTACGGCTGTTTTCATCATATCCTGCAATAGTTGGCTTTCCCGGTTTTAAAGCCAATCCATGAATGAATGAACCCTCACTTGCCACTTCGTCAATGATATCATTGGTTGCATCCTTTTTTCCCTGGGAGCTGCCGCCTGATATGATAACCACATCACTCACCTGCATCGCCTGTATCACGGCTTCTTTTAACTTCTGTTCGTCATCCTTTTGTACCACTGTATTCAGTACTGTAAGGCCATGTTTTTGTGCCTGGGCACAAAGTGAATAGGAATTAATATCTCTTATTTCCCCCGGAGCCGGTGTGGTATGAGGGGGAACCAGTTCATCCCCTGTGGATATAATGGTAATCTCCCATGGTTTAAAAACCACGGCCTCTGTAATACCCAGGCTTGCCATAGCTCCAATTTCCTGAGGACGGATTTTGGTCCCTTTCTTTATAACTATTTCTCCCTGCTCTATGTCTTCACCAGCCAAAACCACATTTTTCCCATAGGAAACCGGACTGTAAACAGCTACATGACTGCTGTCAAAGGCTTCACAGTATTCAACCATTACCACTGCATCTGCTCCAGGCGGAATCATTCCTCCGGTGGGCACATAAACGCATTCCCCGGGATGTATCTCTTTCAGGGCCGGAGAACCCATGTCAATTTCATCCACACATTCCAAAAAAACCGGCAGATTCTCCGATGATCCGGCGGTATCACCAGATATAACAGCATATCCGTCTACGGCAGACCGGTGAAAGGCCGGTACCGGTTCTCTGGAAATAATGTCACTGGCTAATATATATCCCTGGGATTCAAGTAATTTTCTGCATTCTGTCTTAAGCAGCTTATTCTGCAAGATGTTTACTGTCTTATCTCTTGCTGAAGCTATGGTATCTACCTTTAATAATTTCATTCTTATCTTTGCCTTTCCTGATTCAGTTTCCAATCATATATTTTGACAAATATTGTCTGATAACAGGATTATCAGAATTAAGTAAAATCTCATCCGGAGTTCCCGATGCGAGAATACTTCCTGCGTCCATAAAATGGATGCATTCACAAAGCTTATAAATATGTGTCAGCTGATGGCTTACTATGATCCATGTAGCCGGTTTTTTTAACTGAATTTCAGAAATTATCTGCTCAAACAGTACGACACTGTCCGGATCCATATTGGCCATGGTTTCATCGATAAAAATTACTTCTGGCTCAAAGATCAATGCTCTTGCTAATGAAAGCTTCTGGCGTTCTCCGCTGGAGAGGCTTGGAGCATATTGCTTCTCTTTGCCGGAAAGCCCGCACCTGTCTATCCATTCCATGATTGTTTCTTTCTTAATAATCTGCTTCCTTATCTTTAAAGGATATGTGAGATTATTATATACCGTATCATGAAGCATATAGGGTCTTGGCGCTGTAATTACAATATCCCGCTTCGTTAATGCACCAAAATCCATAACCCCCGTATCAGGCTTTAACAGCCCTGTCATCAGCTTTATCAGTGTAGACTTGCCGCTTCCGTTATTTCCTATAATACCATGAATTTTTTTCTCTTCCAGACATAAATCATTCACATTTAACTGAAAGTCACCTATTTTTTTTTCCAGCTTAATTATTTTCAACATTCTCTTCGTACCTTCTGAGAAAATCTACAAAACATTGGATTATAAAAGAAATTATAAGCAGAACTAAACCCAAAGTAATTGCTTCCCCAAAATCGCCTTTATTTCTCATTAATGATATTGCAGTTGTCATTGTTCTTGTCTTATACTTTATATTACCGCCTACAATCATCACAGCACCAACCTCACTGATGGAACGTCCAAAACCGGTTATAAGGATGAAATAAATGTCATTTTTTATTTCCTTTATCACAAGCAGAAATGTCTGCCACCGGTCAGCCCCCATGCTTATTGCGAAGTTTCTTATCTGAGGCGCCATATTTTTACAGGATGTATAAACCATCCCGCTGATTATTGGAGCAATGATACCTGTCTGTACAATGACCATCGCCGGAAAAGTAAATAATAACTCCCATCTGCCCAAGGGCCCTCTTCTCATTAAAAGCAGATAAACTGCTAAACCTGCGACCACGGGCGGAAATCCCATTAAAGTCCGGTTTATTCTGATAATCACCTTTTTACCGAAGAAGTCAACCCGTTCCAAGAACATACCAAACGGGACACCAAGTAAGGCAGAGATAAAAGTAGAGACAATCCCCAGTTTCATTGTCAGTAGGATAATATCTATGATTTCCTGATTTATTTCAATGCCCATACTTGTCCAAAACTGCATTCATGCAGACTCCTCTTTATTTATTTGCTGCTGCGTCAGGAGTAAATAAAGATTCTCCATACTCTTTAACACCAAAATCTCCGATGAGCTTCTGGGTATCATCTGAAAGTATCCAGTTAATGAAATCCTGTGCGCCTTCTGCATTGATTTTTGAACTCTTTTCCGGATTTACCGCGATTACACCATAATAATTGAGAAGCTGTTCATCCTTTTCACATACAATATCCATAGCTGTCTTTGATTTAGTGGCTAACCAGGTCGCCCTGTCTGAAAGCGTACAGGCTTTTTTTTCGTCTGCCATCAGCAGGGTAGCCCCCATTCCCTGACCTGCACTGATATAATTGGGGTTATCCGCAGGTGTTATATTCAGATTTTTCCAGATAGAGAGTTCCTTTGTATGGGTACCGGATTCATCTCCCCGGGATACGAAGGCGTCCTTATTATCAAATATAGTTCGAAAGGTCTCTTCTGCATTATTGTTCTTTTCTATTTTCCCCTTCGGTCCCACAACCACAAAATCATTATACATGACATCAAAACGTTTTAAACCATGTCCAGCCTGTATGAATGCTTCTTCCTTTGCTTTTGCATGCACAAGCAGTACATCCGCTTCTCCGTTCTCCCCCATCTTTAAGGCTTCCCCTGTACCGACTGCTATGGTATCCACTTCCCAGCCTGTTTTTTGGGTAAAATCAGGCAGTAATTCATCCAAAAGCCCTGAATCCTGTGTACTGGTAGTTGTTGCCAAAATTATCTTACCCTTTTTGGCTGTTACAGAAGCTGTTGTTTCAGCAGAAGTGTTTTTTGTTGTACTCTCTGCAGCAGTGTTTTCCTGTTTTCCCAAATCCCCCTGTTTTGCAGAATTACTGCATGCTGATAATACAGTGCCTAATATGATACAGGAAAAAATTACAGTAAATTTATTTTTCATCCAATTAATCCCCTTCTTTTTATATATATAAGCAGCTGCCTTCTTATCTTGCGCAATTATTAGCAGTTCCAATCAGGATCTTCAGACCATGCTCAAGTTCAGTAATCACATAAGTAAGGCATTCTTCCACGGCTTTCGGACTGCCTGGCAGATTCAGTATTAATGTGGATTTTCGGATACCGCAGGCAGCTCTTGATAACATGGACCGCTTTGTCATCTGCATACTGTAGGCACGCATAGCCTCCGGTATTCCGGGAACCATTCGTTCAACGACTTTTTGAGTTGCCTCCGGCATACAGTCTCTTTGAGAGAAACCGGTTCCACCAGTGGTTAATATAAGATCTGCCGTATGATTGTCACAGATATATTTCATCTCGTCGCACAGCATGGTCATATCATCAGGAAGAATGGTCTGGTGAACAACTTCATATCCATATTCTTTCACAATTCTGCAAATAACAGGTCCGCTTATATCTTCTCTTTCTCCTGCAAATCCGGAGTCGCTGGAGGTTATCACCGCCACCCGCAATTTATCAGTTTCCATTTTCACCGATGCAGCTTCCAATACGGCCATATCATCCCCTTCCCGAATGATACCGCCTGATAATACACGGGCAAATACACCTTCTCTGGGCATAATGCAATCTCCCATTTTGTGATAAATCTCACATCCGGTATGGCATTCTTTTCCAATCTGGGTAAGTTCTAAAAGAACGTCATTGCATTGAAATCTGGTACCTACCGGCAGGGAACGGAAATCAATCCCTTCCACTATAAGATTTTCACCAAATGCGCCTTCTGCTACTTCTGCTCCCCGGTTCTTAAATGCTTCAATCTTATCATTGGACAGCAGACTGACCTGTCTGTGCCATTTTCCTGCATGAGCATCTCCTTTTATTCCATATTCCTTAATAAATTCTGCCATATGGACATTTTTCTTTTGTGTTCCTTTTTTTTCACTGATGCAGACTGCGATTATTTTTCCCATAAGTATTCTTTTCTTATCCTCCTATTTTTGACATACCGTCGAGTTCTAATGTTCCCTGAGGATTGTCCCCTTTAAAGTTGTGGCTGACTGGCTTTTCATAAATTGTCTGCTCAATCATCTGTTCCAGAAAAGAATCCTCTTTATTGCCTCTTAAAACTTCTTTTAAGTCCGTTCCATGTTCATATTGCAGGCAGGTTTTTAAATAACCATCGGAAGTAAGCCTTACCCGGTTGCATTCATTGCAGAATTTGTGGGAAATCGCACTGATAAAACCAATTTTCCCCTCAAATCCGGATACTGAATAATAATGGGCCGGTCCGTTTCCAAGCACAGCATCAACTGGTTCTAATGGTCCATAGGCTTCTTTCAGAATTGCAATGATGTCCTCTTCACTATAATAAGAGTAGTTTTTTCCAAGCCCGATGGGCATCATTTCTATAAAACGGACACCCAGTCTGGAATTTTTTGCCATACCGGCAATCTTTATAATATCTTCCTCATCTGTATCAAGAACCGGAACACAATTTAATTTCACTTTTAGTTTCGGATAATTAAGCGCATCCTGTATTGCCGAAAGCACCTCATTTAAAGCATCTTTTCTTGTGATCTTCTCATATTTGGAAGGATTCAGCGTATCCAGACTGATATTAACCCCATCTAATCCGGCTGCCGCAAGATCAGGAAGATGTTCTCCCAGTAACAGACCGTTGGTTGTTAAAGTAACGTTTTTCATTCCAACCTGTGTTTTCATCTGTCCGATGAGAGACGCAACATCTTTTCTTACCAGCGGCTCGCCCCCTGTTATCTTTACTTTATCAATTCCAAGCTTTAAAAAGCATCTGCATAGCCTGAGAATTTCATCAAAGGTCAGTATTTCTTTATGGGATAAAGATGGAACGCCCTCCTCTGGCATACAATAAATACAGCGAAGATTGCATCTGTCTGTTACTGAAATCCGAATATAATCAATCTTTCTATCCCACTTGTCAATCATCCCATGTCCTTTCCGTTGAAAATATCTCCGCTTTTTCCTCCGCTCTTTTTCTCAAGGAAAATATCCGTTATCTCCATATTCTTATCAATTGCTTTGCACATATCATAAACCGTAAGCAGAGTTACCGTAACTCCGGTGAGAGCTTCCATCTCAACGCCGGTTTTTCCTTCCGACTTAACCAGGCACACCGCTTTAATACTCCCTGTTTCCCTGCTTACTTCAAAGTCTATCTGACATTTGTTTATAGCAAGCGGATGACACATAGGGATAAGTGAAGAGGTGTTTTTTACCGCCATGATTCCTGCTACCCTGGCTACCCCAAGCACATCTCCCTTTTTCACGGTATGATTTAATACAGCCTCCATAACCTCTGGATTTACAATGATCTTACCTTTTGCAACTGCTGTACGCACAGTGATATCCTTCTTTGATACATCAACCATAATCGCATTGCCATGGTCATCAAAGTGTGTCAATTCTCCCATATTATTACCACCTCATCTTCTGGAATTTTAAAATAGTTGTAAATTAGTGTAATTTCAAACGCTGACCGCCTGCGGATATCACGAAAAGTGTATCGTTTTACGCCCTAAAAACAATAGGCAATTTATGAAATAAATATATATTATAAAGACTATTTTGTCAATATTAATTATTTTACGTGTCGCTTGTTCGTTTTTTTTGTAACATATTGCTAATTTCTATTTTTATGTTAATCTATTTTTCCAAGCAAAAATCACTAGCGAATATACAGCCCCAGGCAATAAAAACAAACCGATATATTGAACTAAAAGGAATGATTCCAATAGTCATATACCCAGACAGTCTTAAAACAATTACAATCATATATATTATTAGCAAAAAAATATCTGTCAGTTTAAAAATTTTCATTTTTTTAGAGATCCGAATCTTTGATAACTTAATAAATATAGTCGTAAGACAAGCAGAAATCAAAAAATAAAAAAGAGGAATTGCTATATAACCATATAATGTATCCAGAATTAAATTTATATTTCTATAATAAAGTGCTGTCTCATAATACCTCATAAATAATAAACAGCATATAACACCTAATGCTAATAATGTTTCACTACTTGTTTTATAATTTTTCAACCTTCTGCCCCCTCCAGCCAGTAACCATATGGCATTAAATAGAACTATATTCCAAAAACAACTTTCTTCCAAATCCGCCCCGTTCTATAAACTTTTCTCTCCGCTTTGCGTCCAGTTCTTTTTTTGTATATCCCCGTGCCTCACATATTGCATACAAAACTTCCAGAACATCGGCCATTTCCTCCAGGCTTTTATCTTCCTGATATTCTTCCACTTCCTCCTGAAGTTTTTTTTCCAAAGCAGTAAGATATTCCTCCTCCGACAGGACATGATATACTGCCTTACGCCCACTGCTCTCAATAATCTCCGGAATTTTATCTCTTACCAGTTTATTGTGTTTATCCAAATGTTTACCCCTTCTTTCTTCAATATCACTACATACTTTGATTATACTACGAAAAGCAGGCCGCTGTTAACCCGCTTTTTAAATAAAGGAAAATTGGAAAAAAAGAGCCGCTGCCATACAGGCATATCAGTCCTATATTGCAACGGTCTTATTATTTAATTGTTTTACTGTTTGTACTGTTTATACTGTTTTAACTGTTATACTCATTCTTTTGATTCATACATTTTTTCAATATGATCTGCTGCGTCCTTCAAATAATCACAGGAAAAACGTTCAAACTCTCCCTTATCTACCAGACTTGCAAGTGCAGGATCAACCGGTATTCTTCCCAGTATATCAACGCCTGTTTCTTTTGCTATTTCACCCAGTTTGCTCTGTCCGAATATGGGGATTTCTTTTCCGCAATCCGGACACTTTACATAACTCATGTTTTCCACGTATCCAAGAATGGGAATATTCATTAATTTGGCCATGTTATAAGCCTTTTTCACAATCATGGAAACCAGATCCTGGGGAGAGGAAACAATTACAATTCCATCCAGCGGAATAGACTGAAATACTGTTAAAGGAACATCACCGGTTCCAGGCGGCATATCAATCAACAGATAGTCTAATTCTTCCCATACAACCTCAGTCCAGAACTGCTTTACTGTACCGGCCAGAATAGGACCTCTCCATACAACAGGAGAATCTTCTTTTTCCAGCAGCAGATTCACCGACATTATTTTTATGTTATTTACCGTTAATTCCGGAAGTATTCCTAATTCATTTGCGGCGGCCTTTCTCGTTATTCCAAACATTCTTGGAATGGAGGGGCCGGTAACATCTGCATCTAAAATTCCCACACGGTATCCTTTTCTATTTAACAGGACTGCCAGCATGGCTGTTACAAAAGATTTTCCTACACCGCCTTTTCCGCTCACTACACCAATTACATTTTTGATGGAACTGTACTGGTTTAATTGTTCCAGCATACTTTCTTTGCTGTGTTCACACCCTTCACAGGATTCCTTTGTACAACTGCTGTCCGAACAACCCTTTGAATTTTCGCTCATATTCTTTGCTCCTTATTATTGTTTCAAAATTATATTACCTGAATCTTAGAAAAATCAATGCTTCCATCTTCATTGAGTAAATTCTCATTCGCATGAACATACTCTACTTTTCCAACAAACATTTCATGGGACCCGGTTACAATGGAATCAACCACGGTACACTCAATATTGACAGGGCAGTCTGCTAAGATAGGAGCATTCACAACTTTTCCATTTTCTATTCTGACATTCTTATCCTTTAGTTTGTCCGCATCCCGCTTACTTACTCTCCCCAGGTAATCAAATACTTCCTGATAATCTTTTTCTGCAATGTTTACCACAAAGCATCCGGATTCCTTAATCATTTTATAAGAGTATCTGGTTGGTACAATGCCCACCATTACCATTGGCGGTGCATAGCTGCAATTTCCGCAATAAGCCACAGCCAAAGCGTTATCCTCTCCATTTAATCCCCGGCAGGAAACTAAAACCCTGGGTGCAGGCCAAAGCGAACCCTTTTTATTTGCTTCCTTCTTGATCATGATGAATTCTCCTTTTCATTTGTTTTTTGATCTTATGCCCATTAAAACATTTTAATCCTATTTTGAGCATATGTCAATATCTACAAAAAAAGTGCCCGGCTGCAGCAGATATTCTCTGTGCATTCAGACACTTTTATATTTTAATAATCAATATCACGGTGGCGCCAGCAGTTCTTTCTGCAGAACTTATTCCTGCAGCCAGCCTGGCAGATCACATTGACAGAACCACAATCCGGGCATTCATATGCTCCGTTCTTAATCGCTTCCAGATTCTCAAAGCTTTCTTTCCACTCTTTCCCGCAATCCTTGCAGATAATCGGGCAGATATTCCGTGTGAAATTACCGCCTTCGATCCGGATCATCTTCCCATGTATCAGACTGTCCGCCACCTTCTCCCTGGCAGAAAGTAAAATACGCTGAAAAGTAGGTCTTGAAACTTCCATTCTCTGTGCGCATTCCCCCTGCTCCAGACCTTCTAAATCTTTCAGCCGGATTGCTTCCAGTTCCTCTAATTTTAAAATATTTTCAGGCAGCTGTTCTACCTCTGTTTCTGAGGGAACAAAATACGGAACGACTGGAACGTGCTCTATTTTTCTCCATTTTGTTGGTCTTGCCATCAAATCACCATTCTTTCACACCCGCTTTTGCAGGCTTATTCTGTCTTAAAATGAATTCCTTTTGTTGTTATAGCAAAAGATATAATCATTGACATTTACATGAAACTTCCTTGCTATCGCCGGACACTTTGCTTTCAGGAGAAAGAACAAATTCCCCTGTTCTTCCGAAAGCGCTTCAAAATTCCCCTGTCCTTTACTAATAATAATATCGGATTTATTGTAAATGTCAACAAACTCATCACTGCAATCAGACAGAATTGCTCCAGGTGCGCCGCAGCCGGTGGAAACAACGCGGGCTACCGTATTAAGTCCCGATGCAATTGCTTCTTTTTCTGTTACATCGTTGATAATCGGTTCATTCCGCACGCCATAGGTAATTATAACGTCATGAAAACTCTCCAGCATAACCCTGTCAAATATTGTTTCACCAGTATTGTCTCCAATAATCAGAATATTTTCTGCCCTCTGTAATTTATCCGTAAAGATATCCAGATCGCATACGGAGAACTCCTTTTCCAGTTCATTCCTTACACATGTCTCCAGCTCAACATCACTGTAAACAGCCGAGTCCAGATTATTCCCGGTTGCTGCGATTTTCAAGGCCCAGTAAATACTGTTTCTCTTACTTTGGAGAAAATTCTTTAAAAATGGGTATAAATCCTCTGCTGCCTGTAAATCTTTTTGTTTGACCTGCAGATATGGATCCTGGCTGCCCGTCTCATTCCTCACAAGCTTATGTATTTCCCTTGCAAGTTCTGGTGAATTTTTATAGTTTTCATAGTCAGACAGTAATTTTATGGTTTCTTTCATGATTTTATTATGGCTTTCAGCCCTGTCCGTCGCCATTCTGGCCGCTTCCAGAGACTGGCGCAGCAGGCATGGGATACAATCAATTAATAATTCCATTATATTTTCCCCGATTAATCATTACAGTGACCTTCATGGGCATGTTCTGTACAAATACTTCCACTAGACTGCAGATCGCCTTCCAGATACCGTTTTACTGCATGATCCATATTACCCTGGGCACCAACCACCACTTCTATGCCGTTTTCGTTAAAAAGTGTCTGTGCAGTCTCCCCCATTCCACCGGCAATAATAACTTCTGCCTCATGCTCCTTTAAAAATACGGGAAGAAATCCCGGCTTGTGACCTGGATTGGGTAAAAATGTCTTACCCTTGATTTCCTTATGATCAACATCATACATTGTAAAACCCTGACAATGTCCAAAATGTCCGCTCACCATTGTTCCCTCACTTGCTACTGCTATCTTCATTTTTACTCCTCCATTTCATTTATTTAATCATTTTACAGTTACCAGTTATTATATCACACGCGTGATGAAATTCCACATGTCTTCCATTGCTTTTCTGGCCGGGCTTTCCGCAAATTCCGTAACAGGCTTTAAAGCATTAACCGCTTTCATAACCAGGGGATCAAACGGAATTAGCCCTGCTACCAAAAGCTTATTTTCTTCTGCAAAACGTTTAATCTGATCTGTCATATCCAGATTAATATCGTACTTATTTATACAAATCATGACTTGTGTTTCAAAATGCTCCGACAGCTCCAGAATTCTTTTTAAATCATCCAAACCGGACCTGGTCGGTTCCGTTACAATAAGGGCTGCATCCGTATCTGTGATCGAAGCAATCACAGCGCAGCCAATTCCAGGTGAACCATCAATAATCTGCAGACTACCCTTTTGTGCAATCCTCTTTGCATTGTTTCTAAGCTGTGTCACCAGTTTTCCGGAACCATCACTTCCAATTCCCATTTCTGCCCTTGATATAAATCCTTTCCCTGTTTCAGTAAGAAAGGTATCCGCTGTCTTTTCCTCTTCCAGGCAGATTGCATCCTGACTGCATACTAACGTACAAGCACCGCAGCCCTCGCATTGAAAATGATTTATTGTTAAATTACTGATTGCTCCAAACTTGCAAATCTCTTCACAGCGCCCGCAAAAACTACAAAGATCTTTATTAATCCGGGCCTTCATGCTTCCATAGAAATTCTTTCTTTCCACATCAGTCCCCCGGTGAAAAAGATAAAGATTGGGTGCATCCACATCACAGTCAATCTGCATTACATGCTGTGCTAATTCAGACAGCGCTGCTGCCACAGTTGTTTTCCCGGTTCCGCCTTTTCCGCTCAGTACTGATATTACCATGAGAAAACCTCCTTTATCTGAGAAGATATCTCTTCAAAATTCTTTCTGTATCCCTCACTCTCACAAAGCATACTGCCTTTTGAATACAGAATGGCAGCTTCCCTGCTGTAGGGAATGACTCCAAGAAGGGGGATTTCTTCCTTTTTGCAGTAAGCTTTTATCCTATTTTCTGTACCGTCATCTTTATTTATAATGATTCCATAAGGGATTTTAAAAAGCGTTACAAGCTCAACCGCCATCTTGAGATCATGAAGGCCAAATTCCGATGGTTCTGTCACCAGCACCGCGGCATCTGCTCTTTTTAATGAATTCACAACATTACAGGAAGTCCCAGGCGGGCAGTCAATGAGGTGGTCTTTAACTGAAAGCCCGGTTAACAGTTCACGGATTACCGGCACTGCCATTGGCTCCCCCACATTTAACACCCCGCGACTGCAGGGAATCGATTCTGCCAGCCCATGTTCCACAATTCCAATGGGACGCTTTTGATACGTTAATGCCTTAGACCTGCATACCAGGCTGCACGCCCCGCAGTTATGGCATAATTGCTCAAAAACCGCAATTTCTTTTCCTGCTTTTGCAAGTGCATGGAACTGGCAGACTTTTGAGCATGCTCCGCAAAGAGTGCAGCTTTCCGGATCTATGACAGGGTAATGGGTAAATACGGTCTCTTTCTTTGTAATGGAAGGCTTCATAAAAAGAAATCCATTGGGCTCTTCTACATCACAGTCCACATAGCTGATCCCCAAAATCTTTGCAAGATTGGTGCTCACTGTTGTTTTCCCCGTTCCGCCCTTACCGCTAAGTATTGCTATATTCATGCCATTCTCCTATAAATCCTTAATTCATTCCATGATGTGCTTTTCCGGCCAAAGCAATCTCAGACAGCTGATTTTTTTGAAACTGTTCAATGGCACCGGTTACCGGAATCTCCTCACAGCTATAAGCTTTGATCCCCGCTTTTTCCAGCAGTTCAAATGCATTTGGTCCCAGGTTCCCTGTTATTACTGCAGTGATCTCCTCTTCCAGCACCTGACTTGCTGAAGCAATACCAGCACCGCCTCCAGCGGATACTCCCTTATTTGAAATTACATGAAATTCTTCTGTTTCGGTGTCATAAATTTGAAAATAATCACATCTTCCAAATCTTCTGTCCAGCATGTCTTCCCGGTTTTGACCAGTTGCTGAAACTGCTATCTTCATATCATTTACCTCTCTTTCCCTATTATGAGCATATGCCAATTAAATAATACTACATTGGCTGGTTATTGTCAAATGCTCATAATTATTTTATTTAAATTCTTCTGCAAATCATTTTTTCCGCAAAAAAATTGAGGCACGAAATGTGTCTCAACCTCTTTTGGGCAGGCAATACTTCTCTGCGTCTTGGACTGTCCAGCTTGCTCTTATTTATTATTTATACTTATATGTCATTGTTTCACTCCCATCTTACTCTTTATTTTCCAGAAACATTCTTTCAAAATCACCTTTATTAACCGGTCTTCCAAAATGATATCCCTGGAACATATCACACTGCATTTCCTTTAATATCTTTAATTGATCTTCATTTTCTATTCCCTCAGCTATTACTTTAAGCTGAAATCCATGCGCCAGATGAATGATATTTTCCAAAAGCACCTTATCTTTTTCATTGTAACTGACGGAATCAATGAATGATTTATCAATTTTTATTATATCAATCGGCAATGACTTTAAATAATTTAAGGATGAGTACCCGGTACCAAAATCATCCATACTGACCCTGATCCCATACGACTTCAGCAGTACAATGTTTTCAACCGCTTTATTAAAATCTTCAATAACCATTGACTCCGTGATCTCAAATTCAAGATACTCTGCGGGCACATGAAAAGATTCAATTTTTTCCATCAGCGTTCGGATCAGCTTCCTGTTGGTAATGTGCTGGGATGTAATATTAATGGAAATAATAAAATCACTTTCTCCCTTTTCAATCCAGGAAAGAATATCCGTACATACTTCTTCCAGAATCAGATCCGTTATTGCCACAATAAGACCATTTTTTTCTGCAAATTCAATAAATTCTGACGGGAGAATCACCGTATTATCCCCTTTCACCCACCTTGCCAATGCCTCTGCACCGGTAAGCTGTCCGTCGTTCGAATACTTAGGCTGGTAGTAGACTTTAAATTCTTTTTGTTTAATCCCTTCCTTTATCTCCTTCTTCTTTATTGTTTCCTCATAAAGATTCAGGCTCATATTCTCATCATAAAACGTATAGCTGCTTTTTCCAAGCTTTTTCGACATATACATGGCATCATCGCTGCAATTATATAAGGTTTGAAAATCCGTTCCATCCTTCGGCATAAGTGCTATGCCCAGACTTGCACTCACATAATCAACCTTACTGCCATTCACGTAAAATGGTTCCCCAAATAACCCCAGTATTTTTTTAGCCATCTGCTCCGTCTGGGCCTGATTTCTGACAGATTTAATGAAAAACAGAAACTCATCTCCCCCAATATGGCATACACAGTCCTGTGCCCCGACCACATTTTCAAACCGCTCCCCAGCGAGTTTTAGTAATTCATCACCCGCAAGATGGCCTAACGTATCATTAACCGCTTTGAAATCATCCATATCCAGGCTGATTAAAGCTGCAAACTCCCTGTCTGAAGAAATTTCATTGATTAAATTATTCATCATATAATTTTTATTGGGCAGCCCTGTTGTACAGCTATAAAAAGCATAATTATTAATTTTTTTAAATATCCTGGAAACCAGCATCACAATTAGCCCGAACAGTAAAATCATACTGATATTTATGAATACTATTTCTACCATAAACAGCTGTATGTTTTCATTATCCGGACTTATATTTAAACTTTTCAGCAGATTCATAATAATAAATGATACGGAAATAAACTCTGCCATTGCCACAATAATCAAGATAAGCAGCACCATCTGAATTGGTAAGCGGTTTATTTTCAGGTTTAATTTTTTCTTAAGCAGCATCATATTAAACCCCAATCTTATTTTTTATATGTGCATAGAATAAAAGACAGAGTTCCAGCCTCTGCCTTTTATTGTTTACTGGAGCATTGATAAAAGCGTCTGCTTTGACTGTACTCCAACTGTGCTTTTTACCACTTTTCCATCTTTCATCACAACCAGAGTCGGAATACTCATTACCTTGAATGCCTGGGCAAGCTCCTGTTCCTCATCCACATTGATCTTGCCGACTCTGGCTACATCAGCCGTCTCTTCGGCAACCTGCTCTACAACGGGTCCCACCATCTTGCATGGTCCGCACCAGGATGCCCAGAAGTCAAGCAAAATGGGTTTATCTGACTGCATTACCTCTTTTTCAAAATTATCTTTTGTTATTTTTAATACACTCATCGTATATTCTCCTTTCTGTTGAAACCAAACATGTTCTTGATGGTGTTATTCTAACTCAAAATTATTTTTATTTCTGTGATGATGTCACGAAGGTATTTTTAAACTTTTCTTGCATTCTTTAATCATTGATGATATTATAATATCATAATTCGATATCGTTATCAAATATCGGCATTCAAACATTGGAGGATTGAAAATGAAAGACAAAATAATGAGAAAATTCTTTCTGGGATTTATTCAGATTCACATACTTCATCATGCAAAAAAAGAACCGTTTTATGGTGTCTGGATGATAGAAGAGCTTAAAAGCCATGGATATGATATGAGTCCTGGAACACTTTATCCCCTTCTTCACAGTATGGAATCAAACGGACTTCTGGAAATGGAAGAAAAAACAGTTGAGGGGAAAATCAGAAAATATTATAAAATAACCAGTCTGGGCGCCGATGTTTTAGAGGAGGCCCGAAAAAAAGCCCATGAACTTTTTAAAGAAATAAAGGATTAAGGAAAGGAGGCTGGATTTTTATGTTTTCACTCAGGGAAGTAAAATATAAGCATATTCTTGACATTGAGGAACTGAATATTGAAAAATCCAAAGTTACGTGCATTATCGGAGAAAGCGGCAGCGGAAAATCCACGCTCCTGCGTCTCCTGAACAAACTAATCAGCTGTGACAGCGGAAAAATCATGTACAACGGACAGGATTTAAACTCCTGTGATTCTGTGGAATTAAGAAGAACTGTAGTCATGCTTGCCCAGCTTCCCGCCATTTTTCCGGGTACTGTAAGAGATAACCTGCTGATTGGCCTTAAATTTGCAGAAAAACCTGCTGCAAATGATGATAAGCTCCTCCATGTTTTAAATATGGTCCATTTGAATAAGTGCCTGGATGATGAAAGCGATCTGTTATCCGGCGGTGAAAAGCAAAGACTTGCGTTAGGCCGGGTGATCTTACTTGATCCGGAAGTCTTTTTGCTTGATGAGCCCTCCTCTGCACTGGATGAAGAAACAGAGCGGTTCATCATTGAAAATCTGGTTGCATACACAAAGAAAACCAGCAAAACTTTAATTATGGTTACTCATTCTAAGAAAGTTGCACAGACTTATTCAGACAATACCATAGAACTTTCTCAGGGTAAGGTCAAAAGAGCCAGGGAGGTGTAGGATATGAATCAGGTCATTGATCTGCAGATATGGCAAATGCTTGCCGCATATATCTTTGTTCTTATAGTAATGCTGATCGTTAAACTAAAAGGGATTCCAAGAGAAAAGGAACTGCTCATTTCTTCCGTAAGAATGACAATCCAGCTTATCCTCACCGGGTATCTGTTAATATATCTGTTTGATACCTCATCTCCTCTGTACACAATCCTGGTATTAATTGGGATGGAGGTATTCTCTGTTCATAATATCATAAAGAGAACGAAACAAAAGCTTTCATCAAGGCTGGTCCGGATCATAGCATTTTCAATGGCTGCAGGCACCATTTCCTGCCTGTTATATTTCCTGCTTGTAGTTGTACGGATATCTCCCTGGTATAACCCACGCTATTTCATACCAATTGCAGGAATGCTGATCGGCAATTCCATGACGGGCATCTCCATAGGCGTGAGCCGTTTGACAGAGGGCATGGAATTACAGAAAAATATAATCGAAGGAGCTTTGATGTTAGGCGCAACACCAAAGATGGCAGCAAAGCAAATCGTCGATCATGCATTTGACTCGGCAATCCTGCCTACCATAAATTCAATGGTTGGTATGGGAATTGTGTTTTTACCGGGAATGATGACCGGTCAGATCTTATCCGGTACATCACCGGTAACAGCGATTGAATATCAAATAGCAATTATGCTGGGAATTCTTGGCAGCGTGGCTTTATCTGTTATTTTGTTTGTACAGCTGGGTTATCAGACATTTTTTAATGAGCAGAGTCAGTTAAACATTCATTAACCTATGGGTATAGTGTCTATATCATTTATTGTAGATGTGATATAATCCATATGTGCGCAGACGAAGCGCATCCTTCTATAAAAAAAGTGGAGGCCGTCAAAACTTTTATTACTATTTGTGCAGCAAATTGGCGGCGGAATGGAGATTATTATGAAAAGCAGAGCTATTTTAATGATTGTTTGCAGTTGTCTTATACTATCCGGCTGTGGGAAATCCAGTCCCAGTCATTCAGATGACATCAAAACGGCACAAACGGCTGAAACGGCTGCAGACACGCAGCCGGAAGCTGGGAAACAAACCGGCGTAACTGCAATTACAGAAACGGAAGCTGAAAATTACGAAGGATATTCCGGTCTTTGGACCGAAAGCAGCTTCAGTCATGAAGAAATCATTACCTATGGCGGCTTGGAATTTTCCATACAGGTTACAGAACAAAATAATTTAAACGGCTACTTATTTATGCAGCAGGGCACAAGCGAACGCATCGCAGAAATTGATAATATAAACGGAAAAATAAATAACGGAGAGTTAAACTACAAGTATAACGATGACGGTTGGGGCGGTTCCGGAACTCTTCATATCACATTCAGCAACAATGATGCGATTCAGATCGAGGTACAGGATTATAAAATGAAAGATACCAATTTATCCGGATATGGATTTTCGGGTATCTACCAGCTGCAGCGGTCGAAACAAAAGAAAGGGGAAGAAAAAGAAAGCATTCGTGCAGATAACCAGACATCTGAACAGGATTTGCTTAATGCAGTACATGAAAAATATTATTCCAGGTGGACGGAAGACGGGATGCAAAATGCAATCGCAGAAAGAAAACAATACCGTGATCAATGTTCATTTTATCCAGAAGTAGAGGAATATCTGGAACAGGTCCGGGAAGTGAGGGATATTTCTTCTCTTGTGGAACCTTTATATTATACCGACATGAAAATTTATCAAAAAGAGGATTTTGATGATGTTCCTCCATTAATCATACATCTGGCTAAAAATGAGATTTATGCAAGACATGGCTATATATTTAAAAATGAGGATTTGAATAATTACTTTAAAGGACAAGTTTGGTACGAACCTGCAATTACTCCTGAGAATTTTAAAGACAGTCTGTTTAATAAAAACGAGCAGGAAAATTTAAAGCTGCTATCCAGTCTTGATACTTACAAATAAAAGACGATAAAATGATAAAGAATGGGATGCCGCAGGAATCCCATTCTTTATCCTCTTTTATGGAGTATTAATTCCAAAACCAGTTAAGCCGGAAGCTGTCATTGATCTTGTGAGCGACTTAACTGTATCGTCCGAAGTATTACCTTCAATTGTTGTAAATGTTTTTGCAGAAGAATCATAACCGGTTACAATACCGACATGGGATGCTCCGTTTGATTTATTAATAAATACATCCCCCCGCTTTGGAGTATAGACAGATTTATCCCCAAATCGGTTTTCTGCCTGATAAAACGAGAGATACTGGGATACTGCCACGCTTTTTGGTACAAGTCCTAACTGGCCGCTTACATTTAGTAAACCGGCTTTATTGGCACACCAGGAGACAAAGCATGCACACCACGCATTTCCCTGGGCACTGGGAAACCATTTATTATATTTATTGTAATTTTCCTTCCCCCTGTCTGATTCGGGCAAGCCTTCAAAACGATCCTGTGTGGCTTCATATAATGCGTATGTTACCATATTTTCTACATATTCCCCCAGGGTGTTTCCATTGGAAGAATTATATGCCCTGGCTTTCTCATAAACTAAATTACGGCGTTCGGAATATTTGCCCAGGCCGTAACTGGTTCCATTTTTCACATAAATATCTTTGAGGGCGTAATTATGCAATTCTTCCAGAGTTAAAGTATTCCACTGTCCGTTAATCAGATCGCCAATTCTGCTGATCCCCTTCGGGGATTGATTATAACAATCACAGAAATAAATTAAAACCTTATCATCGCTGATTCCCAGACCTTTTCCATGCTCAATATAGCTGTTTACATCATTGCGTTTCAGACTTTCCTGTGCCTCATGGGATTCTTCAGTATCCAGAAGATTCTTTAATAACCCAAGTTCAGCTGATGAAATGGAAGCAGGAGTCAGTGTTTCAAACGGTTCCCCATTTCCATTTATAATATATTTACCAATGACAGTTTCAGACATAATGGAATCAAAGCTTTTTGTATTTCTGTTTCTGATATCAACTAAAAGGTTATATGCTCTTGATGCGCGCCATTGAAGGAGTCCTATAGAAAGAACATCGGTTGGATTTACGGAGTCATATTTTCCCTCTTCCGCACTGATCACCTCCACCGTATATTCCAGAAGTGAGCCTGTAACAGGAATGGGGGGGAACACAGGATTATCTGCGGAGCCATCATTTCTTTTTGCCGAATCGGAATACAGACTGCTTAAAGTTTTAGGACCTGCTATCCCATCTGGTGTCAGACCATTAATTTTCTGAAACTTAATCACTGCAAGCGTTGTATTGCGGCCGAATTTCCCATCTGCTCCGTAAGATCCGCAGTTATAATTCAGAGCAATAAGCCTTTCCTGCAGTCTTTTCACAGCCTCTCCGGAACTGCCTTCTCTTAAAACATCACTGTTTGTACCGGAGCCTTTTACCGCATTTGAAGAATTCAGCTTATTCCAGGTTTTCGTTCCCACCTTACCATCTGGTGTAAGGCCATTGTTCTTCTGAAATTTGATGACAGCATTTTCCGTAGCATGTCCAAAACTTCCATCTGCTCCGGTAACACCGCAATCGTAATCCAGCTCCAAAAGGCGTTTTTGAAGCTTAATAACAGCCGTTCCCTTACTTCCCAGGACAAGGAGCGGGGTTTCTGTCTGATCATTGTGAGGCGCTGTATCAAGCTTTGCCCAGGTATTGGAACCAACCTTTCCATCAACACTTAGCCCATTATTCTGCTGAAACTGTCTCACAGCCCGGTAAGTATCGTCCCCAAATATTCCGTCTGCACCATTTTCTCCGCATGAGTACCCCAGAAGAATTAACTTCTTTTGAAGCTCGATAACTGCATCACCGGTGCTGCCCAGCTGAAGCAGGGGTCTTTCCTGTGATGGATCGGAAGCATATAATTTACTGAGAGTGCTGCTGCCGGCCATTCCATCTGCGGTCAGTCCATTTGCTGACTGAAATTTAATCAAACCATTGTAAGTGCCGTCTCCTGCCACCCCGTCAACAGTTCCGGTGTAATACCCCTTTTTCTTTAGTGCCGTCTGAATGGGAGTTATGTCTGTTTTTATTTTCCCCCAGGTTCCATCGCCGACAATTCCATCCGGTGTCAGCCCTCGTGCAGATTGGTACTTTTTTACGGCAGTAACCGTGTTATCATCAAAAACACCATCCAGCCGTTTTGGATTAAAGCATAAAATTCTTAATCCCTGTTGTAAATACCTTACGTTGTTTCCTGAATCTCCTTTTTTAAGTAACATTTCTTTCTCCTCCTGAAATTATTTTTTTAAATCTTCATTCAGTGAGAAAGAAAAATGAAATTGTTTTGTAAACCTGAAAATGGCAGAATGTTATTTTGATTTTTCGGGAACCGTCCAGTTTACAACTATTCGCTTTCACTCTTTTTACATGATAGATAATCGATTATCGAAATAATTTAAAAGGAGTGATTTTATGTCGAATTATTTTTGCATTAACAAAAGCGGCAAATCTGTGCCAGTATATTCTGATACAGATAAGAAAAACAAAATAGGTACAATCTATAACCGGGAGGCATTTGGTTATAACCGGAACTGGGGCGGAGATGATTATTTTTGTCAGATCGTTTTCCGCAATTCCAAGGGATCTCTTTCAGCTGGTTTCATCATTGATCCACCTAATGGCGCCTTGACAAACTGCACCGACTATCCTTATGGAAATGCAACCATCAATGGAAAGTCCTACAAAACATTCATCATGCGCAGTTCAAAAACCGTGTATACGGCAGGCGGCAGCAGATGGGGAGCCGTGGCCGCAAATTGCCGGGTTGCCTGCCAGACAGCAATGGCCGGCGACAGCCACCCCGAATGGAAAGGTATAAACTATGTAGAAAGTTCCAAAGGCGGCTGGGTTGCAGTAACTGGCGATGGTTTAAGTTATGGATTTGTTGATGCTGGATTAAGTACAGCTTCCGACTATAATTCCATACCTATGTACGGCAGCTGGTAAAGATCAAACAGAGATAAATGAAGAGGGGCTGTAAAAAAAGTCCT
>NZ_QOHO01000127.1 GCF_003432035.1 Lacrimispora amygdalina
CACGAATTTCTCTATGCTGTTTTTAAATATTTGTACCTAACTTTCCCTTTCAGACGGGAAAGTTATTTTACAATTGAGGTACTGCAGGTACTGCAGTTTTCGTTGGAATATAAACCATAGTTAGCTCTATAAGCAGATTGAAAAGCTGATCCAACTTTTAAAAGCAATAGCCATCTGTCTTTGTTACGACAAAAGTTTCATCAAGAAACATAATCACCCGTTTCGTGAGCCTGTAGCCATGCACATTGACTACGGTGAGGATTTCCCGTTAGAACTATTGGACAATGAGGCGGAAGATGAAATATTTGACACTTTCTTCCTCTGGCATAACTAAGAAAATAGTAGTTTTATCTGTATATAATTCCCGCACCAATGGAGGTATAAAAGCACAGCAATTTCAAGAATGTCCCAATTATCTGCAATTGAAAAAAGGTACATTTCCAAAGTGAAAATGTACCTTTTTGCCCTTAATTTATCAAGTGTCCCGTCCCTATAAGATATAATTTAAGCCACGAGCATTCCTGCCTGTGGCTTTATGTATGTAATATAATGGAGATAGTGGGATTCGAACCCATGACCTCTTGAATGCCATTCAAGCGCTCTCCCAGCTGAGCTATACCCCCATGTCGGCTATTATAGCAAAGAGTAAAAAAAATTGCAACTAGATATTGCATTTAATAAAAAAAATGTTATAATACACTCAGAACAACTGCATACAGATGTCTTCAGGGCAGGGTGAAATTCCCGACCGGCGGTAAAGTCCGCGAGCGCTCAGAGCGCAGAATTGGTTAGATTCCAATACCGACAGTAAAGTCTGGATGAAAGAAGATGTGTTAAATAATGATAATACACCTGTCTATTTTTAACACCTGAAAGACACTCTTTCAGGTGTTACTTATTTTTCAGGAGGTCTGTATCATGAATATGAGCAGAAAAGCAAACAAATTAACTGTAATGGCAATGCTGTGCGCATTGGCATTCGTAGCCGTAGTGGCAATCCGGATTCCGTTAATCCCTATCGTTCCGTTTTTGGAATATGAACCCAAAGATGTGATTATCCTGACCGGAGGATTTCTATTTGGTCCTATGTCCGCAGCTCTGATCTCTATCATTGTCTCTTTCATCGAAATGTTTACAATCAGCAGCACCGGAATCATCGGACTTATTATGAACATCCTTTCAACTGTGGCCTTTGTCTGTCCTGCTGCCTACCTTTATAAGAAACACCATTCCATGAAGGGTGCCTTTCTTGGTATGATTGCCGGAACACTTCTTATGACACTGATTATGGTACTGTGGAACTATTTAATCACCCCCATTTATATGGGTTACCCCAGAGAAGCGGTGGCTGAGCTTCTGCTTCCTGCATTTGTACCTTTTAACCTGCTGAAAGGCGGAATTAATACGGCACTGACATTGCTGATCTATAAGCCGTTAGTTACTACACTAAGAAAATCCAATCTTTTAAACTTTACTGATACTGCATCAGAGAAGAAACGCAGTTACAATCTTGGCATGACACTCACAGCTGCAGTAGTTTTAGTTACCTGTGTTATGGCAATTATGGTTATGAGAGGCGCAATGTAAAACAATAAAATCGGGTAGGAGGTAGAT
>NZ_QOHO01000128.1 GCF_003432035.1 Lacrimispora amygdalina
GACATTTCTTAGCTGGACTTTATATACATTCATTTTTCATCCGTCATACAGAACCCAAAGCTCCGTACCATGGTCCGCCCAGAGCTAATGAAACGACTGCTCTCCCACTCCCCTGCACTGTAGCAGAAATCGATACGGCCGGCTGGAACTGTCCGTCTCCCTGCTCATCGAATCATCCGGACGCTGTCAATACCTCTCTACCCAAATTACGTCCGAACAATAATCCGGCCATTAAAAGTGATGCACCCAAGCCGGTATAAAAAACCGCTATAAACTGTTCCGGTGCCAATCCGCTCGACCGCAGACCTATCCCGCCGGTCATCATTACCGCCATAACAGCAAACGACTTTCCATCAAAAAATTTAAGAAAAAAATGCCTTTCTTCCACATAGGAACGGATTCTGGCCGTATGCTTTTTCACAAGCCTTCCAAAAATAAACTTCTGAAACACAGCAAAAACCAGAGCTGATAACAGAAAATTCCGCACAGACCGATACGGAAGGTACGAAATCAACCCTATGCGAAGAATATTAAATCCTGCAGCGCTCCACACAAGACAGGCGAGAAGCAGCAGAGTATTTCTTTTTACTTTCATAATCTACCTTTCTTGACTGAACAGTGTTCATTTTATGTAATAAAAAACTCCCACACCCGGTGGGAATTCTAATAAAGAGTTCGGCACACGATTTCCAGCACAGCACCTGGATCATAGTCCTGTCGCAGCAAAGCGGACAGCATCAAAGAAAACAGCACCTCTGCAAATTTCTCCGCGGTAAACTGCTCGTTGAAAGCATCCGGCCGAACCCTCGCATCCCGCTTCAGGACAGAACACAACTCTTCTGAAACATGTTGCCAGGTTTGCTCCATTCGCCGCTTTCCATCTGACTTATCCTCCCTCATGAAGCCCAGAGAATGGAGTGTAAAAAAACCAGGATACTGCCGGCAGCCATATTCCATTCTTCCATACATCCAGGCAATACATGCCTGCGTATCCTGAAATACGGTGCCATCTTCCGGACGGTGAAAAATCTCACACCAGACACTTTCCACCGTTGCTCCCACCAACGCCGTTTTGGAATCGAAATAGTTATAGATAGACCCCACAGACACACCACAGGCAGCCGCAACAGAACGAATGCTGACCGCTGACCACCCCTGCCGCTGAATCAGTTCCCGGCTGGTTTTCAAAATTTCTTCTTTTGATGTTACAATATGATTCAATTTATCACCTCAATATGAACAATGTTCATTATATAATTAATTTATTGCTCTGTCAAGAAATTGCAGGAAATGTCCGCACCTCCCTATCGTTCAACCATTTTTTCCATTCCACTCCCCGGAATCCCTTCCACAATAATTAAACCCGAATTATTCAT
>NZ_QOHO01000129.1 GCF_003432035.1 Lacrimispora amygdalina
CGGCCTGCTGCATTGACTGTGCCTCAGCTGTTTTATTTGTAACAGGAAAAGATGTGCCTGCGCTGCACAATGCAAAGAAAAGTCTGCAGGTGCTTGCAGAACTGACGGATAAACAGAAGATCAAACTGATTGTCGGAAAATGCTATGGATACGGAATATCAGACAACGATGTTTCCCGTGTACTTGGCATGCCGGTGTGGGGTTCCATTCCCTATGATGAAAAATCAGCGGTGGCAGCAGCAAATCAGGGTNNAAAGTAAAATCTGTAAGGAAATTTCCAATATAGCAGAACGGCTGGAAGGAATGAACGAGGGTTACAGAAGTGTGAAAAGCAGGAAAAAGAAACGGATATCATTTCTTCAAAAAGGAAAGGAGACTGGATAAGCCATGGAGTGGGTATCTCGTCTGGGCCAGCCAAAGGAAACAGACCATTCTGTTTCAAAAGCGTTCAGTGTTTCAAACGCCGAGCCAGGAAACAGGGCGGATAAAAATTATGACAAATTAAAGCAGACGGTTCATCAGGAGGTAATACGGGAATATAATGACCGTTTCTCGGACAGCACCAATGGGAAATTCATTGATGTTATGGAAATCATCCATCAGGCCATTGCCAGACAGGAGGAGAGTCTGACACGTCTGGAGGAATCAAAGCTCGCTCAGGAAATTTACGACGATGTCATGGGACTGGGCCCCTTAGAGCCGTTGCTGCGGGATGATTCTATTTCTGAAATCATGGTGAACAGTGCAAGACAGATTTACATAGAACGGGGAGGCAGACTGGAACAGACAGCCGCCAGCTTCCGGGATGATGCCCATGTATTAAAGGTAATCAACCGGATCGTTTCATCCGTGGGCAGGCGCTGTGATGAAGCCACCCCCATGGTGGATGCACGTCTGGCAGACGGTTCCCGTGTAAATGCCATTATTCCGCCTATCGCTTTAAAAGGTCCCTCCATCACAATCAGAAAATTTTCTTCCACACCCCTTAAAATCGGAGATTTAATCGGATATGGCTCCTTATCTTCCCAGATGGCAGGATTTTTGGAGGCAGCAGTAAAGGGACGCTGTAATATCATTGTTTCCGGGGGAACCGGTTCAGGTAAAACCACACTGTTAAATGTATTATCAGGGTATATTCCTGACAGTGAAAGAATCGTGACCATAGAGGACGCGGCCGAGCTCCAGCTGAAACAGGATCATGTTGTGACCCTGGAAGGGCGGCCAAGCAATATTGAAGGAAAAGGGATTGTTTCAATCCGTGATCTGGTGAAGAATGCACTTAGAATGCGTCCCGACCGGATTATTGTAGGAGAGGTCCGGTCCGGAGAGACTCTGGATATGCTGCAGGCCATGAATACAGGTCATGACGGTTCTCTTACTACGGTACACGCAAATTCTTCCAGAGATGTGATATCCCGTCTGGAAACAATGGTTTTGATGTCAGGAATGGAATTGCCCGCAAAAGCCATCAGAGAGCAGATTACCTCTGCCATTGACTTAATCGTACATCAGTCCCGTTTACGGGATGGAAGCAGAAAGATTGTCAACATAGCTGAGGTGGTGGGTATGGAAGGTGATACTGTTACCATGCAGGATATTTTCAGCTTTCGCCAGAACGGTACGGATGGGAATGGAAAAATCGCAGGGAAGTTTGAACCAACGGGAATACATCCGAAGATTCTTGATAAGATCAGGGATAATGGTGGCTATTGCAGGGATGACTGGTTCCTTGCGGAAAGGAGGTGACAGCATGAAAATGGTTTGTCTGGCTGCTGCGGCATTATTCAGCTATTGTGCCATAGAAATGATTCTGGAATTTCTGTTAAAAAAACAGCTGCAGATCAACGAGCGGTTAAGTGATTTAAGCCAGGTGAAAAAAGAAACACTAGTTTCGTCTGAAGAAAAAAAGGACAGACAGCTTTTGCGTTTCATACATATTTCAAAAAAGCTGAAGGAAGAAGTCAGCTTATCCGGAATCAGGCTGCGTCCGGAGGAGTTTATCATGATCTGGTTTCTTCTTATTTTTGCACCGGCCATGCTCTTATTTGCATTTGCCCCGGATTTGATTCAGTGTATAGGGCTTTTCCTCATAGGACTGGTTGTTCCTCCATTCTTTCTCAAAATGGCGGCTGCGAAACAGCGCTCCCTGTTTGAGGCTCAGTTAGGGGATGCGCTGATGGTGCTTTCCAATGGTCTGAGAGCCGGTTTTTCTTTTGAGCAGGCGCTGGAGAATGTTTCCGGAGATTTAGCCAATCCCATTGGCGGCGAATTGAACACAATCGTCAGGGAGCTTAAGCTGGGAGGGGAACTGGAACAGTCTTTTCTGATAGTAGCTGACCGAATGGAAAGCGATGATTTAAAGCTGCTCACTACAGCTGTTGTCATACAGCAGAGGGTGGGCGGAAATCTGGCAGAAATACTGGATATCATTTCCCAGACCATACGGGACAGACTGACAATCAAGCGTTCCATAAAGACACTGACCGCTCAGGGAAGGATCACCGGCCAGGTGATTGGAGTGCTTCCCATCCTGCTGCTGCTTGCTCTTTCATTTGCCAATCCAGGGTATATTTCGCCGCTGTTTTCGTCTCTTCCGGGACGCCTCCTTCTGCTTCTTGGCGGAAGTATGGAGATTTTTGGCTTTCTAATAATCAATAAAATCGTAAATATAAAGTTTTGATGAAACCATAGGAGATTCAGACAGGAGAAGAAAAGATGATATTTCTGACAGCCATTGCCGGCGCAGTGTTTGCTTATTTTTTTGTTGATCTGTGTTTTTCCGCAGCTTTTTCTAAAACGCTTGCTTTGAATGAACGCTTAAAATCCGTGGAAGATATGGGAAAACGGCAACGGGAAACAGGGGAACTGGATGTTTCGATCATAGACCGGATCATGAGACCGGTTTTTAACCGCATCCTTACTATTTTTTCCGTATTTGCGCCTAAAAATCCCGCGGCTCTGGAGAGAATGGAGCAGCAGCTTAAGCAGGCCGGCATTCATATGAAATCCCAAAACTACAGCGCGGCGGTAGCCTTTTTTACGGCAGTATGCATTGGGCTCGGCATTTTATACGGCAGGACGGGAGGTTTTTTACAGTCTGTCCTTTATGGTGCACTGGGGCTTTATGCCGGAATAGTCTTAAGCCGTTTTCATTTAAAGAGCAAAATAAAACAACGAAAAGCAGAACTATATCACCAGCTTCCGGAAATGATGGATTTATTAAGTGTCAGTGTCTCGGCTGGACTGGGTTTTGACCAGGCCCTGGGATATGTGGTGGAGAAATCAAAGGGAGCGCTCATCGACGAACTGGATGTGACTCAGAGGGAAATTTCCCTGGGCCGCAGGCGCAAGGAGGCTCTGATCGGATTTGCAGACCGGTGTGATAATATGGAGATCCGGACATTTGTCACGGCTGTTATCCAGGCCGATGAAATGGGATCCTCCATGCAGAATATCCTGTCCATCCAGGCGACTACGATCCGGCAGACCCATAAACAGAATGTAGAAGAAAAGGCGCAGAAATTATCTGTAAAGATTCTGCTGCCCATGGTGCTGTTTATATTTCCTGTCATCTTTATTGTACTTTTGGGACCGGCAGTCATGTCAATTATGGAAATGTTTGGAGGTATGTAATTATGATAGTTCTTATAGAAGGGGAAAATGGTTTTGAGGTTCAGGCACAATTTGCCGATACCTTCATAAAAAGACTGCTGGGGCTGATGTTTCGCAGGGAGCTGCATGAGGGCAGTGCCCTGCTTTTAGATCCCTGTTCCCGTATCCATACATGCTTCATGCGTTTTCCCATCGATGTGGTATATCTGGACCATGTTAATATGGTTTTGAAAAGGGAAACAGTTTATCCCTGGCGGATGGGAAGCTTTGTGAAAGGAACCAGAAAGATATTAGAATTAAATAAAGGCGCTGCAAGAAAGTTAAAGACCGAAAAACAGCTGTTTATCAGTTTTATTGAAGAAAGGAGGTCGCAAGATGAATTACAATCAGGTAAATGATTTCGGACAGGAGGCAGGAAACGGCGGACAGATGGGGGGCATGCTTTCTGACGGCATGGAAGGCCTTACAGGAAAGAATATGCAGACCGAGCTTGCTGCAAAGCTCCAGACAACGGTAGTGGGAGGATATACCAAAAAGAGTGTGGAAGAATACGCTTTGGAAATGAGGAATAATCTGATGCTGATAAAAATGCAGCTGGAGCAGCAGATCCGTGAGCTGACTGCTGAAAAAGTCAGTGTAACCCAGGAATGCCAGGTGCTGCGGGAGCAATTAAACACAGCGGAAGAAAAGCTATCCGACGCAATCGCGCTAAAGGAAAGGGCGATGCAGGAAGCCAGGCTGTCAGCAGCAAAATTGGAAGAATGGGAGAACCAGCATTCCGATTATGAAGAGATGCAGCTGCAGAAAGAAATGTATGAGGAAGAGATTTCCCAAAAAGAACAGGATATTATCCGTTTGAATGGACAATTATCAAACTATCAGCACGATTATGAGGCTTTGCAGGCGAGAATGAAGAATATGGAGGAAGACCTGCTGAAGGTTTCCCTGGGGCTGCCTCAGCCGGAAATGGAAGAAATGCTGCGGCAGAAGGAGGAAGCTGAGCAAAAATACGAAAAGCTTCTTATGAAAATGGAAGAAAACGCCATAGCTCTGGAGCAGGAACGCCAGGCCCGAAAGGAAGAGCAGGAGCAGCAGAACCTGATGACTGAAAGGGGAAAATGGGAACAGCAGGCTCTGATTGTTGAACGGGAAAAGCTGGAACAGCAGATTTTATCAGCTGAAAAGGAGAGATCGGAACACCAGGCTTTGATCGCTGAACGGGAAAAACAGGAGCAGCAGGCTTTGGCGGCTGAAAAGGAAAAATGGGAAAAGAAGCTTAATGACTTAAAGAACCAGTATGAAGAACAGGAGAACTATAAAAGAGAACTGGAAGAAAAGGTTGACGTTTTATACAAGAATTATGAGGAAAACTCATCCTGGATAAAAAGGCAGGAGCAGCAGATTGAAGAAAAGGACATGCTTTTAAAACATTACCAGGTGCAGGAGCAGGGAGCCATACTGACCCGCCAGGAAAATCAAAAATTAAAAGATACCATAGATTCCTTAAAAGAAACAATTCAGATGATTATGGAGCAGATGGAAACTCAGTCTGAAAGCATGAATCTTTACATGGAGCGTACGACTCAGGAGCGGGATACCCTTAAAAAAGCAATTGGGGAACAGGCAGCTCTGAAGCTTCAGAATGTGGAACTGCTGGATATCCAGAGAGGCCTGCTGGCCCAGATTGAGGAGCTGAAATCCAGGAATATGCAGCTGGAGAAAGGAATGGAGCTGCAGAAAAAGGTTTCCTTACCTGTGGAACGGGAGAAAAGGGCTGTGCTGCCGGAAAAGCAGCCATCTGTCAGCGCAGAAAGGGAGTCTTCTGACCCGGAGCTGTTTACCTGTGACAAAGCCATGCAGAAAGCCAGGGGATTGTTCTCTGTAATGGAAGGAGAATATGCCGAGAAGACCAGGGAGGTAAAGAACATTGGCTGACTTTAAAGGTAAGGATGAAAACGGGCAGTCAATCCTGGAATTTGCCCTGATTCTGCCTATTATAGTGCTGCTCTTTACTGCTCCTGTGGATTTCTTTATCTGCATGAATACGAAGATGACATTAAGCAGTGCTGCCAGCGAATGTATCAGCCGTTTGGACTATTCTGATATTTCTTCAGGAACGGTGAGCGGCAAGGTGACACAGATCATTACCCAGAATTTCACGGAACGGCTGGATCCTTCAAAGGTTAATATTGAAGAACTGAACGCGGGGAGCAGTCAAAAGAACGATTACAGTTATTACGTTTACTCCAGCGACCGGGCCAATCCAGCTGACTTTGGCAGCCAGTTTGAAGTGCGCCCCGGCAGTTATGAGTATTCCGAGGTACAGCTGCAGCTTTCTTATGAACGTTCTGCAGTAACCTTTTGGGGAACGTTCTTTCTGGGGAATACATATAAAGTGAAAACACCTGTCTATTCCCGTGATATTTATATAAACGGCTATACTCCGTAGCAAGACGGGAGGAGGATGAGTTATGAAATGTTTATTTGCTCTGAAACAGGATAAAGGACAGGGAATGGTAGAATTTGCGCTGGTGTTTCCGATTTTTATTATAATCATTCTTTTCATAATCGAAGTTGGCTGGATGACATACCAGCAGACTGTTTTCGATCAGAGTTATCAGTATTCCAGCTGGTCTGTCCAGGCGTCGGATTTCGGGGATTCGGATCCGTTAGATACCTGCCCGTCCAGTGCTGTCTACAGCGGAAATACGGTGTCAGACCCTTTGGTGGAAAGAATAAAAGAAGCCAGTTTCTGGGGCTTCTTACCGGAGAATTTAACAGTCAGTGATGCACAGGCGGATATGAAAAATGTAGAAAAATCCTTTTCGGTACCGGGGCGGACACCGGGCGATACCGTAACGGCAATCAGCCGGACCCGCTATATGGATTTAAAAGCAACCCTGTCCTATGATATATACCCTCTTACCTTTCTGGGGCGGCAGGTTTTCGGATCCAGGGTGACAAAGGAAAAAAAATTAAGCTGCAGCAGGGTCGTATCCACCCAGCACAGATCTGAGTAGCTTTGGGTGACAAAAAGGGAGGAAAGCATGAAATGTAAAACCAGGTGGAAAAAGAAGCTTGCCTGTTTTGACCGGGAAGATGGAAATATTCTGCTGCTTTTCGCCGGCAGCCTGACTGTCCTGATTTTTTTCATCGGGATATCGATGGATCTGGGGCTCATTTATTTAAAGCGCAATGCACTGATGAATCTATGCCAGCTTGTGAAAGAAGACAGATTTACGTTCCAGGATTCAATAAGATATTCCGATAATCCGGGGAAGGACAGCTTTACCATGATTGAAGATGCTTTAAGAAGGAATCATTTTGATGGAACGGTGAAGGTTTATTTTAAAGAAGAAGCGCCGGAAACCAATTACCGGTATTACAAAATACGGACACAGCTCAGCGAAGAATACTCTTATACATTTTTGAAGATTTTCGGAGCCGATACGACTACCATTACCGTTTATTTTGACGGAGGGGAAACATACGGAGAAGGGATTTCGGATGTCATATGGCACCCTGCTTTACCGGTTTCCAGCTACAATGGTTCTTATACCAGCCAGCCTGACGGAAGCTGCGATTATGACAGCGGTGATATGCCGGCTGACTGGTAACGGATAATATATGAGGTAACTTAACATGCAAAAGAAGGTTTTTTCAGCGGCCGTTTTTCTGCTTGCAGCGGCTTGTATTCTCACTGCCTGCAAAAAGAACGGCTTTATTTTTAAAAAGAATCCAGTCAGGGAGTGCACACTTACATTTTGGCATTGGGACACCGGGCACGAAGAATTTTATGAGAAAATCGCATCGGATTATGCGAAGGAGCATGAAGGAGTAAAAATAAATATCAGGCTGGTTCCCTATGAAACTTATACGAAGGAGTGGTTAAAAGCTGCTTCTGAAGGGGAAACTGCAGATGTTTTTGCCATTCCTCCTGAAAGCCTGGCTGAGTTTATAGACAGCAGGAAGCTTGAGGCGCTGACCTATGCAGATCTCATCCCTGCAGGCAGTGAAGAGGAATTTCTTATAAACAAACCAGGAAAAGAGAAGGCTTATGCCCTTCCTGCAGCCGGCAGTCTTCCGGTGATTTTTTACAATAAAGATATTTATGAACAGAATCAGCTTGTTATTCCTGAAACACTTTCGGATTTCGTGACAAACTGTGCCATTTTAAAACAGTCTTCCTGCCAGCCGTTTGCCATGTCGCTGACAGAGGAGGGGAGGTTTGATGCTTTTGATTTTGCGGCCGGAATTCTGGCTAACGGAAAGAGCCTTAATGGCAAAAAGTCAGAGAAACAGGACTTTAAAAAGCTGCTGGATCAAAATACCGGCTATTATGACCTGCTTGGACTGGCTATGGAATTGTCCCTGGATAAGGGAGTCTGTGTGAAAGGGCATCAGGCTCTGTTAGAAAATTTTGCACAGAACAAATACGCCATGATCTGCGGCACCACAGAGGACATTGCTGCGTTAAATAGCATGTCATCATCCTTTGGGTGGTTCATGCTGCCGGGAGAGGATTATACAAAAGCAGGAGTCTGGAAGGCAAATCATATGTTCGGGGCTGCAAAAAAGGGAAAATCAGTGAAGGAAGCAAAAAATTTTCTTTCCTATTTCCTTACCCGGGAAAACCAGCTGGCATTTTCAGCAGAGTTTGGGATGCTTCCGGCTGTAAAAGGCTTAAAGCCGGATGATAAGGAAATCAGGCAGGCCTACGAACTGGTAAGCGGGAAAAAGGAAGTGTATTTCCCATTTTTTCAGACCATGTCTCAGGAAGAGAGAACGTTATGTGCGGAGAAATTAGATCTTATATTTTCAGGCGAAGTAACGGATCCGGAAGGCTTTTTGACAGATTGGATCAAAAAGCTGAAGGATTAGCCGGAAAAGTCGTGTGTGGAGGTAAAAGTAATGTTTAAAATAATAAGAAAAGGGCTGCCGGTCATGTTGCTGGCACTTTTTGGGCTGTTTCTTTATCCTGCCAAGGTCCTGGCAGCTTCTGTCCAGCCCCTGACGATTTATGTAACTACCGTTATTGATAATTCGTCGGATTATCCGGATCAGGCCGGACAGATAAATTCCAAATATGATGCAAAACGGATATACCAGATGTCAAAAACCAGTAACTATCCGGCTTATTATCCATCCGGATATGAAACAGGAGTAGTAACTGTGAAAAACGGCTTTACATCAACCGTAAAGTTCCCCGGAAAATCTTCAGGCACAAACTGCAATACGGTCTGGTTCGGAGCAAACGGATACACCGATTCTCATTTGAGCCTTGTTTCCGTAGAATACGGCAAAAACGTGAGCGCCTATACCTATAACGGAACCGGGAACGCTTCCAATCCATTTGCAACCCAGGCCTATAACTGGATTTCGGTCGGCGGTAATGCTGCCGAAGTCAAAGTCACCCTGCATTTCAGATATAATCCGGATATTGATGAGGTTCCGCCGGAGGAGGTGCCGGAGCCGGATCATAAGAAAGTGATTGATTATCTGGGCGACGGTGCCGGGAATCCGGATACGGACGCCCATGGAGTGAATGATTACCGGATTTATCTGGACTTAACTACCAGCAGGGAAGAGGAGGCCAGAAAATCGGATATTATTTTTGTATTGGATGTCAGCAATTCCATGGAAGAATCAATGGGAGGCGCATCCAGGTTCCAGGTCATGAAACAGACGGTATACAATGCGGTATCGGTTCTTGCAGAAAATCCGGATAACCGCTTTTCCATCATCACCTTCGGAACAAATTCCAATCTTGTCGTTTCAGGAAGCACAGACAGGGACGGTTTACTTCAGACTATAAATTCCCTGGCCCTTCCGGGAGGGGCGCAGGGCGGTACAAATTATTACCAGTCCATGAATCAGGCTTCTGAACTGATCGGGGGGCTGTCCTCACCGGGAGCCGAGCAGGTGGTGTTTTTCATTACCGACGGGCAGCCTACGGCGGCTACGCCTGCTGCACAGGCACTCGGCTACTCCGTTTATACAGAGGTGGGAACTGTTTATGCTGCTGACGCAGCCAGACAGATGCAGGGAGTTGACCGGTTTTATTCTATTTTTATGGGGAGCAGTACCGGAGGTGCATCGACGCTGCAGACCATTACCCAGATGGTAAATACCAATATTGAAAAATACATGGTTCAGGCGGCCAGTGCGGAACAAATAAACAATGCATTTAACCGGTTCGTGTCTCAGATCAGCAATTCGTTTTACGATGTGACAATCAATGATCGGCTCTCTGAGTACGTTGATTATATGGGGGACTTAAAGGTGATGCGTCAGACCGGCAGCGCACAGCCGGAATATCTGTCAGTCGGCAAAGATTATACGGCAGGTTTTGAAAATGCAGGGATTAATATAAAGCTGTTAAGCGCTACATTGCCGGCCAGCCGTTATGTCGTGTCTTTTAATGTACGCGCCTCCGACAAAGCTCTGGATTATTATGATTCAAACCAAAGCTATCCCCATACAGGAGATTCCGGCACGGATTATCCAGGCAACAGTACCAGTTCGGGAATGCCCGGATTTTACTCCAATTCAGAGGCTGGTCTTACGTATTCATACGGCAAAAGCGGTACGGCTGAGTATAGTTATAATAAGCCCGTGGTCCAGGTTGTTGAACCGGATGCTGCCAAGGCTGAAATCCGTTTAAAAAAGCTTCTGACAGGAAAGACACTGGAAGCCGGCAGTTTCCAGTTTGAGATCAGCAGGGTTTTGGACGGGAAAGAAATTCCTGTCGCAACAGCTTTTAATGATGCAGAAGGCAATATTACGTTTCCGGAAGTAAACTTAAGTAAACCGGGGATTTTTCTCTTCCATGTAAAAGAGATCATTCCACAGGAGAAAATACCGGGCATGGTATACGATACGAAGACGATTCAGGTAGAGGTAGAGGCCACAAGATCCGGGGATGAACTGAAAACCCAGGTCCGTTATCCGGCGGTTGTTTCCTTTGTCAACCAATATGAGCCGCAGCCGGTATCTGTCAGCCTGAATGCTCAAAAAAAGCTTTTGGGACGAACCCTGAAGAAAGGAATGTTCCAGTTCCGTCTTCTTAACGGAAACAATGAGGGAGTGGAGACGGTGCCCAATGATGGATCCGGAAAAATCAGTTTCTCCCCGCTTACATTTACAAAAGAAGGAACCTACACGTATCTGATCCGGGAGTCTGTTCCCATTCCTGCCGATCCGAATATTACATATGATTTAAAAACCATCACGGCTAAGGTTCTTGTGACGGACAGCGGCGGCAGGCTGAAGGCAGAAGTTTCCTATTGGCCCGATCAGTTATTTAAGAATAGTTTTACTTACCAGGCGGAATCGGCAACCATTGAAGTGAAAAAGGTTCTGACCGGAATGCAGCTCACGGCCGGACTGTTTGAATTTGAACTTAAGGATATGCAGACTGGTGACGTACAAAAAACTGAAAACAGGGCAGATGGCACTGTCAGCTTTATGGAATCCTATGATGAACCGGGTGAGCATACTTATCAGATCAGGGAAATAAAACCTTCTGACCCCATCCCGTATATGAACTATGACAGCAAAACGATAACGGTTACAGTACTGGTGGAAGATGATGGTACGGGAAATTTAGTCACAACAGTGGAATATCCTGATGATAAAACTTTTTATAATACCTATAAGATCCGAGGCGGGATCTGGTAATTCTGTTTCAGAGGAGTAATTTTAATTTAATTACACCACAAAGATATGTTATAATTATTTAAAACTCTATATTAATTGAAGCATTTATAAAACAGGAAAGGGTGTGATAAGCCAGATGGACCCCATGGATTTTACAAGAAGATCAAAATATAAAGAACCAATCCAGCACGGAAACGCATTTTTCCCTTTCAGCACCCATGAAACAGATATCAGACTGAGGGAAGGAAAGACTTTTCACACCTTTTTTATGAATGGAGCAAATTTCGGAGGTCTGGTGGGACTGGGTCAGGAACCTCCCTTATATTTTCATTGTCACAGGGAACTGGAGCTGTTCTGGGTATGCAAAGGAATGGCCAGAATCAGCATAGAAAATGAAGAGATTCAGGTCAGTAAGGGAGATGTTGTGCTAATCCGGCCGGACAGAATTCACGGCTCCAATGACTGCTTAAAAGAAGACCTTATTTACCGGACCATATTATTTAGCTACGAGTTTGTGGGGAGTATGGAGAATGATGTCATCAGGCAGAACTACATTGATCCCCTGTTTTCCGTAACAACCGGATCTTATATCTTTCTGACATCTGAGCAGCAGGATTGTGAAAGACTGTTTCATCTGTTAAATGATGCATACAGCGTTTATGAAAATGGCGGAAAGGGATTTGAACTGCTTCTGAAAGCCAGAATACTGGAGTTCTTCTATGAAGTGGTAAAATGCGGAAAAATATCACAGACTCCAGAGCAGACCGATGCAAGAATCGGCTCATTCATGAAAGATATTAATCACTACATAACAAAAAATTATACCAACAGAATTGAACTAGGTGATGCAGCAAAGCACGTTTCCATGAGCAAGGGATATTTTTGCCGTTACTTTAAACATGCATTTCACATGACTTTTCATGAGTACCTGACCAATATAAGGCTGCGGGAAGCTGAAAATCTGGTGCGTACCACTCATCTGGGTATGGAAGAGATCGCTTTCCGCACCGGTTTTTCCAATTCCAATTACTTTACGGTCAGTTTTAAAAAGCATTATCATATGATTCCTACAAAATACCGGAGCGAAGTCAATCTGTAATCAGGCCCCGTCCCCATAAAGTTATTTTTTTAATAAAAGAGGTCAAGAAAAGCAGGGTAACTTTATGTGCATACAACTAAAATAAAATAATAGCATGAGTTCAAAAGAAAGGGGTAAAACAAGGCATGAATTATATCAGAGAGGACCAGGAAGCTATTATTTTTGAAAATGACGGGGAAACTCTCCGTATTGAACCGTGGGGCGAAAATTCCCTGCGGGTGAGGGCTGTTATGATGGGGGATATCAAAGATACGGATTACGCACTTCTTCCCGCGCCGTTTAAACCAGCTAAGATCATTATAAAAGATGAGTTTAACGGAGAGATCACCAACGGATCAATTACCGCGGTTTTATCTGTGGATGGCTGGCAGAAAAGATGCCGGGTGAGCTTTTTTAACCAGAAAGGGGAACTGCTGCTGGAGGAAGAAAGAGCCGGGGGAGCCCTTAATAAAAAGACAAGGGATTTTAAATCCAGGCTGGGAGGGGACTATGAGCTGACGGTCACATTTGCCTCAGACCAGTCGGAACGGCTATACGGTATGGGCCAGTATCAGCAGGAAGTTTTAAATATTAAAAACTGCATTTTAGAGCTTGCCCACAGAAACTCCCAGGCCTCCGTTCCGTTTGTACTGTCGGATAAGGGGTATGGCTTTTTCTGGCATAATCCTGCAGTCGGAACGGCTTCCTTTGGGAAAAATATGACCCAGTGGTATGCACAGAGCACGAAACAGATGGATTACTGGATCACTGCAGGAGATACTCCTAAAGAAATCGTGGGAGCCTATGCAAAAGCCACCGGAACACCTCCTAAAATGCCGGAATATGGCCTGGGCTTCTGGCAATGCAAGTTAAGATACTGGAATCAGGAAGAACTTTTAAATGTTGCCAGAGAATATCATAAAAGAGGAATTCCGGTAGACGTGATCGTAATTGATTTCTACCACTGGCCCAAATGCGGTGACTACCGTTTTGATGAAAATGATTTTCCGGATCCCAAGGCCATGGTTGAAGAGCTGAATAAATATGGGATGGAGCTGATGGTTTCCATCTGGCCCCAGGTGAATTTAACCAGTGAAAATTATGAGGAAATGAAGCAGAAAGGCCTGCTTGTAAAATCAGAGAGGGGAGTTCCCATAGCAATGCGCTTCCAGGGAGAGAACGCGTTCTTTGATGCAACGAATCCAAAAGCAAGAGATTATGTCTGGAATTTATGCAGGAAGAATTATTATGACTATGGGATTAAAACCTTCTGGCTTGACGAGGCGGAACCGGAATTTTCCACCTATGAGTATGATAATTACCGTTACTATATGGGACCGGTCAACCAGATCGGTAACATCTATCCACAGCTCTATGCAAAAACCTTCTATGACGGTCAGATCGCTGCCGGCATGGATACAGCGGTTAACCTGCTGCGCTGTGCCTGGGCAGGCAGTCAGCGCTACGGCGCACTGGTATGGTCCGGCGATATTCACAGCGATTGGAAGACGTTAAGAGAACAGGTTTGTGCAGGGTTAAATATGGGAATTGCAGGTATCCCCTGGTGGACAACCGACATCGGAGGGTTCATGGGAGGAGATCCCTCAGATCCTTTATTCAGGCAGCTGTTCGTCCGATGGTTCCAGTGGGGGACGTTCTGCCCGGTTATGCGCCTTCATGGAGACCGGTCACCGTCAAAGCCGGTTTATCATGCAGATGGCACACCGTCAATGCCAACCGGGGCGGACAATGAGATATGGAGCTTTGGAGATGAAAACACGCCCATCTTAGAAAAATTCATTCATTTCAGAGAGGCGATGCGGCCCTATTTACGAACATTAATGAACGAAGCCCATGAATCCGGCAAACCTGTCATGCGCACCATGTTCTATGAATTCCCCCATGATGAGAGATGCTGGGATTTAACGGGCCAGTATATGCTTGGTTCCGATATACTGGTAGCCCCCATCCTATATGAGAATACATATGAAAGGGATGTTTATCTTCCGCAGGGAGCAGGCTGGACTCTGATCTATGATGGAACGGAATATGAAGGAGGGCAGATCATTCATCAGACAGCTAAAATTGATCAGATTCCTGTTTTTCTTCGTGACGGAAAGCAGAAAGAGTTGATTGGAAAAATATAATACCCACCCCTAATTTCCCCTAATCAGCAAAAAAAATATAGAAACTGGCTGAAGCTCAATTGTAAAATGACT
>NZ_QOHO01000013.1 GCF_003432035.1 Lacrimispora amygdalina
GGTCGGTTGTAAAATGAAGTTGGACACTTGAACAGAAAAATCCACAGTGATTTTCCTACATGGTAGAATGGAGTTATCACACACTCAAACTGCCAGAGGAGGACAATCACTATGGACTGCCCAGATTATATCACAGTGGAGCCAGAACGCAAGCCGGGACAGCATTTACAGCGAGAAGATAGAGGCGCAATTGAGCGGCTGCGCCGCCTTGGCTACTCAAATCGTGCAATCGCCAGAGAGCTTAACTGCTCACCAAGCACTGTAGGAAACGAGCTGCGTCGGGGCACACCGCCCCGCAAGAGCAACAAAGGCCGAGTGCCGGGCTATTCCGCAAAGCGAGGACAGGCGGTGTACAGGTCAAACAGGAGCCGGTGCCATAAGCCCCATAAGGTGGATAGCTGCACTGCTTTCATCGACTGGGTCGTGCAGCGGGTCAGAGAGCATCGCTGGTCTTTGGATGCCTGCGTGGGTTATGCAAGGCTTCACATGTTATTCAAGGAAAATGAGATGATGAGCACTAAGACTCTCTACAACGAACTGTGGGCTGGAGGCTTGTCATTATCTCTGTTTGAGGTGCCGGATGCCCTGAAACGCCGTAACACCAGAGGAAAGAGCCGAATCAACAAGCGTCCCAAGGGTCGTAGTATTGAGGAACGTCCCGATGAGGTCACTGCCCGTACTGTGCCGGGTCACTGGGAAGCCGATACTGTCGTTGGCCTACGAAACGGCAAAGAAGCGGTTGTATTTACTCTCGTTGAAAGAGTGACTGACAACTACATTGCCATGCAGATTGCCGGAAAGACCAGCGAGGATGTACAAGCCGCTATGCAGGCGCTTCACGCCGAGTTTGGCGACCATTTCAGCAGTGTTTTCAAAACCATCACTGCCGATAACGGCTCAGAGTTTGAGAACTTCGCTCAGACTGAACAGTGGGGCACAATGATTTACTTTACACATCCGTATTCGTCATGGGAGCGCCCTGTAAACGAGCGCCACAATGGCCTGCTGCGGGACTTCATTCCCAAGGGAACCTCCATTGAAAAGTTCTCCCCGGCGCAGGTCCTGACCTTTGCTGACGAGCTAAATGGGCGCCCACGCAGGCGGCTTGGATACCAGACACCGGAGGAGCTTTTTGATGCTTTCTTGGACGGCGTCTACGCTGCATGAACCCTCGCTACCATTCTACCGGGGGTGTCCAACTTGCACTTGCAATTTACGATCAGTTTTCTTTTTTCAGTTGGTGTCATACCTATCCCTCTTTAATGTAACTTATAATTTTTATATGTATCATTATAAGTTACACTTTGCGTAAAATCAAGTTGAAGAAAGCACAAAAAGAGCCTCCTTTCGGAGACTCTCATTGACTAACTTAAAATTATTCCTTTTCGGTAATATGGCGAATCAATACTTCTATCATTTCATTGACCATATCAACTTGATCCGGTTCCAGATGCTTTAGCTGTTTGCCGAGTTGCTCCACGCTGTCAGGTATCACTGGATGTTCCAGGAGATCCCCTAAGAGATAATCAGCAGAAGTTCCAAGCACATTGCATATCTTCAGAAAAAGAGAAAAGCTGGGCAGGCTGCCACCGCTTTCAATTCTGCGGATATGCACGGCGTTTACTCCGCACAGCTCCGAAAGCTGCTCAGAAGTTAACCCCTTGCTTTTACGCAATTGGTTTATTCTCTTTCCCAATGCCTGCCGCATTCTATTCTCACCTCTCTTTGTAACATTAAATTTTTATTTGTATATTTATAGTTTACAGAAGTAGCATTTCCATAAATAGCGCTTTGAATGTTACTGAAAAACATATAAAGATACATTTTAAACTGGTTCCAAAGTCAAGGACAGTTTTCTGACAGCTATATCAACGAAAACGAAAACCCATATTTATATTCTAACAAAACGAAAACACAGCATGGTCGGCGCATTTGCGCCGACCATGCTGTGTTTATAGGTAGGATATCCCTGATTTTAATAAATATGCTGCAATAAATTACTTTATTAGTCGGCAGGTTCACGTGCTTCTTTGCTGACGTCACTCATACGCCGATTTCTTTTATTAAAAAAGTTCGCGCATATCGTAAATGTATGCAAGCTCCGGATATCTGCTCCAGTTTTGTCCGTTACTCAGTTCTGTGGTTTGGCCGGTGCCGACAGCAGATAGAGCTCTATTTTTTTGCTTTCTCAAGTACTTCCTTTAAATGAGATACCCGTAGAATGGCGGTTTTCTCAGAGCGTGTCCATTTAGCTATTTCGCGCTTAAAATACGTTGATCCCTTGCTACAACCATTGCAGTGCTTTTCCTGACTTTCTGTGCGTTTTCTCGCTTCCTTGCATTAGCGGCTCTTAATTTTCTGTTTTTCTCCGCTGCTGCACTGTGCCGTGCTGTTACCAAGGCTCCGATCGGCATAAGCTCTGTGGCGTTGATTCCATAGACCCTCGTCTATGCCGGGCGTGAATCAGTTCAAGCAGATCTCTTGCTTTATGGATCTACTATTTACCTTCCTTGAGCCTATCAATCAAGCCAATTAGGGTGAGCATGTCTTTGTCCGATAAGGTGCGCATGCCATCAAGCGCCTTTTGTATTAAAATAGGTTCCCCTTCTCCTTCGTCAAAAAAAGCTTTCGGTGTTACGCTTAGATATTCGCAGATGTAGAGGAATTCCTCGATGGAAGGCTTCGAGCGACCGGCGGCAATATTTTGCACATAACTTCTGCTATGCCCCAGATCAAGGCTCATTTGATATTCGGACACACCCTTTTTCAGGCGCAACTCGGTTATCCTATGCCGAATAAAGTCGTAATCCATAAATTTCACCTCGCTATCTGTGCAAATTCAATTCTATACTTTTGACAGCATGAATTCGCACACCACGGGTGTCTATATATGTTGATATATGCCGCTTACGGTGTTATAATTAGAGAAGCAATACTATTGAGGGCAGTTATTATGAATAAATCTAGGCTTAAAGTCACACGACACCTACTTAAAAGAACGTTTAAGCAAGATAGCAAAAGTATCAACTATGTGTACTGATGTGGCTCCCATATTGAGCGGTTAGTGCCGGCCCGCAGATTAAATGTGCTCGTGCGATTTGCCCAAAAGTGTGGAATATCGTTCAAGGGAGAGATAGTGCCTTACATCGCTGCAGCTACAGAACAGGTTAAATCAAGGTGATGGAGGATAAGTATCTCAAAAATAGCGGAAACACATATTAACTTTTGTCGAAATCAGTCGATATATAAGATATAGGGAGTACCCTAACACCACGACAAGATACGACCTCTGGAAAATTGAGTTTTAACAAAATAATGGATAGGGGGAATCAAAATCACTTTCATTTGTCTTGCATAATAAAATCAATATAATTACTTGGAGGGAAAATTGTGAAAAACCTGTCTATCAGCAAGAAACTTATTGTTGGCTTCGGCGCCATTCTGGTCATGCTCCTGATTGCCATTGGAGTGGCCATTTTCAGCATCAGCAACATCAATGGACAAATCCAGTCTTATGCAAAATATACATTGCCCAACAGCACAAGCATTTGGATTCTTCGGCGCAATGATGTATCCATTCAGCGAGATATATCCAGAGCCTTGAATGAAACAGACAGCCAGAAAATCGCAGAATTGTTCGCAACAGCGCAAACGGATTGCGATGCGCGTATGAGTGAGCTTGATAAATATGCTGCCAACCAGAGGGATACCAGCCGAGACGCACATATAGCAGAACTGCGGGAGTTGTGGGCAGAATCTGGCAAGATAAGATTACAAATAGCTGAGCTCATGAAAAACCCCACGGAAGCCAATGTCCAGCAAGCAAGAAAAATGCTTGACAATAACTATTTGCCGATCGCGGATCAGGCAACAGAAATTTTAGTCGAATTTACTAAAACGGCAGACGAACGCGCCGTACGCCAGGAGCAGGACGCTGAGGCTTCGGTTCGGTTTGCCTTGATTTCACTGATCGTGTGCGCAATTGTGTCCGTTGTGCTTTCCGTACTGTTGGCGGGGATTATTCGCAAATCCATCCTTGCCCCGGTCAATGAAATTGTAGGCGCTTATGGTGAAATATCCAAAGGCAATATGAAAACTGCAATCAATTATCAAAGCCGCGACGAGCTGGGGCAGATGGCTGCGCTTATTCAAAAAACCAATGCGATGCAAAGCACAATTGTCGGAGATGTCATTGACAAATTTACAAAAATATCCCATGGCGATTTGCGGCTTCGTGTGGATTTGGATTATCCGGGAGATTATGCGGTTCTTAAGCAGACTATAGAAGACACAGTATCTACCCTCAACAATACCATGCTGCAGATCAACTCAGCCGCCGAGCAGGTAGCGACAGGCTCCGACCAGGTATCCAGCGGAGCACAGGCCCTGGCAGCCGGCTCCACAGAGCAGGCTGCATCTGTGGAAGAGCTTGCTGCCTCTGTGGATACCATTGCAAAACAGGCGGAAGAAAACTTGACAGAAGTTGCCACTGCCGCCAAGGCGGTTGATCAGACAGGGGCAAGAGTTACCGATGGGAATGAGCATATGAACCATCTGGAACAGGCGATGACAGAGATCAGTTCTACCTCCAACCAGATCGCTAGCATTACAAAGGTGATTGAGGATATTGCTTTCCAGACCAATATTCTTGCGCTTAACGCCGCTATTGAAGCGGCACGGGCCGGCAACGCCGGAAAGGGCTTTGCCGTCGTTGCGGATGAGGTTCGCAATCTTGCCGCGAAATCGGCCGAGGCCGCCAAGCAGACCAGTGAGCTGATACAGTCCTCCGTTACAGCCGTGGAAAAAGGCGCTGAGATTACCCAGCAAACAACCAAAATCCTTCGTGATGTCGGCACAGGCGCAGCCGAAGTAACCGGTAGCTTCAGAAAGATTGAACAGTCTATCACAGAACAGACCGTTGCCATCGAGCAAATCAAGGACGGACTTTCCCAGATTTCCTCCGTTGTGCAGACCAACGCTGCCACCGCTGAAGAAAACTCCGCCACCAGTGAAGAAATGTCTGCCCAGGCGGTCACCCTGCGGGAAGAGGTTGGTAAGTTTAAGCTGGCCGATAAATCCGCTAAATCTGCATCGGGGTTGCCCCTTCTCTCCGCAAGCGAACGGAATCTTGAAAATCGCTTGCCTGAATCTGCATTCAGCTTGGGGAAATATTAAGCGAGGAGGATAGAATATATGGAACTACAAGATAAACTTTATATAGACGAGCGGTTAGATGAATCCCATATGCGCTATCTCACCTTCCTCACGGATCAGCAACTGTTCGGTCTGCCTATTACGGAAGTTGTTCAGATTACGCAGATGCAGGAGATTATACCGCTGCCAGAGCAGTCACATTATGTAAAGGGGATCATCAATCTGCGGGGGCAGATTGTTCCTGTCATTGATGTGCGCCTGCGCTTTGGAAAAGAAGCAGTGGCCCCCACCGAACGAACCTGCATCATCATCGCTCATGTGCAGGGAAGCGACTTCGGCCTGCTTGTCGATGAGGTGGATGAAGTTGTTGATATTGAGGCGGAGCAGATTTCTACACCGCCAAAAATAGGAGCGGATTCGAATACGGTAAATGATTACCTTACCGGAATCGCCCAACTAAAGAAGTGTGAGAACCAAAAGGATCGAGTGGTGCTTCTCCTTCATGCGGGGAAAATCCTCGGAGAAGGTGAGGTCGCCTCTCTTTCACAGAGTGCGGAGGATTTGAGAGCCGCAAGCATGGACAGGCTTTAAGCTGCAAATAACCTGCCCTTTATCATTGAGATACCGCAAGAATGGAGATTGACATTGATTCCATAAAACAGGGTATACCGATGGTGAAATGATTCTATTCATGTGCCGTGCAGAGCGATGCTTCTTCTGCACGGCACATCTGCAAATATTCCTATTTTGGAAGGGTATTCGGAGGAAATAACATGGACGTAGGCTTTCGTGAAAAAAAGAGAATAGAACGCCACATCTATTCTGTACAGGGATTTATTAAGTGGGTGATTCTAACGCTTACCGCATTGGTAGCCGTTTCTTCGGTTGTCCTTTTTCTTCTTCTCTATCTGCCGCTGAAAACAGAGTTGGAAAAAAGCCTGATGGATAACTTTGAGCAGGTTTCCTTTATCCGCTACGCTTCCCTTCAAAACCACATGGATCGCGACTTGGAGGGTGCAAGGAGTTTATCCAGCAGAACCGTGATACAGAATGCCATCCTCGAATATAGAAATGGCGATATGGATATGGATGAGCTGATGGCAGCTACCCAATTACGGTATGAGGACGGTGCAAAGGCCCTTGAATACCTAATCCGTGCCGAGCGTTTTGTGGATGGTACGATCATTGCCAGTTATATCTCTGAAGAGTATAAAGAGCATTCCTGTACGACGGACGATAGACTTGTAAAAAACAATGAAATATCCACCGCACTATGCTTGGTGGAGGATCATTCGTATTTTGTGGTACTGTCCCCTCTTCTTTCAGAGGGGCAGGTGCTCGGCTACGACAAGCTTATTTTTGACCTGAGCGGCCAGATTCATACGCTTCACACCGATACAATCAAGACAGAGCTTATTGCCCAAGATGAATTTGCGGGATTGATTTCGGGTGCGACCTTAATGCGTCGCAGCGATACTGCCTCTCTTTTCTGCAAGGAGGGCTTTTACCATCAGGCATTTCATATGCAGGACAACACCCACTTTGTTTCCAAGCAAAGCGAAGCTTCTTTATTAGACCCCGTTCGGCGGTTGAGCCAGCAGACCCTGCTGGTGGGAATCGGTATTCTGCTTAGCTTTACAGCGGCAGTCTACTTTTTAGTGATTCAATATGCAAAAGATGAGCTGAAGGACAGCCACTGTACCGCAATGGATGCCATGTCTGAAGCCAATACCGATCCCCTTACAAAAGCGGGATCCCGAAGGTTTGGAGAAGAATTTCTCTCAACAGCGTTTGAAGTCTTTCAAAAGGGCGAAACATCCCCTGCCGTTTTACTGTTCGATATTGACTCTCTCAAACAGGTCAATGATACATATGGCCATTCTGTAGGGGATTTGGTCATCCGTTCGGTTGCTGGGGCCGTTCAGATGAGCGTTCGCAGCGGAGATGTGCTGTTGCGCTGGGGCGGAGACGAGTTTATTGGAGTCTTTGCCGGGCTAAGCAAAGAAAATGCCATGCCCTTCGCCAAAAAGCTGCTGAATGCCGTGTCTGACCTGCAAATTGAAACCGGTTCGAAAGCAATAAAACCGACAATATCCATAGGAATATCCTTCTTCCATACGGATGATCGAAATTTTATTGATGCGGTTAACAGGGCGGACCGTGCCATGTATCAATCAAAGGCCGAGGGCAAAAACAGAGTGCATGAGCTATAGATGTTGGATTGCCATCAAGGCTTTAGTTAATTGACCTCTTAAAGAAGGGGGATAGGTCATGAAACAGAAAAAAACATCGGGAATTTCATCCCAAAAAATGAAAGCACGTATAATCATCCCCATAATCTCCATGCTTCTAATTGCGGTTATACTAGCTGGGCTTTATCTGCGCTTTTCTTGGAACCGGTATCACCAAATGGCTGAATCAGAGGCCTTGCAGATGGCGCAATCCGTAGAATCGCTTTTGCATGCTGAGCATATAGAAACATTGATATTTGATGATTCTACACAGGCAATATCTGATGCCAGCTTAGTAGAGCAATCACTGGTGCGGCTGGTTGAGGCTACGGATTCGATCTATTATGCCTATATTCTAAAACAGCAACACGGGAATATCGTTGTCATTGCGGATTCCTCCGCTGCCGACTCCGGTACATTTAGCCCGATGATACGTAGCTGTGAAGAGACATCTGAAATCAATCGTCTGATCTTTGAAACTGGTCGAAGCATGGTAACAGAATCCATCTCTGCTCCCTGCGGCGATTGGATCAGGACGCTTGTTCCGATTTTCGGCACAGAGAATAACAACGTAATCGCTGCCCTTGGGCTGAGCTATTCTGCTTCAGAATGGCAAACAAACTTGCGGACGAAGATGATTCCTGATATCGCAGTCGTTACCTGTCTGGCAGTAATTATTTTGGTATTAGCTAATCTATTTCGCAAGAACTTGGAGTTTAAAGAAGCGGAGAAATCCCGGCAGGAAAGTGAATGCAGCAAGGAAGTGTTTTTCTCTCATCTACCTGGCATGGCTTACCGGTGTAAATACGACCAAAACTGGACCATGGATTATGTATCGGAGGGTTGCTATGCACTGACCGGTTACCCCGCAGGGGGGCTTATTGCGAACCGCGAGCTTTCTTATAATGAGATTATTCTGCCTGAATATCGTAGCATTGTTCAATCTGAATGGGAAAGAGTATTAGTTAAGCATGAGCGTTATCATGGTGAATATGAAATTATCACGAAAACCGGCGAACGAAAGTGGGTCATGGAACTTGGTCAAGGCATTTACAATGCTGAAGGTAATGTAGAAGCACTCGAGGGCCTTGTGCTGGATATCTCTGACCGAAAAAAGAAAGAACATCAGATTGCCTACCTGCGCGAACACGATTTCTTGACCGGTCTTTTTAATCGCAATTATTTAGAACAAGAAAAAAAGCGCCTCGATCAGTCTGAATATTTGCCGCTATCGATTCTTATATGTGATATTGATGGGTTACGGGTGATTAACGATACCTACGGCCATGAAGAAGGTGATCAGCTGATTATAAAAACAGCCAAGCTGATCCAAGGATGCCTGCACAACGACTATGTATTAGGCCATACAGGCGGTGGTGAATTTGTTCTGCTTTTACCATATACAGATAGTCATAAGGCCCACCAAGTAAAAATTGATATCGAAAATACAATTGCAAATTACAATAGGGCCCAAAAGGATGCGCTTTATGCAATCAGTGTCTCCATTGGGCACAGCACAAAAGACACCGTAGAGCAGCCTATTCAAGATATAACAAAGGCTGCGGAAGAATACCTAAACCGGCGCAAATTGCTGAACCAAAACAGCTCACACTCAGCCATTGTCTCTTCTATTATGGCAACATTGTATGCAAAAAGCCAAGAGACTGAAAAGCATGGACAAAGATTGGGAATGATTTGCCAGATCATCGGAGAACAACTGGGCCTAACTCCAAATGAGTTAGGTGACTTACAGTTATTGTCCAAGCTCCATGATATTGGTAAGATTGGTATTGATGATCGCATTCTCAACAAGCCGGGTAAGTTGAGTGAAGAAGAATGGCAGCTCATGAAGCAGCACCCTGAAATAGGGCGCAAAATTGCCATGTCTACGCCACAGCTGGAGCATATTGCCGAGTATATCTTATGCCATCATGAGCGCTGGGACGGGGCAGGCTACCCCATGGGGTTAAAGGGGCAAGAGATTCCGGTTCTTTCGCGTATTCTCTCCATAGCTGATGCCTTTGACGCCATGACTGAAGATAGGGTATATCGCAAGGCCATGACCTATGAAGCGGCAATACGAGAAATTGAGCGGAATGCCGGCACGCAATTTGACCCGGAAATCACAAGGCTGTTTGTAGCGCAAATGGCAACGTATCACACAGTGTGAAAAAGCTAATGGGGGATCGCAAGTCATCATGAAGAAGAAAGCAGAAGTATTTTACAAAAGGGCATTCATGCTTGTCCTTGCAGTCTACCTTTTTGTGGCCTTTGCCATGCCTGCAAAGGCGGGGGGTATTGCTTTCTCCCAGGAAGAAAAAGAGTACTTGGCTGAAGCAAAGATTCTAAAGGCAGTTTCCATTGACGGTGCGGCGCCACTTCACTACCTGTGCATAGCATTCCTTCAGAAAAAAGAACCGAAGGCTATCATTACTTTTTACCCTGCGGAGATGCACGCATTTACCCTATGCCCTTCGGATAAACATTCAGTCAACCCCTGCCTTTTTTAGATTGACAATTTTAGATTTACCGCAATAAAATCCGCAAAGACGTCGGAAGGTTCACGCATCCCTTTGCGGGCGGACACTTGCGGGCAGATTTTTTATTAGAAAAGCTCCCGCATATCATAAATATAGGCAAGCTCCGGGTATTTGCTCCAGCTTTGCCCACAACTCAACTCTTTAAGAAGCTTAGCTGGTGCCGACAGCAGGTAGTTTTGTGCTTGCTTTACCTTTTCAAGCACTTCCTTCAGATGTATAACCTGTAGCATGGCGGTTTTCTTGGAACGTGTCCACTTTGATATTTCACGCTGCAAAACACGCTGATCCCTTGCTACAACCATGGTGGGATTTTTCATGATTTCCTGCGCTGCTTCCTTTTTACGTGCATGAGAAGCTCTTGCTTTTTTGTTTTTCGCTGTGGCTGCATTAAGCCGTGCCGTTACTAATGCTCCAATCGGCATAAGCTCCGTTGCTTTAATTCCGTAATAGTTGTCCATGGGATAAATCCCGGTGGTGATGTATGCGTAGTATTCGGACGGTGTCAGTCCTGCAAGGGCATATTGATAGTGCTCGTTATTGTAGGCATCTATGTAGCCAGAAACCATGCGTTTGGCAGTCTCCGAATCTGGGCAGAGCGCAATCAGATCAAGCATTTCGCATTTCATTCGACCGAAGAATGATTCCATGGGTGCGTTATCCTGCGAGTTTCCCCTGCCGGAAACAGACTGAACAAACCCATCGTCTGTCAGTAGTGCCTGAAAAGTAGTAGACAGATATTGAGAACCTTGATCACTATGGATCACGCATTGGGCGCCATGTAATTCTTTGCCATGCTGCTCCATCATGGCATTGTAAGCATTCTTTACAAGCTCTACTGTCATATGGGTGTCAATATCGTGCCCAAGAATTTCTTTGGTGTAAGCATCTCTAAAGGCGCAAAGATAGATGGGTGTGCGAGCAAAACCATAGTAGAGATAGGTAATATCGGTCAAGATGACCTTTCGAGAACCGACGTAAAAGTTTTGATTTACCCTATTTTCCGGAGAGGCATACTCGTGATCATGGGTTGCCTGATGCTTGTAGGCATCCTTTTTTGGTTTGTTTGCCGCAAGGTTCATTTCTTTCATGAGCGTCCGGCAACGCTTCACGCTGATGCTGATATTGAAATCCCGCCACATATAGGTCTGAAAAGTCCGCTTTCCCGGGACAAAGCCCAATTTTCTCACGATTTGCCGAAACTTCTCTTTTAATTCATTTCGGCTTTCCTGTTTTGCCACGCGGGAACCCTTCGTATCTTTCTGACGTTCAATCCATGAATAGTAGCCGGAACGTGACACGCCAAACATACACAGGCACTGCGTAGTGGACAAGCCGTCCTTTTTCCCAGCTTGCCGACCAATAAAAGCGTCTGCCATTTGAAATCTGTCTGCATTTACGTTTTCGGATTCGATGATATAGTCATGTCCGCCAATGCGGATTGGAGTTTTTTTTGAGCAGAAACCAGCTCCTCTAAATAGAAGTTTCTTGCCTTTAAGTAAGCCAATTCTTCCAATGGAGACATAGCTCCCATGGCCTCTCTGGGTACGGAGCCATCGTAGCTGGAAGGGTTTACGGTAAACAGCCGTTCCTCACGAGCCATCTGCATCGCACGTTTTCCCGCTGAATTGGCTCGATCCTCTCCAAGGACAGCGGTGGAAAAGCCGAGACTGTTATATGCCGCCACGTAGGTCATGTGTTCCTCGGATATTTTTTTATACATGGCCACGTAAAAATCCTTTGTGTAGATCATATCGCGGCCTCTAAAGTCCTTCAAGAATGGATTGTCCAGAAATGGTCTAATCTCATCTGAAGGCTGTTTTCTTATCTGATTTTGTTTCATAACAGCAGCCTCCCATCGCTTTTCTCATACGCCTAAGCTCTTTGCTCGTTCAATCGCCAGTTTTGCGGCTTTCACTTTCATCCGCTGATATTTTTCTTCCTCACACAACAGATATTCACCAAAGTCATTCTCTGTCATATTCAGGAGATACTGCTCATATTCGACCGGTGTCATGCGATTTCTATCCCACATACGCCTCTCGTAGTTATAGTAATCTGCATACCCGGCAACCAATGCTTTCAGTTCATCAAGATCCCTGCACCTTGAGTAATTGCACTCATCTTTGAAATGCCCGAAAAACGACTCTTGCGGAGCGTTGTCCTGACAGTTTCCACGCTTAGACATGGACTGCTCAAACCCTTGATCGCTGACCTCTTGCTGGAAGGTGCCAGACAGATAGACCACACCTTGATCGGAATGATAGATGCCTCCGTTGCAGCACGGATGTGCATCCGATTGCCGGAGTGTTTCAAGGGCAAGCTGCAAATCATTGTGTTCGCTGACAAGGAAAGCAATCAGCCTGCCGGTAACGGGGTCAAGCAGTGCAGATCCGTATGCTCTGCATCCGTCACCGTAAGTCAGATAGGTGACGTCTGTCAACCTCACCTCGTTCGGTCTGTGGAGGCGAAATCTACGTCCAAGAAGATTTGGTTTTACATTTTTTCGGAGTGCTGCTCCACCCATACGATTTGAGGAATCCGATTTCCGAATGGATGATGTGATCCCATATTCCTTCATGATGCGGCGTATCTTTTTTAGTCCCAAGTGCTGCCCCGTGAGAGTGGGCAGCATCATATAAATCTGTCTTGATCCCTTGGCGAAGCCTTTGTATTCCATCACCCTTCGAATAAGCTGGGCATCTTGCGCATCCTTTTCATTTCGTTTGATGACCGCTTGACCATAGTTCCCATTTTTCAAGATCGCATAGTATGATGCGCGAGAAATGCCAAGCAATGACAGAATATATTTCACCGTATATTTTCGCCCGGGATCTGCCATAAGTTCTTGAAGCCACAAGCAAAGAGCCTTTCTTTGAAACACATTCAAAGCAGGGACGATGTCGCCAATTCGAAGAAATCCTTTTTCCGCAATACCATCCAGTGCATTTATTCTGCTGCGGAGAATCTCTCGTGTAGGAATCACCTCCGGGACATCAGCACCGTCTGTCTTAACCCATTGGCTTAAAATTCGGCTGATACGGTATCGCTCCGTCGCAGAAAATATGCTTGGCTCAATGTCAAATACACGGAAAATATCGTCAATCGGCAGAGAGGAAATCGGCGCTGCCGCCTCAAAAAACGCAGCCTGCAGCGTTATCTTCTCACGAGTAGCCGTTTGAATATAGGGGTGATTTGTGTACTGCTTCACGGTTGCGGCATCGTAACCCGAATTGCGGCCTTTTTTCATGCTGCGGCCAGTATCTCTACCTGAGGAACGCTCAAATTTTTCCTTTAGACAATAAATTTTGTGGTAGCCTACATCCGCCGGAGCTATTCCATGTGCAAGCAAACCATCCTCTATGGACTGTTTTGGATAGTTTCGATATAGCTCCGCCTCAAAGTCCGGGTGCAGGATTAGCCGATTGACATCCCAAATGAATTTCCCGCTTTCAAGCAGTTCCTCCGAGGTTTTCGTGGGCATATTCATTGTTTTAGACCAATTTGCCTGTGTTTCGGGCGATGCCTTGGAATACTTCGGGCGTCCCCCTCGCTTAAAAACAGACCCTACCGATTGGGTAAAATTCTGCCCGAGCTGCTGCGTGTCAAAACCGTTAATTTCCAGCATTCTTCGGACGGTTGACCTTTCAGGCTTTAAAACCCATTCCTCATAGACCTGCTGCCTAAACTCAATTGTCAGCGATAGACGGTTTTCCAAAACCTCTAACACATTCGGATTTTTGCGCAGTGCTTCCATTTCTTCTTCTGAATATTTTTTGGCACCACATTTTTTTGCCATGTTCTTCACCCATAGGCTCTGCTCATATTTTGCATGATTCTTTTGGCATTTGTCAACCCTGTGTCCATTGCTTTTGCATCGTTGGCAGAATAATGTCTATTTTTCCTGCTTCGCTGTCAACCAGCAGTCTATTTCTCATGCCTTTTTGTCAGAGCATTGTCCTTTCTATGGGTACCATTTTATTCTTCTTCCTCTGTAATAAATACTCTTAGAGTGAGAGGTTCTGGTGGGTCCATCATGAACCGCACCTGGGTTCGGCGGAAAGGCAGAAATCCCCCTTGGCGGAAAGTCCGTTTTGCCGCAGCTCGGCTATTTTTTCAAAATCAGCCGGTTGCTGGTATTGCTGCCGTTCTCTCGATAGCGGGATTCCTTTTCAATCAGTCCCGCCTTTACCAAATCATGCAAGGCACGCTTGACAGTGCTGCGGGAAAGCTGTAAGTCAGAAGCGATGGTCTTGACTGCGGGCCAGCAGTCTGAGTCCTTTCCTGCACGGTCACGGAGGTAAATATAAACAGCCCTCGCCCGATGGGGCAGCTCATCGGGCGAAGCAGAATAAATGTGGTTAAAATAGCTCATGGATTATCAGCTCCTTTACGTTCTGACATGGCTGCGTCGTTTTAGTGGCTCTGTGGGAGGTTCTACCACAGGTGTGTGGAGTGCGCCAGTACCGGTGGGCGGCTCCAATATCTCCCCGGTTTCCTCATCCACCATCAGGTAGGACATGTGCTTGCGGACGATATTTTCCTCCAGAGTCTGCTTGTCGGCATAGACAACCTTCCGGTTCGCCTTTTCCGCCACGGTATAGGGCTTTCCGAAACGGATGCCCCAATCCAGAAACAGCCGCAGCTTTGTCCGCATGGGATGGGTGCCGGTTTTCATGACGACAAAGCTGCCCTTGGGAATGGACTTCAGTTCATCCGGCGTCATGAGAGGACGCTCCATCATCTGTAAGGACTGGCTGGGATCATTCTTTCCACGGCTGATACTGCCGCTCATGACGGTACGGCTGCCCAGCGCCTTGGAGAGTACCTCTGCGGTCTGGCTGTTGGGTGCGAAGCCACCGAAGATGGTGTCCTGGCAGTTGTCCACGATAATTTCCGCACCCTCCTTGCCGTAATTCTTTTCAAGCTGACCGAAGGACTGGATAATGGGGATCATGGAAAGACGGCGGGAGCGGCTGGCTGAAAAAATCAGCTCCAGCGATTCGATGGCAGGCAGCGTACCCAGCTCGTCACAGTAAAACATGACCCGGTTTTTCAGCTTGCCGCCGTTTTCATCCGCCACAGCGAGGATTTCCCGGTAGAGCTGCTGGATCATCAAACTGACCATGAAATATTTGGTCAAATCTTCTTCGGGCAAAACAATAAACAGCGCGGATTTTTCATTGCAAAATTTCTCCGCATCGATGGCTGTTTCAAAGCAGAGTATCTGCTCCATTTCACTGTCCAAAAAGGAATTAAGTCTGGAGAGCACCGTGGAGAGTACCGACGCCATGGCCTGCTCTGCGGAGTTGAGAGCAGCTCCCGCAAACCAGCGGGCCTTGTGGTCGGGCGGCAGCTTTTCCATGAGGAGCTGAAACTGGCTTTTCCCCTTTACCTTGCTGGGAGCCAGCAAATCCTGCACCAACTTGAACACGCTGATGATATGGCGGCAGTCCACCTTTTTCCCATCCACCTTGGTGGGCGGCAGATATTCCGCAATCAGCAGAATGATGGAGGACAGAAGCCCCTCGGCGGCATCATAGAAAAACTGATTTTGTCCGTAGTTTTCGCCGCTGGCGTTGATGATGGTCTTGGAAATAATCTTTGCGTATTTCTCCGCCTTGGCCTTTGCCACAAGGTTGTTTTCGTCGGCAAGGTAAGTGTCCATGTAGGTGTTGACCAACTGGAGCATATTGTTGCCGTCGGAACGGGTGGGATTTCGAAGGTCGATAACCGCCACATGATAGCCATAGTGGTCGCGGGCAATGGCGCCGTAGTTGCGGTAGAGGTCCCCCTTGGTATCGGTGGTCAGAAAGCTCATGCCGGAAGCGCAGGCATATTCCAGATTTGGGTACAGGAAAAAGGCTGTTTTACCCACGCCGGATGCGCCGATCATGAGACAGTGGACGTCGTCGGTATCCACCAGCGCCGTGACCTTATTTTTCGCTCCTGTGCTGCCGAGAATGATGCCCTGTTCCGAAACAGCGGGGAGGTTTTGTCCCTTCCGCCACAGCTCCGGCTGAAAGGGGATATGCTTGTAGATGCTTTTGATTTCCTGCTTGGTGGCAAAGCGCGCCGTTCCATGCTGACCGTCGCCCACTGTGCGGGATTTGATCCCATTGAGAGTATAATAGTGCGCCAAAAGAGAAAGGCCGCCGATGACAAGAAACATCACGGCGGCCGCTGCGAATAAGATGTAAACCTGGGATTGCATAGGGAAAACTCCTTTCTTCAGAACCAATTAGGTGGTAAAATAAATCCATAAAAACCATGTTTATCGATAAAGGGGACATATAATGGACAAGGAATTATTACTGCTTGACAGCAAATTGGATTATCATCTGTTTCTCTATAAACAGCTCACGGCGCAGCTATCCTCCATTCAAAAATGTGCGGCTCAAGGCAGCATTGAAAGCTATGAGTCAATGCTGGCGGATGAAACGCTTCGGGATGCGCTGCTTCTGAAATTTATTCTTTTCCAGCGCACCATTAAAAAGGTTGGATTCTCAACAATGGCAAGCCGCTACAAGATGCGGTTGGAAAAATTTCCGTGGCTGGAAGCGGAATACTTTGACCAGAACTGCGTGGTGCATTATGATTGCGTGTGGTCGCTTCTGCAGGACATAAGGCCGCTGAAACGACAAATAGAGCGTATCAAAAAATACGATGACACCCGGTATGAAGAGCATGGCGAGGATATTCACTGCAGCTTCTGCGGCAAGGGTCAGCAGGAGGTGGAACGCATCATTGTTGGTACCCATGAAGCAATCTGCAATGAGTGCGTCGGGCTCTGCTCCGAGATACTGGAGGAAGTAACAGAAGAGGAAAAAGGTAAAAAATAATGTCAGGCAGGGCTCATACCCTGCCTGATTGCTATGCCATCCGCATTTCAAAGCCACTCTGTCTTTGCTGTGTCGCTTCCGTTAAATCGTCATTCCAGTCCTTTCCCTGGGAAATCAGCCGCTGAGAGGGATATCCTTTTTCCGCAAGCTGTTGTTGCAGCCGTTCGCTGGCCTTGTTCCCGGCTTTATCATTATCCAAGCATAGCGAGACTTGCCGGAGCTGCGGATACTGTTCCAGCATCCACACCATCGCCTGACCGCCCACGCCACAGAGGGACACATAGCTGTGCCGCTGCCAATCCTGCGGATGCAGGGTGATAAACGACAGCAGATCCACCGGCGCTTCAAACACATACAGATGCTCACTTTCGCCAAACCAGTGAAAGCTGTGGCGGGGATCGCAGCCGTCCACATTTCCTTTGTACGCCTGCCCCAAGGTGTAAATTCCACGCTTGTGAGCGTGGCGGGCAACGCCGTTTTCATCCAATCCCACAAACACCGCATTGTGGTATTCCTTTGTCCCATCCTGAGATTTTTCGCAGCTTTCATAGAGGAGCTTCTGCTTTGCAAAGAAGCTGACCACCTCTCGGCCGATGTGCCGGGTTTTCACCAGATAGGCATACACACGCCGCATATCCGTATGGGCCGGTGGGAGCGCAAAGGGCTTTTTCAGTTCCTGCTTCTTTTGTGAGGCGGGCCGGTAGACCTCGCCCTGCTCACCGCCCAGCAGCAGGGTCACGGCTTCGGGGTAAGAGCAGCCGTAGAACTTTCTTACAAAATCAATGGCATAGCCGCCGCTCTCTGCGGAATGATCGTACCACTCATTTCCCCGGACGGTGATGCTGTGGTCGGAGGCCAGCCGCTTATCCCGGCCGCTGGGCAGGAGCTTTTCGCCGCGCCGCTGGAGAAAGTCCGCCAAATTCACATTGTTGGCGCGGTATTTCTGTTCATCTGTAAAATGTACATACACACCCATAGAGCACCTCCTATTGATGGCGATTGCCGATTCGATGAAAAAATGCCGCCCTTTTTACAGGACGGCATGGCTTCGGGTACATATTTTTTAAGATGGGCATCCGCCTGGTTTTCTTTTTCTGCTTTTTCATGGTGTTCCTCCCATCATTTTAGAGTGACATGGTCTGTTCGTGGTCGTCCCGCGCATGACCCTGCGCCTGCTTCTTCTCCCGGAGCCTGCGCAGGAGCTTGCGGTCGGCGCGCTGTCCGGGCGGTTTCAGAGGCGGAGCATTGTCTGCAAACACACGGCTCATGTGATGCAGGAGCCGCGTGCCCGCCAGCAGGACGGAGGGGTCTTTGAACTCGTCCATATGGTCAAGGAAAAACTGCGCGTAAAGATTGCCCTGCGCCGCCGATAGGGTAAACCAACGGACGGCAGATTCTTTATTCCTCGGAATATCTTTTCCCATGAGATACAGCTTGCCAAGAGTGTACTGCGCATATTGATTACCCTGTTCAGCGGCGGCCGTCAGGAATTGCAGGGCAGCCGGAATGTCCTTTTGCACATCTTCTCCCATGAGGTAAACCTTGCCCAGCCGGTACTGTGCGAATTGGTTGCCCTGACCGGCAGACCGTTTCAGGTATCCCAGCGCCTTGGGCACATCCTTCGGAACATCCTCCCCCTTGAGATAAAGAACGCCGAGGACATATTCGGCAAACTGATTCTTCCGCTCTGCGGCAAAGGTCAGCCAGCGGATAGCCGCTTCCACATCCTTGAGGACGCCCTCACCGCCAAGATACAGCTTGCCGAGCCGGTATGCGGCAAAGTCGTTGTCCTGCTCTGCCGACAGGGTATAGAGCCGTGCTGCCTCGGCTGTGTTCTGCGCAACGTGCTGCCCCTTTTCATAGAGCTTGCCGAGAAAATATGCGGCATAGGGATTTTCAGCCTCCACTGCCTGCCTGAGATAGCCGAGAGCTTTTTCTACCTCTGGTGTAGATGCTGTTTCATCGGAAAGAATGAGCTTTGCGAGCTGGTAGCAGGCGAAGGGATTTCCCACCGTCGCCGCCTTTTTAAAGTATTCCTTGGCGTTGGCTTCATCCTTTTCTGTGCCGACGCTGTTTAAGAGCATCCAGCCCAGTCGGTACTGGAGCTTATCGTCGTGCCCTTTTTCCTCCAGAAAGACAAAGCCGAGAAAGGCTTCCTTGAAACGCCGGTCAGCTTCCACACTGTTTTTTTCGCAACCGATGCCGTCCCGCAGCATTTTACCAAGCTCAAAGTTGGCATAGGGAAAGCTTTGGTCTGCCGAACGGGTGTAGAGGTCAAAGGCGGTTTCATGATTCTGCTCCACACCCTTGCCGTGGTAGTACAGGCCGCCGAGGGAATACTGCGCATATTTGTACTTCTCGTTTGCAGAAAGAGTGAGCCAGTCCGCCGCTTGTAAATAGTCCTGCTCTGTGCCAAGCCCTGCGGCGACCATTTTGCCGATGCGGTACTCGGTGTACTTCCAAGGCTTTTCTTCCTCGGCAGCATGAAACACCGCAAGGGCTTTTTCGTACCAGCCATAGGCTGCATCGGCGTTCGCTTCGCACCCAAGCCCGTCGGCGGTCATACGACCAAGATCATAGAGTGCCAGGGGATTCTCTTTATCTGCTTCTGCGAGGAAAAGTTCACGGGCTTTTTCAAAATCCTGCGGGATTCCGGCAGCCTCATCGCCATGCAGATGTTGCTTTGCCAGCTTGTATTCCTCCGTCCACCATGAGGTGGGGGCTTTCTTCCCACTGCTGAAGGACTGAGCGGGCGGCGGTTCGGAAGCATCCTCCGGTTCGGCGGGTGTGCTATCCGGGGCAGACTCCACGGCGGGTGTATCGTCATCCGGGGTGGCGTCCGGCAGAGCGGTTTCCACAGAGACCGGTTCTTCAAAGGTCATGGCACCGCTGCCAAGATTCAGGGCTTCCTGAATGACCCTATTGCGGATGAGCTTGAAATCCTCACAGCGGGAAAGGGGCGGCGGCTCGGAGGGTGTTTCGGTGTAAACGGATTCGATCCTGCCCCTGACCTCCCACCACAGGCGGTAGGCTTCGGCAATGCGGCTGTCCTTGGCAAGCTCATCCACAATTTCGTCCACCACATTTTTTAGATCAGCTTTCAGATAGCCATACTGCTTTTTGCCGCCAACCGTTTGCAGACGCTCCGCCAGATGGATAAGGAGCTGCTCCATGCGCTCACTGACCAAAACGCCGCCCTTCATCTGGCAAATCAGCTCTCCCATGGCTTCGGCGGCCTGTTCCTTTAGCTCCTCCCGCCGCTGAGTCTTTTCTCCGTAAAGCGGAATCAGCTCCTGACGGAAAATCTCATTTGCCAGAGAAGACTTCATTTTGCGGATACCCTGTTTGGTAAGGTAGCCCTCCCTTGGATCGGTACTGTAGCAGACCATGTGAACATGCGGATGGTGCGATTCATTGTGAAACGCCGCATACCATTTCAGATGGTCGGGGTGGATTTTCAGGCTTTCGGCCAGCTCCATCGCCTTGGAGGAAAGCAGGGCTTTCCATGCACGGGCACTGTCATAGCCCAGCCGTGCGGCGTCCTCCCGGCGCAGGGAAATAATCGGCGTCCACACATTTCCGGTGTGGGCGGCCACTTCCTCCGCAACCTGTGACAAGACCAGCGGCGCGTTCCCGGCTGTAAACAAACCGTGGGTATCAAACTTTTCTACGCGGGGACGGTTTGCAATGTAGTCCAGATATTTTTCCCGCCCGCTGATTTGATCAAGGTTCTGTTCCAGCGCAATGGAAATAAACTCCGAGGCATTTCCCCGGTTGGGATTCTCACAGTAATCCTCGTATTCAAATAAATCCTTGGTATCAGGAAACTCCCGAAGTATCTGCACAATGAGCGCCTGCTGATTTTGGGTAGAATGCCAGAGCCGGTGGACACTCTCCATTTTTTCCACACCGTCACGGGTGGCAATGTATTTGACGAGGTTATTTAAATGGGCGGAGGTCTTTTCCCCGCCCTTGAGATAGGGGCACTTGAGAATGATTCGCGCCATTATTCTTCAGCCTCGATGCCGTTCTGGAAATCCACCGCATCGTCCAGACGGATTTTGCCCTTGGTCTTTTTCACCTCGGCAACGCACCGGCCGCGAAGCCGGTGCAGTTCCTCATCGGTAACCTCCAGCGTAGTTGCCAGCAGATGCATCATCATACTGATTTCCACCGAGAGGCGAAACAGATTGCTTGCCACCCGGTTTTCAGTTTTCTGCAGAGTTCCCTCCATGGAGGAAAGCAGGGCCTTGGAAAGATAGGAGGAGGTGTCCTCCGTTCCAAGGTAGCCCATGTAAAAGCAGAGCGCCTTTTCTATAAACTCGCTGCGGCTCTTACAGTTATCTTGTATCAGCCAGCCGTCCAACCGTTCCATGGTTTCGGGATACAGCCAGACCGCCGTTCGTTCCTTGTTGTTTTTCATGGTAAAACCTCCATTTTTGTGAGTGTTCACCTGTGAGGTGACCGTACAAAATCCTTTGCTCTTCTGCATTTTTGCAGATTCCGACCACCCTGACCGTGCCAAATCCCCAATCCGACCACCTCATGGCAAGGTGCGAAAAACGCCCAGCACTGCTGGGCGAAGTGGACGGCGGGAGGGCGCTTGCGACCACCCGCCTTTATCCCGCTCTTTTTTCGACCGAGGGGACCTGCCGGATTCGGGAGCCGGTGCGCCTTTCCAAACGCCCGGCACAAAGCCTTTACGTTGCCGTTTGGGGCGGGATGGGTTATGGATGCCACATCCGTCCTGAAAACGGCACACGGGGGCGAACAGGGGGCAACGCTGGGGGATACGTGCAGTGGGCGGTATGCTACTTCATCTCCATGCCAGAATGACCTTGGATAGGCTCGGATTGGCAAAGTTCTGTTTCTCTGAGGCTGAAAGAGGAAAGCGAATAGAATTCCCGGTCAAACTCACCCAAGCCGTGCCGTTTCAGAAATTCATCATTGCTGGCATTGATGCCGAGATCCTCTTTGCCGTATGCGTCAGTACAGGCGTATATTTCCTCTATGCTGCCGTCCTCCATGCGGAGAAACATTCCGGCCTTAATCTCATTGCTGTGCTTATCAAAATACTGCATCATTGCTCCTCCTGCCTCGGCTCTGCTGTTTGCCTGATTTTTTCTTTCTGCTTTTTGGGTGAAGCCTCCGCCGGAGCTTCACCCTCTATGCCCTCGTCAATGTATTCCCGGACGGAAGACGGAACATATTTTTCATAGAGCTTCTGCAGGGAATCACAAAGCTCTTTCGTGAGATCCGCGTCCTTCTTTTCCATGTAGCGTTTTACCGCACGGAGCTTTTCGCCGTCCATTTGTATGGTAATGCTTTCTTTTTTCATAATGGGAGCCCTCCTAATACTCAAATCCGATAAAGGTGAAGCCGGGTTCAAGCTCCGGCTCCTGCCCGGTGAATTCTGGAATGTCAGCAAAGAGCTGGCTGTATTCCGCGATCTTGCTCTTGCCGAGCGAGGTAAAGTTGCCGTCATGGGCGGTGTCGCAGACAAAAAACGGGCCGCAGATAATGTCCGCACCCAGCCTTCTGTTGGGTAGCATTCCGTTTATCTTGCCTTCCTCATTGCAGACGGCAACGCAGCCGTTTGGAAAGCCGATGCATTCAATCAGCCCTCCAACCTCCGCCTGCAGGCTGGCAAGGTCATTTTGGATTTCCTTGACTTGGGGCGCCTGCCCCGGCTCAATTTTGAGTACCTTAATCCTGTTTTCACGCATAAAATCATTCCTTCTTTCTCTTTTTACGGCAGATAATTTCTCGGATTCTGCTTCACGCCATTCACCCGCACCTCGAAGTGCAGATGGTTTCCGGTGCTGCGCCCGGTGGAGCCCACCTTGGCAACGGTTTCCCCGGCTTTCACCGTCTGCCCCTCACGGACAAGAATCCCCGAGCAGTGACCATATAAAGTCACCAGCCCGCCGCCGTGGTCAATGGTTAGATAGTAGCCGTAGCCGGTGCTGCCATAGACAACGGTTTTCACCGTTCCCGCCTTGGCCGCACGGATGGAGGTTCCTTTCGATGCGCCGAGGTCAATGCCGGAATGTCCCGCCCATTCCCCGGTGAGCGGGTCCGTCCTGCCGCCGAATTCGGAGGTCACCATGGAACGCCAGCTCTTTCCAAGAGGGGAAATAAGACCGGAGCTGGAGGTTTCCGGTGCGTCGGCATAGGGTCTTGTGTACAGCACCTGCTTGCCGGAATCGAATAAATCCCGGTAGACAACCTCCCCTCTGGAGGAGGACGCGTCCACCACCTTGCCGTCCCCGGCATAGATTCCAACGTGGGTAATGTTCATGAAGCGGCCGTTGGGCTTGTGGCTCCAGAACACCAAATCGCCGGGAGCAAGACCAGATTTGGGAATCGTCAGCCCGTTGTCTACGCAATATTTTCCCTGCGCCGCAGCCGTGCCGGGCAGATTTACGCCCAGCTTTTTGTACACCCACTGCACAAGATAGCTGCAGTCGGTGTAGCTGCCCTGTCCGCGCAGCTCCTGGGAATAGGGGTCGCCAAGGCGGGAAAGCCCCAGCCGGACAGCCTCTGCGCCCCTTTCTCCGACAGGCAAATCAGAATAAAAGCCGTCTATCTGATCCGGCGCCCAGTCCTCCCACAACCCGGAGCCGTCCCCCTCCATGGGTGCGCCGGTGCCGTACCGGGCACGGTAATAAATTTCGTTGGCGTTGGCCTGATCCTCATAGGTGATGGCTCTGCCAAGCAGTGCGCGGATGTTGTTGTAGACGGTGGGCAGAGAATCAATGGAAACGGCTACGGTGTAGGTTTCTTCCGAGGTGGTGCCGTCGCCGTTGTCCACGGTGCGGGTGCGTTCTTCATAGGTCACAAAGCAGTCCACATATTTACGATGCTCCAGCCGGGAGGGGGACGCTGCGCCGAAGAACAGAGAATAAAAAATTGCCTTGACGCGGTCATCGTCAAGGCTGTCGCCGCCCTCCATCTCTGCGTTCACGCTGGCAATAGCGCCGTCTATGAGGGTGAAGCTTTGGCGCATATCCCCGATGTATTCCCGGTACTCCGCAGGCATACTCGCTGGAATCACACCGCCGTGAAAGCACAGCTCCACAGCTGTGTTGTTGTGGTTGGTGGTGCCGGAGAGCAAGGAACAGACCAGCACGATGACTAAAATCAGCGGGGACAGGACGGCAGCGATTACCCATCCGATGGTCTTTCGGAGGCGTTCATCAGAGAGCGCGGCAGCGGCGGCCTTGGCAACCGCTGTAATGGTTGCGGGATCTGCCATGCCGTCACCACCATTTCATTTCACCAAAGCCGAATAGACTCTGCTGTTCCGGCTCCGGCTCACTCTCCATGAGCTGCTCGGTATAGTCCACCGCCTGCTCCAGAACAGCGGGATCAAACCCCGCGGTTTTGTAGCCCTCACGGATGGTGTTGTAGTAATAGTCCGATGGGTACCCCAAGCGATGCCCCGGCGTCATGACATAGACCATGGCGGACACCATTTGTCCGTCCAGCGGCAGCTCCATCATTTCCTTGTCATAGAACCGGGGAAAGCCCTCGTAAACATCCAGCGCCGCCTCGTCCTTCGGCGTGATTTTCCATAGCAGAACAGGGACGGAGGAGCCCTCGCAGGGTTCGATGGTAGCAACGGCTCCGCTTCGGCCGCCCCGGAACACAAGAGCATAATTCTTGATTTCGGATGCCCCCACCACCTTGGCGGATGGGCAGCGATGCGCCATCTGCGGCAGATTGAGATTGCTGCCGTAGGCGATATACAGTTTATTTTTCATATGATCTCCCTTCTACATGGACATAGTAAAAGCGGGGGACTGATCGTCCTCCGCTTCCATAATGGGTTCTGGCACCGCTTCTTCCGGCGGGGTCTGCGCCTGGGAGCGCTCCGCCTCCCGCTTTTGCCGCAGCCGTTCTTTTTGTCTTTGGGCTTGTGCCGGGTCTTTCCACGCAATACAGCCCTCCAGATGATCCAGCAGATGCTTACGGGCGGTTTTGAACTCATCCCCGATCATGCCGAGACGTAAAAGCCAGACACGAAAGGTGTATTTTTCATTGCTGGATTGGGTTTTGGTAGGGCTTGCCGACCGCTGGTTGAGCGCCTGCGCGGTCATGGCAAGGCAGAACTGGATGTATGCCTTGATTTTCCCGGCGTGCAGCTCTCCGTTGAACGCCCGGAACTCCACCGTGCCCTTCTGGAACACACTGTGCAGATTCAGGCAGTGGTAGCGGCTGTCGTGATAATGCTCCCGGCTGCCGTCCCTGCCGTTGTACCAGAGGCTTTTCAGCCGGTCGAGGGTGGCGGGCTTCTGCCGGTTGAGCCGCTCTAAAAAAGCGGGGTCAATCTTTCGGCAGTAGTGGCTTTCCCGCCCCCGCGAAACCTTCAGCGCCTTGTAGATCATATCCTCCTTGGCCGCCATGATGTTGACCAGATTGCGGAGATGCGGCGCGTCAAAGGGCGCGGCGTTGATGTGAATATGGATGCCGCAGGAGGAATTCACAAACGCCCCGGCCTCCCGGAGCTTACGGATCAGCTCCTGCACTGTTTCAATATCCTTATACTGACAGATGGGGCTAACCAGCTCCACGCTGTAGTTCCGGTCGGCGCTGACCTTTCTGCGCCCTTCCTTCCGCTGGCAGTCCAGACTGCCGTCGCTCATGACCTTCCATTTGCGGCCGGTGGTATCCCTTGCAAAATAGGCGTCATAGAAGCTGCCCTCATATTCTTTTGTGGTGCCGAAATATTCGGCAATCACCTCGGCGGCGCGGCTTCTGGTAAGCCCGGTCATTTCAATTTCGATTCCAAAATCCTGACCCTGTAGTTCCATTTCACCACCGCCTTACCACATCCTGTGCTGCAGGGTCAGGTCTTTTTCCTGAGCCAGCCCCGCCAGCTCCGCCGCGGAATTGATGAATCCGCACAGCCGCTCCCTGCGCCATGTATCAATGAGATACCGTCCGCATTCCTCGTTGAGCGCATTGATTTTCAATACCGTATCCCGCACACACTCTGAAACGGCGGCGGGATCGCCCTGCGCTTCCATCAGATCGTCAATATAATCATCCAGAATCCGGCCCATGAGAGATACATCCTCCGGGGTATAGTGGTAGCTCCCGGCGTAGGGATCGGGGTATTCCTTGCCGTCCATGCAGCTGCGGAGCTGCTCCAAAATGGCGGGGCGCTCGTCGCAGTCCGCTTTCTGGTACTTCTCCATAAACGCTAAAAGATCCGCCTCCCGGTTGGGGGTGTAGCGGATAAAGGACAGCATATCTTCGAGGAGTCCCGATTTGTTTTCTTTCTGCTGTTGCAGTCTGTTCATGATTTTTTCTCCCTTCTTCATTATCTGCCGCCCGCCGTTCCGAACAATTTCTCCTTATACGCCGGAGCGTGGACCGCAAGGTTGTACCGCTCAATGCCGCATTTGTAAAGGCACACGCCCCGCTGGGGAAAGCGGATGAGGTTATATTCGGATTCCTCCAGCTGGAGGGAGTCGATATAGAACCGCTTGTCAATATTGCCTGCGTTAAACAGAAACGCATGAGACGGAATGGAAAACAGGGGCTTTGTCAGCTCCCGGATATGCTCAATGTTGAAGTCCTCCAAGTTCTGCGACGAAAGGATGACCGCCGATTCCTTCTTACGCACACGCTTCATGAAATTGCGGATATATTCAATAGCCGTCAGGTTGGTGAGGAACAGGTACAGCTCGTCAATGGCGGCAGCGGTGTTGCCCTCGGTCAGCAGCTTGTCGCTCATAAAGGACAGCACGTTAAACAGCAGGGCGTTCTTCACGTTCCGGCTGGCCTGCAAGAGTCCCTTGACGCCGAACACAATGAAGCGGTCGGAGGTCACGTTGGTGTGACCGTTGAAGAACTGACTCTCCGCGCCCATGCACATGGAGTGGAGCCCCAGCAGGATTTCCTGCAAAAGCTCCGGCGGGTAGAGCTGATATTTGGTCTTGTCATAGCCCTTGTACTCGGCTTCAATCAGGGCATACAGGTCGGACAAAATGGGATAGTCCGTGGTGCCAAGGCTCCTGAAATCGGTGCGGTCGCTGATGCCGAATTGTTCGTACAGCTTGCCCAGCATGATTTCAATGGCGTCAATGTGGCGGTCTGAAAAATCTTTGTAGCATCGGAAGAAATCCTTGAGAAAGCTGATGTGCTGACTGAGCTTGGTGGACTGGCGGAATGCCTGGGGCGCGTCGGTATCCTCCGGGCTGCCGCCCTCGTCCCATGTTTTCGGCTCCAGCGGATTAATCCGGTACCGGCCCGACATAAGGTCAATGAAACAGCCGCCGAGGTTTTCTGCCAGCTCCACATATTCGTGCTCGGGGTCCAGGCACAGAACGGACTTGCCTGATTCGAGGATATTGCAGAGAATGAGCTTGAGAAGATAGCTCTTGCCCTGACCGGAGTTCCCCAAAATCAGCACATTGGCATTTGTTTTGTCATCGTCGCGTTTGTCAAAATCCGCGATGATATTCGAGCCGAATTTGTCCCTGCCGAGGTAAAATCCATGAGGATCGGTCTTGCCGCTGTAGTTGAAGGGATAAAGGTTTGCCACGGAGCTTGCGGGCAGCACCCGTTCAAACTGGCTGGCGAACACATTCCATCCGGCGGGGCCTACGGCGAGAAAGCCCTCCCGCTGGCGCAGCATGAGCCGATCCACATTGAGCTTACTGCGCACCAGCTCGGTGAGGACGTCGGTCTGGAGGAGCTTCAGCGCATCGGAGTCGTGAGCGGTCAGCTCAAGAAACACAGCGCAGTGCAGGAGCGGCTCCCGGTTGCGGTGCATGGAGGACACCAGCGTGACAACATCCTGCAAATTGCTCTCGGCGGTGACCGTCTGCTGGAGGTCGTTGGTGCTGCTTTTATCCATGCGGTTTTTGTTGGCGGCGTTGTGGATGATTTTCTTTTCCTCGGCCGCCGTTACCTGTCTGGTGTAGATGCGCAGGGTCACGCCGTCCTTTTCTCCAAGGTGGCGTAGGATGGCCTGTTCCTCTGTGGTGGTGGGGTATTCCCGCAGCACCCACACACAGCGGTAGGTGTTGCCGCAGAGGAAGTGATCAGTATTGAATTTGATGATGCCCGGTGCGATCATGTCAAGGAAATCCTTGATTTTTACATCTTCCTGTGGCGGAGATTGAGGACTTCTTTTTCTTGCCATCGGCATTTCTTCCTTTCTGATTTTGATTTTGAATATAGGAAAAGCCGCCACATTAGTGACGGCTTGAAGTAAAATGGTTCACTTTGATAAAGATGTGAGGTATAATTATTTTCTAAACCCTGTATTCAATTAAGGAGAAAATATATGATTGATAATTTTCAGATGACCTTTCATCACATAGGCAAACCTGTTCCGTTAGAAAACATTAAAGATAATAAGGATACGAAGTACAGTCCTCTGTTCGACATGTACTCGTTGGATATGAAAAATGATTTGTCCCTTCCAATAGAGTTACATGCTTTCGGTGAAAATTCCTCACTTGATGTTAGAATCCAAAAAGAACCTCACGTTGCTTTTAAGGTGAATGATATTGAGTCTGCCTTGGATGGGAAAGAAATCGTCATGCCGCTTTATCAGCCTTTTGCCGGGTATCGCTGCGCCATGGTTATCATTAACAAGCAGCTGATCGAGTTAATCGAAACGACATTATCTGAAAGTGAAATTTGGGGAGACGGAATATTTAAGGACAGTATTCTTTATCCCAAAGGGAAACACGTTTTAGATGAATCTGCGGAAAAGTGATTTGCGGAAAGCCGGGGGTGCATACTTCCGGCTTTCCGTTTATCTGTTCACTCATTCAAAATAACCCAGCGTTCCCCATCGTAATCCTCATACACCTCGGTCGTGACATTCTGCTCATAATAGACACCCAGCAGACGCTTGATGTCCGATTCACCCGCCTTGCGCACCGTGAAGCCCTGATCCTTGAGGCTCTTTTCGATGCGGGAAAGGTATGGCTGAACATCGCTTTCTTTTTCATTCCGAAGCCGTATAATGATTAAAAATTCCCGCGCCGTTGCCATCTGCACCTGCATATGGTCAAGGGCTGTCTGATCCTGTGCCAGCAGCTTTCGGATGACGGGGTTCTGCTCGGCGTCCATTCTGGCTTTCAGGTAGCTTTTGTTGTCCTCAAAATTTTCCCGGCTGTTCAGGCACAGCATTTCAATATCCGAGATGCCTTTCAGCACATTCATAAGGGCATAAATCCTTGCTCCGATGCTGGAATCGGACAGGACACTGATATTGGTAGGCTTGATCATAAAAAATACCAGCTCGCCGTGGGGAGTCACAAGGCTGTGGCCGGTGATGCCCTCGATGTCCATGAGCTGGCGGGTGGAGGCTTTTTCTCTGGCCTCCTGCTTCTTTTTCCGGTTCATATTCACGCCCTCCATTCATAGGTCTGCTGCTTTCCAAAAAAGAAAGCGGCGGCGTAGCGGATAAAATCAAGGATGCTCACATCCTCGAAGCGGATGGATAAAAAGGCATAGACCGCCGTCACGACAATGGGTGGCAGCCAGCCGAGCCGTGAGAGTGCGAACACTGAAATCAGGCAGCCGATGCCGATGATTCCGATGTCACGCAGCTCCCACAGCCACAGGGTTGCCTTGGATTTTAGGTTGTCGGGGTAGATGTACATGGGGGCGATTCCTCCTGTTCTTCATCAATTTTTCGCAAAAAATAGGCGATACCGCGGAGGACAAAGCTCACACAGGGTATCGCCACACTATTTCCAAGAGCCTTATATCTGGCGCTGTCGGATGCGCCGGGAATCAGCGTCCAGCCGTCGGGAAAGCCTTGGAGCCGTTCATTTTGTTTAGTTTTTGTGGTGTACACGATAGAATCGCCTCCTGATTATCATGGCTTTGAATCGTGTACATACACGATTCAAAAAATATTGGTCGAAAAACCGTTTTGTGATGTTTGGTGATAAAAAATACAGCACAGGCCGAGGCCATATGCTGTATTCAATGCTGCGGAGATATGGAAATGTCATTTCAGAAAATCAGGCAGTTTTGGCGGTGGTGCCGGATTGTCGCGCACAATTTTTCTAATCTGCTCAGCAATATCCTGCTCAGACCATTCATGCCCATCTCCCGGTTCGGTGCCAAACCGTTCAAGAATAATAGCCTCCTGCTCTTTGGTAAACAAAATGTGCGCGGATTTTTCCCAAGCCCTCAGCTTTTTCCTGTTCAATATCATTTTCGCTCACCCCCTCCTTGAAGCCGCATTCCACGCTGCATAAGGGAATGAAGTTCCCCCCGCAGCAGCTCACATTCAGAACGCAATTCCTGTACAGTTTCACGCAATTGAATATTTGCAGACTTAAGATCGCTTTCCCGGCGCTTGGATTTCTCCAATTGCAGGAGTAGCTTCGCATATTGACTCTCCAGCGTCCCTTCGGATACAGTCTTTGCAGGGATATGGAAGAGTTCCTCATCCATCAAGGCTTTCACGTGCGGCTTGCTGAATACCGAACGTGAAAGCCCCGTCCGTTCGCATAAGCGTTTTATGGTAACCGGACACCCTTCCGCCTTCAGCTCCTGTATCGTGCTTTTAACAGCGGATATCGTTTGTTCACGCTGCTTTTGCTGTAGATTGAGCAGGGAATCAGGAATTTTTCTCATCGCCAGTTACCTCCAGATATGTTTTCATTTTGTTTACAACCTCCTGATATAGAACAGCATTTGCAGCGGCATTTTTTTGAATGATAGGAAAGGCTTTGAACCGCACCGCTTTTATGCGCCAGGCTTCGGCCTGTTCCTCAAAGAACGGAATCTGCTCGATTTCAGGAATAAAATAGCGGCAGTTCAAGCAAGCCTGCATATCGCATTTACATCCGGTAATATCACTGCATATGCCGCCGCGCACCCTGTGGGCACGCAGGTTTTCCAGCAGCCTGGCCTCCGTCTGCGGGTTCATGCTCAGGATTCTCCCATGAAACATAACCGGAGATGACTCGTCAGACTCCCCCAAAACAAGCCTCTGCTTTTCCGTAAGAACCTCCGGACGCAGGTCGAGATGGTTGTATGATTTGAGAATCATCTGGTCGTTCTTGTGGCCTGTCATGTGGGCGATCTGCTCTATGGTAAAGCCTTCTGCCAGCCGGTCTGTAATGCCGTTGTGTCTGAGCATGTGGCTTTTCAGAACATATAGGGTTCCGTTTTCATCACGGACATCATACATTTCGCAGTATCGTTTGAAGAACACGTTGATATGGTTAGGGGTAGCTGTCAGGACATTGTGCTTCCGGACAACTGTTTCGGCCCATTTTCCGTATCTGTACCAGGCTTTCTTGTAGGCCAGCAGCAGTCCCCGCTGATTTTCCGGCAGATAAGGCGATAGGGCACGCTGCGCTTCCTGCTGCTCATGTAAAAGGTCTATCAGATATTTCCCAATCCCCTCATACTCAATGTGGAGGCTGCGCATCTCTGCCAGGTTGTAGCCGCCGTTTTGCTTCCATGAGGGGAGGAACAGAATAAAATGCCCGTCAAACTGCTTGACGCAGTCCGGCTCCATTGCGCAGACCTCGCTGACCCGCGTGGGAAAAAGCCTCATAATCCAATACGCGACCCGAATATGAAGCTGTATTTCCGGCATTAGAAATAACCGGTCAAGCTGGCGTTCAACAAAAGGAGGAATCAGCTTTTCGTCATAGTGTAAAGGCTGAACGAATGGGTTTCCGGCGAAATGATTGTATAGCTTCCGGCCTTCCCATCCCTGCATGACATCAAAAAAGTTCTTGATGACTTGCCATATGCCGTTTTTTACCTGTTCCTTTGTACAATTCCCATCCAGATATGCTTTAAATCCAGCGACAAAGGACGGCGTGCAACAATACAGAGCATCTTCTTCACCCTGCAATTCTAGAAACTGCAGGAACCATATCAGCCGGATCACGTGCTGCCGGGCTGATGATACTCGCATGCCTCCAAGCAGTTTCAGCACAATGAAGTATTTGGCTGCTTCCTTAAATTGTTCCGGGACATTCACAAAGTGGAGCACACAGGATCTGTCAGCCGGATGCTTTTTGAGCCTGTCGCAGTGCCATATGTCGTCACCAAAGCAATCGCTGCCTGAAATACTGGCAACAAAGGCGCGGTATTCCACTTTACGATCTTCCTGAAAGTTTTCCTGCACCGCAGCATTACTTGGCATACAAACCACCTCCAAAAGCTGCCTCGATTTTTGTCACGGTATCCGAGTAGGAATCAAGCAGCGCTTTTTCCTGCTGATACTGCCGGTATGACTGGTAATCCGCAATCCCCATCTCCCGGTAGGACTCAACAAGCCCGTCCACGAGCTTGCGCTGGGAATCCCGCAGGGCTATCCAGTACTGTAGATACGGTTTGCCTGTACAAAGATTTTTGCAGTTTACACAGCTTAGCGTACGGCTGCGCTCCCGGCATTCTCCATCGGCAAAAACGCGCATACAGAATCCCAATTCAACCCTGCGCTGTTCAAGGCGGAAGTCCACAAACAAGAGCCGCCGCTGTTCTTCGCTGAATTGATCAAGCTGCTCGTTGTTAAGCAGAAGATCAAATTTTTCTCTAAAAAAGGAAGTGTTCATTTCAGCAAGCCGCTTCTTTCGAACCTCGGCGTAATACTTCATTGAGGTTTTGCGTGAGAGATGGCTCAGCCAGTAGGCAAGCTCCGTCATGGATGCTCCGCTTTCGACCAGCATGACGGCAATGGTTTTTCGGAACTGCCTTGTGGTCAGCTTCCAGAGGTGGTCATTTTCATCAGTAATGCAGTGCTTCGCAATCAGCCTGTTTACCGCATCGCAAAACCCGTCACCGCAGGGAAGCGAAGGACGCTGGCTCCCATTTTTCACAATGAAGATATACGGCTCACCATATTCCTCCCGCAGGCTTTGGGTTCTCTTAATCTGACGGGTGATTTCTCTTGACAGAAAAGCAGGGATCAGCATTTCACAGGTATCGCCGATGCCGCGCTTGCGCCGGGCGCTTAATGTTTTGTGCGGCACATAGCGCAGGAGCATCAGCCCCTCAAAACGTGATGGTGCCAGACAGTCCTCTTTCAGCAGTACGACTTCCGACAATCTCAGCCCGGTATTGATAAAAATGCTGTATAGAACCCGGTGTGTATCGCTTAACTCGTGACTATGCTTTTCAATCGCCGCCGCTACTGGGTCGGGGATTATCTCAGTATTTCTGGACATGTTGTCCAGATTGAAAAAGCGGTACTTTGCAAATGGATTCCCCGTCGGTATCGGTGTCCGGAGGCTCGGATCACGCATGTCTCCGCAAAGGTAGTCTATGATTTGGCCGCAGGCACGCATGGTGTTGGCAACGGACTTGACGGACAGTCTGCCGCCGTGCTTGGATAAGCAGTCGTTTTCCAGATAGTTGTAGAGTTGACGGGCATCCACATCGGATATATCCGCGAAATAGTGGATGCCTGGGTTATTGCTGCTGAGGAAATTGACTCCCTTGATTACTGCAGCAAGAACCGGGGTCCGATAGTCGCTACGGCCTTGAAGGTACCACAGCATAAAGTATTTCAGTTCCAAGCGCAGCGAGACGCAATGGATCTTGCTGAAATCGTAGCTGTTGCTCCTCAAATTGGGTCCGGTTAGATAAAACAGCTGCCATATATCGTTATGGACACTCAATTGTTGGCGGTTTTCCCTCCTGAAAAGTGATTTTTGCTTCTCAAACTCGATGTCAGCAATTGTTTTAACTACATCAGCGATGGGTGTCCCATAAAACCTGCTTGCCTGCTTTTTGTCTGTAAATGCGGCCTGGAGCAGCTTAAAACTCGTAACGTTCTCGCGCCTGACAGTAAATTCTGCTGCTTTCTCCTGAAAGTATGCCGTGAGCAAATTTGGCGGGGCATTTTCCATAGCCCGGATCATTTCCGATACTCCGACAGAATCCAGTACCGGCTGTAGGCTGCTTCTAGAGCACAGTGATTCTTCCAATGCTGTAAATGAGGAGTTCATCTTTGCCCCTCCTTTGCCTTTTGAAGCTTATCAAACACCGCCTTGGCGATAATCGGATTGTTGTAATTGCGGTATGGCTCGATAGAATCCAGGCTCTTCCAGCCAAAGTGCTCCGAAATCATCGCATCGGAAATGTTGTTCTCCGGATGCGCCGCCTGATGCTCCAGAAATTGCATGACTTTCGTGCTGCGTCCGCTGTGGGTACGGATTTTTTTGCTGTCAAGACCCGCCCGTGCCGCACACTTTTTCAAAATCTCCCAGTAATTGCGGTATGCAAGGGGAGTACCCTGGCTGCACCCGGCTTTCAGATTGATAAAGATAGTCTGACTGAGCAGGCCGGATTGTGTTTCCGCCTGGGACCTCTCTGTCAAAAGATAGCGGTCCAGCACATCACGTGTTGATTGCGGAAGAAAGACAGTGCGGTGCTTGAAATCTCCCGAAGATGCGTCCGGTTTACCTTTTGACCGGCTCGGACTGATACGGCCAGCTTGAGAATCATAATCTTCAAGCTGCATGCTTAGTACTTCGTCTATCCTGAAGCCTTCCAGCGTGACCAAAAATATAGCCAGATCGCGTAATGTCAGAAAACAGGAGCAGATGGTCACCACTTCATCATCCGTATACCATTTGATGTACTCCCGTTTCGCGGTCAGCCTTAACATGTGTCGGTCAATAATGTATTTGTACTCATAAGAACTGATCTGGCCATAGAGAAACGATTTTTGGGCCCTCTTCGCATTGTCCATTGTCTGAAACTCAACATGATGCATACCGGTCTGTTCGAGCCATTTGTAGAATTCGGTGATGACAGTGACATACTTGCTGAGGGTGCTGTATGACAATGGGGCCCGCAGCCGAATAACGCCTCCGTCCTCATAGCTCCTACCCATAAGCCGCATTAAAAATGCCATAACATCATCTGTTACGGCATCCTCAAACGATATTCCCTGCCCATGCAGAAAGTTAAGATATACACAAAGCTTGTGTGCGTACTCCTTTCCGGTGCTGATCTTTCGAATGCTCTTCAAGTCCAGCCATTCATTGATCTGGTAAAACGGGATGCCGTGCCTTGTGATCAGCCATAGTTCCCTTTCACCACCTGACGGTGCTGGCATCAGTGCGCGCATCACCTTGAAAACTCGTTGTTCTTTTTCCATACGAACCTCCTATACGATGTACAATAAAATTCCTGCAGAGTACCCTACAGGTACAGATATTGTAACACGCTTATAGAAGGCTGTAGTAACATGGCTTTACATCGTCTTTCTATCGTGTAATTAACTACCGTGTATAGTTCCTAAATAAACCGTTCACATTCCAAAGGTGTCAGCCTGCGAATCAGGTTACGCCTTTCGACAATGCATTTATTCTGACTGACATACTGGCTGCCGATGCCTTTCTCATCCCCACGGCAAAGCGCGCCCACCACCTCTTGGTATGGCTCACACACTGCGTGGCGGTCGGAGGTCGTAATGGTGTAGCTGATGTCCGGCTTACAGCCGAGACCGTTGCCGCCGTTTTCCGGCTCCCGGTCAATGGTGTTCCCCGCAATGCAGATGGTTTCCTGCAAAATAGCAATGCCGCCTTGGTTTTTGCTGGGGTCGGGGTTTGTCGTGTCAATGGTTCTGGCAACGTCCGTTTCCCGGCATCCCGAATGGGGATTGGCTGATTTCATGCTGTTGGATTCCTTTGAATCAAGGGAAAATGCAACGGGGTTCCCCACCAGCGGAACATTGTTTCCTCCGGTTCCCATCCGGGCGGACATGGTGGGCGCCACAGCATGCGGGCCGGTGTAGCGGCTGTCGATGCCGTGATTTTCAAACAGCACCGGCTGGTTATTGCCACTCATACCGGCACTTGCCGTGATAGTCGGACAAATGCCCTCACCAATTTCAGCGCCGCCCTGCTGGGTTGCCATGACCAGCGGCTGGTGTCCATGCTCTTGGGCACGGAGCGTACCGGTGATATCCTCGGTGGAGTGCATCTGGCTGCCGCCCTGATCGTTGAGGCACAGAACTGATGGCGCAGTGCCCGTTTTAATGGTAGGGGAATACTCAGCCTGATAGCCGATTCCTCTGGCTTCGGCACTGGCATTGCCGCAGAAGCCTGCAGTAAGCACACAGGGATAGCCCTGTCCGGCCTGCCCGCCACCGCCGGTTAGCGAGGTGTGTGTTTCGGGAGTCAGAAAACAATCTCCATCCCCCTTGCTGACAACCCCTGCCGCAAACAACAGCCCTGCCGGGTTTCTGCCACCGCCGCCGTCCGCACCGGCAAGAGTAGGAGCCACACCCTCCGGCGTGAACACACGGCTTTGCTGGGTGTCCCAGCTGTTCATGCAATTGGGCTGAGATACCAGCGGAGGATGCCCTCCCATACCGGCGCGCAGTGTAGACGAAACATCCTCGGTGACATCCATCCGTTCGCCGCCCTGATCGTTTAAGCAGAACAGCGGCTGTGCCACAAAGGTCTGCTGCTTCATCCCCGGCTGGGCCTGTATCGCTCCTGCAACATCGTGCAAATCCCGTACCTCATCACGCTGATTTGCGGCAAAGGCTATCGCTGTTTTTTCTTCTGTCTGGATATATCCGTGCCCGCCGCCTTCGCCGCCGTAGAGGGCGGGCCATGTCCCAGTTTCTTCAAAAATGCGGCGGCTTTGGACATCCCATGGTGTCAGGCAAGCCCCGCCTGTATCATCAGTGCGTCCCTGAGCTGGGGCGGCAGTTCCTTGCCTCTGGCCTCCGCTCTGCGCAATATTCCCAAACAGGCCGTCTTGCTTAAATAGTATTTCGGGTGCGGTCGTACCTCCAAAATCTGCGACAAGGAAGATGCGACGGCGACGCTGGGCGACTCCCCAGAATTGAGCGTCCATGACTCTCCAAGCCAAGCTGAATTCATCTCCCAAAAGGGCAGCCCCAGCAGATTCCCAGCGCCCGGACTCAGGTCGAGGCACATCACAGGCACTGTACTTAATGCGGACGATCTCTTCAATGACCGCCCTGAAGTCCTCGCCGTCTGCGGAGCTGAAAGCTCCGGGGACGTTCTCCCAAACGAGGTATCGAGGTCGAACAAGGTGAGCTGGTACGTTTCGCTGCTCATCGGCTTTTCTCATCTCCTTTGCAATTCGGGTCTGCTCCATAAACAGGCCGGAACGCTCACCCGCCAAGCCCCGGCGCTGGCCAGCGACCGATAAATCAGTGTTATTCCGAATTCGGGATAATCAAGATTATGCCGAGAAAATAGTTATCCCGAAGTTTAAGCCGTTGCCCTTGTAAATAAAGGGGTTGTGGTCAAAAACTTCGGGATAATAGAATTGTGTCCATTGTTTAATTGCATAATAGAAAAGGCAGGTTTCATCTGACTATCTGAAAATGCGAGGTAAAACAAATGGACACATTTAATTTGAAAGTGGCCGCCGAGCAGTCTCTAAGGCTACTGGAGAGGAGCGGCGCAAGCGCAAAAACAGTTAAAGGGTATCGAGTTACAGGTTTTGGTGCAATTATTCGCCATTTCACCCGACAGGGTGTTATGGATGTGAACGCCGAAATGCTCGACACTTTTGTGCTGGAGCAGCGCGAACATTTTGAACAGGGTGAGTTTTCCGAATGGAAATGGCGGCTGGTCCGACGTGGGAGTGAATTACTCAAACACTTTGCACAGACCGGTACAGCGGAGTTGACCGGGCTCCGCCCCTGGAATCCTATTTTGAGAAAACCGCGCCAAAGTGTTGAACTGGACATGCCAACACCTGAACAACTGGCCGACCCCGACGATCTTTTCGCACTGAGTTGGCGAGTAAGGCAAGAGCTTCTCAAAGCGGGGCTGACGAAACGGACAGTGCGGCATTATACGGTCGAAGGAATGACAGTCATCTTGCGCAGGCACACAGAGCAAGGACTGGCACACTATTCTGAATCACTGTCATCCGACATAGTGGCGGAAATACGAAGCAAATATGAGCAAGGTCTTACCTCACGGGTTTCATACCAGAACCTGCGCAAAGCGAGTTACCTTCTGGCTGAAATGTACCGAACCGGGGGCATTACTTTCTGCAAGATTCCAGATTGGGGGCAGCGCGAACCGACTCCCGAATTTTCAGCCTTGCTTCTCCATTTCTGTGACAATGCTAACCGTACCGGCATACTTGCGGGCAGCACGGTCAAGACGGCTCGAAGCGCCATACGCACCTTTTTCTTTGAACTGGAAGCGCGTGGCAGGATATCCTTTGACGGCATCACTTTGGCAGAGGTCAGCGACACCATAACCCATATGGCAACCCGATATACTGGCGGTCTGCACTCGGCCATCTTTTCCGTGCGGATATTTCTCCTGCATTTGTATGAAAACAATTTCACACCGGAGAACCTCAGCCTTGCGGTTCCTGAGATGGTCGCACGCAGAACTGTATTCCGAGAGGGTTTTACCGGCGACGAAACAGCGTGCCTGCTGGATGAACCAGATTTAGCAACGGCTGTCGGTAAGCGTGATTACGCTATGATGCTTTTGTCCGCCCAAACCGGTCTGCGTGCCTGTGATGTTGTAAATCTCAAACGGGAGGACATTGACTGGCGGGCCCGGGAGATTCGCATTGTTCAGCAGAAAACGAGAAAGCCTCTGAGCCTGCCTCTTGAACCTGAAAGCGGCAACGCAATTGCAGACTATCTGCTCCATGCCCGCCCGGAAAGTGATTTGCCGTATATTTTCCTGTGTCACACCGGCGCTCTGCGCCCCATTAACAACCGCAGCGCCAGCGCCCTTGTGACAAAGTACCTGCACCGCGCAAAAATTGCTTCAGATATTCCCCACCGGGGGTTCCACAGCTTCCGACGGGCGTTTGGAACCCGGTTGCTGCAAAGCGAGATACCGCTTGAATTGCTTCGACAACTTTTGGGGCATTCAAAGATTGATTCGGTGAAACCGTATCTCTCCGTAGATGAGCAAGGCCTGAAAACCTGCGCTCTGGGGCTTGTGCCTTGCGAGAAGGTTGGTGATTTTGCATGACATACACGTTTGAAAGCCTTTTTGACAAGCGTCTGTGCGGGTTTGTACAGCAAAAGAATGCCGTCGGATTTCCGTATAACGAATCGTTACGACTGCTGCGCGATTTCGACCGGTTCTGCCTTGACCGGTTTCCCTCTGAAACCGCTTTGACTAAAGAGATATGCTTGGCTTGGGCTGTCCGAAAGGATACGGAGGGCAACAACACCTTTCGCAATCGCTTAATGCCGGTCAGGGAATTTGCTCGTTACCTAAACCGTTGCGGGGAACTGGCCTTTGTGCTCCATCCCAATTTCGCAAAGAAAGGTCAGCGGCACATCCCACACATTTACAGCGAGGAAGAAATCGCTGAACTATGGGATGTTTTAGACCATCTGCGGCCGCGCAAGGGCTATCCTATCCGCCATTTTGTTCTTCCAACGCTTGTCCGGCTATTGTATTGCTGTGGCCTGCGCCCCTGCGAGGCTCGAAAACTTCGGACTGCCGATGTGGATTTGGAAAAGGGACGCTTGGAGATTATGGAGAGTAAGGGTCACAAAAGCCGCATTGTGATGATGGCGGATGATGTTGTTGAAATATGCAGGCGATATGATGAAATTGTTTCACGGCTTATGCCGGGACGTGAGCTGTTCTTTCCCAATTCCGATGGAAATCTGTATACCAAAGAGTGGCTGGAAAAGACATTTCGCATTGCTAAAGCCAAAGCAGGAATCGGAGCATCCGGTGAGCATTCCCCCAGACTTTATGACTTCCGGCACACATTCGCAACGCACCGTCTGTACCAGTGGATGCGTGATGGCAAGGACGTAACCGCCATGCTGCCGTATCTAAGCGCGTATATGGGCCACGCGCAGTTAAGCGACACATATTACTATATCCACTTGGTTCCGGGCCTGTTTGAAAAAATGACGGGGTTCGATTATTCAGCGTCAGAACATCTTTTGCCGGAGGTGGAGTGCGATGAATGATTTTTTTAATACCATCAGAAGTTTTCTGTTGGAGTATCTGCCCAACCAAAGATGCTTTAGCGAAAACACGATTCGATCCTACCGCCAGGCACTGAATCTTCTCATTCTGTATTTGCGAACGGAACAAAGGTTATCCATTAAGCAAATACGATTTGATGCCATGAACAGAGAAATGATTTTGAATTTTCTTGATTGGCTGGAAAATGACCGGCACTGCGGCGTCAATACCCGCAACCAACGGCTTATGGTATTGCGCTCATTTTTTGATTACGCCGGGGAGCTCGACTGCACGCAGATTGCATTAAGCGTAACCGTCCAGAATATTCCGATTAAAACGCCGCAAAGCAAGGTGGTAGAGTATCTGTCGGAAACAGCGTTGGAGGTTTTACTGAAACAGCCAGATCCGACAAAACGAACCGGGTTGCGCAACCTGTTTTTTATGGTACTGATGTATGATACAGCCGCGCGTTGCGGTGAACTTTTGGACATGAAGGTTCGTGATCTGTGCATTAAGGTTCAGCATCCCATTGCCTATTTGCACGGCAAAGGCAGCAAGACCCGCACGGTACCTTTGCTTGCCGGAACAGTTCAGCATTGTGAGCGATATTTGCGCACATTCCACTCGGATGAAGCAACAAACAGCGAAAAACCTTTATTTTACACCGTTATTCATGGAATACAGCAGGCAATGTCTGCAGATACGGTTGCATTGTTTCTCAAAAAATACGGTAATTTAGCTTACCGTGCCTGCCCGGAGGTCCCGCCGCATATCCATGCGCATATGCTCAGGCATACCAGAGCAATGCACCTGTACCACCAAGGAATGCCGATGATGCTGCTTTCTGAATATCTCGGTCATGCCAGTGAGGAAACAACCAAAGTATATGCTTACGCAGATACCGAAATGAAGCGCGCGGCGATTAACAAAGCTGATATTGTTCGAGGTAACGCTCCGCCACCCGTGCCGGTCTGGGCTGACGATGAGGACATGATTCTCAAATTATCTGGCTTAATCTAATGAAATATCCAATATTGTTATCCCGAAGTTTTTGACCACAACCCTTTTATTTACAAGGGCAACGGCTTAAACTTCGGGATAACTATTTTCTCGGCATAATCTTGGCAGGGTGAGCCGCCACAAATGACATCCACAGGCGGCAGTTTCGCTCCGTCCAGCTTTGTGATATCCCCGACATGGAGCATTTCGGGGAATCGGATTTTCGTTACTTCGATGGGAAAGGCTTCGATTTCACTGGCCCATACGGGCGTGACGCCGTTGCGGACGGCGGCAAGGGGAAAGCCTCCGATCCCATCGAAGAGGCTCCCCATCGTCATCATCAGGCCATCCTCATCGCCTGCTGGGGAGCTTCAGCCGGTTCAATGCCTTTAGCTCTGCCAATAGCAAAGCCGTTTTCCAGCTCCATCACCCGGCGAACCGGAATGCCGAGCCTGACCGCTTCCTCGATTTCAAGGTGCATTCCGAAGGAAATACGGTCGCCATAGCACCACAGCTCGTCGCAGCGGGGCAACATGGCAAGTCCCATATCCAGACCCGCCTGGCGCTCCTGCGGCTTGGAATCATCAAGGAGCTGCGGGTATAACAGATGGGGCGCAAAAAAAGCGTGCCCCTCGCTCATCACATGGCGGCACGCTTTCCTGGCAAATTCGGTATTCTGTTCGATGTCCCCGGCATAAGGGGACGCCACATAGATTAGTTTCATAGGCTTTTTCCTTTCTGTGCTATTTTGGCGCAACCGCCTGTACGATGGTGCGGGTGGTGTTGACGGCCGCCTGTGCGGTATACACGGCGCTCATCACATTGGCCTTTGTGCTGGTGTCCAGCCCGAAGGCTCCGGCAATTCGCGGCACTTCTCCGGCGGCCAGCATCAGACCAAGCCCCAGCAAAGCATGGGTTCGCAGCACCATAAGCCCTGCCGCGAGGATGGTCGCCTGTAAAAACGTGGTCAGGCACAGGCCGATAATCTGCTTGCACCACTGGGTAAAGCCGTCGATGTAGCCGCGGGGAACGGAAAACATATACAGGCTGCCCACGGCGATCTGGATCAGCAAAATACCGCCGCGCTTCAGGTTGGCAAAGAACACTTTAATGACCGCGTAGCCCATCATGATAATCATAAAGAGCAGCAAGATCGGGCTTGTAATGACAGACAGTCCGCCGAACACGCCAGAGTCCATGGCGCCAACCATATCCGCTGAGCTGCCAAGCTCGGAAATGATGTGCCCGGCAAGGTCGCCGAAGCTGGTCCCGTAGCCGGTGATGCCCGCTGTGAGGCTGCTCTGGAGATTCACCGAGAGCTTGAACAGCTCCACCGGCACGGTGGTAAAAAGGGACACCGCCATAAAGCCCTTGATGGCGTTTAAGGCGGTGTCCTTCACGCTGCCCCGCCCGTGCTGGTATTCGATGCCGGTTTCAAACGCCGACACCACCAGCCCGGTTCCGTACAGCGCCCAAGCCAGATAGGAAAAAAACAGGACGATGGACTGTACCCAGCTCATCTCAAACAGCTCCACGCCCATGTTTCCCATCTGTGCAAAGAAGTCGGCCAGAAAGCCGACCACCTGTCCGTAGAGCCATTCGATGATCTGATCCATGACGGTTCCAAGGACAAAGTCCCAGATAAACATTGGATTCTCACCCCTTTCTGTGGAAATAAAAAAGGCACACCATAGCAATGCCTGCGGTGTGCCAACATATCTGTCTGAACAAATTTCGGGCAGGGCGCAAAGATTTAGAAGACTTCAAAAACGACTTGACAATCTGCTCGTTCAGAGCTTCAATACCACACAACGGTGGCCGCCGAAATAAGGAAAAGGAGGTCAATTGCGTGGCAGATTACAAAAAAATGTATGATTCGCTGTTCAACGATGTGACGGATGCCATTTCGCTGCTTCAGCGTGCGCAGCAAAAGACGGAGGAGCTTTTCATCTCCGGCAATGACGGCGTTATTGTGGAGCTCAAAAGAGATTCCGAGCCTGACGGCAGCGATAAATAGCGAAATTCGTTTACAAACAGCAAGGAGAGCGGTTCTGCCGCTCTCCTTGTTTTGCTGCCACAAACGCCTTTTGGGGGAAATAAAAAAGCGCACCATGGGTTCATTCACAGTGCGCCTTGGAGCATAATTCCGATTGGTTTTTCAGCTCGCTCATCCTGACGGGGTCTATATAGTGGGTGGCATAGGCTTTTTCAATGTCCTCGCCGCCGCTTTTGGAAAACCGGAGCTTCTTTGCGTGAGGGCGGTTTTTCAGTCCCCACTGCTTATAAAAGGTCCACGAAGCCTTGAGATTGTTTTTCGCGGCATAGCTTCGGATTTCCCGCATGATAAGGGACAGTTTGGAGAGGTTCACTTTGCAGACACGCTCCAAATAATCCACCTTGCCGAAGCGCCACTGCTCATAATCCTCTTTGGATAGGATGTCTAAATCCATCAGCACCTGCACGGGGACAGCTATGCCGCTCTTTTGCAGCTGCTGATACATGGAGTTATGGATTTTCCCTTTCATATCATTGCTGTTCACCGCATCACCTCCTGCGCATTACAGCATTTTCTGCTGGGTTTGCCCACCGGGAGCCTGCGTCCTTTCAAGCCCCTCATCCAACTGGAGCAGGGTTTGATTCAAGGCTGCCATGCTTTCGGATAACCGTACCGGTGAAAGAATATCCCGCTGCGAAAACACATAAATCTTCTGCATTTTTGAAAAGGCCGCCGCCAGCTCGTCATCTGTGCCAACCGCATCAAACAGTGTGAATTCGGAAAACGGCTTTTCCGACAGATCACTTCCGATCCGCTCCCTTTCTTCTTTCCGCTTATAGGCGAGCATGGCTGTGAGCTCTTCCGGCGCTGAGAGCAGGGTGCGGATTCTTTCCTGTTCCATCATAATAGCAAGGTCATAAAGGTGCTTTGCGGTATCAAACAGCATACGCCGCTGGTAATAAAACTCCGCAGCCAGTATTTTATCCGCGAAGATCCGTTCCAGTTTGATGGTCTGCACAGAAAAGGGCTTTACGCCATAAGCCGATTCGAGAATTTGCCGCTGCTCACCGGTTGCCTCCGAATAAAGCAGCGGTGAAACTTCAAGAGCTTCCACCGGTTCACTGATGGTGAAGGAGGTTGCTTCCACTTTGACATAGCCAAAACGCTGCAGTGAGTCAGCGGAATCCACCGCAGTCACAGGTACATATTCATATACGCTGGTGATGCTGCCCCTCTGATTGCTTTCTCTGGCTTTATCGGTTGTCCTTGAAAGAGTATGATAGCCGTTTGCCGATGTTTCCAGCCGCTTTTTTCCCTGACTTTTTGAACAGTCTTGAACCGCAACCGTCAGATCAATATCTTCCGAAAAGCGTTTCATGCGGCCGATGGATTTATACAGGGCGGTTCCGCCTTTGAAGTATGCGGGAAGGAAATTCTGCTTTTTGGACAGTTCCCATAACAGCAGCGTCAGATAATAATCCTTTTCGACAATGTCACTTCGGATGCCTGTTCTGCGGCTGACGTCCGAGAGCAGGGCTTCAAATGCGTCTTTATCCTGATGTAAGTTCATCGTTCACCTCCATGAGTAAGTCAATAAGGGGCAGGATCACCTTTGCCGGGTAATGTTTACGTGCGGTAAACAGCAGGGCAAGACCGTCAAGCTCCTGTTGCTTTGCGTAGCCTGCCAGCAGCAGCTCCGGCCTCTGTGCATCTATGTGCGCATCGGCAAGCGCCATTGTCAAATCGATGAACTGGAGATATTTCCAGTTGTCCTCCGTTACCGGCACAGCAGGCTTCTTGAGTTTAATATGGCAATCCTTCGGCAGCTTTGCACCATAGCGGTTTGTGGTGATTTCCATGTCGCGGGGAATCAAGGTAGTCAGTCCCAGCTTATTCATCAGGAATGCGCCCGATTCGTATCCGATTTTTACACCGCCTTGCTCCGTCAGGGTTTTCTTCATCACCTGTTCCGTGCTGGGCGTAACCCTCCCGAACACGGTCTGCTTCACCTGGCAATAGATACCTTTTTGCAGCCTTTCGATTTCGCCCTTGTCCGCCATCCGCTTCAGCTTCACATTGGTCAGGGCCTTGGCCTGCTCATAGGGCAAGTCAAAGGTTCCCGCCAGCTGTGCCGCTATATTTTCTGTTTGGATGGCTGCTTCGTAGGGAATATTTTTAACGGTTTCTGCAATGTGTTCTCCATATCCAATCTGCTCCATGTGCTTCACCTCCCGGTTGAGTGATATTATATTGCTTGTTTTCATTTGTTATTTTTTCCATTATAATATCACTTTATGCACCGGAAGTCAATCTGTCCCTGCTTACATCCCCAAAATCGTCCAGTCAATCCTTGCAAAAGGGCGGTCAATCAATCCGCCCCACAAGATTGTAGATAATGGTGATTTCTTGCCGTTCTACTCCATCCACCATGGATTTTTGCCCGACCACAATTTTCTCCACCAGCTTGATGAGCAGTTCACGGTCAAGCCTTTCGATGTCTTTTGAACCTTGGATAAGAGAAACCCACTCACGGATGTCATGCTCGACTTCCTGTGAGTGGGTTAATTGGTCGGCAAGCTCTGCCGCCAGTATTGACTTTTCCTGTTGCTCCTTTTTGTACTTATCCATCATATCCAAGACCATCTCACGAGGGATATCTCCAAGCACCATTTCCTCATACAGCTTAGAGATAAGACGCTCCAGCTCGGACAATCTATGGCGAAGGCTTTGCAGTTTTTTCTCCATAGCTTTCTGTTCAGTGGTGGTATCGGCTTGCTTTTTCCGCTTTATTTCAGCGATGACAGCATCTTGGTCAAGGCTTATCATCTGTGCCTTTTCGCGAATGTCACCGAGGATTAAGTCAGAGAATATACTCTCCAAAGTCCTGTGGGGAGAGCAGATTGCTTTGCCACCTTGGGAGTAGCCACAGCAGATATATGCGTGGTGGTTGTTCCTGTGACCGTCCTTTCGGGTGTTGCTGTCCCTTACAAATTTCATGCTCCTGCCACAATCACCACATTTCAGTAAGCCAGAGAACAGACTGATTTCACCATCTTTGTTGCTTTTGCCAACTGTTCCTCTGTCACCAAGCTTTCGGGCAGTTTCCCATAGCACGAGGGATACTATCGGCTCATGGGTGCCCTCAGCTCTGACCCATTCTTCTTCGGGACGATTGACTTGGGTTTTGTTTTTGTAGGAGATTGTGCCTTTTCGCATCTGTACTATGTTGCCAATGTATGCCTCGTTTTTCAGGATTTCCCTCACCACCACATCACTCCAAGACCTTAATCCTTTCTTTGGATTGGGCTTGCCGATGCTGTTGTAGTAGTACTCTCGTGGCGGTATAATCTTTTCATCATTCAGTTGGGTGGCAATGGTGCGGTAGCCCATGCCGGTGGCTCTCATCTCAAATATTCTGCGAACGATGGGTGCTGCGTATTCGTCGATGAGCAGTGGCGGTTGCCTTTGCTCATTCTTGATGTATCCGTACGGAGCATAGGCACCCATGAAAAATCCATTTTTTGCTCTTGCTATTTTTGCCGATTTTACCTTTTTGCTTTGGTCACGACTGTACCACTCATTTACCAAATTCTTAAAAGGCATCAGCTCATTCTCTTTTTCGAGGGTATCAATGCCGTCATTGATTGCAATAAATCTGCACCCTAATGTGGGGAATAGGTAGTCGGTGTACTCTCCGATTTGAATATAATTTCTGCCGAAGCGTGAGAGGTCTTTTACCACCACGCAGTTGATTCTGCCGTTACGCACATCATCTATCATCCGCTGAAACTGGGGGCGGTCGAAGTTCGTGCCTGTCAGTCCGTCATCAATGTAGATATCTACCAGCACCCAGCCTTTCTTGGTGATGTAATCGGTGACGATTGAACGTTGATTTTCAATGCTTAAACTCTCGCCATCTCGCTCGTCATCACGGGATAGCCTGAGGTATGCTCCTACTTGATAAGTCATTCTTTTAATCCTCCATTCCGTTGATTGCCAAGGTTATCCTTGACTATAGCACACACATTACCACAAGCATTTTCAAATAGCTATCACCAAAAGCACTAACTATTTGCGGTGGCAAGCGCCTTATTAACCACCCATTCTCGCAGTATTTCTTCCAAGGTGTGCTGACCATTGAACACAGAATTGACTGCATAAATGGTCTTTCCAATTTGAACCTCTCGGCTCACGGTTAAAGGCTTATGGTTGGTTTGATTATTCATCTCTTTCATAGGCTGTCCTTTCTCCCTGTGTCGGGGTTAAAAATAGCACCAAACATTTCTACTCGGTGCATCACATTTTCATTTCAAAATCGTATCCGCTGTGGTCATCCTGCTTTTGACCAACGCCTTTTTTATGCTCCTTGACCGCAGGTCTTGTGGTGCTGTCCCTTACAGGAACAGGCTGACTAAGAGATTCCACAGACCTACCAAGGCTGATAATATCACTGCCAAGGGCAGCAAGCTGATTAGTATCCAAAGCCAAACCGCCCACTCTATTCTCGGCAATTTCAGCTTGGGCAGAGAAAAACGCTTCTCTTTCTTCCTCCCAGCCTGTGATAAGGTCTGCTGTATCTGTGACAGGCTCTTGCTTAATTTCTCCAAGTCTGACTGTGTCGGCAGGCTGCTCATTTGCGTTTTGAGGCTGTGGCTCTGCTGCTGCAAGGCTTTCATCTGCTCCTGGATGGTGAGCAAAATCTCGAACAGTTCGTCCAAGTCCTGCTGTGTCAGAGGACAGGGATTGTGTATCGGCTGTGGTAATGGCTCGTTCGTTGGTTGTGGTTTGTTCCGCTGTTTGAGTTCTTCCAGTGATAATTTCCTGTCGGATTCGTAGCTCAAGCTCCATCCTCTCCTTTAAATATTTTGATTCGTGCAAGCGGTCATCTCGGCAGTTCATCCCCTTGGGTGTGGTGTAGGTGATGCTTTTTCGGGTATCCGTCCACTTCACACCATACCCCTCAAACTCCATCAGCTCGATAAATTCGTCCTTGCTGCCTGCGTGTTTCATGCACTCATCGATGGTATTCATCAGCCGCATTTTCCAGCTTTCACCCTTGGCTGCTGCATGGTATTCTGCAACACTCATGGACTTGGTACGGTCGTATTTTGGTTTCGGCTGGCATATTTCAAATCCATATTCCATGCAAAGCCTGTCATTTAACTGCCGTATGGGTTCTATCTCCGGGGTGCTGATGTGAAACTTTCTGCCGGAGTCAAAGGCAACCGAGTTGATAATAAAGTGAGAATGAATGTGGTCACGGTCGGTGTGGGTGCAGATTAACACCTCGTAATCCTTGAAATGCTCCGCCAGTTTAACTGCCATTTCGTGTGCAATCTTGGGTGAGACATCCTCACCCTTTGGGAAGGACTGCACCATGTGGTAGTACATACGACCGCTGTCTTTGCCGTGCAACAGCTTGGTATTAATAAATTCGTGGTAGACCGTTTCGGGGGAACAGTTTAGTCCCGACACCAAACGCTCTCCCTCAAACAGTGTCTTTTCGGTTTTCATGGCATAGTTCATCACCGCAGACATACTGGCTCGTGACTGCTTTTTCTTGAACTTTGCAAAGCTGACAATGGCTATGCTGACCACCTCCTACGCTCTAAGATTTCTTTAAGCTGCTGATTGATTGTGACCATTTCCTCCTGCACACCTGTGAGATTGACAGCCGAAATTCTACCGCTGTGGGCAAGCACAGCAATCTGATTGAGGTTTCTGCCCACAGCTTTCAGCTCCTTGAGCACCTGGGCAAGGTTGGTGATAATGACAATTTCCTTGCCAAGACAGGTAGCGGTGACATAGTCGGTGAGTGTCCTGTTTGCTTGCTGTGCCTTGCGGTGGATTTTCTCCAAATCCTCGTCTGAGATTCTGAGGTTAAGTCTTGCGTTTTTCATGGTATTCCTCGCTTTCTTGGTGAGATGGATTCGTTCTAAAGGGGTGCGGGTTCACCCGCCCAGCAGCATCGGCGTGTAGCCGAATGCGATGCTGGCTCTCTCCGAGGAGAGAAAGTGTAAGCGGTAATTTTGCGGTTAAATGGATAACCGGCAGAGAAGAAAAAATGCACCCTGTCGGGTGCTTGAAATGGGTCGGCTGTGGGTGCGTGTTTCGGCTCAAAAACCGCCCACAACGGCTTTGTTGGCAGTGGGTGGGGTAGTTACTCCCATCGCCGTTACAATCGGCACACTGGGGCAACAGTGCGGTATATCTTCAGAGAAACAAGGGGGCAAGGGTGCAGTGTCCTTAGAGTCTTACCCTCTTACCCCCTTGGCAGTGATGAGTACCATTTATCGCCCTTTCGGAATGATTTCACTCCAATATTTTGTTTGGCTATTTTCAGTGTACGGTTGGAAATATCCAGTTCCTTGGCTTGGCTTGTAATTTCTTCGGAGAGCATTTCGCCCTCAGAAAGCAAATCCTTTAACAGCTTTTCAGCTTGCGCCGTTTTGCTGAGTAACGAGCCGTTTCCGCAGAGTAGTTCATCCACTGTGGTTTCGCAATAGCCTTTCCAGTGAAATCCTGTGTCGGGGTCAAGCTCAAAGGCAATGGATTTTCCCTCGGGAGCAAGGTTGCTTTTATCGTGAGCAACAATTCTCAGTGTCGGTTCATCTTTTACTCTACCGACCACAAGAACACTTCTCACTGCTGCCCGAATATCAATTGAGCCTAAACCTCTGTATGCAGATTTTGCACCGCCCATTTTATTCATGTGTCCAATTAAAATTACTGCACAGCCAGTGCGTTCTGCAAGGAGGGCAAGCCTTTTCATAATTGGTCTGATTTCATTTGCCCGATGCATATCTACATTGCCACCGAGGTAGGCTTGAATAGGGTCAAGCACAATCACCTTGGCATCGGTTTTCTTGATAGCCTGCTCCAGTCGTTCATCGGAGAGGGTCAGCTCCACCTCGTTTTCATCAATGACAAGCACCCTTTCGCAGTCAGCACCAACAGACAAAAGACGAGGCTTGATGGTGTCGGCAAGACCATCTTCAGCTGTTTGGTAAATCACATTGATTGGCTCTGTTCCATTTTCTTCTTCTGGCAATGGTTTGCCTTGGGTGAGCAGAGCAATGAGAGCAAGCACAAATGTGGTCTTGCCCTCGCCGGGGTCACCTTGGACAACGGTGATTTTTCCATAGGGAATATAGGGATACCAAACCCATTTGATGTCCTCTACCTCCACTTGGCTCATTTGAATAAGCTTCAGTTCTTTTTTCAATGTTGCATCATCCTTTCAATTTTTAAATTTGTGTTTTGTCGTTCTTCCTAAAGACAGTTCCAGACCGAATTTCTCTCCATCGTTGTCGTTGCTCGCTCTGTCGAGGTCGTGGCAATCGTATCATTCTTTAGACGATCATGAAATTTTCAAGGTACGGTTTTTTTATAGGTAAATAACCCCTCACTGTGTAGGCGGTGAGAAAGCGATTTTGACAACCATATTTGAGAAAAGGTTTTAGTCCCTCACTACTAAGCCGAAAAAATGAGGGGGTTGAGCGGTAAAATATAAAAATTATTTATCTCCTCATCTGCATCCACACTCAGAGACAATTTTTCAACCTTATTTAAAAAAGCTCCGAACATTTTGTTCAGTATCGGATTTGTAGCCCTTTGTGTGGTTGCTTGTGAGTGGTTGGTCGATTGGAATGTTCCTGTCGGCTGCGTGGGGCGCATATATGCAAAAAGCACCGACCTATCGAAAAAAGGTCAGTGCTTTGAGGCATCGTATTAAGTTCAGAGAATAAAAAATGACGAACAGCTAACCGATTATCGGTTTAAACTGTTCGCCATCTTTTTCAAATATTTCGAGTATCATTCTTGCTCCCATGCGGAAGCCATCTGTAAATCGTTCCTCGCCGCTGATGTAGTTTAGCTCGCCTTGTGCTGATATGAAATCCTGCAAAAGTTTCTGTTGTTCTTCATCAAGTTGCGCCATCAACTTTTCTTCAAGGCTGCTGATTCGGCACATTGCCTTTTGATAGTCACTGCCTTGTACAACCGATTTTTCCACTGGATTTATGTTGCCGTGGTACAGCTCACTCAGTATTTTTTCTTTCTGCATTTATGATCACCTCGCTTTCAAGTACAACACAGTACCACAAGCAAAGTAAAATAGCTACCTAAATATCTTCGTCTTCTATATCCTCAGTTGAAAAATAATTAAGTAGTGAATAAATAATTTTTAATTGTTCGTCGTTTAAACTTTTAACATCAATATAGTGTTTATTTGAAACCCCTAACAAGTAGTCCGTGGGCACTTTAAATATATTTGCAAGTTCAATAATATATTGCATGGAAGGTGCTGATATTCCCATCTCCCATGCGTTGACACTTGAACGTGTAATGTTTAATTTTTTAGCAAGCTGTGTCTGGGTAATCCCTGTTTGTTCACGAAGTAATTTTATAGTTTCTGCAATCATTTATGCACCCCCTCTTATCTACACAATGATACAGTATCCATAACGATAATAAATTATCATCAATGATATTTTTAACTTACATATATCATTGACATTTTTACCAATTGAATGTAAAATAATACTAAATGTTTTGTTGAAATGAGGGGGATTTTAATATGGAAACTAAAATTAAGTGGTACAAGAAAGGATGGGTACTCTGGGCATTGCTAATTTTTGTGCCCTATATTGGTGTTCCTTTTATGTGGATAACCAAGAAGGACTTTACTGTCAAGAAAAAAGCCATCCTGTCAATAGTGTTTGCTCTTTGGTTTATTATGGTTATTGGTATGGGTAGTTCAAATTCAGATACACCGAATGCGAATGAGTCCACCCCATCATCTTCTGTATCTGAGAGCAATAAAGATAATTCAGAGAACGAGAAAGATGCAAGCGATACATCAAGCACTCCTGAAAAAGAAGACTTGCCAGATATTCCGCTTGCAGATGATTTTGAGAAAGCTATTTGGAAAGTTGTAGATTCAAACGATGCAAAGCTTGTGTCTATTGAAACAATAGATGTTGAAGGTTCTGAAGAAACATCCATTATTGCTTCAGTGTCATGCAAAAATGATGAGGTTGTTGTAGATGCAATCCTTGACGCTGTCAAATCAATAGTCGTTGAAAGCGATAGAAATGATGGTGTAATTTTTACTTTTGGGGATATTGATGATGGTGATAATGCGTCTCTTCTTTTAATGGCTGGTGTCTATAACGATGGAACTATTGAAAAATCTATGGTAAGTATTGATTTTAATAGCACAAGAAACAAATGGATTAGAGATCAATTTAGTGCTTGGGATGGCTCTCATAGAAAGCTAAAAGATTTAATTGTTAAAAATCTTAATGACGAAAAATCCTATGACCATATTGAAACGACTTATATTGATGTGAACAGTGAAGAACGAATGAATAGTGTAAATAAAATACTTTCCGATGCTGGATATTCACAGCGAGTAGAAATGGATGACTTATTTATCTCTACTCAGTTCTCTGCCAAAAATGCTTTTGGTGGCACAGTTAAAAATACTGCATATGGTATTGCAAGCTATTCCAATCAGACTGTCACTCTAATTGGAATTGAATAACTTCTAATTTCAAGGGGCAACCTCGCCATTATCGGCTTGGTTGCCCTTTTTCTATTCTCACCATCCTTATGCGAGTATCTGCCAGATATAGGTCGGCGCCGTTAGAGTGAACACCAAGCAGGCGAACAGAATTGCGGGCGCCGCCCACTCAAACTGTCCGTGTTTCCTATAGTCGAAGTAAGCCATCCCCAATTTTGCGAAGAAAAACACCGCCAGAATCAGGTCGATTGCCGGAAACACCACCTTGTTGACCACGGTTTTAATCTGTCCGGAGGCGTCGTTCCACGTTTCCTCGATTGCTCCTGCCACATCGCCGTTTGCCGCAAAAGCGGTTGTGCAAAACAGCAGGCTTACCATGAGAACAAGCGAGAGCGCCAGTGTGATTTTTTTGTATTTTTTCATAAAGACCACCTTTCCGCATTGAGAAACAAGGCCGCAGGATTGCTCCCGCCGCCTTATTCTTTTTCTGTGTTATTGCTAAGGCCTTTTAGGGCCAACATGCCAATCCTGCCACAAATTGCCCTTTATGGTCAGGCTGTCGGTCAGATTCGCGGACAGCATCCCATCCGGCGTCCACGCATCTATGAGCCATGTATTGACGGTATAGGCACCGTCCGGCATCCAGATCGGGCTGAAATGAGTGCGGTTTTTGTAGGTGGAATACGGATTTTTCTGAAACTCGAACCGCCCCGTACCCATTCGCTCCAACAGCCGCCAATAGGTTTCGTAGCCAAATTCGGGGAAATAGCTGACCGCATTCTGCGGCTGGGTAACCGCCGAGCTTTGGTTGGAACTGACACTCCCGGTGACGGTCTGGTTGATGCCGTACCCGGATTTCATTACCGTTCCGCTGGCGGTGGGGTTTTTGCTGTCGCACTGGATGCTCATGTCAGCAGTCAGGCTGGCGCTGTAGCGATCCAGATCAAATTCCCACCATCCATGGTCACACCAGTATCCGTCCTCATCATCCCCATGCCATACCCAATATTCCTGCCACCACGGGCGCCAGACACTCCAGCTTGCCGTGCTTTTCACCGCCCTACTTGGGACAGAAGCACGGGAGAAGCTGTCGTTGCGGTCATCCGCTACAGGATTAGGCGGCGGGTTCTTATTAAGGTCAACGATTTTCACGTTGAGGGTCGTTTTCGCTGTGCTGCCGGGGCCGGACACTGTAACCTGAACAGTCATATTCTGCTCGGTATCGGGAGTTCTCCATTTCACCCACGCAAGCTGGCTGTCGCCGTCGGGGTAGTAAACATTGCCCACGCTGTAGGTCTGGCTTCCGATATTGAAGCTGACGCGGGTGGGGTTGTCCGGGTCGGACTGTCCGCCGCTGATTCGCACCGCCGTGATGACGTCGGTGTTGACCCGGTACTCGTAATCGTAAGCTTCAATCTGCGGCGTCTCCGGCTTTTCTTCAAAACGGACGATGCCAAGCCCAAGGCTGGACTTGATATCCGCGTTGGTCGCGGCGCTGGTCTTGCTGCCTCCCCACGCGGGATAGCCGAGATCACTTACCTCCAAAAACATGGCGAGGGGCAGATTCTTGTGGGTGAGAGATACCATACGCCGTCTTAACAGACCGCTGGTCTGCTCATCATAGAGTGCTGCTTCGGTGGCGGTGGTAGCAAACATATTGCCCTCAAATTTATAAAAGGCAAAGGGTTCAAGGAGCAACTTATACTCACCGCCAATCAGAACATCGTAATCCATGCCTGTATGATTTGCGATGAGCTGCACCAAAAACTCAGAGCAAAAGTATTTTTTGAGCGCATCAATGTTATTGCTCCCATTGGTACTAATGACTTTCGGAATGGCTTGAGGTGGTTTTATGGTGGTATAGCCACCTTGGACAGCTTGCAAATTTCTGCCGTTGTTGTACTGTATTTTGCTGACCTTACCGAAATGATAAATTGAAGATGACGGAGATTTATTGCTCAAATCAATAGGTGTAGTAACAACCGCATGGTCGCTCGCACGCACCACCGTTACACGCACACCTTCGTTGCCGCCGCTCCACGAATTGGCGCTGGTTCCGCTTCCCATTCCGCCGCCTCCGCCGTCAATGTTTCCGCTGCCACCGGTGTCGGCAAGCGCAGTCATCGGGCAGAGCAAGCAAAAAATAAGGAACAGCGGCAGGGCTCTCAAAAGTAGTTTATTCATTTTGCCCTCCTGTTTTTTGCAAAATAAAAGCACGGTATCTTTCAACCGTGCTTAAAGTCCTATTCATTGAGGAGGTCAGTCCATAGTCCCGACCTGCTTGTTAATGTCACCATCGCTTTTTCCCTCAATCACTTGATTCTCGCCCAAGTTAGGCACATTATCAAAGCCGGGAATGCTGTTTCCGCCACTGCTGGATTTAGAGGAGGATTCCTGCTTCGGTGTTTCCTTGGGTTGTTCCACCTTGTCATGGTCGACAGCCATTGGAGGCTCGGTGACCTTTTCGCCGTTGGGCTTCTGCGTAGAGTCTTGGAGCTGTTCCTCGGTATATTCGGGCTTGCTCACATCGCCCTGAATGGTCTGCTCGGTACCGCTGGAAACCGCACCGTTGTCGGTGCTCACCGGCTGCGTGGTATCGGGCGGGGTGACCACTACATCTTTTTCTTTCTCTGTGCTGTCCGGCTCGGACGGGTCTACCGTCACATCGCTTACCTCAGAGCTTTGGGACGGTAGGGGCGCATCCACCGGCTTGGGTGTCTGGAACCGCTGTCCGATCAGCACCACCAGCACAGCGCAGAGGGCGAGTCCACCGGCGACGGCCAGCCACTTTTTCATTTTGGGGTTCATATTTTTCATAAGAGCATCCTCCTATTTACCATATTTTGATAAGTCTCTTGTTATTTCACACCCTACCACGAAGTTTTCAAAAAGTCTATCTATATTATAGAAAACTTTTTTATAACAGTCAAAACCTTGGTGTGTATCCAGCGCTGGTCTTGACCTTGATGGTCATGGGCGGCAGCAGCTGTCCGCCAAAGGATACGGGAACCTCCAGCAGGATGGTGCTGTCCGCCTCAAAGCGGGCGGAGGCTTGTTCACCCGATGCAAATGGCGCGTTTCGGATGTCCACATCCAGATTCCAGACTTTAAACTCCAGCTTGCCGTTCGGGGTGCGCTTTTCATGATAGCCGCTGCTATAGGAAAGTCCAAGGATGTCGTCCAGCCGGTCATAAATATCGCCGTAATCGAGGCTTTCCTCGAAATCTCCGGCATAGGGCTGATACGCGCCCGAATAGCCCTCCCGCACACCGTGGTACACGTCATCGTAATTCTCCACCACCATGGAAATGACAGCTGCCTGCACTGCATCCCGAACACCCTGCGCTATGATCATCAGCCGGAAATATTCAGAAATGCCGGTGAAGATGATGACCAGCGACAGGGTGATTGCGATGATCAACGGAAAGCCCGCGCCGCCTTTTCCCCGTAGGATTTGCTTGATTTTATCCGTCATTTCCAGTAGACCTCGCTCTTTCCCGACGCGTCCGCCCGCAGCGTAATGGGGAACGAGCCGAAGCCGCCAAACAGTCCGATGTTGGTCTGGTAGGTGACCGTTACCGTGACTTCCTCGTTCAGCTGGATTCTGCCGGTTTCAGACCACTCTACGCTGGGAGAAAGCCCGGTCTTTTCCCGTAGAAGCTGCTCACGGCGGCTGGTTTCGCCGCCCACCTGTCCGGCAATTTCCGCCTCCCGGATGAGCTCTGTGGCAAAGGTGTCCAGCTGCTGCTTTTGGATATAGACGGGGAAGACCTTCACGGCAAGGGCAATGACCAGCATGGCGCACAGTACCAGCACCGCCACATCAAGATAGCCCTCGCCGCGCTTGTTTCTCAGAAGTTTTCTCAGCACATGGTCACCCCCTGCTCAAAGGGTCCCTGCTCCAGCCTTGGTTCCGGGTTGTGGTCACTTAAGATACGCCACGCACCCTTGCTGAAATCGGCGGTGCAGATTTCCTGCTCCAGCAGTTCCTCCGCCGGAATATCTCTGGCAAATTCAGAGCTGCCGGGATTTCCTTTCACGCTGTGGCCTGTCAGCAGAAGCTGTGCGGTTTCCGGCGTCAGGTACACATACCCGCCGGGCGTCATCATGTCAAACGATGCGTTCGGGTGCGCTACAATAAATTTCCGCAGGGTGATTCTCACTTCCTCCGCGGAAACGGGCGCATATTCCGGGTCAAGGGTATATTCTGATTCCGATTCGCCCTTGTCCCACAGCGTCCAGAGCGCATGGGTGAGCTCCTCGCTGAAATCAACGTTCTGTTCGGATATCCACTGATCCGTTACTACCTCCAGCGGGTTTTCGAAGCGGAGCAGATACTCCATATATTCGGCGGAATAGCTGCCTTCGGCCAGCTCTTTATACACAAACTGCGCAGCGGCAATTTCACTTGCCAGCTCCACCAGCTCGGAGGCCGGTTTTTGCCGCCACTCCTTTTGATACCGCGCCATTCCGTTGTCCAGCTTTTTGCGCAGAAGCGTCATCATTTCCTGTTCCGTCATTTAGTTCGCACCTCCCTTAGAACATCCCGGAAAGGGATGTGATGATTTCATAGACAATAACCGCCATATAGGTCATGAGAAAGCACATGAGCATGGCAAAGGAAAACACCCGGATTTTCGGCGGGATCTTCATGGCCTGCGCTTTCAGCCGCTGAAGCTCCAGCTGCTTCATGTCGTGGGCCAGCATCTGAAAATACATCCCGCCGTCGTCCCCGCGCAGTACGCCGATCAGCCCTCTGGTAATATCCGAGAGCATGGGCGAATTGAACCTCGCCTCAAAGCGGGTCAACGCCGCCTCGTAGCTGGAGGAGCGCATATCCGCCGTGAGGATGTCAAGCTCCGCGGCGAAGTCCTCGCCTGCGTTTTTCTTGAAATTCTCCAGCATGGACAGCACGTCACGGCTGGCCTTCAGCTCCTGGGTGATGGTAGCCACAAAGCGCGGCAGCTCCTGTTCGATTTTCCCCCGCTTGGCGGAAAGCGCCTCATCCGCCTTACGGATTTCCTTGAAATAGACCAGTATGGCAGTAAACAGTACAATGGGTGCCAGCAGCGGCAGAACAATCAGGCAGGGAATGATACACAGCCCGATAGCCGCCGCCTTGACAATAGCCGTTGCCGTGAACAGCTCCGGCGAGTCGGAAAGCCCTGCCGCCGACAGCACATTTGCCATCCGGGTTTTCTTGTATGCATCCATGCGGAGATACCGGGAGAGCCCGACGGCGGCGTTTCGCAGCAGGGCATCGGTGGTTTTGGGCTTTGACTTGGCCTGCTTTCCTGCCGACAGCATCGCCTTTTGGGTGGCGAGAGTGGGCAGATGCAGCAGATCGGCGGCAAGGAAAAAGAGTCCTGTCGATAGGAGGACTCCGAATAAAAACAGATAGATTGTCATGGGCTCCTCCTTATCTTCGATATTCAATGGGCTGGGTGAGCTTGATCACAAACGCCGTGGAAATGAAAATCACGGCGGCGCAGATGGTCAGCACCACCTGTCCCAGCGGGGTGTGCATCAGGGTGTGATACCAGTCCTGATTCAAGAAATACAGAAGAGGGATATTTCCGATGACGAGGATCACCATAACGATGAATTCCTTTCTCGGCTCAAACACCATGTTTTCCAGCTCACCGTTGACCACCCGCATATCACTGAGCTTACTGACGATGGGCGTCAAAGTGGTTTTCAGGCTGCGGTCATGCTGGCAGGCAATGAGAGCATCGCACCACTCATGGAACACTGCGTTGTCAATTCTCGTTTTCACATCATGGAGTGCCGCCGTCACATCGGGGTCCACCAGCCGGACGCGGGACACAAAGCTCTGAAATACCGACAGCACCGGCGGGTTCAGGTACGGGAGGTTTTCCTCCACCGCCGTCAGAATATCCTCGTTTCGAAGATAGGCCGTGGTGATAATGGAAAGCGCCGTTTCCAGCTCCGCCGCAATGTCCTTTTTGAAGTGGCTGGCCGTGAGCTTCACCCACCAGAACGGCAGGAGCATACAGCCTGCCGCCATGACAGGAACCAAAAAAAAGTTTGAGAGCATGACAGCTACCGACGCACCCACGGCAAAGAACAGCAGGGACAATGCGCAGAGCATGGGAAAGCGCGCCGACCGGCCGGTGACCTTGAGGATAGACTGCACATCGGCAATTTCCCGGCGCAGATAGGACTTCTTTTTCCTGTGGGTGGTTTCATTGATTTCATCCCGGAGGGCTTTGGGCTGATCGGTCAGCCTGCCGAAAATGGCGGTTGTAAATGCCATAGGGGTCAGCCCAAGCAAAATGAAAGAGCCTGCGATCATGCCGATGCAGGCGATTAAAAGTATTGTTGTCATGCGGTTTGCGCCTCCTTTCTCCGCAAACTCTCAATGACCGCCTGCGGCATGCCGTTTTCCAGCAACCGCTTGGCAAGGCTGTCCGAGATGGTGTTGACCTGCGCATGGTGTCCCTCAATAATGAATTTTCCGTCCTCCATGCGGTTTTCGGTAATGACATACTGAAACAGCGGACGGAAACGCCTTGTGCCGTCGGGCAGGATTTCGCACTCCTGAATCTCCATCATGCGGCGCTGCTTGTTTTCCAGCTGCTTGCAGAACACCACAATGGGATAGGCTTCGGTGACATAGTCCATGAGGGTCGCATCGGACATATCCACGGCGCGCTTACACAGAGACACCATGCGGCGATAGGTGGCCTCGCAGGAATTGGAGTGGATGGTGGTCAGCACCGCCACGCCGGTTCGGGCGGCCTCCTGCGCGGCATTTGCTTCTGCACCGCGCATCTCGCCCACCACAATGATGTCCGGGTTAAAACGGAGGGCATAATCTAAAAGGTTGGTCTGGTCGATGCGCTGGCGGTCGTTATCGCTGTCACGGGTCAAGGTGTGGATGACCGAATTGACCACTTTCCCATCCTTTTCCCGCACCAGAGCCAATTCACGGGAGCCGTTCTCGATGGTATAGATGCGCTTGTTATCCGGTACGGTGGTCAGTACCCAGCCTGCCACGGTGGTTTTGCCGGAGCTGGTGGCTCCCGCTACGCAGACCGAAATCCCGTAGCGGATGCAAAGGGATAAAAAGTCCAGCATTGGGTCTGTCGCCGTACCGCTTCGGACAAAATCCTCTTTTTTCATACTCTGAGGGTTGACGATACGAATGGAAGCCGCCACGCCCACATCCTCGTCCACAATGGGGCTTTTGAGGACGGCAATTCGGATGTTTTTGCTGAGATGCCCCAGCACGATGGGACTGGCGTTATCCAGCACCATGCCGCTGATGTGCAGCATCCTGCGGATGACATTCACGGCGTGCTGGGGACTTTCAAAGCGTTCCTCCAGCTTAACCGTGCGGCCGTCGGAATACTGCACCTCAATGTCCCGCCACGAATTGATGTCGATTTCCTCAATGCCGGTTCCGAAGATGTATTTGGTCAGAAAGCCAAACTCCGCCATTTCGGTGTAGAGGGCGTCCGCCAGCCTGCCGCCGCTCATGCCATTAACAGAAATGCGGTTGTCCTGCAGGAATTTCTGGATATACCGCTTCATCTGCGCCTTGGCGTCCTCGCCGCCTGCGGTGAGGAGGGTGCTGTAATGCTCGGAGATGTACGCCTGTACCTCGGCAAGCACGGATGAGAAGTCTTTTCCCTCCGTTTCCGGGGTAAAGAACAGGCCATGCGCACGCAGCGCGCGGTTGTCACGCAACGGTGCGGCTTCCTGCGCATCCGGCGGATTCAAAACATCTACATCAGGACCGAACTGCAAGTTTGCAAATCTCTCCGTCGTGGGTTCGGAGGTATTTACAGCTTTGGTGATCAGCTCCGGTTCTGTGGATAGCGGCTGACTGCCGTTTTTTTCTATGCGTGCTGCCTTATTCTGAAATGCCGATGCGCTTCGCTTTTTGCCTAAGCTCATATTCCAAACACCTCCCTTGTAATTTTTTCGATTTCCTTGCGGAAGGGGCGGCTGTCCTTCAGGGACAAATCCGCCAGCAGATTTCCCACCAGATACTGTTCCTCCAGCTCCGGAGAATGGGTCAGGGTAAAGGCCACCGAGCCCAGCGCCTGCCCAATCTGCTCCCCGGCCTGCCGGGGCTTTACATTGCAGGCAACCTTGTACTGCTTCTCTGCGTCCCACTTGGAATCCCGGAGCAGCGGGAGCTGGCTGGAGAGATAGCTCACGGATTTCAGATCGGCATTTGCAAGGCGCAGAACACTGTCGGCCTCCATAAGCACCACGGCGGAGAGAATATCGTTGGCGATATAGCTGCCGCAGTCCGCCACCACAAAGGGAGCTATTTTCCGCAGATTGTCCAGAAGCTCCTGCGCCTGGGTCTGCTCATAGGGCGGGTAGGTGTACTCGTTCTCTCCCTTTTTCATGCCGAGGATGGTGAGATATTTGTGCTTTTTCAGCGTCACCAGATTGTGCTTGATGAGCGGCTCCGTCACATGAGCCGCCGCAAGAATACTGCCCAGCGAATGCTCACCCTCCAGTTCGGAGGGCGGGCAGATGCAAGGCAGCATGGGTGCGGTCATATCGCAGAGCAGCAGCACCACGTTTTTCTTCCGGTCGGCAAGGTACTTTGCAATTTTTACCGCTACAGTGGTTTTTCCGCTGCCGGGGGAGCCCCAAACCGCAAGGATGCCATCCTGCGGCTCCTGCTGCGGCAAGGCATCCTCCTTTGGGGCTTGGCGGGTGAAGATGCCCTTTTTCTTAAAATTCAGCATCACTGCACCCCGCTTTCCGCAGGAGCTTCGGATGCAGTGCTTTCCTCCGGTTCCTGAGACTTAGAAGCGCTGTCCGGCTCCGCGGGATACAGCGCCGCGATGACCTTGTCCTGTGCTTCGATAAACTTGGCGCTGTTGGCAGGCGTACCGCGGTAAACGAGGGACAGATGGAGCTTGCCGTCTGCTTCCAGTTCTGCCAGCGTCTTGCTCTGCTCCGGGGACACCAGCAGGGTCACGGTTGCAGGAAGTTCTCGTTCATCAGACGCCGAAGGCGAATTGGGTCCGGCGTCACGCTGGTTGGCGTCGTAGCCGCTGCCCGCGGTGACGGCGATAACCTCCACATATTTCAGCTCGGCGGGAATCACGGTGGAGCCCTGCTTTTTGTAGTCCGGTGCAATCACCGACACGATATCGCCGCTCTGGAGCTTGCCGGACAGTCCGTTCGCAAAGCTCTTGATAGTGACCGATATGGCCTGCTTGGTGCCGTCCAGATTGTAAAGGTAGGTATTTTCCGCAGCCGGGGTATCGGACAGCTTGGTGTTTAGGATATAGTCCCCGACGGAAAGGTCGGCTGTGGCATATTTGCCCACGACGGATTCGCTCTGGCGCAGGACATTGTCGGGCAGACCAAAGCCGCCCACCTCCACGGTCTGCACCATCTCTCTGGTGACTTCCTCGCCTGCCTTGATTTCCTTTACGACACGGACAATTTCGGTTTTCTGACTAACGGACTGGTTAAACAGCGGCGTCACACCGAAGCAGATCAGCAGGGACAAAAGGATGCAGATCACGCCGACAACCGTGCGGTTTTTGAAAAGGCTCATAGATTTTCCTCCTTGATCTCTTTATGATTTAGATGCTGGCGGAGCTGTATTTACGGGATTTCACCGCTTTCACAGCCTTGGGAATGAGCGCAGCTGCCAGCGAAACAGCAGCAATACCGGCAATGATGATGGTCTTTTTTTTGGTGATATGGATTCTTTTCATAGGATGTTTCCTCCAATTTTTAAAATGGTTACGGCAAGAAAGCCGAGGGACAAAAACGGCGCCATAGGCAGAGATGCCTGCGACGCCTTCTGCGGCTCCAGCTTGCGGAGCCGTCTAACCAGTTGGTTGATGAGATAAAAAAAGAGGGATGCCGTCAGTCCGAGCAGCAGCCCGGACGTGCATCCTCCAAAGCCCAGCACCATGCCTGCGGCGGCGGTGAGCTTGATGTCCCCGCCGCCAATACCCTCCGGCTTGCACAGGGCGGCAATCAGCAGGGGCAGTGCGGCAAGAACGCCCCAAAGCCTGACGGGGCTGAAATCCATCAGCCCCGTCAGTGCAATGAAAAGACAAATGCTGTCCGGGATGATCCGTTTGCGGAGATCCCACACAGAAGCCGCCAGCAGCAGACATAAAAAAAGCACCGCCTGTGCGATGCTATCAGCCTGCATAATTGAACATTTCCTTAATGCGCTGCACAAGAGTGGGCAGTACCGTTTCTCCGAACAGAGCATACAGCCCCGCAAGGAGCAGAGCGCCCAAGACCACGGCAATCAGGATTTTGATGGCGGTGTCAATGTAGCCGTCCCCGCGGCTCCCGGAAAGGATGCGGCAGGTTCTGGCGGCGGTCATGACCGCCTTGCTTTTCAGCTTGCAAATGAGATGCTTCATGGATGTTCCCCCTTATTCAAAGTGGTGAAACTAAAATTTAATCTACAAAATGTTCCTTACCTGAAAGTGTTGGATTTACAGGGTGAAATGGTTTTGTAGGCGAGATATTGAGAATCTACAAAACCCATCTAATCTACAAATGAAAGTGAGCCACCACCATAGGGTATGGCAGCAGCTCATAGAGGATAGTTTTGTAGATTTTAACTCCCTATTCTCCATAAAGATGGTCAGGGGGAATCCCTGTAGGGTAACGCCATTTATTCATTTCAATTTGTCTCCTTTCGTCGGTTTGAATAGACCGGCCCGTAAACCAGTGGCTAAAATCATCTGACACACTTGGGCTTGTACTGGACCTTCCCAACACAGTATGGACAGCCTCGTCCGCCCACTCGTCCTGCTACATCCGAACGCCACGAATGACCGGCAGAGCATTTCCACCAGACTCTTTTGTTTGAGCCGGGAGTTACAGTCGTTGGTGGAATCCTGTTTTTTTCACAGTCCCATTCATTGGCAATTTCGGGGTACAGTGTTTCCAGATCGTTAAAACCTACCAAGACTTTTTGACCGGAGCAGTAGGGACAGCCTCTGCCGGCAGTCCTGTTAAAAATAATCGCTCTCCATGAATGCCCCAGCGAACATCTCCACCATGCCTTCTTGTTGGATTTAATGCCCATTTGGGATGGGAGGCAGGAATTTTTATCATAATCCCATTCTCTTGCGAGTTGGGGACTCAGCGTTTCGAGATCATTTACCCCCGTAATTATCTTTTGCCCCGAGCAATAGGGGCAAGAAAATCCTTCATTCCTGCTGAAAATTCTCGCTTCCCAAGAATGCCCGGCAGAGCATTTCCACCATGCTTTTTTGTTTGACTTCGAAGCTACCTGCGATGGAGGCAGTGTATTTTTTTCAAAATCCCATTCACTGGCTAACGCAGGATTCAGAGTTTGCAGATCATTTGTACCGGTCAGAACCTTTTTTCCAACACAATACGGACAGCAATCTCCGTAGGTTCTGTTGAAAATCATAGCTTCCCAAGAATGGCCTTGAATACATTTCCACCATACTTTCACATGAGAGTATTCTGTAAAACATTCAGGACCCCGCACATTTTTCTCAAAATCCCATTGCTGCATCAAAGCGGCGTTCTCAGACAGCTTTTTTCTTTTACTCATCACACAGCTCCCACATTTTTGAGAGCAGTCGTTCTTCCTCAGACTGCATGGATATATCCTTAGAAACGGCTTCGTGCAGAGATTGGGGAGCACCCAACTCGGTCATATCCCTCAAAGCGGCATCTGTAACCTTCGTTTCTCCGCTGCCTTTCAAAGACTTTTCCTGCACCAGAATCTCGTTCGCAACGTCCGGATAGAGATAGGTGCGAAGCATTTTACGAAGATATCGGTTTTCAACAATCAGCCTGTTGTTCCGCTGAGAAAGCTCCATATTTTCGGCTGTCAGTTTTTCCTGCGAAAGAACAGATTTGATGTAGTCCGCAAACAGATTTCCTGTTTTGGGGACCAAAGAGTGGAGCCGATCCGTCAGTAAAATAAGTTTTTCATCGTTTCCTGCGCCATACGAGCGAATCCACAGGGCAAGGCCGGGTTCAAGCTTTTGTAGATCGGTTCTGGAAACGGATAAAGTCTCATCAAGCTTTGCATGCTCTAAAGTGGACACTCCAAAGAATGCGTTTTCCTTCAAAAACATGAAAAGTTCCTTTTTGCATTTTCCTTTCTGCAATGAAAAGTGTTTGTTTCCTGCGGATATCTCTTGAATCCAATCAAAGAAATCAACAGTCTCAGTCGTTTTTGCCATAGCGCAAACCTCCCTCGCTCATCAGAAAGTTTGCAAACAATTCGTTCGCAGCCGAGAGTTCTTTTACAAGATCCCCCTTGTTTTGCAGATAAACCAATGCGCTGTCAGGAGAGGAGTCACCGCGCCAGTATTGCAACCCGGCAATATCCTCGCCCATTAGGACTAACTGCACTGAGAACCAATGCCTTAAAGCGTGAGGGCCAAGGGGGTTTTCGTATAGCAGCTGCCCGTATAGACGGCACTCCGGGTCGCTATGGTTGAGCAGGGCTGTCCTGACGTGCTCCGCAATCAAGCAGCGGAACCTATTCTGATAGCTGGAGTAGGTCATGGCCATACCATTGCGGTCAATAAACATCGGGCAATATTCGGTTTCATGCCCGTTCCAAGAGCGCCTTTTATGGAATTCATATACCTGGCAGAAGGCTGTCAGGAACGCCGGATACACGCGCTGGCGCCGTTTTTTCTTAATTCCTCCGCATCGGATACCGTCGCTCCTTAGCATGTATTCTGTGCTTAGATCGATCTCAACCTTTTTCACAACACCGCTGACGATTGTAATGGAAAGGCCGCTTCCCAAGGGACTGCATTCCTGACGTACATTGCACACTTCCCCTGGGCGTAAACCCGCAAAGGCTTGCAGGCAAATCGCGAATGCAATTTCGGGCGTATATCGAAAGGCACTGCTTATGATGACCTGAAGCACCTTCGTCGGTATGTCTCGGAAGATAACCTTCTCTGAGAAGGCTCCCCTGACTTGAAAGTTCGGAATATACTTTCTTTGAATTCTTCCGCGCTTTGATAATGAGGTTTTTTCAGAGTAAAGATCGCTTGCCGAAAGCTCCATATATCCACCGTATTTCAGGCTTAGTTTTCTGAAAAAGCCTGTCACGACGGCTACGCACCGGTTAACGGTTTGCTTATCTCGATAGGTCCCATTTGCCTGTTTTCCTAATGCGTAGTCTTGAAAAAATGCTTCCAGCATCTCCTTTTTTATGCCGAATATATGCTCTACCCCAAAAGTTTCGTACTGCTCGATCAGGATGTAGTTCAACACGGAACAGATATGATGCAGCTTCTTTCTGCCGTCACTGGTTATGGGGATACACACACCTTGCGTATAGGCGTCGATATAATTGTGCAGCGAAGTAAAATGGACGATCACATCATACTGGTTTTTGATTACAACAAAGCATCTGGAATACGCCTTGCCATCCTCCAGCGGCAGTCGGTGTTCATAGATAGCATAGTGATAAGAGTCCCTCCATTCGCGCGTTCTGCGGCTGCTCGCAGCTTCAAATTTGTAAATTGACATAACGATTTCCTCCATATTTTGTATTTGAAAAGATAACTTTCCAAACCAAATTATACAGGTTCGTATGTCAACTGAAAAACAGTCAAATGGGATTCCTTCTGTCAGTGCATCGCCTGACAGAAGGAATCCTTTAATGCTGTGAAACTTGGAAATCTACAAAACTGATCGCATTTTTTAAATCAAGGTACTTGGTGTTTTGTAGATTTTTTCGACAAAACTACGTCATTTTCAATCCGTGTTCCAGTAATACGTCACCGAGTAGGTGATGTTGGATTTGTTGTACATGCACGAGTGGTTGGTGTAATAATAGAACTCCAGTTGCGTGTATACGCCTGCGCCGAGGGTGCGGGTAAAAGTGATGCCGTTGGAGGTGGTGCCGTAGTCCAGCTGATCCCACTGGCCGGTCAGCCTGTTGTAGCCGCGCACTCTGCCGAAATCCGAGCCGCTGTGCCCGATGACAGGCGGTACCGTAAAGGTATATTCCGTGATGGTGGCGCCCTCAATGCCGTTTTCCATGATGACGGAATCAGGGCCGGTGAGGGTCATGCCACCGCCGCCGTTGGAGTCCGCCACAAAGAACACGATAGCAGCCCAGGGCGATTCAGCCCCTGCGGAATCCACCGCTTTGACACGGACTACGTTCTTTCCGCGGGGATAGGTCTGTGTTTCGGAATTTCTGCCCTCCCAAATCAGGGTGACGGAATCGCCGTCCGGGTCGGAGCTGGCGGCCGTAATCGTGACCGGCGTTCCCGGCGCCACGCTGTTGCCGTTCGGCGTTCGGGTAATCACCGGCGCTGTCGGCGCAGAGTTTGCCACAGTAAAGGTCTTGGAAACCCAATCGGAATACAACCCGGTTGCGTCCTTGGCGCGAACACGAACTGTGTGCGATCCAACGGCATAGTAATTGTCTGACGCCCTGTTTTCCCATTCCAGTGTGGTGGCGTCGCCATCGGCATCGGCGGCTGTGGCGGTAATATTCACAAAGAATTTGCCGTTTTTCGCTGTGCGGGTGGGGGCTGCGGTCAGGGTTACCGTTGGTGCGGAGCTGGTAATGGTAAAGGTCTTTTCCGTCCATGGGGAATACGCCCCGGCAATATCCTTTGCGCGGACTTTTATGGTATGGGTGCCGGTCGAATAGTAACCGCCTGATGCCTTGTTATCCCATTCCAGTGTGGTGGCGTCGCCATCCGCATCCGCTGCCTTGGCGCTGATATTGACAAGAAATTTGCCGTCTTTCACCGTGCGGGTCGGTTCGGCGGTCAGGGTCACGGTGGGTGCGGCATTGGTCACGGTGAAGGTCTTTTCTACCCATGGGGAATATACCCCCGCGATATCCTTTGCCCGGACACGGATAGTGTGGGTGCCCACGGCATAGTAGCTGTCGGATGCGGTATCCGCATACTCCAAGGTTAACGCATCCCCATCGGGGTCTGTGGCACTGGCGGTGACGTTTACAAGGAACATACCGTCCTTGGCGGTACGGGTGGGAACCGCTTCTACCACAGGAGCATTCGGCGCCGTGTTGGTGACCGTGATGTTCTCCGAATGGGTGGTGACTCGTCCTTCGCTGTCGTTAACAGAGGCGGTCAGGGTAAATGTGCCGGTATCACGGATGGCGATTTTCCCGCCGTCATTGCCGAGGGTTCCCTGATACTGTGCGGGATTGCCGTCCTTTTCCAGTGTCCAAGCTACGGTATAGCAACCAAGATACTGAACATTCTTTGCGGCAACCTCAAACTCCGTGCCGTAGTGAACGGTCTGCGGCATGATAAATGCGTACTGCACTACCGGCAGGATGCGGATGCTTTCGCTGTGGGAATAGCTGCGTTTCAGGTAATCGGTCATGGTAGCGGTGAGAATATATTCGCCGTCATTCTTGAAGGTGATTTTGCCGCCCTGCGCGTTGAGTCCGCCGCTGAAAGCCTCCGAGAGCGGAAGGCTCTTTCCGTCCTTTGTCACGGACCACTCCACCGGCAGCACCTGATTGTTGCCGTGGGTTCTGAGGTCGAGGACGGTATCGGTATAGGCAAATTCGGGGAGGTCAAAACCGAGGGTCAGCACAGGCAGAACCTCGCATTTGTCATGGCTTTCGTACAGGAATACACGGCCGGTTTCATCGGTGACTCTGGCTGCCAGCTCATAGACACCGGCCCGTTTGAAGCGGATGGTCCCGCCGCCGTTTGTGAGTGTTCCGTCCACATAGGTCGGCCAGTCCTGAAACCCGAAGGTGTTGTCCACCAGCCATTCAACGGTGAGGCCGTCCAGATCGGCGGTTTCGATTTTGACTGTGATATCCGTATCGGTGTGGACATACTCCGGCAGACTGTAGCGGACGGCAGGCACAGGATACACCTTGAAGCTCTGCTCGTAGCGGTAGGTTCTGCCGCCGTCATCGGTGAATTCCGCTTTCAGAACATAGCTGCCCTTGGCATGAAACCGCATCTTGCCGCCGCTGTTGCCCAGCGTACCCTCGGTGACACCTGTGAGGGATACTTCTTTTCCATCATGGAGCAGCGTCCATTTTGCGGTATGGCTGCCGATTTCCCCGAAGACCGCCTCCACGGTGACGGCGCTGTCGGTGTGGAAGATTTCCGGCAGATAGAAGCCCGCGGAGCCTACCGGGTAGACGGTGATATTGACGGTATCCGAAAACACTCTGCCGGTGGCGTCGGTGACAGAGGCGGTCAGCGCATACACACCTTTTTCCTTGAAACGGATGCTGCCGTCCGAGAGCGCACCTTCAATAAAGGAGCCGGTTTGGGCAGGCTCGCCGTTCCGGGTCAGGGAGTAGGTTGCTGCAAGCCCCTCCGCTTCTTTTGTTTCTGTCTTGAGCGCCACGGTTTTATCCGTATGGGAAACGGCTGGGAGTGTCAGCTTGACTTCCGCTATCGGGTAGACATTTATGCTGTCCTGTGCGGTGATAACTTTGCCCAACTCGTCTGTAATAGAGGCGGTCAGTTTGTAGACGCCTTTTTCTTTAAACAGCACCGTGCCTCCTATGGAATCCAGCGCTCCGCTGAGAGCCGTTTCCATATCCAGGGCAGCGCCGTCCTTTTCAAGGGACCACACCACCGCATTGGAACCGAGATTTTCGGTCGTCAGCTCCACCGCTACGGATTTGTCGGTATGGGTGGTTTCCGGCAGCGTGAACGCCGCCGTCACCACTGGGTAGATGCTGATGGTCTGCTCATGGGTCACCGTGACGCCCCGGCTGTTTTTTGCCGTGGCAATCAGGGTAATGCTGCCGGTCTGTGTGAATTTCACTTTGCCGCCGTTTTTATCAAGGGTACCGTCTGTCAGCCCGGAAAGCTCCACGGGCAGGCCGTTTTTCAGGGCGGACCATGTCACACCGCTCACAGAACGGCTTTCCGGCTTGATCTCAATTTCATCGGCGGTATAGGCAGTTTTCGGCAAGGTGAAGCTGAACTGCGGGGCGGGAACATAAGAGCTGCCGCCACCGGAACCGCCGCTGGAGCTGCCTCCGCCAGAGGGCTTATCCTCCGGCTTGGCAGGAGTCGTCGGCTTGGGCGGTTCTTCCTTCTTGATCTGCTCTTTGGCCTTTTCTGTATCCACCAGCATTTCAAAGGCTTCGGCGCGGGTGGCCTCGCCGTCCGGTTTGACCGTACCGTCCGGGTAGCCGTCTACAATGCCGTATTCCTTGCCGGTGCAGATACTGGATTTATCCGCCTCGGAGAGTGTGCCGTCATCGGAAAAGCCGGTGACGCAGGGGCAGGAGGCGTCATGTTCCCCCTTACCGATGGCCCGCACCAGCATACGGATCATTTCCATACGGGAAATGGGCTGATCCGGTTGAAATTCTATGCCGAAATCGTCCTTTTGGATGATTCCAGCGATGATGAGCGCTTCAATATCCTGCTCCGACCAGTGTCCGGCAATGTCGGTGAAGCGAATGGTAACCTCGCTTTCCTCCGGTTCCGGCAGCTCCATGGTTCTGGAAACCAGCGCGGCAAATTCCCCTCTGGTGATGATGTCATCCGGGTGCGCCAGCCCGTCTGGATAACCGCTGATGACGCCTTTTTCCGTGAGAATCTGAATGGCTTCCTCCGCCCAATGCCCCTTGGCATCCTCAAAATACCGGTTTACCGCATAAGCGCTGCCTGCCAGCAGGGAAAGCACAAGGCAAACGGCGAGGACGAGACCCAGCGGCTTTTTCATTTTCTTCTTCATAGGCACCTCCTATATTCCGCCCATGACAGGCTGGCCTTGCTCCTGCTGGGCGGGGGATTCCTGTTTCTGCGCGGCGGTCTGTCCCTGAGTCAGCGCCTGCTGGTAAGCGCCGAGGACAGCCTTGTCGAATTCCGCTTTGGCCTCTTTGGTGCAGGGAAAGCAGATATCCTTGTACTCGCCGTTTCCGGCTCTGTAGCTTGGCATGGAGATAAACAGCCCCTTGGAGCCCTCCATGATTTTGATGCCCCGCACGGCGAAATCGCCGTAGACATTGACCGAGGCGGTGGCCTTGCAGCTGCCCTCCGGACGGATGGAGTGGATTTTCACATCGTACTTGGGGGCGGATGGTGTCGTATTGTTAGGCATGATCTTTCCTCCTTCTCAAAATGTCCGGCATCTTTAACCGGCGTAATTGAACATCTCTTTAATGCGCTGCACAAGGGTTGGCAGCACCGTTTCCCCGAACAGGGCATACAGCCCCGCAAGGAGCAAAGCGCCCAAAACAACGGCAATCAGAATTTTGATCGCGGTGTCAATGTAGCCCTCCCCGGCGTTCCCCGTGAGGATGGAGCGACTTTTGGCAGCTGCCGTGCCGATTTTTTTCTTAAGCTTGCAAAATAGATTCTTCATTTTTTTCCTCCGTTCTAATGATGAGGGCATGAAAAAAGACAGCCGACGGCTGCCTACATACGCATACCCATGGTTTGGGTTTGCTCCGGTTCCCCGAAGCTGATTTTCTGAAATCCAAAGCGGTCGCAGTAGTGAAATTCGCTGCCCTCTGCGTCATACAGCTCCACCACATCGGACATGGACAGGGAGTGTCCGTCATAACCGGGCGGATGATTCACATTGCATCTTGTGTAGATGGCTTCGAGATCGTTGGTATCCAGCTGGCCGTCATAGGCAACGCGGTAATGCTCCGGGGACGGCTCCCCGAACTGCCGCACCGTTTCCTCATAGGAGATAAACTTCATATACACGTCCGTATCCGGCTTCAATTGCCAGATGCGGACATTTTTGAGCGGAGCGGCGGCTTCAGCCATGCCGCCCATCCGTTCCCCCGCGGCAAGGCGCTCCATCACGCCGTCCGTCCACTGCGGGGTCAGGCTGCGGCTTTTGAGCCATGTGGTCAGCTCGTCGTTTCGGAAGATGCTGTCCACCACCGCCTTTTCTTTTTCTGTATATCCGGCCGGGTTTCCGTAGTAGGAAATGAGGCCGTTTTTCAGGGTGATTCCCGGCATATGCTCACCTCCCGGATCGTGTGTTGGGAATCCAAGACCGATTATTTGCCGTAGACGATTTCCTCCAGCATAATCAGCTCATCCAGCTCCGCGAGGCACACGCCGCTTTGGGCCAGCACCGTAAGAATACCTGCCGGCACATCGGTAATGTCCTGCTGGACATCCGCCTCTACCACCGTGATTTCGCCGCTGTCCTCGTCCGTATAGGCTTCCAGCTTGGCGTCCGCGGGGATGCCCGATTCCTCCAGTAGATAGCCGGGGATGCGGATGCTTTGGCTTTCATCCAGCAGATCATGGCAGAGAGAGCACCCTGCCACCCATTCGGCGGGGCAGCCCTCCCCGCATTCATCGCCGCAGTTGCTGCAAAGGCCGCAGGCGGAGGCGAGAACGACGGTCAAATCCGAGGCGAGGGCGCTGAGACTATGGATGGCGTTCGCCACCTCCAAGGCCGTCATTTTGTCCTTCAGAAACACAAGGGCGTTCTGTCCGGCATGAAGCTCCAGCGTATCCTTGTCGGTAAAGCCGGATTGCTCACAGGCGTCGGCAGGGAGACCGATTTGGGGCATTTGATTCTTTTTCATGAATGAGTTCCTCCTATAAAAGATTGGGTTTGAGATTTATGCAATGCTGTGCTAAGGGCGTTTTGCCTATTCCATGAAGCCTCCTTCTCCAAACAGATTCAGCTGTGACGGAGCGTTTTTCTCGCGCTCATGCAGATCATAGTTGGCAATGAGGATTTCGGGGAACTGCGCTCCGTTGTCGTACCGCTGCTTGATATTGTTAATGCGGGTAAAGGCTTCCGTCTGGATGCCCGGTGCTTCATAGAGGCTGCGGATAAATTCACAGTCGTTGTAGGACAGCAGAAATTTGCCGTCGATCCGCAGCAGCACATCCCGCAGACGGATATGGTCTTTTTCCGTGAAACCGTCCTCGCCCACGTTTTTGTAATAGCTTTCGGTTTCAAAATACGGCGGGTCGCAGTAGAAAAAGCTCACGGGGCGGTCATACTGCCCGATGAGCTTCTCGAAATCCTTGTTTTCGATGACGACCTTGGAAAGCCGACGGTGTGCTTGCTCTATGAGGGGAAAGTTGCTGCGGATGTCGTGGGGCTGGCTGCCGTAGCTGGTCAGCCCCGACGCATAGCTGTAGCGGATGAGCTGGTAAAACCACGCCGCCCTTTGCACATCCGATGCGGGAGAATCACGAGCGAGGGCGTTTTTCACAAGCTCGAAATCCGCGCGGGAATTGAGACAATAGGCAAGGGCCGCCATCAGCTCCTGCGGTTTTTCCCGCACGCAGCGGTAGAGGTTGACCAGCAGGCCGTTGAAGTCATTGTAGACCTCAAAATCGTTGCCGGGCTGCTTATGGAACAGCACCCAGCCGCCTCCGCCGAATACCTCAATGTACCGCTCATAATAGAGGGGAAACAGGGTGACGATCAGCTCCCGTAAAGATTTCTTGCCGCCGATCCAGGACATGAAGCTGTTCAGAAGTCATCACCTCCTTCCAGCGGCAGGCGCAGTTGGGTATCGTCAAAGGCCGCAAGGGAGCGGCGCAGGCCGGTAATGGCGGCGCTGATTCCGCTGATGCGGTTTCTCATATGCCGGATGGTCATGCGCACCTCGGCTTCGGTTTTCGCATAAAAGTACCCGTTCTGGTCGCTGGCAATGGGAACACCCTCCCGGCGCAGGGCATTGACCTGATCCCGCAGCTCCTTGTCTGAAACGCCGAAGCTGCGTTCCAGCTCTTTGCTTATGACGGCGTTTTCTGCGCCGTGGTGATACCGGCGCAGATGCTCTGCAAGCTGTTCTTTCTGCATGGGTCCTCCTTTCCGGCCGTTTCCCCGGAAAGAAAGGCAAAAAGGGCGCAAAAAAACAGGGCCGCCTCCTGTTGGGGAAACGGCCCTGTGTTGATGTTGGGTCTAAAAAAGCACAGGCATCTCTGCTTGCGCTATTGGATTACGCCAAGCTCTCTTAACACTGCTACGCAGTCCTTGGCGCCCTGAATGTACAGATGCTTCTGAAACGTTACCTCCAAATCCGAATTTTGACTCAGATAATACTCAATTCTGTCTTTTATACCTTGACTGATTTCAAAGCTGTTCTGGATGCTGTCACTGAGTGACATTAATTCCTGCACCAGTTTCTCCGACTGAGGGTCTGATTCACGCAGGGCAGCATACGATAGCTGAAATCGTTCCGCAAGCGCCATATCCAGTAAATCCAAGAGCTTTTCGTCCAACTGCCTCACCTCCTTCAGCACAACACAATGCCACAGCTTCATTGGAATAGCTATACCAAATGCCAACAAAATTTCGCTTATTTCATTTCCATCCCAAAGCTCTGGCTGGGACGGTTCAGGCATTGCTCCACCGTCATGCCGTTCTGCGGCTCCAGCATTCCATAGGATGTTTCAGCAACGCCGCGCTGTTCCAAAAGATATCGCCCGTAGCCTTCCAGATCGCAGAATTTGTTCAGCCCATAATCGCTTCCCACAGACAGCATCCGTTGGATTTCCTTTTTCGCATACTCTGCGGGAGAATCAGACAAAAGCTTGAATTCCTCTGTCATGGATGCAAGGTCAAGGGCTTCCTCCAGAGAAAGATCGCCGGGTGCTTCCTCCAGCATCGCCTTGTAGGTCGGCAGGCGGTTTTCCATTTCAAGCTGCCGGAGCTGCTCTGCCAGCTCATTCACCAGACCGTAGCAGTCGCCCTCCGAGGCATACAGGGCGTCATTTATTTTTTCGGTGAGGCTTGGCGCCATGCAGTCCTCCGCAGAGAATGCACATTCCTCCGGGGAAGCCACTCCGACAGCATCAACCGCCTGCAAAAGCGTCGCATCCCCGGCAGGGAGCTTCAGGTAGACAGCCGCTTCACTGTCCTGTGCAGGGCCGTTAAAATATCCCTTGGTTACACGGAGAAGCACAGTGTAATCCGGCTTTTCAAGGGAAACCGCATCGCCGCTGTGGTAGTCCGCTGCAATCTCACCGTTCTGCACCACATAGCCATGAGGCGTGAATACGCCACCCTCGCCCTCACGCATCTCTCTGCCAATTTTACCAAAGTCCAAATATGCGTAGACTTCATCCGATACCTTTTCCAGTGCCGGTACAAAGTCATTATCCGCATAAAATTTACCGAGGGACGAATCGTCGTGGGCTTCATAGGCGATCTGGCAGTGCTCGGTGCTGTGTGTCATGTTGATGAGCCGCTCCACCGGAATGGGAGCGTACTGAGTCTGAACGGCATCCATCATCACCATGCCCTCAAAGCAGTCCAGTTCCCATGCACTCAGGGAAGACAGCCGCTGTGCGAGGTGGTTCAGTTCATGAAGATTGATATCGGGCTGGATAAATTGCGGCAGATAGTCCAGCTGGCAGCTTAAAACCTCCGCAGAATAAACGGTGTCCCCGGCGGTTCCCGCTCTTTCCAACGCATCCGCCAGCTCATAGGGTGTGGCGGGGAGTGCGATTTCTGCCGACGGATTTATACCGGAAGGGTTCCACCGGCTGAGTTCTACTGAAAAATTTTTTTCTTCTCTGGCGTTAACGCTCATCTTGATACCTCCGTTTGATTGATCACTGCAATGCACATCCGGCGGTTACACGAAAACCGCTCCGTCGCACCACTTTTTCATGGCGTTGTACAGCAGCAGTACCTTGGTTTGATCCGATACCTCCTGCCATTCAGCCGGTTTGAACTGCCGGAGCCCGTATTGCCGTTCCCCTTCAAAATATGCGAGGATGCCGATGTGGGCGGGAACTTCCCCAGCGATTCTGGCGGCAAGGGCTTTCGGCACACAGTAGTAATTTTCGTTCCCATGAAAGTTATGGCCGTTCCTGCTTTTGAAATCCTGATAGGTGATTTTGACTTCAAAACAGGTGACCATCATCCCAATGCGCCAATTATGGCACCGCAGGACACAGCCCCGGCATTTCTGCGCATTTTGCTCTGTGCTGCCGTCCCGAAAGCATTTTCCGGGTTCATGTCTATGCTCCGTCAGGTATGGTTCCTTTTTGGAAAACCGCTCCGCATCCAGAAGCCTGCAGAGATATTCCTCATTCTCGTAATAGTCCTCAAACCGAATGCTGTCTACGATCCCTGACGGCGTCCATACCTCATCCGCCCACCGGAGGGTTCGCTTTTCGGTATGCAGCTTTGGACGGTAGTGATGGGTCAGCGCCTTAATCCGTTTTGTTAATTCGGTTTCCATCATTCATCTCGTTTTTCCTGCGTTTTGCAATTTTTTGCATATCGGTTCTGAGGCAATCTCCCTCCGAGCTATAGCAGAAGAAACCGTGGGATGGGTACGGGCAGCTGCCGCAGCTTTGGAATGGACCGCGTGGCCGTTCGGCCGGTGGTATTCTGCCTACAGTGGAGAGAGTGTTTGAATCGTAGCAGGCGGTTTGTTTATTTCTTTTATAGCGTACCAACATGGCTACTCCTTTCCAGAAAACAAAAAAAGCCGGAAAATAAAGTGCGTTTCCGCACTCCAATTCTCCGGCTTTCCGATGCTTTCATTTTTAATGTGATTTTGGTGTATATATAAAAAAGGGCGCTAACTTTATCGGCTTTCAATCAGCCTTAAAAATCAGCGCCCTTTTTGGTTTCAGCTCATTCCTTTGATTGTATTTTGAGTGGCGCCCTTTTTCATTTTCTCTGTGCGAAAAAGGGCGCCACTCATGAATGTTCTTACTTGTAGGTTTGAGTCCTGTCTGAGTGAAGCTTTTACCCTAATAAATCTACGAGAAAAGGGCTTCCACTTTTCATCGTGGAAGCCCTCGAAAGGCTTGGATTTACTGGCTTTGTAAGCAATAAATCTTTTTTGCCTTTTGTTTTTGACGGAAGCGGTGGGATTCGAACCCACGTGCCCTTGCGGACAACCGCATTTCGAGTGCGGCTCGTTATGACCACTTCGATACGCTTCCACTTGAAAACACAACGATACAATTATACACGATAATTCAATATTTGGGTAGTCTTTTCCTTTAAAAAAAATACACTTTTCCCGTATAACCCTTCACGCAGTGGAAATAATAGGATTAAATAGCTAAAATGCACATGATTAAGATAAAAAGCCAGATTAATTTGGTGAAAATCATGAATAAAGCGGTAGAAGAAAGATGGTGTCTCAAGTGAGAAAGATCAAGCATACATTTACCACGGTAGAGGAGCTGGTGGCATTTGTAGTGAAGGCGGAGCGGTGCAGTTTTGAAATAAAAGTCATTTCCAACCATCTGGTGATAGACGGAAAATCACTGATGGGAGTCATGATTATCGGAATCGGAAAACAGGTGGAGATCATCTGTTATAATGAAGCATTCTCCCCGGAGCAGTTATTGGATTATGCAGCCTGAACAGAATAAAGCAAAATAGAAACAGACCGTTTTTTTTCTTGAAGGGGCAGGAGAACAGACCGGTCTGTTTTGTGATAAGCTGGATTTTACCTTGCAATCAAAAGTATCAGGAGCTATAATTTTATATTGTGTGCAGGTTAACAATGAAAAATTATAATTTACAGGAGGATGAGTGATGCAGAACGAAGGTCATACGGTAAAGAAAACGATTAACCGTTACCGAAGTTTTCGTTATGAATTGATACTTGAAGGGATTTTAACAGGAGCCATAGCCGGTTCTGTAGTGGTGTTATTCCGTTATTTGCTCAGTGATGGAGATAAGCTGCTTAAATGGGTGTTCAATGTTGTAAAGGGGAAACCGCTATTCATTGCCATCTGGTTTCTCGTTCTTACAGCCGGTGCCTTTTTTGTGGCATTACTGCTTAAATGGGAATCTTTCATCTCAGGAAGCGGAATTCCCCAGGTTGAAGGGGAGATGATGGGAGAGCTGGATCCCTGCTGGTGGAAAACCCTTGCTGCCAAGCTGGCTGGCGGACTCATATCTCTTGGCTTTGGTCTTTCACTGGGAAGGGAAGGCCCGAGTATTCAGCTTGGTGCCATGACAGCCAAAGGAATTTCCAGGATTTCAAAAAGGTCAAAGACAGAGGAGAAGCTTTTGATCACGTGCGGTGCCAGCGCAGGCTTGTCCGCAGCCTTTAATGCGCCCATTGCCGGTGTTTTATTCTCTCTGGAAGAAATACATAAACATTTTTCACCGGAAATTCTTCTATCCACCATGGCATCCTCCATCACTGCGGATTTCGTTTCCCGGAATGTATTCGGTTTAAAGCCGGTGTTTGATCTTCAGATTACACAAATGATCCCCTTAAACTGCTATGGATATGTTATCGCCTTCGGTATCATTATCGGAGCAATGGGGGTGGTGTATAATTCAACTCTTTCAAAAACCCAGGATCTGTATCAGAAAATTCCAAATCAGTTTGTACGTTTAATGATACCGTTTTTATTGGCCGGAGTTTTCGGCCTGTATTATCCGGCAGTACTGGGCGGAGGCCATTCGCTGGTAGAGGTACTGACCTCAGGAGAGATGATGCTTGGAGCGCTGTGTCTTTTACTGATTTTAAAATTTGCCTTTTCTCTCTTAAGTTTCGGGTCAGGTGCACCGGGCGGAATTTTTCTGCCGCTCCTGGTACTTGGCGCAGTAATAGGCAGTATCTATTGCAGTGCAGTGGGAATAATGACAGATTCCCTTCAGGGTCTTCTTGGAAATTTCATCATACTGGGAATGGCAGGGTATTTCTCCGCCATTGTGAGAGCACCCATCACCGGTATCATTCTAATCAGCGAAATGACTGGAAGCTTTACCCATTTACTTGCTCTCTCCCTTGTTTCCCTGATCGCTTATGTAATTCCGGATATGGTACGGTGCGCTCCTGTTTATGATCAGCTGCTTCACCGGCTTTTACGAAAATTAAGTCCTGACAGAGAAACTTCCCTTACCGGGGAAAAAGTGCTGGTAGAAGGGATGATTTTTCACGGAAGCGAGGCGGAGGGAAAGAAGGTTTGTGAAATCCAGTGGCCGCGGACCTGTCTTCTTATTTCTCTTTTGCGGGGAGAAGCTGAGTTCGTTCCAAGAGGGGAAACAAAGTTTCTGGCAGGAGATAAAATGGTCATTCTCTGTGATGAGTCAGCTCAGGGTAAGCTGCATGAAGTCCTGCAAAATGTGTGCGAGACCGTGAAGATGGAATCGGTAATCCGGATACATTCCTGACATTTTTATTGACTTTTTCTTTGGGAAAGACGTAAACTGGTAGAAAAGGCAGATCAGGAGCTTTAACCATGAATAATCAGACAAAAGATAGAATGGATGAACTGGAACGCCGGCGCAGGTCAAGACAACGCCGGCATAAGCAAAAGAAAAAGAAGAAAAAAAGAGCATTCTTATACATATTCCTGCGGTTTGTCATATGGACCGGATTATTGGCCTGTATTTTTTGGGGATTAATTTTTCTTTTTAGAAGAAACTATGTGGATATCAGGTCCATCACCATGCCGGATTACGTCCGGCAGGACTTCCTTGAATTTAATCCTTATTCAAGGCCGGGAACCAGGATGAAACGGATTAACGGAATTGTGATTCATTATGTTGCCAATCCCGGTACAACTGCCAAACAAAACCGGGATTATTTTGCCAGCTTAAAGGATCAGAAAGGAGAAAAAAAGATTTCTGCAAGCAGTCATTTTATCATCGGTCTGGAAGGGGAGATTCTTCAGGAAATCCCTATCTACGAGGTGGCCTATGCAACCTCAAAGGAGAAAAATAAGGATACGGTTTCCATAGAATGCTGTCATCCCGATGAAACCGGTAAATTTAATGACCAGACTTACGCTTCTTTAGTGAAGTTTACCGCTCTTTTGTGCAACGAACTGGGATTGACGGAAAAGGATGTTATCCGGCATTATGATGCCACCGGCAAGGATTGCCCCAGATATTTTGTGGCCCATGAAGATGCGTGGAAGCAGTTCTTGCAAGATGTAAAAGCAGAGAGAAAGGGTATCAAAGGGGAGTAAAACTACAGGCAATGGGGGATTGCAATGTACCGATTATTGATTGTTGATGATGAAGCCATTATCAGACAGGGACTTGGTATGCTTCCCTGGAAGGAAAATGAGATTGAGGTTGTTGGGATTTTAAAAGACGGTATTGAGGCGGAAGAGTGGATCGACAGTCAGGAGATCGATATTTTACTTACTGACATCCGGATGCCGGGGTTATCCGGAATCGAGCTGGCAAAACGTACGCTGCAGAATTATCCGGACGCAAAAGTCATTCTTTTAACGGGATACGGTGAATTTGAATATGCAAGGGAAGCCATATCACTTGGGGTATCTGACTATATCTTAAAGCCATCCACACCGGACGAAATTATGGCTTGTGTAAAGAATGCATGTGAGAAATTTAATCAGGAAAAAAAGACGAAAATAAAGCTGGAGGAGCTGGAATCAAAAATCCAGGGATATTCTGCTCTTGTTAAGCCTGCAGAAGAGATTCTGGAAGCAGAGGATGAGCGGATCGGGAAAATCATTAAATATATCTATGAAAATTATGACAGAGAGTTAAGCTTATCCGTTCTTTCCGAAGAATTTCATTTTACCACTGTTTACATGAGCCACTATATAAAAAAAGAAACAGGATATACGTTTCTTGAGATTCTCACTTCCGTGAGAATGTATTATGCCGCAAAATATCTTACGGAGACGAAGCTGAAAAACGGAGAGATCTGCAGTAAAATCGGTATTTCAGATGAACGGTATTTCGGACAGATATTCAAGAAAAATTATGGAATGACACCGTATGAATACCGGAAATCAGGCAGCCATGCAGTCAATCCCTTTCAGAAATTTACGGAGACAGCCCAGTTATGAAAAGATGGTATCGCAGACAAAATTTCCACAGTAAGCTGATGTTTCTTTTTCTCACTCTGATTCTCGTTCCTGTTATTTTTCTCTCGTATATGGAATTTTCCTATGCAAGAAGAATTCTGGCTGATAAAACCAATGATTACTTAAAAAATCTTGCATCAGTCACACTTTCAAAAATTGAAAGCACAGTGGCAGCGATTGAAAATGTTGCTTTTTATATCAACGGAAATGATACCATACAAAGTTCTTTGAAGTCAGAACAGGAGATGGCAGACGACAGACTGGCTTATTACCGTCTCCACAGCAATATACGGGAAATCCTTTCTTCCTATGCCCTGCTGCGGCAGGAGATTAACGCTATCAGCATCCGGTCTGATTCAGACAGAGAGTATACCTATACGAAAATACGCAGCGGGACTCCCCTGGATATCAGGGAATATATCCGTGATGAGAATCAGTACTGGGAAGTAAAAAACGGGCATATTGTGCTGATGAAAAAGCTGTATGGATTTCCTTCTAAAAAGTCGCTGGGATATGTTGCCCTGGATGTTAATGAGAAAAGTTTATATGATATTATTTCTGATATCGATCTGTCCCAGGCAGGCAACGTTTTTCTCGTCAATGAGGAAGGGCGCATTCTGGCTGCCAGCTCCAAGGAGCTTTCGGGAGAAGTGTTAAAAGAACCGTATATTAACTGCTTTGGGGAGAAGGAAGCATTCTACCGGGATGTAAAAATCGGAGATCAGAATTACAGCATTTACAACAGCGCCCCTATCTCAAATGGCTGGCACATGATGCTTGCCATACCAAGAGACTACTACCTGCGGGACGTGACAAAACTAAAGAACATCGTCATACTGGTCACCGTTATAACGGCCTGTTTGGCAGCTTTCATCTCTGCCCTGGTATCCAGAAACATGACAAAACCTCTTCGGGAACTGACAAAGGCCATGGAGAATTTTGGTCAGGGAGATTTCAATATAAACTGCCAGGTAAATTCCGAAGATGAGATCGGGCGGCTGAGCCATACCTTTAATCAGATGGTAAACGATATGAACAGTCTGGTCAGTACGGTCTATGAGCAGAAGGTAATGAAACAGGAAGCCCAGATGAAATCTCTGCAGATGCAGATTAATCCTCATTTTCTTTATAATACCCTGGACACCATTAACTGGATGGCGCGAATACGCCACGCAGATGATATCGGGGATATGGTGGCAGCCCTGGGCAATATGATGCGTTATTCACTGGAAAAGAAGTCATTTGTCCGCATTCGGGAAGAGGTTAAGAATTTAGAGGACTATCTGGCGATTCAGAATTACCGTTACCAGGATAAGATGGAGGCAGTCATTAAAATTGACGAAAGCCTGATGGATCTTTCTATCCCCCGCCTTTTAATACAGCCCATTCTGGAAAATGCCATCGTACATGGAATTGAAGAAAAGCTGGACAAAGGAAATATTGTTATTGCAGCCTGGCTGGAGGGTGACGATTTGTATATCCAGGTGGAAGATGACGGTGTGGGCATGACGGAAGAAGCCATTTCCCAGATCCTGTCAGAGGATTACTCCATGAAAAAGAGAGGTCATACTTCCATTGGAGTTGTCAATGTCAATCGCAGAATCCAGATGATATACGGTCAGGATTATGGTCTTCTCATACAAAGTGTATTGGGAGCCGGAACCAGAATGACGATACACATTCCGGCTGTTATAAAAGAGCAAAATGAAATAAAGTAAAGATGAATTATGTCCGGCCGGTACGAAAAATGCCCGCCGGACTTTTTTAATCAATGTGATTAATATTTTAAACATTTTCATTAAATTAGTGTGTATAAACCAAAACAATAAATTGTTATAATTATGAACAGAAATCAGCGCTGATGGGGAATGAAAAGTAATAATGGCAACTATTAAGGTATTTTGCCGCTTTATGGTGGCAGATTGGAGAGGGCTATGAAAAAAAGACAAATCGGAATGTTGTTATGCGCGGCGGCAGCTGCCATTGCTTTAACAGGCTGCGGCAGTGGTAAAACCAAAACAGAGGACACCAGGGCAGGTCAGGAAAGCAGTAAAGAAACCGGCAAGGAAAGCAGCCAGGCTGCAGCAGGCGGCGATGTGGTAATCAAAGTATTTTCCAACTTACCAGACCGTACCAGCGGTCAGGGACTCATTGAGCAGATGCTGTTTGACCAGTACATGGAGAAAAATCCCAATGTAAAAATCCAGGTGGAAGCGCTGGATGACGAAAGCTATAAAACCAAATTCAAAGCGTATGCTTCCGGTTCTGATATGCCGGATTTAGTAAATGCATGGGGGCAGCCGTCATTTCTTGATGAAGTAATTGATGCCGGACTTCTGGCAGAATTAAATCCTGCAGATTATAAGGATTATGGATTTATCCAAGGTGCCTTGGACGGATTCAGCAAGGATGGAAAATTATATGGACTTGCAAGAAATACTGATGTAATGGCGTTTTATTATAACAAGTCCATGTTTGAAAAATATGGAGTAAAGGTTCCTGAGACCTATGATGATTTACTGGCAGCTGTCAACACTTTCAAGACAGCAGGCGTGATTCCGGTATCCATGGATGGTTCCGATAAATGGCCTCTTTCCATCTATATCAACGCTTTGTACCAGCAGTATAACGGCAGCACATCTTCCAAGGAAATCAGAGAGGCAGTAAAGACGGGGGATTATTCCAACGAAGCATGGACAAAGTCTCTGGATCAGCTGAAAAAATCCATTGATGCAGGCATTTTCCAGACCGGATTTGAGACAACCGATTATGCCACCAGCATGAATTTATTCACCAATGGCCAGGCTGCCATGTATTACATGGGAAGCTGGGAAATGTCCATGGCAACCAATGAAAATATTCCGGAAGAGATCAGAAATAACATCGGCGTATTCAATATGCCGGCAGTAGAAGGCGGAAAAGGCACAAAAACCGATCTTACGGCATGGAATGGCGGCGGTCATGCAGTGACAGCCAATTCCAAGGTGAAGGCGGAAGCCATCAAGCTGTTAAATTATATGTACCAGCCTGAAAACTGGTCCAAGCTTTGCTGGGAAAAGGGAGTATGTATGTCAGCCCAGAATTTCTCACAGTATTTAACAGGCAAAGAAACCGCGCTGCAGCTGGAGTTTGTAGACAAGGTAAATCACGCAACAAGCATTTCCGGAGTTACCTTTAATGATCTGGGAACCAACCAGTATAAAACAGTCAGTGAGGATGCCTCTGTTGAATTTGCAATCGGTCAGCTTACAGCAAAGGATTTTACGGATAAACTGGCAGGTGCAATGAAGAAATAGAACTTAGATTTTCACATAAGGGGGCTGCAGCAACAGCTCCCTTTGTCTTACAAAAAGTGAGGAAAAAATATGCATAAATTATACAGCAATAAGAAAGTCATCTTTTCCTTGATGGCTCCCGGGCTCTTTGTATTTACAGCTGCCATCCTGGCGCCCATTCTTTTAAGTGTGTATTATGGTTTTACTGACTACTCAGGAATCGGGAAAAGCAGTTTCATCGGACTGGAAAACTACAAAACCCTGTTTCAGGATTCCGTATTCTGGACAGCGCTCCGAAATTCCCTGTTTTTAGCTATCGGCTTCATCTGTATCCAGCATCCGCTTGCCATGCTGACTGCCATTAAGTTAGATAAACTTCAGGGAAAGGCAGAAGGACTGTTTCGCTGTATTTTCTTTATCCCTAATGTAATTTCTGTTGCAGTGATCGCGTACCTGTGGAAATTTATCTATAATCCCAACTTCGGTCTGGTGGCAAAGGTGTTAAAGAACTTAGGATTTACGGGTCAGCTCAATCTCTTAGGCTCCGGCAATGCAATCTGGTCAGTTCTGGTGGTCTTAATCTGGCACGGGTTTGGCTGGGGAATGCTGATTTATTATACAGGCGTTAAAAATATAGATCCGGTTATGTATGAAGCAGCCTCCATTGACGGGGCAAATGGAAGGGACATTTTCTTTCATATAACTCTGCCTTTAATGAAGCCGGTCATTCAGGTGAATGTGACCATGGCGGTAATTGCAGCTTTAAAACAGATGGAGACCGTATATTTACTCACAGCAGGAGGTCCCGGCAACGAAACCCAGTTTATGGCAAGCTACTTATACAAACAGGCGTTTCAGTCATATAAATACGGTTACGGCAATTCCATCAGTGTGATGTTTATTCTGATCTGCCTGATATCTACTGTTGCATTAAACCGTATATTTGCAGAGAGAGGGGAATAGAACATATGGAAAAATCAGCGATAGCAACCAGAAATAATCCGGGAAGAGTGCTGACCATTGCTGTCATGACGATCATAGCCGGAATACAGATGTTTCCGTTAATCTGGCTGATTGACTTTTCTCTTTGCAACAGCAATGAACTGTTTACAAATGGAATACTGGTATGGCCGAAAAAGATCCAGTGGGTGAATTATTTCCTCGCATTTACAAATGGGAATTTTCTGCATTATTTAAAAAACAGCCTGTTAATTAATACTCTTGCGGTGGTTCTTGTTCTGATCATCTCTATCATGGCGGCATTTGCCTGCAGCAGAATGGAATGGAAACTAAAACAGGCTGCCTCCATTCTTATGGTTATGGGTATGATGATCCCGGTTCATGCAACCCTGCTTCCCAATTACGTGATTTACGACAAGCTGGGCATTACAGATACCATATGGGCTCTGCTCATTCCTTACGTGGCATTTTCCCTGCCACAGGGCTTTTTCCTCACTACCAGCTTTATGAGCTCGATTCCAAAGGAATTAGAGGAGGCCGCTTTGATTGACGGGTGTGGAATTTACCGCATCCTGACCATCATTATTTTTCCGCTTATGAAATCCTCAATCGTTACAGTTTCAATTATGACCTATTTAAACAACTGGAATGAATTTATGCTGGCAATTACCTATTTAAGCAGTAAGAAATGGAAGACGCTTCCCTTTGCTATTCTTGAGTTTACAGGGCAGTATTCCTCTAACTATGCAGTTCAGTTTGCAGTAATGGCATTGTCTGCAGCGCCTGCTTTAATCATTTACATTATTTTGAATAAGCATATTACAAAAGGGGTAGCACTTGGAGCAGTCAAGGGCTGAGAAAAGGAGGTATCGCATTGAACATACGTCAGTATCTGACTTTCGGAGATTCAAAGCTTTTCAGGGAAGAAACGGAGGGTGAATTCCTTCCTGATGACGGAACGGAAAATGAGGTTATTAATCTTTATCCTCACATGCGTTATCAGACAATGGAAGGGTTTGGAGGCGCATTTACCGATGCAGCAGGATTTGTATTTTCAAAAATGAGCAATGAGCAGCAGGATGAGCTGCTTCGAATGTATTTTTCACCAGAGCAGATGAATTACCGCATGGTCCGTATTCCCATAGACAGCTGTGATTTTTCTACCCATATGTACACAGCAGATGATGATAAAGAGGATACGGAATTTCTCAATTTCAGCTTTCAGGATGTGGAAGCGTATCTGCTGCCTCTTTTGGACAGGGCAGAAGCATACTGTAAACGGAAACTGCCGATTATGCTTTCCCCCTGGTCTCCTCCCGCTTATATGAAAACCAATCATAACCGGAAAGAAGGCGGAAACTTAAAGAAAGAATATTACAGCCTCTGGGCCAGATATTTATGCCGTTATATCAAGGAGTATACGGACAGAGGTTATCACATTCAGAGGCTTTCCATACAAAATGAACCCAAAGCGGTACAGCCGTGGGACTCCTGTGTTTACTCTGCCGGGGATGAACAGACTTTTATCAGAGACTTTCTGGTGCCTGAGATGAAAAAAAATAATTTAAGCCATATAGAATTGTTTATATGGGATCACAATAAAGAACGGGCCTTTGAACGGGCCTGTGACGTGATGAGTGACCAGACGGAAGAACTGGTTGCAGGCGTGGCGTTTCACTGGTACAGCGGAGATCATTTTGATGCCCTGTCGCTGATTTTGGAAAAATTCCCGGATAAAAAGCTGATCTTATCAGAAAGCTGCCTGGAGTTTTCCAGGTTCGGTAAGGATGACCAGACCGTCAATGCCGGAAGGCTGGCTCATGATATGATTGGTAATTTAAATCACGGAATGAGCGGATTTTACGACTGGAACATTCTGCTTGACGAAAAAGGGGGGCCCAATCATACCGGAAATTACTGTGACGCCCCATTCCTTTATCATGGAGAGACTAAAAAACTGGAAGAGAGGTTTGTTCTCCGGTATTACTGGCATTTTACCCATTTTATTCAGCCTGGAGCAGTGAGAATTGCCGCTACCTGCTATACATCTTTCCTTGATGTGACGGCATGGGAAAACCCGGATCATTCCATTGCCGTAATCATTCTAAACAGAAGCAGCAGTGATCTGCCCTATGTCCTTCGAATATCAGGGAGGCTGGTAAAATTTACGGCTAAAGCCTCTTCCATTATAACTGCAGTAATAAAAGAATAGAAGAATCGGATTAAGTTTCCGATTCTTCATTAAATAATGTCTGTTCGATTATAATGACCGCATCAGCGATACAATCATTGCAGGGACGAAGAACTTTGCCGGTTTCAACCCCTTTTAAATCTTTACAAACAACACTCCCATTCTGTTCTTTAAATCTTGCCAGACATGCTCTGGAGGCCTCATAAGAAGCTCTCTTGGAGTTCGGTTTATCAAGCTGTGCTGTGCTGTTTTTTAAGCCGGATAAAACGGCAGCAGCACCGATGGCACCGCATGTCCCCTCCATTCCTCCCATTCCAAGTCCCATGCCTTCCGTGAAACGGAACATGGTTGCTTCTTCCACACCGGTTTTGTCGCAGAATACGCAGGAAACAGCCTGTGCACAATTATAACCGTCTGTGTGTTTTTCCAGAGCCTTCTTTGCTCTGTCAGTAATTGGTTCTGACATGTGTCATTCCTCCTGATGAATTATAAAAAATAATTTTCCCGGTCACGAACTCTGCCGGGAAGAAAAAAGATGAAATTTTCCAAAGATAACATGAAAGATAAATCCTCCCAGGCAGGTTACTGTCAGATAGAGGGTATTCCCTATGGAAATTCCATATTTTATGGCGATATCATGAAAGACAATCTGTGCAGATGGATAATAGGGTGAGATATAAAACATATCCGCCTGACCCAAAGGTTTTGCAGTCCGGTTAATCACCGATGCTACAATACAACAGATAAAAAATAAAGGCAGTGTCCTTACAAATCCTCTCAAGGTGGTATCAGAACAGCGGGAAAAGGCAATTACCAGACCGATATAAATCAGCAGCAGGTGCCAGATCAGTCCGTGAAGAGTCAGTACCCAGTAAGGATGAAATAATCCTGACGGTTCAGCCAGTGCCATAATTCCTCCAAGAAGGTTAAAATCCTGCATAAAAGTATAGAGCACCGTCTTTTTTCCCGCAGAAGGCACAAATGGCAGCACCAGACAGAAATACATAGGAAGGCTGCACAGCTGAAATGGGAAATACCACCAGTTGTAAGTCTGGTCATTCACCACATAATATAAGAATAACTGTTTATAGCATTCCGAGGCTGCAAGTACAATGCCGCAGAGAAATAAAAGTCCGGGTATCTGGTTGTTCTTAATTTTTCTTGTGGTGTAATAGGACAGAAAAACTACGAAAATGAGCCCTGCAGAGACAAAAAAAAGGTGAAAAAACGAGTAGGGGGCAGGCGGAGTCATAGGCCATGCCGTTTTTATAAGGATATCCTTCATATCGGTTCCCTTTCTTCCCTGATTATCAATCAGGTATATTATAATGGATGGCAAAAAAACATGCAAGGCAATTGAACAATCTTCCTTCTAAGTACTTGATTAATTCCGAAAATGCTATATAATGTATAACTGATACTTATTTTATAATTATGCAGATTTGTGTATAAGAGGAGGAATCATTATGAAGAAAAATAAAATTGCAGTAGCAGTAGCATTATGTATGGCAGCAGTATTAACTGCATGCGGCGGGACAGCAAAAACAGAGACGACAAAAGCAGCAGGAGCTGAGACAACTAAAGCAGGAGCTGAAACAACAAAAGCTGGAGCCGAGACAACAAAAGCAGCAGAAAGCTCAGCAGCAGGCGGTAAGCTGGTTATGGTAACCAACGCAGAGTTCCCTCCTTACGAATATCATGATAATAATGATATCGTAGGTATTGATGCAGACATTGCAAAAGCCATTGCTGATAAGATGGGCATGGAACTGGAGATTCAGGATATGGCATTTGATTCCCTGATTCCTGCTGTTCAGTCCGGCAAAGCAGATTTTACTGCAGCTGGTATGACTGTAAACGAAGACCGTAAGAAAAACGTGGACTTTACTGATACCTATGCACAGGCAGCCCAGGTTATTATTGTAAAAGAAGGCAGTGAGATCAAGGCTCCGGCAGATTTAGACGGAAAGAAGATCGGCGTTCAGACCGGAACAACCGGAGATATATATGCAGGTGACATTAAGGATGCCAATATCCAGCGTTTTAACAAGGGAATGGAAGCAGTTATGGCTCTCACCCAGGGAAAAGTGGATGCGGTTGTAATTGACCGTGAACCAGCAAAAGTATTTGTAAAAGAGAATGCAGGCTTAAAGATTCTTGATGAAGCATTTACAGAAGAAGAATATGCAATTGCTGTTAAAAAAGGAAATACTGAACTGTTAGAGAAGATGAATGCTGCAATCAAGGAATTAAAAGATTCCGGCGAACTTCAGAAGATTGTGGATAAATACATCACAGCAGAATAAGAATAAAGGAAGAGTGCCATGTGGGAAAAGCTAAGAGATGATTTCTATCAGAATTTTATCGTAGACGACCGTTGGAAATACATTACCGATGGATTGCAGAATACGCTGAAAATTACGTTTTTTGCAGTCTTAATCGGAATATTGCTGGGATTTTTAGTTGCAGTGATCCGGTCTACTTATGAAAATACACATAAGCTGAAGGTACTGAACTGGATCTGCGGGGTTTATCTTACGGTAATCCGCGGAACACCGGTAGTAGTTCAGCTCATGATCATGTATTTTGTGATCTTTTCCTTTCATGATCCGGGACAGGTATTTACTGCGGTTGTAGCATTCGGAATCAACTCCGGTGCCTACGTGGCTGAAATCTTCCGAAGCGGTATCAGCAGCATTGAAAAGGGGCAGTTTGAAGCAGGAAGGAGTCTGGGCTTTAACTATGCCCAGACCATGTGGTTTATTATCATGCCCCAGGCATTTAAAAATGTAGTTCCGACTCTGGCCAATGAGTTTATCGTGTTGTTGAAGGAAACCTCGGTTGCAGGTTACATAGGGCTGCAGGATTTGACGAAAGGCGGAGATATCATTAAGAGCCGCACCTATTCTGCGTTTATGCCTCTGATCGCAGTGGCTGTCATTTATCTGGTTATGGTTATGGTGTTTTCACAGCTGGTAAAGGTACTGGAGAGGAGGCTGCAGAGAAGTGAGCATTGATAACATGGAAAAACCTCTGATTCAGGTACAGAATCTGGGAAAAAAATTCGGTGAGATGGAAGTATTAAAAGACATTTCCGTTGATATTTACAAGGGAGATGTGGTTTGTGTCATCGGACCCTCCGGTTCGGGAAAAAGCACATTTTTACGCTGCTTAAACAGGCTGGAAGAGCCCAGTGGCGGTCATATTCTTTTTGAAGGCGCGGATATCGTGGACAAGAAAACCGATATTGACAAGCACCGCCAGAAAATGGGTATGGTTTTCCAGCAGTTTAACTTATTCCCTCATATGACAATTTTAAAGAATTTAACTATTGCACCGGTAAAATTGCAGGGAAAAAGTGAAAAAGAAGCAAAAGAACAGGCCATAAAGCTTCTTAATAAGGTAGGTCTGGCAGACCGGGCGGATGCATATCCCAATCAGCTTTCCGGCGGGCAAAAGCAAAGAATTGCCATAGTCCGTGCTTTGTGTATGAATCCGGATGTTATGCTGTTCGATGAACCGACTTCTGCACTTGACCCCGAGATGGTTGGAGAAGTGTTAACCGTTATGCGGGAACTGGCGGAAGAAAAGATGACCATGGTAGTGGTTACTCATGAGATGGGATTTGCCAGAGAGGTGGCAACCAGAGTCATGTTTATGGATGGCGGATATTTTCTGGAGGAGAACGAACCTGGAGAATTTTTTGCAAATCCAAAGAATGACAGACTGAAGCTGTTTTTAAGCAAGGTGCTTTAAAAGAATAATATGAAAAACCGGGGATCCTGTTACGTGATAGGAAGTTCCGGTTTTTCTGATTTTTTATAGTATATAAAATTCAATTTAAGATTAAAAAGGAATATGTTACCATAGAAATATGGAACATTCGCGTTACAGGGTGGCTTCGCTATCTCTTTAACAGGTCAACCCCTTGTGGGCGGCTGTTCCTTTTCTATGTTCACTGTATCACGACTATTTTAACAAGACTGACTTTAGTCAATTTCGCTCACAAAAGTTTTGCCATATAATATTCATCAACTGCTCTGCCATCTACAATCATGGAACGTTCTTTCTTCCCTTCAATGATAAATCCCATTTTTTCATACAAATGGCGCGCCTGTTCATTCTCAGCCATGACGGTCAGTTCCAGTCTTGTTATTCCATTTTCTCTTGCCCATTGTTCCATTTTCTGAAAAAGCATTGCTCCATATCCATGTCCTCTGTAGTCTTTTAAAATTCCAATGACCAGATAGGCACTGTGGCGGATTCTCCGCGGTTCTCCTCTGGAGGCTGAAAGAAAACCGGCCAAACCGCTCTCATTTTCCAGCAGAAGAAAAAGGGACCCGGATCTTTCCCATTGTTCGATTCTATTCTTCATATCATCAGCCGTTGCTGTCCGTTCTCCGGGTTCATACATCATAAAACTGGTTTACGTATCCAGCTGCTTTAACATTTTTATCAGCAGATCAGCATCTTCTGGTCTTACCGTCCTTATCTTCATATGCATGTTCTCCTATTCAAAAGTATTTCTCTTATTATACATGGCATCTGAAAAAATGCAATTGGAGTTTTAACACTCCATTGCCCTGTGTATGGGGTTGTGGTAGAATAGGAACGTGGTTTTAATTACAAGGTTAAGAGAAGAAAGCTGGAAAGAACATGTATTGTATGAGTGTGAGCCATAAAAAAGCTCCGGTGAATATCAGAGAAAAGTTTGCCTTCAGTACGAAAGAAAAGGCTGAATTAATAGACAGACTATTGAATAAGGATTCTATAACAGGTGTAGTTGTGCTTTGTACCTGCAACCGCAGTGAGATCTATGTTTCAGGGTCAAAATATGCCATTGGTGAGCTCCAGCGGGAGGCTGCCGGTTTAAAGGGAGTGCGCCTGGGAGAGTTAATGAAGTATTTAAATGTATATAATGAAGAGAGTGCCATCCGTCATTTGTTTAAGGTTGCCTGTGGATTTGATTCCATGGTTTTAGGGGAAGATGAGATACTGGGACAGGTAAGAGAAGCGTATCAGTATTCCAAAGAAAATGGGGCTGCAGATTATGAGCTGAATGTGTTATTTCAAAAAGCGATGGCTGCAGCAAAACGGATTAAAACGGATACCAGACTTTCCAGAACCCCTCTTTCTATAGCAACACTTGTTGCGAATGAAGTATTTCATTTAAACAGGGAGGGAGAGTACAAAGATGTAATGGTCATCGGCATGACCGGGAAGATGGGCAGCACCATAACCAAGAATCTGTTATGCAAGCCTGGAATCCGGGTGACGGGAACCGTGAGAACCCATTCCTCAGACCTGCTGCTGAAAGTGGATAGCGACCGGATCCGGGAAGTGGATTACAAAGAACGTTACAAACATATGGATGATATGGATGTGGTGATCAGCGCAACGTTAGGGCCTCACTATACTGTGACCAGAGAAGAACTGGACAAATGGATCAAGCCAGGAAAAGATCGGCTTTTTATTGATGTAGCGGTTCCGGTTGATATGGACCCTGAGATCAGGGATATTCCCGGACTCACTTTATATGACATTGATTATTTTGAAACATTATCTAAGAACAATACAGAAATCAAGCTGAAAGAGCTGGATTGTGCCAGGGAGATTATGGAAGAAGAACTGGATGGAGCGTTAAAGGAAGTTTTGTTCCACCCTTACATTTCTCAGATGGAAGAATTAAAAGAGGCATTGTCCGGAAAGAGGCTTGATACCCTTTTATACCGCATTCGGGATCATGTTACCAGCGAAGAGTTAAAGGTGGTGCTTCGGACTTTAGATGGTTTAAAGGACTGGTTGAGGGAGGAGTGACAATGGCTTATTTTCCGTTTTTTGTAGAGCTTGAAGGGAAAAAGTGCCTGATTGCAGGCGGTGGAATGGTGGCTTACAGAAAGGCACTTGTGTTAAAAGACTTCGGGCCGGAAATTACCGTAGTTGCCGTGGAGATGATTCCTGAGATGGAACAGCTTGCTTCCCGGTGTGAGAAATCCATGACTCTTATTAAGCGTGGATTTGAAGACCGGGATATACAGGAGGCGGATTTTGTGATTGCCGCAACGTCAGATGAAGAACTGAACAGACACATATCTGTTATTTGCAGGCGCCGGAAGATTCCTGTGAATGTGGTGGATGTACAGGAAGAATGCAGTTTTATTTTTCCGGCTTTGATTAAGGAGGAGGATATTGTAGTGGGGATATCTACGGGAGGCAGTTCTCCTACCATTGCCCAATACTTAAAAAAAAGGTTTCAAGAGGCAATTCCCTCAGGATTTGGAATGCTCGCCAGCCAGCTTGGCACGTACCGGGAGCTGGTAAAGGAAAAGGTACCCTCCCTTGCGGTCAGAACTGAGATTTTTAAGACCATGGTAAAAGAGGGAATCAGACAGGGCGGAGTATTTACCAGAGAGCAGGCCATAGAACTGATAGAAAGGAAACTTGGGGAACATGAACAGTGATATCATACGCATAGGAACCAGAAAAAGTGCACTTGCCGTAGCCCAGACCCAGCTGGTTGCGGATGCTTTGATAAGAGTTTCTCCGGGGATTACAGCCCAGCTGGTGAAAAAGCAGACAGAAGGAGACCGGATACTCAATAAGCCGCTTTTGGAGTTTGGCGGAAAAGGGGTGTTTGTAACAGAGTTTGAAGATGCGCTCCTGCAGGGAGAGATTGATTTGGCTGTCCACAGCGCAAAGGATCTTCCCATGGATTTAAAGGAAGGCCTGAAAATTGTGGCTGTTCCTGAGCGTGAGGATCCGAGAGATGTGCTGATTACCTTAAAAGGCAGTGATTTCAATAAAAAAGATACGATTATCATTGGTACTTCCAGTTTACGCAGAAGGATTCAGATCGAAGAGATCGGAAGCTCCTTATGGAAGGGGATTCCGGTCCGGTGTGAGAATTTAAGAGGCAATGTACAGACACGTTTAAAGCGGCTTTTGGAAGGTGATTTTGATGGAATCATCCTTGCAGCAGCAGGATTAAACCGCCTGGGTATTCAGTCAGACCCGGCCTTTCATTACCATTATTTTGACTGTGAGACCATGATTCCGGCTGGAGGTCAGGGAATTCTGGCTGTAGAAGGAAGAGCGGGGATGGAGACCTGGCCCGGAATTTCGGCAATTGAGAATAAGGATGCCAGATTATGCCTGACCCTGGAGCGGAAGATATTGAAGCTTTTAAATGCAGGCTGTCATGAACCGGTGGGAGTTTATTCACGTATAAAAGAAGGACAGATCGAGGTCTTTGGAATCAGCAGGAGAGAGGACCAGGTGAAAAAAATCCATCTTCGGGGAAAAACAGAGGAACTGGACAGTCTGGCAGAACAGGCTGCAAAGAGACTTAATTGAAAATGGAGGATGTCATGAAGAGAAATGGAGTGGTATACTTAGTCGGTGCGGGACCAGGTGATCCGGGCCTCATTACCCAAAAAGGATTAAACCGGCTTGGAAGCTGTGATGCGCTGGTTTATGACTCCCTTGCTTCGGATTATTTCCTCGATGAGGTGCCGGACCATTGCAGAAAGATTTATGTGGGGAAGCGGGCAGGGGCCCATTCCATGAAACAGGAGGAGATTAACCGCCTCTTAGTGGAACTGGCAGAGGAAGGCTTAAACGTGGTCCGTTTAAAAGGAGGAGATCCTTTTGTATTTGGACGGGGAGGAGAGGAGATTCTGGCACTTTCGGAAGCGGGAATCCCCTTTGAGGTGGTTCCCGGTGTGACCTCAGCGGTGGCAGCGCTTTCCATGGCCGGGATTCCCGTGACACACAGAGCGGTGAGCCGAAGCTTTCATGTAATGACAGGTCATACGCTTTCTGATAATGGGACGCTTCCTCCTGATTTTGATTCCTTTGCAAAGCTTTCCGGAACTCTGGTATTTTTAATGGGTCTTTCCAATCTTTCTCTGATTGTTAATGGACTTATAAAAAATGGAAAGCCAGAAGACACACCGGCAGCAGTGATTGAAAACGGAACTCTTCCGGAACAGAGAACGGTGAGGGGGACTCTTGCAGATATTGAAAACAGGGCAGAACAGGCAGAAATAAAAAGTCCTGCAATTATTGTGGCGGGAGATGTGGCAGCCCTGGATTTTTCCTCTACGTTAAGTCTGCCGCTAAAGGGCTGCCGGATCGGCATTACCGGAACAGAATCGTTTGCAGGAAGGCTTCGCCGGGAACTTTTAAAATATGGAGGAATGACTGACAATGTATTAACGTTATCCACTCAGTCCCACCGGTCCGGTGAGGCGATGAAGGAAGCATATAAAAGTCTTAAGTCCTATTCCTGGCTGGTATTTACCAGTGCCAATGCAGTGAGAGAATTTTTTACCGGGCTTTTTGAAGGCGGTTATGACTTGCGTTTACTGGGAACCATAAGGTTTGCGGCAATTGGGAAAGGAACAGCAGATGAACTGCTTAAAACCGGCTTTCATGCCGATTATATCCCTGACTGCTATCAGGTAAAGGATCTTGCAGAAGGATTAAAATCCCTGCTTACAAAAGAGGACCGGCTGCTTATTCCAAGGTCTGCAGGCGGATCGCCGGAACTTAACCGGGTACTTGATGAAGCCGGGGTGTTTTATGATGATATTGTGCTTTATGATGTGGCGTTAAAAAAAAGTGAGCAGGAGAGTATGGAAAAGGTATTGGCTCCCCTTCATTATTTAACATTTGCAAGTGCTTCGGGTGTGGATGCATTTTTCCAGGGAGCAAGAGAGAAAGTCCTTCCCTCTCTAGCTTCTTTAAAGGTGGTCTGCATCGGGGATATCACTGCAAAGGCACTTTGCCGGTATGGAAGAGAGGCAGATTTAATTGCACCGGTATACAGTATTTCAGGGCTGACAGAAGTCATCTGTCAGGACTGGTGCAGGGAAAAGGAGTAAATGACGATGAACACTGAAGAGTCAAAAAAACTATTTAAAGAGTCCGGAAACTGTTTTCCAGGCGGGGTCAACAGCCCTGTGAGAGCCTTTGGCTCCGTAGGAGGAACTCCCGTTTTTATTAAAAAAGCAGAAGGATCCCATATCTTTGATGAAGATGGAAATGAATACATTGATTATGTGAATTCCTGGGGGCCCTGTATTCTGGGACATGCATATAAGCCTGTGGTAGAAGCAGTCAGGGAGGCCTGCCTTTCCGGCTTATCCTATGGTGCACCTACGAGAAGAGAGCTGGAACTTGGAAAGCTGATTACAGAATGCATCCCCTCCATGGAAATGATGAGAATGGTCAGCTCCGGAACGGAAGCTGTGATGAGCGCCATTCGCGCAGCAAGGGGTTTTACGGGAAGAGATAAGATCATTAAATTTAAGGGCTGCTATCACGGACATTCCGATGGCCTTTTGGTAAAGGCAGGTTCCGGAGCCCTCACAGGCAGCGCACCGGACAGCGCCGGTGTGCCTGCATCCTATACGAAACACACGCTGTTAGCCGGTTACAATCAGGAAGATACAGTGGAAGAGCTGTTTTTTCAGTATCCCGGGGAGATCGCAGCGGTTGTGGTGGAGCCTGTTGCAGCGAATATGGGACTGGTGGCTCCAAAACCGGGTTTCCTTGAATTTTTAAGAGATATCACAACCAGGTATGGAGCTCTGTTAATCTTTGATGAAGTGATCACAGGTTTTCGTATGGCTCTTGGCGGAGCTCAGGAATATTATAAGGTAAAACCAGATCTGACCACTCTTGGTAAAATTGCGGGAGGCGGCATGCCCATGGGGGTTTACGGCGGACGTAAGGAAATCATGGAAGTTGTTTCGCCTCTTGGAAAGGTATATCAGGCAGGAACGCTGTCCGGAAACCCCATTGCAACTGCAGCAGGAATTGCAACTGTGAAAGCCCTGATGGAACGGCCGGATCTCTATTCCTCTCTGGAGAAAAAAGCGGATACACTGGTGCAGACTTTGAAAGAGGTACTTCCAAAGGCACAGGTTAACCAGGCAGGTTCCTTATTCAGCGTATTTTTTGCGGAACACCCGGTGGTGGATTATGAATCGGCTTTAAAATCGGATACACGGATGTATGCAAAGTATTTTCATTATCTCCTTGAGCATGGAATATACACAGCGCCTTCTCAGTTTGAGATTCTGTTTTTATCGGCCGCTCATACTCAGGAAGATTTAGACGAGACTAAGAGAATTATGAAAGAAGCGGCGGTAAATTTATAACCAGAAATGCATAGAGGATGTTGCAGAAATTTATCTGTATCATCCTCTTTTTTTATTGTTATAAAAGAAGAAGTATAAATTCTAAAAGTTACATAAATTGTATTAACATTTAGCGGAATCTATTGATAAATACAAGGTTTTGGTATATTTTATTGATAGAGGAGGCGAAATATATGGACTATTTAGTTGTGTATACAAGTAAAACCGGAAACACTCAGAAGGTAGCCATGAAGATTTTTGAAGCGCTTCCGGGAAAATCGAAGGATATTGTTAATCTGGAGGAGTACCATGGAGAAGAAGCAGATACGTATTTTGTAGGATTCTGGAACAACAGGGGAATTTGTACAACAGAAGTGATTGATTTCCTCTCCGACCTCCATGACAAAAAGATTGCTTTGTTTGGTACCTGCGGAATATTTGAAAATAAAGAATATTTAAAGCAGGTGGAAAAGCAGGTTTCTGTTTTTCTGCCGGAAGATAATGAATACCTGGGATGCTTTTTATGCGGAGGTAAGATGGGGCCTAAAGTGCTGGAGAAGTGCAGACAGATGCGGGCACAGCATGATACACCCCAGATCAGGGAGATGATAGCAGCCTATGAAGATGCCATGCTCCATCCCAATAAAGAAGATTTAGATCAGGCATGTGTGTTTACGGAATCGGTATTAAACCGGATTCAAAAGAAAAAGGAGGAGCGCGATGGGATTAAAAGATGATGGGAATTCCGGAAAGAACCATAAGAAACCATTTATTTATTATTACATGATTGTATTGGTTTTGATGATTTTATTCAATGCCATGGCTGTGCCGTGGCTTCAGTCGAAAGCAGTGACTGAGGTACCCTACAGCACATTCTTGGAGATGGTGGACCAGGGAAAGGTTCAGGCAGTTGCCAAAACGGATACGGAGATTCAGTTTAAATCCGATACAGGAAAAAAGGACTGGGACGGTAAACCGGTCTACACCGTTTACAAGACGGGAATCTGGCCTGATGAAACACTGACAGAAAGGCTCATTGCCCACAACGTGCAGTTTGAAAAGACCATTGTACAGCAGATGTCTCCCCTGATTTCCATTCTTTTAACCTGGATTGTTCCCATACTGATTTTTGTATTTCTGGGTAACTTTTTATCCGGTCAGATGCAAAAGAGGATGGGCGGAAATACCATGTCATTTGGTAAATCCAATCCGAAAATTTATGCGGAATCTGAAACCGGAAAAAATTTCACTGATGTAGCCGGTCAGGAAGAAGCAAAGGAAGCATTAAAGGAGATCGTGGATTTCCTTCATAATCCCGGTAAATATGCTTCCATCGGAGCCTCGCTTCCAAAAGGAGCCCTGCTTGTGGGACCTCCCGGAACAGGTAAAACCCTTCTTGCCAAAGCAGTGGCAGGAGAAGCTCATGTTCCGTTTTTCTCCATATCCGGTTCGGAATTTGTAGAGATGTTTGTAGGTATGGGGGCTGCGAAAGTCCGGGATTTATTTAAACAGGCCAATGATAAAGCTCCCTGCATCGTATTTATTGATGAGATTGATACCATTGGAAAGAAGCGTGACGGCGGCGGATTTTCCGGCAATGACGAGCGGGAACAGACTCTTAATCAGCTTCTGGCTGAGATGGATGGATTTGACGGCAAAAAAGGAGTAGTGATTCTGGCTGCTACCAACCGGCCGGATTCCTTAGACAAAGCTCTTTTGCGCCCCGGCCGTTTTGACCGCCGGATACCCGTGGAACTGCCGGATTTAAACGGGCGCGAAGCCATTTTAAAAGTACATGGAAGAAATGTAAAGCTTTCCGATGATGTGGATTTCCACGGAATTGCCCTTGCAACCTCAGGCGCAAGCGGAGCGGAGCTGGCAAATATAATTAATGAAGCTGCATTGAGAGCCGTCCGCATGGGCAGGAAAACAGTGACTCAGACTGATCTGGAAGAAAGTGTGGAAGTGGTCATCGCCGGATATCAGAAAAAGGACGCTTCTGTCAATGTGGAAGAAAAGAAGATCATTGCATACCACGAAGTGGGGCATGCGCTGGTTGCAGCTTCCCAGACACAATCCGCACCAGTTCATAAAATTACCATTATACCCAGAACCTCTGGAGCACTTGGATATACCATGCAGGTTGATGAAGAAGAACGCCATCTTCTGACCAAGGAAGCGGCGCTCAATAAGATTGCCACATTTACCGGCGGAAGGGCAGCAGAGGAACTGATTTTTCAGACCGTTACCAGCGGTGCATCAAACGATATTGAGCAGGCCACAAGAATCGCAAGGGCCATGGTTACCCGTTACGGCATGACCGATGAATTTGATATGGTCGCGCTTGAGACAGTGACCAATCAGTATCTGGGCGGAGACACTTCCCTTGCCTGTTCCCCTGATACCGCAAAGCGGATTGATGAAGCGGTGATAGGAATTGTGCGGCAGCAGCACCAGAAGGCTTATGAGATTTTAAAGAACAATTTGAACAAGCTTCATGAAATCGCGGAGTATCTGTTAGAAAGAGAGACCATAACCGGAGAAGAGTTTATGGAGATTTTTAAGAAAGAAGCGGTAAAGGGCTGACGCCCCATGACTGCTCCTGTTTAACAAAATAAAAAGAAGAATCAGAGACATATCACATCTGATTCTTCTTTTTTTCCGCTGCTGGCTGAGAGGTCTGATTAAAATCAATTAAGTTATATCATCCCTAAGTGCGTCAATGATATCTTCTTTTTTTATCTTGCGGGTGGCATACAGCATTGTAATAAATACAAGAAAGAGTACGCCGGACACACTGACTGCCATACTGCCCCAGGGGAATAGAAATTCGAAATGATCTATCTGTTCTGCACAGGCCAGTCCTTTGTAAATCAGCCATGAAATGATTCCCGCTAATGGGAGTCCGAACAGCAGCGTCCTCATGCCATAAAAGATGCACTCGAAGTTCATCATCCGGTTAAAAGCGGGGTCCGGCATTCCAATTGAGCGGAGCATAGCCAGCTCTTTTCTGCGCAGCCTGATATTGGTGGAGATCGTGTTAAATACATTGGCGGCTGCAATCAATGAAATCATGATGACGAAAACATAAGTAAACACATTAATTACAAAGGACAAACTGTGATATTGTTCCAGCATCTCATACACATTGTGCAGAGTATATGCAGATGTTATACCCATGCCCTGAATCATCGTTTCCATTTCTGCTGCTGACTGGTCTGGGTTCGCAGACCGGAAGGACAGGCCTGCATTAGCCTGAAGATTCCGGGTTTGAAACTGATCTTTCATTGAATAGGGCGCTATCATCATAAACACGCATGGATTCTGCCTGGCTGTGAAAGATTGCTTTGGGGGCGGATCTACCGGATAGGTATCTACGAATGTAATGTTCATATTTTGGCCCGGTGTCATTGCTTGCCTGTCATTGGATTCGGGTGCGATGCTGCAATGAATGGAAGGTTCGGCAAATAGATCAAACACTTCCGATGGTGCCTGTTTTTGATCAACCCGTTGTTTGGCAACGGCAATCGTTTTCTCGCCTGTTCCTGTATATTCTTCTGGCGGCAGGCCCAATTCTCTGATGAATTTGAGATATTCACTGTCAGGAATAAACTGGAGGTCCATTGGCAGGTGAACTGTTTCATTAGCTGCTGTATCACCCGCGTATTCCCGGTAACGAGTTGAAAGATTCCCGGCATTTACTGTACATGAATACGGGAAAATCTCCTGATACGAGCTGTCATAGACTCCATCAGCAGTTTTCAGTTTGTTATAAAGAGAAAACAGCTCGCTGTCATCCATGTCCTCAGTGGAAAAAAGGATATCATAGTCTATATTTATGACATACAGTTGTGAAAGCCGTTTTAATGCAGATCCAAAAGAATTTCCCGAAACAAACAGAACCACGCTTAAGACAAGGGACAGAACAATGCTGCGGTATCGCTTCTTGTTTCTCTTAAAATTCTTAAGGGCGAGAGTTCCCTCCAAACCATAAAAACGTTGGGGGAATTTTGACGTCTTTACGGTTTTTGATTCGGCTTTAATCTCGTTGGTCTGGCGGATGCTTTCTATTACTGGAGTGTTTGCAGCCTTTCTGGCCGGTATGTAGGCCGAAATTAAAATGGTTGCCAGACTGACCGCCGCCGCTGCTGCAATGGCAGAGAATGATACCGACAGGGTTAAAGGTACGGTGCTGTAGAGTATGTTTTTAAATTTCCCTGCAACAATGGGAAGCAGAAGTCCCACACTGCCTATACCGGTTATTACACCGATGGGTATGCCGATGCCGCCAATGCAAAGTCCTTCAAACAAAACAGAATTTCGCAGCTGCTTTGCAGTAGCGCCTACTGACGATAGAATTCCGAACTGGCGTATGCGTTCATTCATGGAGATGTTAAACGAATTATAAATCAGAAAAATGGAACCTGTCATTATGATTGCAACTAAAATCCCGCCAATCGTGTACAGAAACGTGTTAAACAGATTGTTGTCCGAAATGCCCATGAAACGCAGTACGTAATCATTAAGTATGAAAGCAGGTGATCCGGCAGTGCGCCCCGCGTAAGCCCTGACCTGATGCGGTTTTTTCAATGTGACAAACAGGCTGTAGCTGTCTGCCTGGTCTTTGCTGTCCGATTTCGTTATCAGAGTGTATCCCGGTGCAGAATGTTCTTCAAACCCAGGTCTTTCACAGATTCCCACAACCTTGTAGGTTTTTTCTGTCTTTGGCACAAACGCTTCTTTCACAGATCCGGATATTTCCCCGGGCTGACAGGGATTGTGCTGGCCAAGACTTCTGTTTCCGTCAGTACGGTTTCCGACTAAAAGGGAAAGTGTATCGCCCACCCTGAACCGGACACCGCCTTTTGCTGCAACGTGAGACGGGATGAGAATTTCACCGCTGTTTTCAGGAAGCCTGCCGGAAATCAGTTTTATGGGAAGGGTATGAAAGGCATCCTCGCCGAATCCGGCAATAAAGAGATAGGGTTTTTCGGGGCTTTTTGCTCCGTCTAGCACGGCATAGCCGATATTTTCAATCGCTGCTGTGCTTGTAACCCCTTTATCGTGGGCCCGTTCCCGGATGAAAGAGGAATCTACATCCATAAACTCAACATGCCATCCCCCGTACTTTACGATAGAACCCCTTACAAGAAAATTTAACAGGGAAGTGCCAAAGGCCGCGACTCCCGTAATCATGGCGGCAGATAAAATAACCCCGATTATCGTGACAATTGTTCTGGTCCGGTTTTTTTTCATGCTCTGTAAAGTGACTTTGTTAAAAATATTCATGACCGCACCAGCCTCTCATCCCGCGTGACTCTGCCGTCAGATATGCCGATTATGCGGTCTGCCTGCAGGGCGATATTTTCATCATGAGTGACGAGAATAAGGGTCTGCCCATATTTTTTATTGCTTTCTTTCAGCAGTCTGATAATTTCATGCCCATTTCGGCTGTCAAGACTGCCGGTGGGTTCGTCGGCAAGCATAACAGCCGGAGCGTTCATTAAAGCGCGTCCGATGGAAACGCGCTGCTGCTGGCCGCCGGAAAGCTGGTTGGGTAAGTGGGTTTTCCGGTCCTCAAGTCCCAGCATGATAAGCAGATCATTCAGCCGCTCCTCGTTGACTGCCCGCTTGTCCATCAGGACAGGAAGGGTGATGTTTTCCACCACATTGAGAGTGGGGATGAGGTTATGAAACTGGTATATCAGTCCGACCTGCCGTCTGCGGAAGACAGCCAGTTTATCATTGTTTTGGGCGTATATATCCTGACCATCTAAGTATACCTTTCCGCTTGTGGGCACATCTACGCCTCCAATGATGTGAAGCAATGTGGATTTGCCTGAGCCGGAGGAACCGATGATAGCAGTGATACCACCTCTTTCGATTGTAAGAGAAACATGGTCAAGTGCGGTAACCTGGTTTTCGCCTTTTCCGTAGACCTTGCACAGATTTTCGATTTTTAAGAACTCCATTATGTAAGTCTCCTTTCTCATGGTTTACCCATATAATAGATCTTTTCACTTACATCCTGGTGACTTTTTAGTGAGAGATTCGTCACTTTGGGAAACGTATGGTAAAAACAGCCCCTCCCTCGGGATGGTTTTTGGCGGTAATCGTACCTCCATGGCCTGTTATTATCCTCTTACAGAGAGACAGTCCAATCCCGTATCCGGATGTGTCTGCTTTTTTTCCACGGTAAAACCGGTCAAACAGGCAGGGCAGATCTTCTTTTTTAAAACCTGTACCGTTGTCATGGATGGTAATCCCGGTAAACAGCGGGGTGTCCGTACAGATAATTTGAAGCCGTCCCATTCCGCCGGTACTTTCTATACAATTTTTCAAAATGTTCTGCAATGCCTCCGAAAGCCAGTTTTGATCGCCCTCAATAAACAGCCCTTCCGGAACCTCGATTTGCAGATCCATATTGTGAAGATCCATTTGGATGAGAAATGGGCGGAGTGCACATTGGATTAAGCTGTTTACCTCTGTCTGCTCCCTCTTAAACTCCACAATGCCTGCGTCAAAGCGGGATAATTTTAACAGAGTGGTAATGAGCCAGTCCATTCGCTCAAGCAATTCTTCCATTTCCCGTAAAAGTGCCTTCTTCTGGATTCCCTCCGGACTGTCTGCCAGTAATGACACAATGAGGTTTACAGATGTGAGCGGGGTTTTAAGCTGGTGGGCTATGTCAGCCAGTGAATCTGCAAGATGTATCTTTTCTTTTTTTAGCGCTTCATTCTGCTCCCGGATACGCAGCGTCATTTTTGCTATCTCGCTGTGCAGTATGGAAAGCTCGCCCTCGTCTGATTCACCGATATAGAGATGATCTGCATTATGAAGTACAAGGTCAATTTGGGCTGAAATCAGAGCAAGGCTTTTATAACGGGCTCTGGTAAATGCAAAAAATGCTGTTCCAAAGGCAATAGAAGAAGAGGCGGCAAGGATTCCCGCCGCCGTATTGATTGCAAATCCAAGAATAACTGTGATTGCTGCCATGAAGGAGAACAAAATGGCAAACTGACGAAACTCTTTATTCCGAAGCATGGCCGCCCCCCAACCGATACCCGGTCCCACGGACGGTCACAATGATCCTTGGGCTTGCAGGGTTGTCCTCTATCTTCAGCCGCAGCCGTTTGATATATACCGTCAGTGTATTGTCATTGACATACTCGCCTGCTGCGTCCCACAATTCGTCAAGCAGCATTCCCCTTGTAATAATCTGTTTTGGGTTGTTTAGAAAAACCAGCAAAAGACGGTATTCCAATGGGGAAAGAAAAACTTCACAGCCGTTCTTTTTCACCATACCGCTTGCTGTATCCACATGAAGCCCGCAAATCTCAAAATCCGACCTGGTACGACCGCTTTTTCGAAGGGAGGTTCTGATACGTGCTATTAATTCCCGGGGACGGAAAGGCTTTGTAATATAGTCATCTGCACCCATATTTAACCCGGTAACCACACTGGCTTCATCTCCGGACGCCGTCAGAAAGATGACCGGAATATCCTGGGTTTCTTTCAACTCTGAACAAACAATAAATCCATTTCCATCAGGCAGAGAAATATCAATGAGTGCCAGGTCAGATTTATTCCCGCCTAATAAGGAAAGAGCCTCCCCCTGGGAAGAGGTGTGGGTGACTGTAAAGCCTTCCGAGCTAAGCAAAAGCATAAGGTTTTTAGCGATTGCCTTATCGTCTTCAACTAAAAATATACGCGGCATTCGTCTATCCTCCGATTTTTCATTTTTTATATCATTACGCCCTATTATATTTCTTTTGACCGGCAGATACAAGCCGAAGTATAATTTAGTCATGAAAAAATGAACCGTTCAGGAATTGAATGACTCTAAGTATATAGATGCATCTAAAAAAGGAAAGGAAAAGGTTATGAACGAAGAAAAGAAGGCTTTGGTGGAACGCATGCTTGGCGGAAGCGAAGCTGCATTTGATGAGTTATACCGTTCCTGTTCCGGTAAGCTATACCGTATGGCGTATTTTATCACTGGCAACCGGTCTGACAGTGAGGACATCCTGCAGGAGACCTTTGTAAAATGCTTTCTTCACAGAGATAAATTAAGAGAACCGGAACGATTTGAACCATGGCTCTATCAGATTCTGGTGAGAACTGCCTGGCGGGCTGAGAAAAGGAAGAAGGGCAGGTTGGAGCTCTCGTTTGAAGGTATTCTGGATCAGGAGGAAGATCAGTTAAGAGCAGAGTGGATTCAGGAAGATGAAAGGGAGAAAGGACCGCTGGGAGCGGTTTTGAAGGCTGAAACTGCCGCACAGATCCGTGCTGCGCTCAAAAGACTTGATGTAAAATACCGTACTGTGATTCTTTTGTATTACTACAATGAGTTAAGTACAAAGGAAATCGCCAGGGTAACCGGAACGATGGAGGGTACAGTGAAATCCCGCCTGTTTAAGGCAAGGAAACTGTTAAAGAGTCTTCTGGAAGCTGATAACATCACGGAAGGGGAAAAGGAAAGGGGGATTTGCCATGGCTAGAACCTCGGAGAACGATTTTAAACGCTTCATAAAAGCAGAACTGGATTTAATAACCCCGGATATGGACGAAGAACGGCGGCTTCTGGAAATCCATAAAAAATTAAGCAAAAGGAGTAATTGTATGAAATTTAGAAGAAATAAATTGACGGCAGCATTTACGGCAATGGTTATCATTACAGTATTAGGAACGGTTACTGCAGTTGCAGCAGGTAAAATCACAAGCTTTGTAAGTGGAACTGATAAAAATGTAAATACCTTAACGGAATTACGGGAATTATCAAAAGATCAGATGAAAGCATCTCCAAAGTTTCCCGACAAATTCACAAATGGCATGGCATTTGTGAAAGGCAATATTTCTCATGTAAAGGGAATGGATGAAGATAATAATCAGGTCATTACCTATTCAGAAGCATACGCTGATTATGGTGAGAATTCTCAGGTAGTACTGTCCTGCCATGTGCACCAGGATACAATTTCCGCAGAAAACCAGCCTGGTCAGAAAGAGGTTTATCAGGGTGTTGAATTAAATTCCGCTGAAATGCAGTATGTTTTCCTGCCGGAGGGGCAAGAGCCTTCTGAGGAAGATAAGAAACTTCAGGAAGAAGGAAAAATGATGATCAGCTATGGATCCGATCAGGAAGAACGCAAGATGCTCAAATCAGTAAACTGGTCAGAGAATGGAATTGATTATCTGCTGTTTACATTTGAAAATGTTGAATTGAATTCTATGACCTCCATGGCAAAGGAAGTCATAGATATGAAATAATCATTTTTTCTTTAAAACCTCCGCATACATCCAGCCATTGTATTTAAACAGAGACTGGTCCTTCAGGATAGACATCTGTTTTCGCCAGTCTCTGGGAGTCTCTCCCATTATGGCAAGAAAATGCCGGTTAAAGCTTGAGATGGAGTGGAACCCCACCCGCTCGGAAATGTTTAAAACGGATTCTTCCGTCATGCGGAGTAAATCCGCTGCTTTTCTGATGCGGGTGGTATTTAAGTATTCTAAGGGGCTGTTTCCCATGATAGAAGAAAACAGCCTTCTGAAATGGGCGGGACTTAAGCTGCATAAGGCAGCAAGCTGCTCCATGGGAAAGTCTTCCATATAATGATACCGGATAAATTCCAGAGCCGGTGCAATGACCAGCGCATTTTCAGGCGTCTGGTCATTTTTCTTATGGTTTAAGGAAGCGGCTCTCATAAGATTGGCTGCCAGTGCCAGAAAGAGCCCGCGGACAGCAAGTTCATAACCAGGTTCTTTCTTTTTCAGTTCTTCTATTATTTCGGTGACAATGGAATAAATGACCGGATATTTTGTTTTTCCCATAATCAGGCTTAAATGATGTTCCAGAAAGGAGAAGAGTTCTACATTGTGAAGATCTGTACCAGAAAAGAATGGGTGGAGAAGCTCGCCCATATCCACGAATAAATAAGACCATTTGCTGTTGGTTCCAGGTGCGCTGTATGTGGTGTGGGGAATATCACAGGATACGGCAGTGACGTCTCCGGCATAAAAGGGATAAGTGGTATCTTCAAATTTAATCGTTCCGCTGTCCGTCTCGCATACTCCGATCTCCAGGCAGTTATGGATATGGAGGCGCCCCGATGGAACATCGGAGATTCTCCAATGATCTCCAGTCAGAAGAAGAACGGGAAAGTGAGCTGGTAAATCATAATCTCTGAATTCAATAACAGTCTTTTTCTTTTTGGACATATGTTCCTGATACCTCCTTATTACACTTCTATAATTATACATGATATCTAATTCTTATTTCAATCAATAATAGATTAATAATTGCTTGCATAATTAAAAAGAAAGCCATAAAACAATAAAATTCGCAGGATTGCTCGAATTATGAGGGAAAAATCCTGTGACTTTTCCATGCTCCGTAATAATAAATGATTGAAACTGCACAGTTTGCAGGTTGATTTGATTGGAAACTGAATTGTGCATTTTTTATAATATTGTTATGGATAATCGGGGAGATGGGAGGATATTATGGTTAAATCTGAAATAAGGGCAGGTCGCAGTCAAAGAAAACAGAAAAACAGGAACCGGTTTCTTCGTTATTTACAGCGGGACTGGCAGCTTTATGTACTCATGGTTCTTCCCATGCTTTTTATACTGATCTTTAAATTCCTGCCATACAGCGGACTGTCCATTGCATTTAAGGATTATAAGGTGGCTAAGGGGTATACCGGAAGTGACTGGGTGGGATTTTCCATATTTCAAAAGGTTTTTGGCAAGAGGGATTTTGGTCAGGCAGTAACCAATACTCTGCTGTTAAACATCCTGGACCTGGTTTTTGGTTTCCCAATGCCGGTCATTTTAGCTCTGATCCTCAATGAAATCAAAAACAGGTATTTTAAAAGTGTTATGCAGACACTTTTATACTTACCTCATTTTTTATCCTGGGTCATTATCGGAGGAATCGGTTATTCCCTTTTTTCTGTCAGCAGCGGTGTGGTGAATGTTCTGATTAATAATGCCGGTCACAGTCCGGTTCCATTTCTTCAGGAGAATACCTGGTGGCTGATCAGTTATGTGCTCATTGGAGTCTGGCAGTCCATGGGCTGGGGAACCATTATTTATCTGGCTGCGATTACAGGCGTGAATTCTGAGCTTTATGAGGCAGCAAGAGTGGATGGTGCCGGAAGGCTGAAACAGTGTATTCATGTAACACTTCCGTGTATACGGAGTACCATCGTAACACTGCTGATCATGAATCTGGGAAAGCTGATGGGAGGTTCTTTTGAACGGGTGTACGCCCTGGCCAATGCCAAGGCAACAGAATTTACCACTACCATTCCGGTTTTAGTCTACCGCTGGGGAATTGAAAGCGGAAAATTCAGCGAAGCGACCGCACTGGGGCTGTTCCAGTCCGTGATCGGTCTGGCTCTTGTGGTCGGAGCTGATCTCATAGCCAAAAAGCTGGGTGAAGATGGTCTTATATAAGGAGGGAAAGATGATGAGCAAAAATCAGACCAGAGTGAGAAGAAGGGATTTTGTGACTGACTTATTTTTTCATGTTCTGCTCCTTGTGATATCCATGACTTGTTTGCTTCCGTTTATTCACATATTTGCCAAGTCCGTCAGCAGGGAAGCCTATGTCATAGCAAATAAGATCTTTCTGCTTCCAAAAGGAATTAACTTTGAAGCATACAGAAAAGTCTTGCAGGATGCATCCATTGTAAGATCCCTGTATGTATCCATAATTGTTACTGTTTCCTTCACAGCGATCGGAACGTTTCTTACCATAAGCGCTGCCTATGCCTTAAGCCGGGTTCAGCTCAAAGGCAGAAAAATCATGACTTTTTTAATCATGTTTACCATGTATTTCACTGCCGGTACCATACCGGATTACTTACTGATGAACAATCTGCATATGCTGGATACCTGGTGGTGTATGATTCTGCCTTTGTCCTTTGCAGCCTATAATTTTCTGATTATGAAAAATAATTTCAAGGCTTCCATTCCAGACAGCCTGATTGAGTCCGCTTTAATTGACGGTGCCAGTCATTTTAAGATATTAAGTTATATTGTGGTGCCGCTTTCCAAACCCATTATAGCAACGATTTCTCTGTTTTATGCTGTCGGGCGCTGGAATGCCTATTCCGATGCACTGTTTTACATCAAGCAGCGGGTGGATTTAAGACCGCTGCAGCTGAAGCTTTATTATCTGGTGGTAGCCGCCAGCGAATCCTTTAAGGCAGAGGGAGGGAATGCGGCAGGCCAGATCACAAATCCGGAGGTCTTAAAAGCTTCCTGCATTATTTTTGCAACATTGCCCATTATCTGCATTTATCCCTTCATACAGAGATATTTTGTGCAGGGAACCATGATAGGTGCGGTAAAAGGCTGATGATATTGAAATGAAAAGAGAAGGAGGATATTCATGAGAAAAAGGATGAGTTGGAAAAGGGCAGCAGCGTGGGGGACTGCTTTTGCAATGGCAGCAGGGCTGATGTCCGGATGCAGCGCAAAAAAGGAGGCATCTGCTCCTACTGAAGAAAGTAAGAAAGAAGAAACCAGTCAGGCAGCAGAAACCGGAACAAAAGCAGAGGGGAAAAGTTACACGGATTATTCCAAAGGTTTTCCTGAGAAAGTAACCATTAAGATACCTGTGTATGACAGAGGCTTTGAAGGCTGGGATCCGGTGAATAATTATTACACCCGCTGGATTCAAAAGGAATTTGGCGATAAATACAATGTGACCGTCCAGTATGTGGCAATCAACAGGCAGAATGAGATTGCTGATTACATGCAGATGATTGCAGCCGGCAATGCACCTGATATCATTTTCCATTATGACATGCCTCAGGCGGTGAACTACAATTCTGAGGGCGCCATGCAGGAGCTTGATCTTGATGAAATAAAGCATTATGCACCGGATTATTATAAGAAAGCGGAGAAAATCATAAATCAATACGGAAAACTGGATGGAAAGAACACGTTCTTTTTTGCACAGCGAAATCCCATCTATTATAACTGGGTGACTCTCATCCGCCAGGACTGGCTGGATAAAGTAGGAAAAGAGAAACCGGCCACAAGAGAGGAGCTTCAGGAGGCGGCAAGAGCATGGAAGGAAGCAGGGCTTGGCAAGCTGGGAGCGCAGATTGTAAATAAAAGCTATACCTATGAGTATCCCTTTATCGGAGCTTCACCGGATAAAAAAGATTTAAACCTTTATCTGGATCTCAATGCAGCACCTCTTACCTGGAGTGCCACAAAAGCTTACTTAAAAACCATGAACCAGGAATTCAATGAAGGAATTCTTGACCCGGAATTTTATTTAAATGCAGATGATGCTGCATGGAAAGCTGATTTTGTTGCCGGAAATGTGGGCACCTATTCCTTTTATATCTCCGCAAACACAGATGTAATAAACAGCTTAAAGGCGAATGACCCTAAGGCCGAGGTCTCTGTTTTAAGTCCCACTGCACAGTCACCAAAAGATAGTCACCCATATTACTATAAATACCCGCCCTATGGAATGGTCATGGGAATTAACTCAAAGACAGATGAAAAGCAAAGAGCGGCAGTCTGGATGTTTTTAAACTGGATGTCACAGCCTGAGAATCTGTTCTATTTACAAAACGGAGCGGAGGGAGTTAATTATACTCTTGATTCCGACAAAATTGCAGTGCCTGTCAAGGATTTCAAAGGAGAATCCAAACTGTCCAATAATAATAACAAAGATTACTGGTGTCTGGTTACGGAAATGGCTGATTACGGTGACGATGAAAAAAATTTAAAGGCCAATATCAGGACTCTGGCTCCAGCCGGATATGAGGATCTGGTTAAACAATCCTATGATTATACAAAAGAAGTGGAGCAGTACGGACTGGTCAGCCCCATTTTCACCAGGAGTGTTGAGGCAACCGGAGAGTATTCCGCAGATTTAACAGCCATGTGGCAGGAGTTTTATGTGGATATGATCACCTGCAAACCAGAGGAACTGGATGCGAAGTATGAGAAATATTGTAAGGAATATTTAGACAACGGATATCAGGAGATTCTGGATGAAAAACAGAAACTGATTGATTCCGGAGATTTTATTGCTCAATAAGAACATGGGGCTGCTGCAGATCTGGCATCAGCCCTTTCTTAAAGGCGGGTTATTCATTCTAATACAGAAAAAAGGGAGTAGTTCATGACAGAATATGTTTTTTATCATACAGAGGCTGTGAAGGAAAAGAAAATTGATGTAAAACCTTCCCGGTATTATGAATCCGGCGGAGGCTTTGGCTTTTTCAAGGAGAAGTCTCTTAAGTCGTCCCATTCGTGCAGCCTGCCGGAACTGAATACCGGCTTTATTCCCAGTCCGGAGTTTCAGCAGGAGATAGCAATAAGACAGGATGAGTACGGCTGTTATGTGGATTCTAAGTCCATGTTCATTCCCTTATCCTTTCAGGCTGATACAGGGGACCAGGGAAATTACCTCATGACCATTACTCTTTTTGCAAAGGAAGAAGAGAAAGAGGTTCTTTTATTTGTCGGAAGGAGGCAGCTGGTCTGGAGGGGCAGTTTAAGGGCAAAGGAAGAATGGAGCGGATCTTTTCCGGTCTCCATCAGCGATTTTATCCCAAGAGGGGAGACCGGGCGTTTTCGGGATGAGGCGGTTAAAGTAACAGTAATCAGCCGCTCGGTCCGCTTAAAAACGCTTAATATTGAGAAATGGAAAGGGAAAACTTTGTATCTTGCCGGGGATTCTACCGTGACGGATCAGAATGCCCAATATCCTTATAATCCTGCAGAGAGCTATGGGGGCTGGGGTCAGATGCTTCCTGTCTTTTTAAACGGTAATTATGCAGTTTCCAATCATGCCCATTCCGGTCTGACCACAGAAAGCTTCCGGTCAGAGGGGCATTATGAAATTCTCATGGAACAAATCAGTGACGGAGATGTCTGTTTGTTTCAGTTTGGCCATAATGACCAGAAAGTTGATCACTTAAAAGCAGAGGGAGGTTACCGGAATAACCTGATTCAGTATATTTTAGAAATAAGGGAAAAAGGAGCCATTCCAGTATTGGTCACACCACTGGCCAGAAACAGCTGGCTGGAAAATGGTAAAACATATAATGATCTTTTAAAAGAATATGCGTGGGAGGTTATGAAACTTTCAGAGAGCATGGGGGTTCCTGCGGTGGATCTGCATGAAACGAGTATGGAGCTTTTAAAGGAGCATGGACTTAAGGAGTCCGGGCGCTGGTTTTACCCCTCTGATTATACTCATACCAATGATTATGGCGCATGGAAGATGGCTGGCTTTGTATGGAAGGGCCTGGCCGATGCCGGTGTGATATCACCGGACAGGAAAGAGGCTCCTGAATGGGAACCTCCAAAAGAGAGTGTCCGGTTATCAATAGATAAAGGAGAACATTTATGAGAGAGACAGAAAAAGGAAGTTTTACCCTTCCAGGAGAATCCGGCTATGAGGAACTGACCCTTCAGCTTGCCAGACGCTGGGGAGCAGATATGATACGAGACAGTGACGGAACCGTACTGTCTGATGAGCTGACAAATGCGGGATACGGAATTTATTCCACCATCTGTCTGATCAGAGACCACAATGAATGGGCGAAAGCCCATCCGGAGCAGCTTCAGCAGACATTTTTGGTTACAGAACCCAGAACAGGAACAGAGGGACACTTAAGTATCCCTTTGATGGAAGACTTTTATAAGGACCAGTTCCGTGTCAATGAAAGCCCCGAATCCATAAAATACTGGCAGGTGTATGACCGTACGTCCAATCAGGAGATATCCCCTGCCTCCTGGAGCTATGATTCCAAAACGCAGTCAGTAGCAATTATGGAGATCTGCCCCTTTCATGAGTATACTGTGAATTTTCTGGCATACCGGATATGGGAAGAGATTTCCATGTATAATCATGTCACCAATCACTGGGAAAAGGAGCATTTAATGCCTCTGGATCCAAGGCATGAGGAGACGAGAAGTTATTTATACAGCTGGCTTAAGACATGGTGCGGGGAGCATCCTGCTACAACTGTTGTGCGTTTCACTTCTCTTTTTTACAATTTTACATGGATGTGGGGAAGCAGTGAACGAAAACGGAATCTGTTCAGTGACTGGGGCTCTTATGATTTTACTGTAAGTCCGGCAGCGCTTAAAGAGTTTGAAGAGGAATATGGCTACTGCCTTGTTTCCGAGGATTTTATTAACCAGGGGAAGTTTCACGTAACTCACATGCCGCCAGGCAGACGCCAGCTGGATTATATGGCATTTATAAACCGTTTTGTGGTGGATTATGGAAAACAGCTGGTAGAACTGGTTCACAGTTTTGGCAAAAAGGCCAGCGTATTTTACGATGACAGCTGGATTGGTCTGGAGCCGTATCACAGCAGCTTTAACGAGATTGGTTTCGATGGAATTATTAAATGTGTGTTTTCCGGCTATGAGGCCCGGCTTTGTGCAGGTGTGCCTGTAAAAACCCATGAATTAAGACTTCATCCCTATCTGTTTCCGGTGGGGTTAAACGGAACCCCTACATTTGCTCCGGGAGGAAACCCGACAAAGGATGCGCTGGAATACTGGAACAGAGTCCGGCGTGCAATTCTCCGCCAGAAGATTGACCGGATCGGTCTTGGCGGTTATCTCCACCTGGTAGAGAAGTATCCGGATTTTTGCAGCTGTATAGAAAATATTGCCGGTGAATTCCGTCAGATTAAGGAACTGCATGAAAAAGGCGGGGTATATACACTTCCCATAAAGGCAGCGGTTGTCCATGCATGGGGAAAGTTAAGATCATGGACCCTATCCGGACATTTTCATGAAACGTATATGCATGATCTGATTCATATAAACGAAGCTTTATCCGGGCTTCCTGTGCAGGTAGAGTTTTTGAATTTTGAAGATATTAAAAACGGGGCTTTAAATCATGTGGATGTTCTCATAAATGCAGGCGCGTCAGGTACTGCCTGGAGCGGAGGAGATGGCTGGAAAGACGATGGGATTTTAGAAGAAACGGTCCGTTTTGTCCACAGGGGAGGGTGTTTCATAGGAGTTAATGAACCCTCTGCTGCAGACGGCTATCATACTTTTTTCCGTATGGCACAGGTGCTGGGAATCGACCAGGATACTGGTTCTAAAGTATGCCATGGGCGCATGGAATATAAGAAAGAATCCATACCTGGGGTGATCCCGGAGGGAGCCTGTATAAAAGGGAAAAAAGGGCTATACTTAACAGACCGGAAAACCTCTGTTCTGGCTGAGGAAGACCAGGTGCCGGCCATCACTTATCATGAATTTGGAGCAGGAGCCGGAATTTATTTAAGCAGCTTTCAGTTTTCTTGTGCCAATACAAGAATGCTGATGAATCTCATGCTTTACAGCAGAAAAATGAGCCTGAAACAGAACTATTTAACGGATAATCCGGAAACGGAATGTGCGTGGTATCCGGATTGCCGGACACTTGTAATTATTAATAACAGCGAAAATCCACAGACTGCCGCCATAGAAACGGATTCTTCCATGGTGAGAGCTGAACTTGCCCCCTACGAAACCGTGTTTAAAAAAATATAATGCCGTAAAAACCAGATGAAACAACAGGTAAAAAAATAATTGGTGAATTGTTATGAAAAATAACAAAAAAACATTACAATTGTTGTATAAATATGGTATAATTTGGTAGACATACAGACATGCTGCGGAAGGGGGACTACGCGATGATGTGGAAGCGATTAGGAAAGTTTAAAAAAATAAGGTTAAAGAACAGGGGAAAATTCACCCGTCTTTCAACCAGAATTGCATGCATGGCGGGGATCATGCTGGTGGTAGTATTTGGTATATTGATTGGTATTACATCCAGAATGACAAAACGTGCGATGCAGCAGTCGGCTTTCGGGGAACTAAAAACGCTTGCATCAGAAAATGGTAAAGATATTCAGCAGATTTTTGACACGGCACAGCAGGTGTCCAACCGGATCACTTATTATCTGGAAAATTCATCTGAAAACAGAAAACAGATGCTGGATCTTAGAATCAAGGCGGGTAATACGGCGGAGCCGTTTTATAAAAGCCGGATATCCGACAAGGTAACACTGGATACCAATGGTATGAGAATCGAGGATTATATGATTTCAACCATTCGGGCTTCTGTTATGTATTCAGAGGACATTAAGGGGATCAGTATTTTGTTCGAGCAGTATGGTTTAAGCTCTGCAGCCAGAAGCTACGGCATTTACTCCAGCCAGGATGGAACAGTTACTAGCTGCGGCAACTATGAAGATTACTCCGCAAAAGATTACTATCAGAAAGCCCTTGAGACAGGAGCGCGGGTCATTACAGAGCCCTATGAGTCAAATGGTGAGATGATCATTACCATGGCAGTGCCGGTCATTGTCAATTCCAGAACACTCTGCGTGGTTTCTGTTGATGTGGGACTGGACCGGTTCAGCCAGGTAAAAACTGCAGCGTCTTATCCCAGTATGTTTACTTTTATTCTTAATGATGCCGGAACCATCATATCAGAGAGTACGGGAAAAGGACTTGCCGGAACCAATGTTTCTGATTCCGTAAGCTCCCAGTCCTGCAAGGCTGGGATAAAAGCCGGTACTGCAGCTGGAGAGGCATTTCATGTAATTGATGGGAACGGAAAGGGGGAAGTGTATTACTTTTTTGAGCCGATTCAGCTAAATGGTTCTGTCTGGTATTCGGTTACTGCAGTGAATGCCGGCGATATGAACCGGGAAGCGGAACGAATGGCCACTCTGATGACAGTCATATCAGTAGCAGCCATGATCATGATCCTGTTTATGATCACTGTGGTTATTAAAAAGCAGTTAAAACCATTACATAAATTATCGGCAGCAGCTGAGCAGATCGCAGATGGTAATTTAAGCGGGTTCTCCGGAGTGGATTCCGGAGACGAGATCGGTCAGACGGCGAAATCCTTTGAACGGATGTCGTCTAATTTAAAAACAATTATAGACCGGATTTCCCTGGCACTTCATGAGATCGCAGATAATCATCTGGATTTGGATGCGGATATGGGTCTTTCCGGAGATTTCTATAAACTGGAAGAGGCCGTTAAGAAAATTACTTTAAATTTAAACGCAGTTATGTATGAAGTAAATCAGTCGGCTGGCCAGGTAGCGGCTAGTTCAGGCCAGGTGGCTGAAGGGTCCAAGGTTTTGGCAGATGGGGCGGATACTCAGGAAAAAACCATTGAGCTGCTGTCTGACTCCGTTAATCATGTTTCAGGGAATATTAAGAAGCTGGCAGAAAAAGCAGGAGATGTTTCTGTACAGGTTCAGCAGACCGGAACGGAAGTGGTAAACTGTGACATGTCCATGCAGAATTTGTCAAAGGCAATGGATGAAATACGTGTTTCCTCCGGTGAGATCGAAAAGATTATTAAGGTAATAGAGGATATTGCATTCCAGACTAATATTCTGGCTCTGAATGCAGCGATTGAAGCCGCCAGAGCCGGAGAATTTGGAAAGGGCTTTGCAGTGGTTGCGGGAGAAGTGAGAAACTTAGCTGCCAAAAGTTCAGAGGCGGCGAAGAATACAACGGATCTGATCCAAAGCTCCATAACAGCCGTTGAGAATGGAAACAGTCTTCTGGATGAAACGGTTCAGTCCATGATGAAGGTTTTAGAGGACTCAGCCATGGCAGTAGAGGCGGTGGATTCCATTTCTGCAGCAGCGGGAAAAGAAGCCAGAGCGGTGGAAGAGATAACAAAGGAACTTGACCGGATATCACTGACCGTCCGCAACAATTCCGCCACAGCAGAAGAAAGTGCAGTTTCCAGCCAGGAGCTTTCCAGACAGGCCCAGCTGCTCCGAGAACTGGTGGAACGGTTCCGTTTGAGAACACAATAGAAGAGATACGCAGAGTAATAGTTTTATATCACTCTGCGTATCTCTTTTTTCGACAGAAAATTCCAATTATTGTATTAATCCAATGAAAAATATATTCTAATTATAAATAAAATAAAACATATAAATTCTAAAAAAATGTAAACAATTTTAAAATTAACAATTTAATCATAAAATAAATAAAAATATATTGACAAATACTGAGCTGTACGCTATAATTATGACATAACAAAGGGAAACCAAAGTTACAAAGAAGAGGGAAAACTGACGAAAGGAGGTACGGTCCACCAGAAAGAGCAGATTCGTTTCATTTGAAAGAATGAAACACAGGCCCCCACAATCTACCGATGTGAAAGACCAGCGGACACGAATCCGATGGAAAGAAGAAGTCAGTGATTCGTAATCTCATGAATAACCGGACAAAAGATGGTTCCACGAAAGAAGCTGGTTATAGCAACGGAGAGCGTAAAAAATTTATATAGATCATGTTGATACATACGCAACTTGTAAGGGAACATGAGACGGAAAAGAGGTATCAATTCCAATGGACGAGTTAATATAGAAAGGGATATCGATGATGTATAGACAGTCGATATCCCTTTCTATTGGTTTTTAATCAGTTATAATCCCTTCTAAATCAAAAGGAGGTGTATATTCTTCTTTTGAACTGCTTTTTTCCTGCATAAATCCCTGCACAAGATTTAGCTCAATGGCTTTATTAAGGACCTTATTGTACTCATAAGAAGTGATTCTGCGGTTGATTTCCGGATACAGGACACTTTTGTAAAAGGGAGTATACTGACTTAACAGGCTGATATAGTACATTCCTTCAGGCAGTTCCTCCTTCATCCAGGCAAGAAGGGCCATGGAATCCTCTTTTGCTCCGGGAAGAACCATGTGGCGTATGATAACGCCTTTTTCCATCAGCTCGCCGGAGGAATCAAATCTGGGGGCTCCGGTTTGAATGATCATCTGACGGATGGCTTTCGAGGCCTTTTCAAAATAGTCTGCCGCATTGCTGTATCTTGCAGAAAGGGTGCTGCTTAGGTATTTTAAATCAGGAAGCCATATATCAACGTATCCGTCAAGTGCTTTGATTACTTCTGCTGATTCATATCCGCCGCAGTTGTATACCACTGGGATGGCAAGCTTTGGTTTTGAAAGGTCAAGAGCCCTGATTACAGACGGAAGGTACTGTGTGGCAGTTACCAGATTGATGTTGTGGGCTCCTTCATCCTGAAGCCTTAAAAATATATCGGACAGCTGATCCGGGGTCAGTTCCCTTCCGAAATTCTCCTGACTGATGGAATAGTTCTGGCAGAAGCAGCAGCGCAGGGTACAGCCGGAAAAGAAGACAGCTCCGCTTCCGCGGCTTCCGCTGATACAGGGCTCCTCCCAGTGATGGAGGGCAGCACGGGCCGCCCTGACTGTATCTGTACAGCCGCAGTAACCCGCGGTCTGATGGCGGTTCACTTTGCAGTTTCTGGGACAGAGGCTGCATGAATCATACATATAGTCAAAGTTCATAAAAGATACTCCTGTTGTTGACAAATTAATTTAATTGAGGTACTTTATTATAATAAAAAATTTGCCGGAAAAAGGCAATGATAAATGACAGGAATCAGACAATGGAAAAACAATTCAAACGAATGGAAGCATTGAAATATGCTTTCCCCAAAACAGTGCCTGTTATGGCGGGATATCTGGTCTTAGGCGCAGCTTATGGAATATTAATGAGAGTAAACGGCTTCGGCATTTTCTGGGCACTCATATGGAGTGTGTTTGTATATGCGGGAAGTCTGCAGTACCTTGGAATTACATTTTTTGCAGCTGTGGTAAATCCGTGGTACGCTCTGTTTATGTCGCTGATGCTCAATGCAAGGCATTTGTTTTACGGACTATCCATGCTTGACCGGTTAAAAGAGTCGGGTAAATTGAAACCTTATCTGATATTTTCATTAACAGATGAGACGTTTTCTGTCCTTTGCAGCGAAGAAGTTCCCGATCGTCTGCCAAGATACTGGGTTTATTTTTTTATATCTTTTCTGGACCAGCTGTACTGGGTTGCAGGGACACTGGCGGGTGCGGTTGCAGGAACCATGATCCGTTTTGATACGGCTGGAATGGATTTTGCCCTGACTGCTCTTTTTACAGTAATTTTTATAGATCAGTGGAAGTCCGGCAAAGGACGCCGGGCAGCATGCATCGGGATTCTTTCTTCTATTATGTGTATTTTGCTTTTTGGAAAGGATGTTTTTATTGTACCTGCCATGCTGATGATTATTTCTGTCATTACCATCGGCTATATGAAAAGAAAAGATAAGGAGGAACAGACTTGAAACAGAATTTCATGAATTACGCCCTGATCACTCTGGCTATGATTCTGGCCACGGTGCTTACCCGTTTTCTGCCTTTCTTCTTTTTTCCGGCAGGAAAGAAAACGCCAAAATATATAACTTATCTTAGCAATACGCTGCCTTATGCCACCATTGGCTTATTGGTGGTCTACTGTTTAAGAGGAGTTTCTTTTGCGGCCCGCCCCTATGGCCTTCCGGAGCTTCTTTCCATAGGAGCTATTGCGGCACTGCATGCATGGAAAGGAAATTCCCTGCTCAGCATAGGAGGAGGTACGGTAATTTACATGACACTCATTCAGACTGTTTTCCGGTAGCCGGGGAGCATAGAACGTAAAAGATATTTTATTCATTGTGAAAAATGGTGTAAGATATCTTTTTTTGTTGAAATAATAGACGTTTGTCTATTAAAAGATAAATAAAAAGTTATTGTCATTTTATGGATACGTTGACAAATAGTTACAAAATATCGTATAATGAAAAAAACCATAAACGAAATGTCATGGTTCATATTTACCAAACATGAGACAAGGAGCATAAGACTATGAAGACACCGGGGGATAAGAAGTGGAATCGGAAAACCCAGAAGACAAAAGGAATTGGGCAGGGTAAGAAAAAGAATGTGGGAGCATCAATTAAGGCAAAGCTGTCTGTGAAATCTCTTAAGATGAAGATGCTGATGTTTATTATTGCCATTATTCTTGGATTATCTGTAACCAATATGATTGTCAGTATTACGGTAAGTTTTGGTGGTATCACAGATGTTGTAAAAAGTGATCTGGAAGCAACTGGAAAGCTGGTTAATAACTTAGTTGTGCAGAATTTAGACCAGATGAAGGTGAGCATTGAAGCCAGCGCCCAGGGAGGAAGCTTAAAATCAATCAACTCCAGAGTGGTTTCAGAGTACTTAAGCAACCAGTGTACTCTTTACGGTTATAAGGATCTGGCGGTAATCAGCAAGGAAGGCGTTGTTACCCGCAGCGCCAGCGGGGAGCACATCGGTGAAAGTTATGCAGGTGCGGATTACATAACAAAAGCATTAAGCGGACAGACCACTATTTCAACGACAGAATATGACAGCAATAATGCCCTGGTAATCCGGGTGGCTACACCATATGATTTCGGAATTCTGGTGGGAACTTATGACGGAAGTGTTTTAAGCAATCTGATTAAAGACTTTAAAATTGGTAAGACCGGCAATGCATTTCTTTTAGACAGTACCGGAACTTTAATCGGCGGTAATAATGCGGATCTTGTGCAGCAGCGCAGCAACATGATTGAGAATGCAAAAAGTGATTCTTCTTATGCATCCATTGGTAAGATGTTCCAGAAGATTATTTCCGGGAAAACTGATATCGGAAAATATGAGTATAAGGGCGTAAGCAGATACTGCTACTACAGTCCGGTGAGCGGCAGTGATGGCTGGGCACTTGGAGTGGTTGCACCGATTAATGAAACAACTACTTCAATCTATACAGTAGTATTTGGAATGGTAATTCTTATGTTGTTATCTATCGGTGTAGGCTGTTTCCTTGCATTCTGGTTCGCTGGTTCCTTTGCAGGTCCCATCTCAGCCATTGCGAACAGAATGAAGCTTTTATCAAACGGTGATTTAACCAGTGATGTTCCTGTTTTAAAGAGAAAAGATGAGATCGGACAGCTGGCAGAGGAAATCGGCAATTATGTAACCAGCGTCAGAAGCTATAACAGCACCATTGCAGCATCTATGGATAAGATTGCTTCCGGAGATTTCAGCCCTTCCGAATCCATGAATTTTAACGGCGATTACGTTGTGATTCAGGAAGCTATATTAAAGGCGGAAGATATGCTGGCAAAAACCATGGAAACAATTAATATGTCTGCAGACGAGGTTGCGAAGGGCAGCGCCCAGGTATCCCAGGGAGCGCAGAATTTAAGCCAGGGTGCAGTGGAGCAGGCAGCTTCCGTAGAGGAATTATCTTCTTCCGTTAATGAAATATCAAACAGCCTTTTAAGCACGGCTAAGACAGTGGAAGGCATTAATAACCAGGCCGGACGTGTTGGCAAGGCCATGGAAGAAGGCAATGCCCAGATGCAGGTTATGATGCAGTCCATGGGCCAGATCAGCCAGAAATCCAAAGAGATTGAAAAGGTCAACAAGCTGATCGAAGATATCGCTTTCCAGACCAATATTCTTGCTCTGAATGCAGCGGTGGAAGCAGCAAGAGCAGGAGAAGCAGGAAAAGGATTTGCAGTGGTAGCGGATGAAGTGCGTAATCTGGCAGGAAAAAGCGCCAACGCTGCAAAGGATACTTCAAGCCTGGTTGCAGATACCATTACAGCAGTTGAGAAGGGAACCGAAGTGGCTTCCTCTACCGGAGAGACCTTAAACGGAATTCTTATGGAGACAAGGAATATGGTTACAGCCATTGAAAAGTCTGCCAGTGAACTGCAGGAGCAGAGCGATAAGGTAACCCAGGTAACCGTTGGAATCGAGCAGATCTCTTCTGTTGTACAGAGCAATTCCGCAACAGCAGAGCAGAGTGCTGCAGCCAGCGAGGAACTTTCCGGACAGGCAGAGAATTTACGGGAATTAATGAGTAAGTTCCGTCTTCACTAAGGATAAAAAGGTTTTTATATGGATAAAAAACCGCAAAGTTACGCAAAGATTTTCCTGCGTATCTTTGCGGTTTCGTTTTGAACTGGATGAAAACTGAAGGTGCATAAATTTTTTAAATCTGGTATAATGTGAATGGCGGGTCACTTTCATAAGTGTCTTGAAAGAAGGAGAAGAAAGAGGGGAATTCGGTGAAAGTGGGACGATGGGGGTCGAAGAAGCTGCATGAGAAGTGGCTTTCTTTTACGTTAAAGCAGAAGATTAAGACAATCGCAGCCATGGTTATTCTGATCGTGGCTCTTTCCATTATATTTAATATTGTAATACTGGATTTTGCGTTAAATGGATTCAACCAGATTCTGGAGGATAATTCCAGATGCCACGATTATCAGGCGGCCATGGAGGATGAAACCAGAGCATTTAAAAATTATGTCAAAGACCGCTCCCAGGAGAGCAGGGAACTATTTGATACAGCCTGCGCCCGGACAGAACACAGTGTTTCCCAGCTGCCCTTTGACTATGACAAAGTGGGAACGGAACGGTATTCCATAACCTGGTCAATCCGGAATGGCTATGAGAACTACAGTAAATGGCGGGATTTATTTCTTATGGGTAAAGATGAAAACGGTTTTTCCATAACCCAGTATATCAATGAATTATACCGGATCTACCGGATGCAGGATTATCTTTCAGACTACGGAAAACGTCTGGTTCAAAGTACCTTAAGAGAAGGAACCGATGCCTATTACGCCAGAGTTCCCATTCTGTACCGCTTTCCGGTTGTGATACTGGTTCTTGCTGTGTTCAGCATCAGCGGAACCTTTTATGTAAGCCGGATGATGAACCGGGACATGGTGGATCCTGTGGTGCGTCTGGCGTGTATATCCAGAAAGATAGCAGGGAATGATTTCAGCAATGAGGATGTGGTAATTGATAATCAGGATGAGATCGGAGAGCTGGTACGCGCCTTCAATAAGATGAAACATTCCACCAGCCAGTATATCACCACATTAAAAGAGAAAAATGAAATGGCAGATCTCCTTCATAAGGAGGAGATCGAGAAGATGGAGATAGAAAAAAGGCTTGATGCAACCAAGCTGGAGCTGCTGAAGAACCAGATTAATCCTCATTTTCTCTTTAACACCTTAAATATGATATCCTGTATGGCAAAGCTGGAAGACGCAGGCACAACCGAGCGCATGACAGAGTGTCTGGGCAATTTATTCCGGTATAACCTAAAGACACCGGAATCGGAGGTTCTGTTAAAGAAAGAGCTTCAGGTAGTGAGTGACTATATGTATTTACAGCAGATGCGGTTTGGCAGCAGGCTTCATTACGACATCCAGTGTCTGGTGGACAGCACCCGGATTATGATTCCCACCTTTACGCTTCAGCCGCTTGTAGAGAATGCGGTGGTACACGGCATTTCAAAGAAAGAAGAGGGAGGAAGCATACGGATCCGGATATGGGAGAAGAACCAGAAGATTATTATTTCCGTTGCAGACACTGGTGTGGGAATGAGTGAAGAGAGTTTAGCAGAACTGAGAGAGGCGCTGGCAGTTCATTCCACTGCCAGAGTAGGAATCGGAGCAGGTAATATTTACCAGAGAATCCATCGTATGTACGATGGAGGTGATTTTCAGATATACAGCAGACAGGGACATGGAACAGCAGTTCTGCTGACCATACCAGTCAGGCTGTGACAGAGGGAGCTTATATGTATCGGGTACTGATTGCAGATGATGAATTAATAGAAAGAAAGGTACTTTATAAAACACTGACAAAGGAACTGGGAGATCAGTGCAGAATCTGGCAGGCAGAAAATGGAAGAGAGGCGCTGGAACTGTTTGATGAACATGATATTCAGATTGCGGTGCTGGATATTGAAATGCCGGGAATTAACGGCATAGAGGCGGCACAGGAGATGCGGCGGCGTAAAAGTGAGTGCAGTATCATTTTTCTGACTGCTTTTGATGATTTCTCTTATGCGAAGAAAGCTATTGGAATCCGCGTTCTTGACTATTTATTAAAGCCCTGTAAGGAAGAGGAACTGATCAGTGTATTAGACGAAGCCATGCGCCTTGCTGATAAGGCGATGCAGGAAGGGAAAGAGGAGGAAGAGCTGAATATCCCGGAACCGGCTCTTTTTAAAACTTCTGCTGAACTGAATACAGGAGATGGACAGGTAAGACTTCATAAGGTAGCGGAGGCGATACGGCAGTACATGGAGGAAAACTATGTGAAGGACTTATCCATGCAGGATGTTGCAAGGGTGATGAATTATTCAGAGGCATATTTCTGCAAGCTGTTTAAACAGTGCTTTGATAAAAACTTCACAACCTACTTAACGGAATGCAGAGTGGAAGCTGCAAAAAACCTGCTGAAGGAACCTATGGTCAATGTTAAGGAGATCGGTGAAGCTGTAGGATATAATGATTCCAACTATTTTGCAAAGGTATTTAAGCGGGTCACAGGCATCAGTCCAACGGAATACCGGATGAGCATATTCAACAGAAAATAAGATCCTGTCTTGTTGAAAATATAAAAATTTTACCGTTTCCTTGCGAAAAACCGCTGGATATAATAAAATATGTTAAGATGGCGTTAAAAAGAGACAGAAAGCTATTATGACAGCGTTAAGGAGGACGGGGTTTTATGAGAAGGGAACTACAGGGGGTGTTTTTGTGTGTAGTCATGGCAGTAGTTCTTTCCGGCTGCAAAGGACCAGACCAGACCGGTGTGAAAGGAAGTCCGGCCGGGAATGAGGATACATCGGCAGTGGAAGCACCGGGAAAAGGAGTACGGGAAAACCCTGAATATGTATTTACCTATGCAGAAAATCAGGCAGAAGATTATCCTACAACACAGGGAGCATATAAATTTGCGGAATTAATCAGCCAGAAAACCAACGGAAGGATCATAATTAATATTCAGGCAGGCGGGGTATTGGGAGATGAAAAGTCTGTATGTGAGCAGCTGCAGTTTGGAGGAATTGATTTTATGCGGATTTCTTTATCTCCGCTGGCAGAGTTTGTTCCCAAGCTGAATGTTCTTCAGCTTCCATATCTTTACCGTGATGCGGACCATATGTGGCAGGTTCTTGACGTTCCCATCGGGAAAGACTTTATGAACTCGTTTGAAGGCTCTAATCTGGTGCCTTTATCCTGGTATGATGCCGGTGCCAGAAATTTTTACAACTCTGTCCATCCCATCAGAACACTGGATGATATGAAGGGGCTTAAGATCCGTGTCCAGGAATCGGAGATGATGATTGGGATGGTGGAAGCCCTGGGAGCAAGTCCTGCGCCCATGTCTTATGCAGAGGTTTATTCAGCGCTGCAGACCGGTGCTATTGACGGTGCGGAAAATAACTGGCCATCCTATGAATCAACCAGTCATTTTGAAGTGGCCAAGTATTATACACTTGACGAGCATAACCGTGTACCGGAGCTTCAGCTTTGTTCCCAGCCGACCTGGGACAAGTTATCGGAAGAAGATCAGAACATCATTAAAGAATGCGCATTGGAGTCGGCAGAGTACGAACGAAAGTTATGGTCTGAGCGGGAAAAGGAATCAGAAAAGAAGGTACGCCAGGCAGGATGCCAGATCATAGAATTGCCGCCGGGTGAGAAACAGAAGTTTCAGGATGCAGTTAAGCCTATGTATGAAAAATACTGCAGTGATTATATGGATATTGTAGATGCAATTATTGAAACAGGCAGATAGGAATGACCCAGTCAGGTATCATGTGGATATCCGGCTGGGTTTTCCATTTGGCAGTTACCGCTTTTTATCTTTCACCTTTGCTTTGGGAAGATAAGGGTAGAGATCCTGGTATGCTTCCAGTTCCTCTTCTGAAGCCGGTTCTGCCGGAATCAGTCCGGTTAAGTCGGTAGAGGAACAGGCCTGAATGTCAATATCATAATTGTTTTTTGCAGTAACCCGGTCTGACCGGCTGCCGGAATCATTATTTTTATCTGATTTCATATCAAGTCTCCTTTCTGTGTGGTTGACAGTCCCTTTTTAGTTTGAGAATATCTGCTGTAAATATTCATAGTTTCTTAAAGTCTCTTTCTGCGTTATCAAAATATGGATGAGCCATGATGCAATGAAAACTGATTTATCCATAAATAGATTTACAGGGGGAAGATTATGAAAATTGCCTTTTTTATTAACGAAAAGCTGCAAATGGAAGCGAAAAAAACGAAAGAATGGAAGAGTCTGAATCTGATCATGGAACGAATGGGATCTGATCTGATCGTATTGTATCCCAAAGGAGAAGATAATCCTTTATTACCATTTCACAAAAAACTGTCTGATCTGGGAAATTTGAAGTACGCCGCTATTTTTAATGGTAAACCTTTTGTTTTCAATATGGGGGAGATTTTATATCTGGAGTCCTATTATCGGAAAACAAGTGTAATGTTAAAAGACGGCAGTATGCGTATCAAAGCAAGATTAAATGAAGAGGAACAACGGCTTCCAAAAGAGTGTTTTATCCGGATCAGCCGCCATAACATCGTGAATATGCAGCATGTCAGGTCTGTGAAAGGCGATGAGATCGAAATGGTCAATGGAGATGTTCTGTATATCAGTCATAACAGGAGGAAGGAATTTGGAAAGGGTTACAGAGAATTTTTGAAATTAAATCATATACTGGTGTAGATAAAAGGAAAAAAGCGATGATAATGACGAAAAGTGCACACCCCATTGTCAGGGACAGGGTCAGATGCTATTGTTAATGTAACAGAAACGCAGCAAATTTTGTTTCTCACTCCCATATCGGCCATCTTTTCTCATTTCATCTTTCATTTTCTTTGGGCAGACAGCGGAAATTAAGCCGATTTCGCTGTCTGTCTCTCCTTTTATCTTATGCTGCCGGCATATCCTTAGAAAACTCCTCCAGTATACAAAAACGTCTGTAGATCCGGCGGAAAGTGACTGCTGAAAGAAAAAGAAATAAAATGCCGGCTGTAAAAACAATCCGGTTGACTATAAAAGCTCTGGGGCGGATTAAAAAGGGAGTTCCCATCCCTTTTATCTCTTCCTCGCTGTATCCTGCTTCTGATAAATATTTATGAAAATACGGTATTAGCTTCTTTTTCATGGGGATGATTTCCCCGTCAATAAAAATCTTAAGCTGAGGCTTCTGGCCCCCTTTTAAAAAGGCATAAGTTTCTTCTGTCAGCCTGTCAAAGGACTGATTCTGGGTTTGGTCAGTCTTAAGTCCCAGATAGCCGCTGCTGAATGGAATGATATAATAGTTGCCTGAATTCTTCTTTGGAATGATGATTCCGTCGCTGTTTTTTTCGTAAGTAGTATCCGTTGCAAAATAGTCCAGTGCATAGACGACGTTACCCTCAATATGACTCCCGGTTTTGATTTCTTTACCTTCAAGAAGATCCTCGAAGGTAACAGGAGGAAGAAATGACGTAATAAAACCAGAGAAAGAGAACAGTATAAGAATTATACCTGCCGCAAAAAGTATTAAAATACCGATGTTTATTGATTGCATTATTTTTTTCATATGTCAATAAACCCTTTCTCTTAAGTTTCATACAAAAATATGGTAACAAAAACAGAAATAAAAGTCAAGATATATAAATATATGAAACCAAAATATTGCAAAGATGAATTTGTGAAACGTTTAATATTTACATATTGACAATTAATTAAAAATCTGAGTTAATAAGTACAAAAGATCTCTGGAGGAAATAATGGCGACAATCAAAGAGCTGGCAAAATGCTGCGGCGTATCGGTGGCTACAGTTTCCAATATTTTAAATAATAAACCTGGTGCCAGTGAGAAGACCAGGAAGCTGGTTTTGGAAATGGCAGAGCAGTTAAACTATACGCCCAATATCGTGGCAAAAAATTTAAAGATGCAGAAGACCAGGAGCATCGGCGTAATCGCGGAAGATATGACCATATTCAGCATACCGGATATTATTGACGGAATTACGGACTATTGTCAGAAGCAGGAATACCAGATTCTGTTAACCAATTTAAGGCTGTTTAAAAAATATAATGATACTTACTACAATAAGGATGATTATTATGAACTGGTCAGACAGGAAATTAAAAAGCTTATGGAAAAGCAGGTGGAGGGGATTATCTACGTGGCAGCCCATGAGCGGGTCATCCGCTGCATACCGGATACGCTGCCCATACCGGCAGTGATGGCCTATGGGTATTCCAGAAGCAGGAAGATTCCCTCTGTAGTGGTGGATGATGTAAGCGGGGCGGCCCGGATTGTAAAGTATCTTCTGGATAACGGCCACAGGAGGGTGGGAGTCATAACCGGAAAACCGGACAGCCTTCATGCCCAGGCCAGGCTGGTGGGTTACCAGCAGGTTCTTTTTGAGAACAAAATTCTGTACGATCCCGGTCTTGTGACAGAGGGAGACTGGACAAGAGAGTCCGGATACCGCTGCGCAGGTGAACTCCTTGATAAGGGGGTTTCTGCCATATTCGCCATGAATGATCTGATGGCAGGCGGGGTTTACGACCGAGTGGAGGAGTTAAAACAGACCATAGGCTATGACATATCGGTAGCCGGATACGATGACAGAGAGCTGTCGGGATACTACCACCCGCCTCTGACAACAGTCAGTCTGCCGCTCCATGATATCGGGTATAAGGCGAGTGAATGGATTATAGAGCTTCTGAATGGAGGAGAGCTGGAGAATGATGGGGAGAATGTCTGTGCGGTGGACTGCATGCTTCTGATACGAAAATCAGTGAAAGATCTGACATAGAGCGGGAATGGTTATAAGAACGTTTATCCGTAGAATAACGGACAGACGTTCTTTTTTTTGTGGAAAAAGGGAAAGTTCGACAGGATGATACAGAAAATTATGTAAAATTACATGATTAAACGATTTAGAAACAGCATTAAATTATGCAAAAATACTTTACATTGCCGTTTTCATGTGTTAGTATGCAATTGTATATTAGAAATTCAATAAAAAACCAGTAGAGTAACAGAAAGAAATAAAAAAAATGCCGGATTTGGGAAAAAACATATAAAACGTTTAATAAGCCCGGCAGCACCCTCCTGGGGGGACGCTTTTTTAAAATCATACAGATGGCAAGATCTGTCTTGATAAGAAAGAATAAAAAAGGAGGATTCATTCATGAAAAGGAGAGTATTGGGGGCTCTTGCATGTGCGGCCATGGCGGTGATTCTGGCGGCAGGCTGCAGCAGCACCAAGAGCAGTTCAGGAGAAGCTGGCAGCAAGGGAGCCTCTGCCGGAAAGAAGTCGATGGAGGTGGCAGGCAATGATGTAACTACATTAAATGTATGGACATTTATTGAACTTCACCAGGACTTTTACGTGAACATGGCTGAAAAGTGGAATGAAGCGCACCCGGATAAAAAGGTGAAACTGGTATTAAGCAACATGCCCTATGATGATATGCACAATAAGCTTTCTCTTGCATTGGAATCTGGAGAAGGTGCACCGGATATTGTAGATATTGAGCTTGGAAAGTTTCCGGCCTTTATGGTTGGAAATATCGGACTGATGGAACTCAATGATGTGATCGAGCCTTACCGGAATAACATCGTACAGTCCCGTCTGGATATCTATTCCAAGGATGGAAAGGAATACGGTCTTCCCACCCACGTTGGAACTACAGTGGCATTTTACAATGAAAAGCTTTTAAAAGATGCAGGAATCAATTACCAGGATATTAAAACCTGGGATCACTTTAAGGAGGCGGGAGTGAAATATCACGAAGCCACCGGTAAGTATTTCTCCTGTGTGGAAACATCTGCTTCCTGGATGATTAACCTGATGCTTGCTCAAAAGGGCGGAGATTACGTCGATGAGAACGGGAATTTAAACCTAAACAGCAAGGAACTGACGGAAGTGCTGGAATACATAAAAGGAATGCAGGAAACAGGGGCATTTGCAACCGTTCCGGGCGGACAGCCGGATAACGAAGAAGCGTATCCTTCTTACAATACAGGTGAATATGCCGTGCAGATTATGCCGTTCTGGCAGACTTCCAGATTTGTAAACTATATGAAGGATTTAAAGAAGCAGGTTGCCATCTCGACTGTTCCTGTATGGGATGAGAATGATAAAGAGACAGCAACCATCGGCGGAGGCGGTACAGGAACCGCAATTGTAAAATCAGGTAAGAATGCGAAGCTGGCTGCAGAAGTCATGGCTTATATCAAGCTTTCCGAGGATTCCAACCGTGAAGTATGGAATGTGCTTGGATTTGATCCGGTTAATACCGCTGTGTGGACAGATAAAACCCTGACTCAGAACCAGGATAACCAGTTTATCCAGTATTTCACCAATTATCCCTTTGACACACTCTTAAAAACCAAGGACAGCATCGGACTTTTAAGAGCTTATACCGATGAGAAATATCCTTCCATTAACAATGAACTATGCAATGTAACACTAAACAGTATTTTTGAAGATGGAATGGATGTAAAAGAAGCACTTGATTCTTCCCAGGAAACCTTAAAAAATGAATTTAAAAAATAGCAGGGATGCCGCAGGGAGTGATACCCCTGCGGCTGCTGTATAAAATCATTACTGGAAGGAGGACAAAATGAAGAAATTCTTCTACTCGAAAAAAATAGCTCCTTATGTGTTCATCTGCCCTTTTGTAATTACCGTGCTGTTGTTCTGGATCGTTCCTGTCTGTAACGGGGTACTTTTAAGCTTCCAGGATGTGTTAAAAAATAAATGGGTGGGGTTTGATAATTATTCCAGACTTTTAACTGATAAAATATTCAGAAAAGCATTATGGAACAGCTTTAAATACATGGCCGGAACACTGATTTTACTCATTCCCTTTCCCATGCTTTTTGCAACCATGCTAAACAGCAGATGGATTAAGAAGACGGAGTTTTTTAAGTCTGTGTATTTTATACCTGCTCTCACTTCGGTCGTAGTTGCCGGAACCATCTTCCGGCTGATGTTTGGAGAATCTGCAACCTCTCTTTTTAATCAGGTACTTGGATTTTTGGGAGTGAGTCCGGTTAAATGGTTAAAAGGTGCAGGCACCAGTTTCTTCGCCCTTCTTCTTCTGGCATGCTGGAGATGGACCGGTGTGAATATTTTATATTTCCTGGCGGGTCTGCAGAGTATCCCCGGTGATTTATATGAGGCAGCTTCCATTGACGGGGCATCCGGCTGGCAGCAGTTTATTAAAATTTCCGTTCCTCTCGTAAAGCCGACCACAGTCTATGTGCTGACGATCAGCATCTATGCCGGTCTTTCCATGTTCTTAGAGAGCAATATGCTGTTTAAAGGAAATAATTCCCCCAATAACATCGGACTTACCATCGTAGGGTATTTATACAGACAGGGAGTGGAAAAACGGGCTCTGGGCTATGCATGTGCAGTGGGCCTGATTCTCCTTCTCGTAGTTATGGCGGTGAACTTAATTCAGCTAAAGGTCACAGGAACATTTGAAGAGGGGAGGGACTGATATGAACAGAAGCATGAAAAAATGTACAGTAACTGCATCCTTTTACTTGATATTTACCCTTCTTGCTGCAGGTATTTTTCTCCCCATATGGGTCCTTTTTATTGCCAGCTTTAAGCCCGGAGGTGACCTTCTCCAATATGGCCTGAATCTGGATTTAAACATTTCCAGAATGAATCTGGATAATTATATTCTTTTATTTTCCGGACAGCATGAATACTGGAGCTGGTTTTTCAACAGTATCATTCTGACTGTGATTACGGTATCCGGCACACTGCTTATCAGCTCTTTTGTTGGATATGGATTTGCTGCCTATGATTTTAAAGGAAAGAAATTCCTGTTTATCCTGGTGCTGCTCATTTTATCCATTCCACTGGAAGTGGTCATGCTGCCCTTGTATAAGCAGATTTCTTCATGGAAAATGATGGACAGCTATGGAGCCATTGTACTGCCGTTTCTCGCCCATGCATCAACCATTTTTTTCTTCCGTCAGTATCTGCTCAGCATTCCAAGGTCCTTAATGGAAGCAGGCAGAATTGACGGAGCTACGGAGTACGGCATATTTTACAGATTAATTGTTCCTCTTATGAAGCCGGCATTTTCTGCCATGGCAATATTAAACGGAATGAATGCGTGGAACAACTATTTGTGGCCTCTGCTGGTAATCCGGTCTTCAGAAAAATACACGCTGACTTTGGGACTGAATACACTGATTAATCCTTATGGGGATAATTACAGTCTTCTGATCGTAGGTTCCGTCTTTTCCGTTATTCCGATTTTTCTGCTTTTTGTGGCATTTCAAAAGTACTTTATAGAAGGAATGATGGCAGGGGCAGTAAAGGGCTGAAGGACGTTTTACAATATCATAAAAAATGGATCAGCATTCCTTAAGTGTTCTATTTCTTAGGGGTGCTGTTTTTTTTATAACATTCCTTTTTCGCGTTTTAACTTGAAGTACACAAGTTCAGACGTTATAATAGTAGTGATACGAATGGTAAAAGGATTAAAGTCCTGTTGCATACAGAAATGGAGGGAATTATGACTGCAAGTGAGCTGACAGGCAGACGTTTGAACCAATACATAGAAAATTACGTAGTGTTCGATTTGGAAACAACGGGAGTGGATACACAGGAAGACTCCATTATAGAGATATCTGCAGTTAAAGTGAAAAATCATGTGATTACGGATCAGTTTAACCAGTTGATTAATCCGGGAACTCATATTCCTGCAGGAGCAACAAGAATTAACGGAATCACCGATGAGATGGTAAAGGAGGCGCCGGGACTTTTAGAAGTGCTCCCGGATTTTCTTTCTTTTATAGAAGGGGAAGTACTGGTTGGCCATAATATTCAGTCGTTTGATCTTCTTTTTCTATACCGGGTGGCCGGGGAACTGCCTGGGATTTCTTTACCCAATGATTATATTGATACATTATACATGGCGAGGGAGCGCCTCCCGCAGCTGCACCGCCACCGGCTTACCGATATTGCTGCACATTTTAATCTTTCCACAGAAGGAGCACACCGGGCCCTTTACGACTGCATGATGAATCAGCAGTGTTATGAACAGATGGGGAAGCTTTCAGGGACAGAAGAGGTTTACATATGTCCCCAGTGCGGTGGCCTGCTAAAGAAAAGAAACGGCAGGTTTGGTGTGTTTTACGGCTGCACCAATTATCCCCGGTGCCGGTTTACGAAAAATGGGTGAAAGCCGCTGCCTGCGTGATGCAGATAAGACAGCCTGCATAGATTGTTATACAAGAGAAAAGGAGGGAACAGTATGGAAAATAAAAACTTATATAATAAGGTCATGCTGATCGCGCTTTGTTTAATTGTTATATTGCTTTGCGCTGGAATTTACAGTTACCTGCAGGGAAGTGATGGTGCTGAGATTCCCAGAGGGAAAGCTCAGGTTGTGAGAATTGAAGCGGTAGTACCTCCCGTTTTTCTTCTCTGACAGAAAGGAGATCCGTGGAATTTGTTATTGAGCGGGCATCTGGAAAAGATGCTGAAATGATGGCAGATATCATTGAAAAGGTCTGGGAAGACATAGAAAATAAGGAGTGGTTTGTAGCCGATGATAAAGATTATACAACACGTATCCTGAAAGAAGAGAATGGTCTGGGATATAAAGCTGTGGAAAAGGATTCCGGTGCGGTTGCAGGGATTTTTATTGTTTCTCTTCCTGGAACGAGAGAAGAGAATTTAGGCAGAGATATTGAACTTGCAGAGGAGGAATTGGGGAAAGTGGCGCATATGGAATCTGTGGCGATTCTTCCTTCTTACAGAGGCTGCGGACTTCAGTATGCCCTGATGCAGCAGGGGGAAGCGGATTTAAGAAAAATGGGATACAGATACCTTATGTGTACGGTTCATCCCGACAATTCATACAGCCGAAACAATGTAATCAGACAGGGGTATGAAGTTGTTCTGACAAAGGAGAAATACGGAGGCTATATTCGGGATATACTGTTAAAAAAGCTGTTTTAAGCATGTTTGGGCACAGCAGAGGAAAGGTGAGAAGGATGGACATAAAAGAGATGCTTAACCTGGTAAAAAGCGGTGAGATGGGGGTAGATGAGGCGCAGAAGATCTTAAAGGATCTTCCTTATGAAGATTTGGGATATGCCAAGCTGGATCATCACCGGGCTCTCCGCTCAGGGTTTGGAGAAACCGTTTTCTGTCAGGGAAAGCCGGATGAATATCTGGTGGAAATATACAGAAAATTTTTTGAGCGGGACGGGGAGGTTTTTGGAACCAGGGCTGTAAAAGAACAGTTTGAGCTGGTAAAGGCTGCTGTTCCGGAAGTTACCTATGATCCTATTTCAAGAATTCTTAAGGTGGAGCGGAAGAATAAAGAAAGGACTGGCTGCATTGCGGTCTGTACGGGAGGAACAGCAGATATCCCGGTTGCAGAAGAAGCAGCCCAGACGGCTGAATACTTCGGTTCTTGCGTGGACCGGATTTATGATGTGGGTGTGGCGGGGATACACCGTCTGTTATCCAACCGGGAGCGGATCGGACGTGCCAGCTGCATCGTGGCAGTAGCCGGGATGGAAGGTGCACTTGGAACGGTCATTGCAGGAATGGCTGACTGTCCGGTTATAGCGGTGCCCACATCCGTGGGTTATGGGGCCAGCTTTCACGGATTGTCAGCACTTTTAACGATGCTCAATTCCTGTGCAAATGGTATATCGGTAGTAAATATTGATAACGGGTATGGAGCTGGGTACATTGCGACACAAATTAATCGACTGGCGGTAAGATAAATGAAAAAAATACTGTATTTAGAATGTAATTCAGGAATCAGCGGTGATATGACCGTGGGAGCTCTCCTGGATCTGGGAGCCGATAAAGAGGTACTGGTAAAGGCGCTTCACAGCCTTAATTTGAGCGGATATCATCTTCATTTTGGACGAACAGCAAAATGCGGGCTGGATGCATATGATTTTGACGTTCATCTGGAGGCGGAAGCGGAACATGGACACAGTCATCCTGACATGGCCGGACATGCCCATAGTCATGAAACGGACCACAGCCATGAGCATAACCATGAACATTCTCATAGCCATGAAAACCATCATTCTCATGAGCACAGGAACATTGGTGATATTTATGAAATAATAGACCGCCTGGAAGCCGGTGAGAAGGTAAAGTCCATGGCAAGGCGGATGTTTGATATAGTAGCGGAGGCAGAGGCCAGGGCTCATGGAATTCCGTTCAATGAGGTCCATTTTCATGAGGTTGGAGCCATTGATTCGATTATTGATATTATCAGCACTGCTGTCTGCGTGGATAATCTGGGAGTGGATAAAATCATTCTTTCACCTCTTTCAGAAGGCTTCGGAAGTGTTCGCTGCCAGCATGGTATCATTCCCGTTCCGGTTCCGGCCACAGCCAATATCGCAGCGGCATACGGTTTAAAACTGCGTATGACGGACAATGAGGGAGAGATGGTTACTCCTACCGGCGCAGCAATTGCAGCAGCCTTAAAAACAGATGACAATCTGCCGTCATCCTGCCAGATTCTTAAGACTGGAATGGGTGCGGGAAAAAAGGATTTTAAACAGGCCAATATCCTTCGCGCCATGATTCTTGCTGAGGAGGAAGATACGGCAGGGGATGAGATGTGGGTTTTGGAATCCAACATTGATGACAGCAGCGGTGAGGCACTGGGGCTTGCGATGGAGTCTCTGCTTGACGCAGGAGCAGCCGATGTCTGGTATACACCCATCTTCATGAAAAAGAACAGGCCTTCCTATATGCTTTCAGTTATCTGCAAAAAGGATAAGATAGAATCTATGGAAGAGATTCTGTTTATTCAGACGACGACTATAGGGATAAGAAGATACCGCACTGAACGAACCGTTCTGCCTCGTGAAAAGAGAACGGTAATGACACAGTGGGGAGAAGCAGAGGTGAAAGTCTGTAAATATAAAGACAGGGAATTCTGCTATCCGGAATATGAAAGTGTGAAAGCGATCTGCCGAAAGAGCGGACTGGATTACCAGACTGTTTACCGGATTCTGCAAAAGGAGGGATAAGATTACATGGATAAAAACTTGTCAGGTCTCAAAGATAAACTTGAGCAGGCCATGGCGGAATATGCCAGAGAGGATATCTGCCTTGCATTTTCCGGCGGAGTCGATTCCAGCCTTTTGCTGAAGGCGGCGGCTGAAGCAGTAAAAAAGACGGGAAAAAAGGTTTATGCTGTTACATTTGACAGCAGACTGCATCCTTCCTGTGATCTGGATATCGCTTCGAATGTGGCAAAAGAGCTGGGGGGAATTCACAAAATTATTACTGTAGATGAGCTGGAGCAGGAGGAAATCCGTTTTAATCCTGTAGACAGGTGTTATTTGTGCAAGAAAAAGCTGTTTCAGAGTCTGAGGGAGTTTGCTGGTGAACGGGATATTCCCGTTATTATGGATGGAACCAATGAGGATGATATGCATGTATACCGCCCGGGGATCAGGGCATTAAAAGAACTGGGAATCATCAGTCTTCTGGCAGAGCTTCATATCACCAAAGCCCAGGTGAAGGCGCTGGCCGGGGAATATGGAATTTCAGTTGCGAAACGTCCATCTGCTCCCTGTATGGCGACCAGGCTGCCGTATAATACGGAAATTGATTACGATATTTTAGGGAAAATCGGTGAAGGGGAAGAATTTCTGCGCTCCCGTTTCCAGGGTAATGTACGGCTGCGGCTGCATAAAGATATTGTACGGATTGAAGTGGATCAGGATTCGTTTGAGCGTGTTTTAAAGGAAAGGGACATTGTGATATCTTACTTAAAAAAACTGGGGTTTGCATACATAACTCTGGATTTGGAAGGGTTCCGGTCTGGAAGCATGGACTTAGGGATTGGAGAAAGCGGGATTGAATAAGGAATGCGCGGCTGACTGGCCGCGCATTCCTTATTCATTAATAGGATGCTTCCATATCTTTGATTTTTTCATAAAGCATATCATTTACGGGAACGGAAAGACCATGTTTAGCGGCAAGTCTGCGTACTGTGCCTGAAAACATCTCCACCTCCGATGGTCTGTGGGCGATGCCGTCCTGGCGCATAGAGGGAACGCCCTCAGGGGACAGGGTTCTTAAGAGTTCTATGTAAGATTCCAAGTCGCTTTCTGTAAGGGCGATTCCTTCTTTTTGTGCAATCGAAATTACTTCTCTCATGGCTCCGGTTAAAGTATCGTAAAGGGTGCCAGGGGCAAGAACCTGGGCATAATTGGCTTCATATGCCATACAGGTCTGATTGACTCCTACATTTAACATAAATTTTCCCCATAGCCGTTTTACAATATCGCTCTCTGTGCGATAGTTGATTTTTGCAGAATCAAAATACCTGGTTAAGGCACTCAGACGATTTTCCTGACCATTTATTCTGGTTCCAAGACACAATTCTCCTGACCGGGTATAGGTTAAATCAGTTCCAAACTTCATGGCATCCATTCCCTGTGCAATACAATAAAGCACTTTTTCGTCACCAAAGCATTTACCTGCTATGGATTCACTGTCAATCCCATTCATAACTGAAATTATGGTGGTATCAGGACCGACTGCAGAAGCCATTGTTTCCAGTGCGGAAGGAAGTGCGTTGTATTTGACCGCTATAATGATTAAATCAGCAGGTTCTGCATCAGCAGGAGATTTTATCGGAAAAGACCAGGGGGTTCCATTTATTGTAAAAGTCATTTTCCCATAGCGTTCGATTCGTTTCTGGTCAGCAAGAAAACATACGGAATCAGGTCGAAATGCAGAACTGATCTGGCTTGCGTATAACATACCCAGTGCGCCCATTCCTATGACGGCAGTCTTTTTTATATCTTTGTTCATGTTGTCCCTCCCCAGGATTAATTTACTATAATATATGTTATCACAACTCTGCTGTTTTCTGAAGCGTTAACTTGGATTATCAATGAAGCTTCATATTACATACTTAATGGATGAATCCGTTCCATAAGATTTTCGGTACAGGCTAATTTTCCATCTACAGTTATAACAACAGCCCCTATATCCTTCATTTTGTTAACTCTATGGATAATCAAAGCAGCATCCAGTCCAAACAATTTCGTCGTATAAATATCACAGTCCAGAGATCGATCAGCGACAACAGTCAGAGAAGCAATATTGCTCTCCATAGGATAGCCGGTTTTGCTGTTAAAAATATGATGATATTTACTGCCTTCCTTTTCGAGGACTCTTTCGTAAATTCCTGATGTTACAACGGACTGGTTCCTTATTTTAATCAGTGCTGCCGCATTTCCCCGCGGTAAGAACGGATTCTGAATTCCCACATTCCAGTCACTGCCATCGGAGGGGGAGTCTCCGTAAACCAGAACATTCCCGCCCATATCTACCATAGCAGAGACAGCTCCGTGGCTTTTAAACAATTCCATGACTTTATCCGCGAAATAACCTTTGGCAATGGCTCCCAGGTCGATTTCCATTCCTTTTTTTTGCAGATAGACGGTTTTGTTATCATCGTCCAGCTGTATATTTTCAGGATTTAAAAGTTCCAGCACTTTTTCTATGGATTCTTTATCCGGTACATGCGCCCCGGTAAAACCGATTCTCCATAACTTTATCAATGGTCCGATTGCAATGTTTAAAAAAGAATCTTCATTCAGACTATGCTTTTTTCCTGTTTTTATCAGTTCATACAGCTCCTCATCTACCCTTTGGGGAGCGATAGCAGCCATTTTTTTAATCATTGCAAGCTGGGAGTGATCACTGTTGGCACTAAAGATTTCATTATAACGGATCAGCATTTCTTCCGCCTTTTTTGCCAGCATTATAGTTTCTTCTCCCTTAATATAGAGGGATATTTTTGTTCCCATAAGATATATAATCTTTGTATACTCTGTCATTTCATTCTCCCGGATCGGAATTGTTCTGCCCATGAATCAAAAAGGCATTTATCAGATCATGATCAATGTTGGATAGTTTTCTTTCATTGTGGTATGCTATGAAGTAGTCTAAGCTCAGTTCGTCAATGGGTATCTGATAGATATTGTATTCTGACGGACTTTCCTTCACATAGACACTTTCGGGAATAAAGGTGATTCCTAAATTACCTGTGGCAAGCTTCAGAATCGTATTGATCTCTGTGCTCTCCATAATAATGCGGGGTTCTACCTTATAAAGGTTTAGTAACTGATCGATCTGTTTTCTGATGGCGGAACCTTTCGAGGTGAGAACCAGCTTCTGGCATAAGATTTTACTCATGTCGATGCTGCCTTCCGCGATGACGGCGGTATCTTCCTGATATAACTCACTGCAGCGGGGGATCACAGCCCGGTATCTGTGTCTGCCCCAGCTGACAGAGTTTAAGTTGGGTGAAATATTTCTTGAATTTTGCCCAATCCAGAAATCCAGTTCATTGTTTTTGGTCAGCTTCTCATTTTTTTCAGGCAGACTTTCTAATAACTCAATTCTGCAGTCTGGATGCAGAGTTAGAAAATCAGGCAGAAAAAGAGGTAAAAGATAGGTCCCAAGGCTGGGAAGAACCCCTATTTTAATAACTGTTTTGTCAATATCTGATACATCGGATATTTCCCTCAGCAGCTTTGCATAATTATTTTCTAATGAGGTCAGATATTGATAATAGATCTTTCCCTGTTCGGTTAACCGGTATGGCAGCTTGTTCCGGGTGATCAGTTCGCAGTTTAATTCATTCTCCACTCTTTTAATCACCTGCGTCAGATATGGTTGAGAAATATAAAGGGATTTAGCAGCCTTGCCATAGTTACTGTATTTTAAAATGGCATCAATATAATACAGAATATCCTGAGAAGAGATTTTCGACATTTTATTCCTTTCTTTGAGAAATAATTTGCTTTTTTTCTATTATGTTTGATTATAACAAATTTGTTATCAAACTTCAATAAATAACTATTAGATAATATAGGTACGTTGTGTTAAAATTATATCAAACACATTATTACAACTGTGAGAACTTAATGGATAGGAAGGAGATTACTATGAAATATTTAGCAATCGTAGGCACGAATTCAGATGTGTCAACTAATCGCATGCTGCTTCAATTTATGCAAAAACATTTTTCCAGTGAGGCGGAGATTGAATTATATGAAATTAAAGATTTACCAGTCTTTATGGAACCAGAGGATTCTCAAGTCCCTGAAAAGGTTGAGGAATTATCCAATAAAATTTTAAATGCAGACGGCGTTATTATAGCAACTCCGGAGTATGATCATGCCATACCTGCAGTTTTAAAAAGTGCTCTTGAATGGATTAGTTATACAAGTCAGGCACTTACGGATAAGCCGGTTTTAATCGTAGGGGCATCCCATGGTACACTTGGTTCCTCCCGTGCACAGGCGCATCTCAGACAGATCCTTGATTCCCCTGAGCTCGCAGCCAGAATCATGCCAAGCAGTGAGTTCCTGTTAGGAAAATCACAGGGCGCATTTGACGGTGGGGGAAATCTCATCTATCCGGACAAGGTGTCTGAACTTGATGAAATTTTCAGAGAATTTGTTCTGTTTACGGATATCACAACGAAACTTTTGGCAGAAAAGGTTCAGAATAAAAGCGCAAAAAAATTTACTTGGCAAGAGTAGGAGGATTCATATCAATGAAATTTATAGCAATTGTTGGAACGAATGCAAAGAAATCATATAATCGTAAACTCCTTCAGTTTATGAAAAAACATTTTGAGTCAAAGGCAGAAATTGAAGTACTTGATATTACAGATGTTCCCATGTTTAACCAATCCGATAATCAGTCCTATGGTGAAGTAATCCAGATGTTCAATGAGAAGATTACAGCCAGTGACGGTGTTATTATCGCAACTCCTGAATACAATCATTCTATTCCATCCAGCCTTAAAAGCCTGATTGAATGGCTGAGCTTTGATCTCCATCCCCTTGCAGGCAAGCCAGTGATGATCGTTGGTGCATCTTTAGGAACACAGGGATCCTCCCGTGCCCAGCTGCATCTCCGCCAGATTCTGGATGCACCGGGAGTGGATGCAAATGTCATGCCAGGATATGAGTTTTTACTGGGAAATGCAAGTAAGGCATTTGATGATGAAGGGAACCTCAGTAATGAGGGAACCATTGACTTTCTGGACATCTGCTTCCTGCGCTTTATGCGTTTTGCTAACATTGCAAATCAGCTCAATGAGGAAGAGGAGTTCTCCTTTACACCAGGTGAATATGAAGTAAATGCTATCGGACACAGCGGAAAACTTCCAATGAAGGTATCCTTTAGTGAAAAGCGGATCGAAAGCATTAATATAGACACCAGGGGTGAAACGGAAGGAATCGCCGATGTTGTATTTGTAAGAATACCAGATAAAATTCTGGAAGGACAGACCCTGAATGTAGATGCGCTCTCCGGTGCATCTGAAACCAGCAATGCTGTCATTGATGGTGTTGCCAAAGCAGTGAAACTTGCCGGAGTCAACCCGGACATTCTTAAGAGACGTCCCAAACCTGCCAGCAGCCGGAACAGACAAGACGAAGAGTATACTTGTGATGTGGTAGTTGTTGGCGGAGGAGGTGCCGGACTCAGTGCGGCTGCTACTGCATTGCAGAATGGCTCCAGTGTAATTGTACTTGAAAAATATCCGGCAGTAGGTGGAAATACCATACGTTCCGGTGGTCCGGTCAATGCGGCAGATCCTGAATGGCAGAGAGAGTTTGATGAAAATCCGGGAGAAAGACATACCATTGAGTCATTGCTGGAAACCGATGAGAGCCAGATTCATCCGGAATATTTAGAAGATTTCCATGCGCTCAAAGAAGAATTTTCCAAATATCAGGAAAAATTCGGTACTGGAAAAGGTCATTTATTTGATTCTCCTCTTCTTCACAGAATGCAGACCTATTTTGGCGGAAAACGTACCGACTTAAACGGCAACACCATTTACGGACAGTATGACCTGGTAAAGATCCTCACTGACAGAGCTTTAGAAAGTGTAAAATGGCTGGAAGAGATCGGCGTTGAATATGACAAGAGCGTTGTATTTGCTCCGGTTGGTGCACTTTGGCGCCGTGGTCATAAGCCGGTTAAGAGCTATGGTACCGCATTTATCCTTGCCCTCACAAAATATGTGGAGGAGCACTCAGGAAAGATTATCACGGACAGTCCTGTAAAAGAATTTATTATGGAAAATGGTGAGATCGCAGGAGTCATGGCAACTGGTGTCAATGGCCAGAAAATTACCGTTCGTGCCAAAGCAGTTGTACTTGCTAGCGGTGGTTTTGGTGCCAATACAAAGATGTTAAAGGAATATAATACCTATTGGAGTGCCATTGATGACAATATAAGAACCACCAATTCCTTCGCTATGACAGGGGATGGAATCCAGCTTGGTAAATCAGTAGGAGCAGCACTGACAGGAATGGGATTTACTCAGATGATGCCTGTTGCCGATCCGGATACAGGTGAGCTGTTTAGCGGAATTCAGGTACCACCGGAAAACTTTGTAATCGTTAATAAAAGCGGCAGACGTTTTGTAAATGAATTTTCAGGCCGTGATGTGTTAACAAAAGCAGCCATCGATCAGGGCGGTTTATTTTATCTGATTGCAGATGATGAGATTAAGAAAACAGCTGCCAATACAAGCCAGGAGAAATTAGACCGTCAGGTAGAAGCAGGTACCTTATTCAGAGCAGATACCATCGAAGAACTGGCAGTAAAAGTCGGTATGGATCCTGAAGTTCTTAAGGAAACCATTGTAAAATATAATTCTTATGTAGATGCGGGTTTTGATCCTGAGTTCCATAAGGATACATTCAGCCTGAAGGTGGAGAAAGCTCCATTCTATGCAACTCCAAGAAAGCCAGCTGTTCATCACACCATGGGCGGTCTTAAGATCGACACCAATACCCATGTATTAGATGAAAATGGACAGCCAATTAAACATCTATATGCTGCCGGAGAAGTTGCCGGAGGTATTCATGCAGGAAACCGTCTTGGTGGCAACGCATTAACGGATATCTTTACCTTCGGACGGATTGCCGGTAAAACTGCTGTTGATGAAATGAAATAGTTGCAGAGATTAAAATAAATATGTCAGTACTGAAAGAGCACGATGACACGCATAAGTAAGTTGCGGTTATCGGCTCTTTTTTTGATAACAACTGTTTCATTAAGATGCAAAATTTCAGCCTCAGGACCGGCTTGATTTTGGGTATGGTTGGAAAATAAAAAGTATAGTATAATTTACTTCATATATCAGATCTAATACATGGTTACATGCCAAGGAGGAAAAAACGTTGCTTGCTTTCATAATGACGCTTGAAAATGAAAGAGATCGGGATAAAGTAACCGAGATTTATGAACTTTACAGCGGAACAATGCTTTACATAGCCAATACGATCTTAAATGAAGTGCATCTTGCAGAAGATGCGGTATCAGAATCATTTATAAAAATAATTGATAATCTTGAAAAAATTAATATAGTAGACTGTTACCAAACGAGGGGGTTCGTCGTTATTATAGTGAGGAACGTTGCGATTGACATGCTCCGAAAACAAAAGAAGAAGCAAATAGTACCTTTGGAAGAAGATGATTATGGTTTAAGTTATGAAGAACCGGCTTTTGATAATTTTTCAGTTAAGGAAGCCTGTGATAAAATAAAATGCTGTATAGGCAATCTTAAAAAAAGTTATTCGGATATTTTATATCTGAAAGTAGAATTTGATTGTTCATTTGAAGAAATAGGTAAAATACTGGGTATCAGTACGGAGAATGCTAAAATGCGCCTTAGCAGGGCACGTAAAGCTCTGAAGAAGGAATTGAAAAAGGAGGGAGTTTACAGTGAGCAGTGAAGACCGGAATAAAGAATTGTTTGATTCGCTGTTGAAAGCAGCCATATCTGATGCACTGAGAGATGAAATGGATACATTGCCCTCTAATAAAGAATTAAATGAGAAATTTCCAACCTCCAAGGAGTTGGACAAACGAATAAAAAAGTTGATTTTTGAACAGAAGATCAAGTTTAAAATAAGGTACTTCGTAAAAAGTAACCGTAAAATAGCAGCATGCTTTGTGGTAATCATTGTACTGTCGTCTGCCACACTGCTCAGTGTTGAGGCAACGAGAAATGTAATACTCAATACCTTTGTTAATCAGTTTGGAAAATATACACAAATCCAGTTTCATGATTCTACAGACGGCGGGCAGCAAATGGATATCTTCAGACCAGCATATTTGCCGGAAGGTTATAAAAAGATATCAGAGGAGCTTTATGGAAATTCTGCTTTGCTGGTATATTCCAATGAATCAGATACTGAGATTGTATTAAAGCAGAGAAAGGCGGAAGAAGGAACGGCATTGATTGACAATGAAAATACAAATTATACGGAAGTCGATATTTCTGGTAATACAGCATATCTGTTTAAAGCAGTGAAGGGTGATAATTTCAATGTACTTCTCTGGAAATCACATGATGTTGTTTTTGAATTGACATCAAATATAAACAGCGATGAATTAATCCGCATGGGTAAAAGTCTGGAAAAATAATTTAATTATTTTTCGGAAAAGTGTTACCATTTTTTTACTATGACGTTTATATAGTAGAGGTTATTATTTTATAAAAAAAAGGAGGATAAATATGTTTGTAAAAATGAAAAAATGTACCTTTATTATGTGTCTCGTCATATCCTGTTTCCTGATGGGAGGGGATGCGTTTGCCTCAACCGATTATTCCAATGTGCCGGTTAATACTTTAGATCTTCCGGCAGCCCGGTGGTCCAGCACTTCATCTATTGATATCAACCTTTCATTTGATGGAAGCAAGGCTATTTGCGGCGCTTGTGTGCAAGGTTGGTCTGACGTAAAGAATATAACTGGCACTGCGGTACTGTCCAGAAAAAATTCAAACGGTACCTATACCACTGTAAAAACGTGGAACAACTTAAATGTGGCAGGTAACAGGCTGATCTTTGATGGCAGATATTACGTGGCAAGAGGTTATACGTATCGGCTGACTATTACTGCTACGGTATATCGTAATGGAGTTGGTGAGACAGTATCCGGTTATTTTGAAAATTATGCAAAATAAAAAGTATTGATGGGGCGTTGTTAAATGAGTGAAATCTTTATGATTTCATATCAGGAGCAATGCTCCTTTTCCTTTTAACAAAAAAATCAGCCGGCCTGTCTTTTCAGATAGTTCGACTGATTTTTTGATGTACTTTAAAAATATTTATATTTTGTTAATGGTGAGTTTATGAAATGTTTATTGAGAAAAGTGTTATCAATTTAATTCTATTTCGTTTATATAGTATAGGGGAATAAAAAGCAATTAATTTAGAAATAATTCAATCGAAAGGAGTTGTTGTGGATCTATTATTGATAAAGTCGACTATATTTTAATACAACCTAAGGAGAAGACATGGAGAGAAAATTGACAATAGAACTTATGAAACAGTATGAAGATTATTTATTTGAAGAAGAAAAGGCAAAATTAACAATAGAAAAATATAAAAGGGATATCATGAAATTCTATAATTTTTTATCAGGGGATAAAGTGATTGAGAAAAGAAAGGTAATTGAATTTAAGGAATACTTAAAAAATAATTATCAGGTATCAAGTGCGAATTCTATGATAGTTGCTCTAAACCGTTTTTTGGAATATGCCGGTTGGTTTGAGTGTAAAGTTCGTCAGTTTAAAATTCAGAGAACATTATTTTGTAAAAAAGAAACATATCTGACGAAAAAAGAATATGAAAATCTGATCATGGCAGCAAAAGAGGCAGGGGATATTCAGCTGAGCCTTTTAATGCAGACCATATGCAGCACTGGAATAAGAGTCAGTGAACTGCAGTTTATTACTGTGCAGTCACTGAAAACAGGGTATGCACAGATCAATAATAAAGGAAAAGTAAGGGTTATATTTATACCGAAGCAGCTTATTAAGGTTTTAAGATCTTACTGTGTTTCACAAAAAATAGAAGCAGGTCCAATATTCCTTTCAAAGACAAATTCTCCGATTAATCGGACAATTATCTGGAAAAAGATGAAAGGTCTCTGCCATAAGGCGAATGTTGACGAGAAAAAAGTATTTCCTCATAATTTACGTCATCTGTTTGCGTTTATTTTTTATAGCCTGGAAAAGAATTTATTACGCCTGGCTGAGGTCCTTGGCCATTCCAGCATTGAAACCACCCGGATTTATACGGCAACTACAGGGGATGAACATCAAAAGCTCATATCAAAGCTGGGTTTGGTGTATGATTACAGTAAATTTAAGAAACATAATGTAAATTATGTTTGCAATAGCTAGGAATACCGCAAATAAATTCTTACTACATATTTAATATAATACATAT
>NZ_QOHO01000130.1 GCF_003432035.1 Lacrimispora amygdalina
CCTTACCCACCTCATCGCCTTATCAAGTTTCTGTTCGTAGGCTCAAGAACTTTGCTATGCGCTTCCTTCATCTATGCCATTACTGACACCAACTTGCGCTCCGCTACACTTGGCGGTAAATACCCGTGGTCAGACTTTCACTGACTAGATTAGTGCCATGCTTGGCACACTCATAAAAGCAGGCAAAAATTCTGATGTGACCCCTATAAGTTAGACTTTATAGCGTAGTAGTTTTATCTGCTACGCTATATCTTTATGCAGCTAAGAGGTTAAGTCTATATTCTACTGGACTCATCCATCCTAGTTTTTCTTTAATTCTTTGCTCGTTGTAATATTTTATATATTTCTCAATAGATATCTTAAGTTCTTCATAACTATAATAGGTCTCTCCATAGTACATTTCCTGTTTCATAATACCAAAGAAGTTTTCCATTACAGAGTTGTCATGACAATTCCCTTTTCTAGACATACTTTGAAAAATCCTTTTTTCTTTTAGTGCATGAACATAAGCCTTCATCTGATAAGCCCAGCCTTGATCTGAGTGGAATGTACGTCTGTATTTACAATCACTTGTGATTTCTATAGCTGCATTTAAGGCTTTCATTATGTTTTCAGCAGATGGGCATTGTGATATGCCATAACTAATTATTTCTCTATTACATAGATCCATAAACGGATCTAGATAGAGCTTTTTAATTATCATTCTTCCTTTATCATCTATTTCATAATACTTAAACTCAGATGTGTCTGTTGTAATCTTCTGATGTGGAATATGAGTCTCAAACCTTCTGTGGATTCTGTTAGGTGCCGTCTTCCCAACTTTGCCTTTATAAGAGCTATACTTACGACTTTTCCTGGTAAATGAAGTGACTTGAATACCAAGCTTCTGAACAATTCGTTGAACACATTTCTTGTTTACAATAAGACCTTGCTTTCTTAGTTCTCCATAGATTCGACGATAGCCAAAATCTTTGTTTTTCTTTCTGATATTAAGAATTTTTTGTTCAAGTTTCTCGTTTGGATTTTCTCTATCAAAAAGTTTTCTCCAATACATATATGTCGCTTTTGGAAATCCTGTAACTGCGAGAATATCTTTTAGTTTGAAGTCTCCTCGGAGGCTGTGGATGATTCTCGCTGTTTTTTCAGAAGAGCTTCCTCCTCTAAACGCAGCCTCCTCAGTTCTTTTAAATAGGCGTTCTCGATTCTTAATTTAAGATTTTCATCTTCAAGTTGTTTCAGATATTCTAAATCGCTGTTTTGCTTATCATTCAATAATGGAGATTTATCTTTTGCTTTATTCAATTTCTTTTTCCGTCCTTTACTCTTTAATTTCAAAGCATCAGGACCAGCAATTCTATGATCGTTTACCCACCTGGCAATTAGAGGTGGATTATTTATCCCTACAGATAAAGCTAACTCCTGATATGAAACTTCTGTTGTTAAATATAACTCTACTACATGAAGCTTAAATTCGAAAGAGTAACTTTCATTTTTTCTTGATCGCATCAAACCATCTTTTCCAAACGCTTTATATGCAAATACCCATTTTTCAATATCTCTTTTTGAAGGTACTCCATATTTTTTTGAAAGATATCTATAACCGCCTTCTCCTTCTAAATATGCTTGAACAACTTGTAACTTAAATTCATAACTGTATTTTGCCATAAAAAATGACCTCCCATAAGTTAGATTTTTGGTCTAACTTATGGGGGTCAGTTCA
>NZ_QOHO01000131.1 GCF_003432035.1 Lacrimispora amygdalina
GTACCGAGATACAATAAAAAAATCTGCCAGGATTCAGAACAGACATATCCTGGCAGATTTTATTTATTTGATAATTTCTAAAAATCTTTCTCCATATTTTTCATATTTAAAAGCGCCAACACCGGATACCAGAAGCATCTCTTCCCGGGTTTTTGGTTTTTGTACAGACATATGTATCAGGGTTTTATCAGAAAACACGATGTAGGGCGGCACTTTCTCCTCTTTTGCTATTTTAAGACGAAGTGTTCTCAGCTTTTCAAACAGGGTTTCATCTGCCTGGGTAAGATCCAGTGCCGGTGAACTGCTCTTCTTCGTTTTCCGGCTTCCCTTATCCTGGGAAACAGACGCTTCCTCTTTTGCCATCTTCATCAGTATGGTTTCTTCTTCCTTTAAAACAGCACCTGCCTTTTTCGTCAGCTTTACAATGGCATATTCGTCATTGGTAACAGACAAATACTCATTTAAAAGAAGATGATTCATTACCTGTCTCAGTTTATAGACAGGAACGTTTGACAAAGCGGCGTAATGAGGGTTCTCATTCATCCGGTAATTTCTGATCTTAGCCGTATTCGCTCCATGCAAAGTATCCATAATCACGGCTGCACCATACCTCTGCCGGCTGGTTTCTGCACATCTGATGATGGCTGCTGCAATATCTGTCACATCTACCGTTTCAAATCCGGTTAAACAATTGGAACAGTTCCCGCAGTAATTTTCCTTATATTCTCCAAAATAGCGCAGAATATAATCCCTCAGGCAGTCGTTTGTAAAACAGTAATAGGTCATTTTTTTCAGACGCTCTCTGTCCCGTTCTTCCACAAGCTTACGGGTTATTGGATCAAGCTCCTGATTATCCTGATTGCTGTCAATAAACATCTGATTGGTAATCACATCCTGGCCGCCATAAAGAAGCAGGCATTCTCCAGGCTCACCGTCTCTGGAGCAGCGCCCAACTTCCTGATAATAGGATTCTAAATTTTTCGGCATATTATAATGAATGACATAGCGGACATTGGACTTATCAATGCCCATTCCAAATGCATTGGTAGCCACCATAATCAGACTTTTATCATAAATAAAATCATCCTGATTCGTTCTCCGCTCTGCATCGCTTAGCCCTGCATGATACCGGGTTGCAGAAAATCCCTCTTTATTTAATCTCCCGCAGACCTCCTCTACCATTTTTCTGGTAAGACAATAGATAATTCCGCACTGTCCCGGGTGTCTCTCCACAAAATTTTTCATCGTGGCATATTTATCCTTTGGAGACTGTACACTTAAATACAGATTGGGCCTGTCATAGCCGGTTGATACTACAGCCGGATCCTGAAGCATTAATATATCAATCATATCCTCCCGGACCTCCTTTGTCGCCGTAGCCGTAAAAGCACTGATGACCGGACGTCTGGGAAGTCTTTCAATAAAATCAACAATTTTTAAATAACTGGGTCTGAAATCCTGTCCCCACTGGGATACGCAATGAGCTTCGTCCACTGCCACCATGGAAATCCGGACGCTTAAGCAAAATTCCAAAAATTCTTCGGTTAAAAGCCGTTCAGGTGCAACGTAAATTATGGGATAGCGCCCTTCCCGCGCATAAGCGAGGGCTTTCAGATACTGACTTGGGGACAAAGAACTGTTAAGATATGCGGCGTGAATGCCTGCCTGATTGAGTGAAGCGACCTGATCTTTCATCAGGGAAATCAAAGGGGAAATAACTAAAGTAATTCCTTCCGTCATAAGAGCCGGAACCTGAAAGCAAAGAGACTTACCTGAACCTGTAGGCATAATCCCCAGGGCATCTCTCCCTGCCAGAATGCTGTCAATCAGTATTTCCTGCCCTTCCCGGAAACTGTCGTAACCGAAATAGTGCCTGAGTACTTGATATTTATCCATGTAACGTATGATTGTGCTCCTTTATCTTTATTTTTTCCATTATAACATCTTAAGCTGAGTTTTTCCAGATACCAGGTTGTTAAATTTTGACTCTGACTGATTCATTTCGAATTAAATAAAGAAAGAAGCAGGGAAATCGTCTCCTCTGCTCCTTTCTTTTGTTGTTCTTCCGATCATTTTATAATGATTGAAATCACAGCTTTTCATACATCATTGTTTTAGATCTTTATAGTTCAATACGGAACTGTAAAAACTTTATCTTACACGATCAGTGTCAGAACTATGTAACCAAAACCGAAAATCAGAAAAAAGCCCCCTAAAACTTTAATCATCTTTTTTGATTTGGCTGCCGGGAAAATTTCGAGAAATTTCTCATATGGCATTAACATCAAAAACAATCCGATTACTATAAATGCTATAGCAGTAAAAATCTTATCTCCTCCCCTCCTGTTTTTATTTGAACTCATTATACTACAAAAGAATGCATTTTTTTCGTTCATGTAATATTTAGCACTCTACATGTAATTTTTGGTAAATTCAGAAGCTGTTTTCAGCCAGTTTGGTCAATAGCATTTCGAGTTTCCCGTTTTGTAAACGAGTTTCACATTTTGAAATCGACCTTCAATTTTTGAACCCGAAATTCC
>NZ_QOHO01000132.1 GCF_003432035.1 Lacrimispora amygdalina
ACTTGCACTTGCAATTTACGAAATAAAAATATAAAATAATATCATAGTAAATAGCTAGTGTTATTTAAAACTGATAACTCTAAAAGCAAGGAATATAGTGTATGCTTTAGTCATAATACAAAAAATGGGAAGGCCTATTCTTAAGGGCTTAGTGGAAAGAATATTCTATTGTATCATGGATAATTACGGTTGCTGATGCATATGAGGCAATGACTGCTACTAGTAAATATAAGAAAGTATTTTTTAATGAAAAAGCACTTGTAGAGCTGAAACGATGTGCAGGAACACAGTTTGACCCAGAAAATGTGGGAGTATTTGAAAGGACATGTTGGAGGATAGAATCATAAACGTTTTCGAGCCAATGAATATGTCGCTAATATATGATTAATGAGTTTTTAAATATCTATATCAGGAGGAATATAAGTGAAAAAATTTTATCAAATGTCTTATGATGAAGTTATCAAACAGTTAAATAGTCAGACAACTGGCTTATCTAGTGAAGATGTATCGAAACAACGCGAGACCCATGGAAGTAATATACTTGAAGAAAGCAAGAGTGTATCTACGGCTATTATTTTTCTTTCACAGTTTAAAGACTTTCTTGTTGTCATACTTATGGTGGCAGCGGCTGTCTCGGCAATGATGGGAAAACTGGAGAGCACATTAGTTATTATAGCTGTTCTTATTATTAATGCTTTACTGGGAACGATACAACATGTAAAAGCAGAGCAATCATTAAAAAGTTTGAAGGCTCTTTCTGCACCAAGTTCAAAAGTTTTACGTGAAGGGTGTTTGATCGAAATTCCTTCTTCAGAAGTTGTCGTGGGTGACATCTTAATTGTTGAAGCCGGAGATTTTATTGCTGCAGACGCCCGAATTATCGAAAGTAATAGTTTACAGGTAAATGAAAGTGCATTAACTGGTGAATCAGTTAGTGTGGAAAAAGTAATTGAACCTATTAGTAAAGACGATGTGGCGATAGGCGATCGAGTGAATATGATATTTTCGAGTAGTCATGTGACCTATGGGCGTGGTAAAGCTGTAGTTACAGGTGTTGGAGTATCTACTGAAATAGGGCACATCGCATCGTTATTAAAAAGCGCCCAAGAAAAAGCTACACCACTTCAGGAAAACTTAGATAATTTTGGAAAAAAACTAGCAATACTAATAATTATTATTTCTAGCATTGTATTTGGACTGAATTTGTATCGTGGAGCACCTATTATGGATTCACTCATGTTCGCCATATCTCTTGCAGTGGCTGCAATTCCGGAAGCCCTAAGTTCAATTGTAACGATAGTTCTTGCTTTTGGAACAAGAAAGCTAGCTGAAGAAAATGCAATTATTCGAAAATTACACTCTGTGGAAAGTTTAGGCAGTATATCAATTATTTGTTCCGATAAAACAGGTACATTAACACAGAATAAAATGACAGTGCAAAAAATTTTTACAGATAATAAGTTAATTGATGTTGACGCCATTGACAAAGAGAATAGTCTTCATTATAAACTGGTGATGGCAGGACTTTTATGTAGTGACGCAATTACAACCAAAGAAAAAGAAATTGGCGACCCAACAGAGATCGCCTTAGTCGATCTTGGGGAACGTCTACATTTAGATGAATTGATTGTTCGTGAAGTTACACCACGTATTTCAGAGTTGCCCTTCGATAGTGACAGAAAGCTTATGACGACATTACAACATATTGATGGTAAATCCGTTGTTTTCACAAAGGGAGCTATGGATGTATTATTAGACCGTTCGACGCATATTGAGACTGCTCAAGGGGTTCGACTGATTACGCAGGAAGATAAAGATATCTATAATCAGATTAACTTCGAACTAGCAAATCAAGGATTGCGTGTATTGGCTTTTGCGTGGAAAGAAGTAGAGGAAAATACGTTAACATTTGCACATGAAGGTGAGATGATTCTTTTTGGACTAGTTGCTATGATGGATCCTCCAAGAGCTGAATCGAAAGGTGCTGTAGAAAGTTGTATAGCTGCTGGTATTAAACCAATTATGATAACAGGGGATCATAAAGTGACAGCCTCTGCCATAGCACGACAAATCGGTATTTTACAGGAAGGGGATCAAGCACTAGAAGGTGCGGATATTGAACATCTTACGGAAGAAGAATTGATTGCTTTAGTTCCGAAAGTATCGGTCTATGCAAGGGTATCACCAGAACATAAGATACGTATTGTTAGTGCATGGCAAGCTCTTGGTCATGTCGTTGCCATGACAGGGGATGGTGTCAATGATGCACCTGCTCTTAAGCGTGCGGATATCGGTATTGCGATGGGAATTACAGGGACAGAAGTGGCAAAAGATGCAGCTAATATGGTTTTAACGGATGATAATTTCGCTACTATTATCAAGGCAATTAACAATGGACGAAGCATTTATGGGAATATTAAAAATGCCGTAAGATTTCTCTTATCAGGTAACACTGCAGGGATTTTAGCAGTAGTTTATACCTCTATTATGGGGCTGATGGCACCTTTTTCGCCAGTTCACTTACTCTTTATTAACTTATTGACAGATAGTTTGCCGGCTATAGCAATTGGTCTTGAGCCAGCTAATAGCGGGTTAATGAAAGAGAAACCTCGAAATGCAAAAACCCCAATTCTTGATAGGGCTTTCGGGTTGCAAGTGCTTTTTGAAGGGACTATTATTGCTGTTGTAACCATGATCGCTTATTATTTAGGCTATCAGAATGGCAGTCATAGAGAAAGTATGACAATGGCTTTTGCGACATTAAGTTTATCACGCCTTGTTCATGGTTTAAACTGTCGAAATGATGCGCCTCTTTCTCTAAAAACATTATGGATTAATCCATTTAGTTATTTAGCATTAATATTAGGGGCTTTATTGTTATCAGCAGTACTGTTCTTAGAACCGTTGCATAAGATATTTGAAATAAGTATCTTAACGAACCAACAGTACATGAGTATTGTACTTTTATCAATAATACCGCTTATTGTTGTTCAGATTGTTAAACGCATAAAATATAGAAAGTAAAAAAGGTCGGTTGTAAAATGAAGTT
>NZ_QOHO01000133.1 GCF_003432035.1 Lacrimispora amygdalina
GCGGAATGGAGATTATTATGTTAGATTTGTTACTTACAAGGAGAAGCTGTCGGAAATTTGAAGACAAGGCTGTGGAAGCGGAGAAAAAGGAAAAGCTTCTTCAGGCAGCACAGCTTGCACCTAGCGGGAAGACTACCCGCCCATGGGAGTTTGTCGTTATCGAGAATAAAGAAACACTTCAAAAGCTTGGCGACTGCCGGAGTCCGAATCAGCCATTTTTGCCGGCGACGCCTCTTGCTATTGTGGTATTAGGCAATACACTGAAAACCGATACATGGATAGAAGATACCTCTATAGCCTCTATCGTTATACAACTGGAAGCAGAAAGTTTAGGGCTTGGCTCATGCTGGGTGCAGATCCGGTTAAGAGAATCAAATCAAGGGATGAGCAGCGAAGAGTATGTGCGTAACCTCCTTGGGATTCCGGGGCATATGGCAGTGCTTTCTATTATCGCAGTGGGATATCCGAAGGAGGCAAGACATGCACATACATTAGATGAAGTAGAACAGGCAAAGATTCATACAGAAACTTATTAAGCAGGCAAAAGGTTTCGTCACAAAAGTTACTGCGAATACGCCACCAGAATCAGGCTAAATTCAGCTACAATGCCTCCTCTTGATTTTAAAAGGGGCGGTGTTGTAGATATCTTTCAGGTATTCTGGAACTTTCTTTTTCCATTTATTACGCTTATAACAAAGTTTTGCTTTTCGGCTTCCCGGGAACAGCCAAGGGATTTCGTTTGACAAAAATGTCCGGCCGGATATCATCCAGCCGGACATTTTGCGTTCTATGGGCTTTGTGATTTGTAACCGTATATGATATCATCCACCGCCCGCGCAATAAACTCCTTGTTGGTTGCCCCAAACGAGGCAATGGCGTATCGTATCGCCCTCTCAACACGATTATACGATGATATGCCGTACTCTCGGGCAATATTGTTATAAATCTCTACATACCCGATTTTATGACCATGCTCCGCTTTCAGCTTGATTGCGGATATCAGGAACCGATATCCTGAATTAGAATGCTTAACTCCCATATGGTTTAGATAGCGATTGATTTGTGCGTTCTCAATAGTCATTCTCTCCACCTGCTTTCTGTTTTTTTTGCTGTCAACCGCAGACGTTTCCAATTTCCTCGCTGAATGCGATTGGTCAGTTAAAAGGCAGAGCCAGCTTGCTTTGCTGTTCGGATAAGTATATAGGTTTTACTGGCTGGTCAGACGTACAGGTGCGTATCATTTTCATTCACATAGCGTTTAGAGATTTCCTTAAATTGTCTTTGGGTGGCGAGAAAGGCCTCCGCAACATGCGGGTCAAAATGCTTCCCGGCGTTCTGCTGAATTTCAAAGCAGGCGCGTTCGTGAGAAAAAGAATCCTTATAGACCCGTTTGCTGGTCAGCGCGTCGTATACATCGGCAAGCGCCATCAAGCGGGCTGAAAGTGGGATACGCTCACCGGCCAGCCCCAGCGGGTACCCGGAGCCGTCCCAGCGTTCATGATGGGAATACACGATCTCCTTTGCAAAACGCAAATAAGAGCCGCCAGGCTCACCAAACGTCTTTTCTGTCCGTACAATGGCCTGATAGCCCAGTGTGGTATGTGTTTTCATGATTTCAAATTCCTGCTGCGTCAGCAGTGCGGGCTTCATCAGGATATACTCTGGAATACCGACTTTACCGATGTCATGAATCATGGCCGATTTGGAAATCAACAGGATATTCTCCGGGGTAAGCACCTCGGTATAATGCCCGGTTTGCGCCAGATGATCGGCCAGGACTCTGACATAATGCTGTGTCCGAACAATATGGCCGCCTTCCTCGTCGTAGCTGATGCCGGCAAGGGATGACATGGCGTGAATGCAAATCTCCTGCATGGCCAGTGTTTTTATGTGTAATTCAGTTGAAAGATTCTTCGGCTCATAATCTATGGTTTCCCATATCCCGGTTTTTGTGTTTGTTCCCTGCATCAAGAGTTTATTCCTATTCGCTGTGCCCATAACTACCTTCCTTTACATTTAGAAGCGGCTTATCCTCAATAAATAATTCATGTAATCTGCCATTTCGTTAATCAACCTTATTATATAATTGCGCTGTTTTTCCGCCGCCGGCTTGTCTATCCCGATTTTCCGCGCCGGCTTTTCGCAGTATTCGCCATATATATAACATTTAAAAATATACAAGATTCGCCATTTTGCTACAGCCAAATGTCATAAACCCTCTCTTTAATGTTATAAACCCGGTTGAATTTTCCTTAAAAAGCGAAAATTCGCAGTGGCAGTTACGGAACCGGTCTGGATGGATATTCATTCAGACCGGTTCCGTCTATTTATGCCAGACATATGCCTGCCGGGCTGATGAAAATGACCTTGATTTACGTTTCAAAAGCTTTGTCAAGCCCTAAAATTTATTTCAAAATACCGGTTCATGACATTAAAATCCGGGTTTATGACATTTGTGTATAGGCTGGCAAGCCATGTGTTTTACTTGACGAGTACAGATTACGGTTCGGGGCCGGCAGACTTTTTTCAAGTTTTTTTGTTTTGCCGGTTTATTACATTAAAAACCGGACTCATGACAAATGGATTCACTGAGGGCTGAAACTACATATGCTGTTCAGGATGCCTTTGTCCGGGGTGTACGGCGCCGTCTGTTCTGCGAGTGAACAGACGGCGGTAGGAAGGGATGCGAACACATGGAATTATCAATAATCGGGCAAGAGGCCATTGCCGCCTACTTGCGCCAAATGAAGTTTAAAAAGAGAACCTTCGGCGGCGTGGACGAAGATGACGCGCTGGATAAGATCGAACATATCACCGGGATGTACCGTGACTTGGCGGAAGAACTGCAAGGCCAGGTTGAAGAAATGCAGCAGGACATACAGCGGCAGGAAGCAGAGCGTGCGGAACTCATTGCGCGGGCCAGGCGCGAAGCGGAAAAAATCATCATGCAGGCAAAGGTGTGGGCCGAACAGAAGGAACACGAAACCGACCGCCAGTTGGCGGGCAGGCGCGCCGAAATTGAGCAGCTTGCCAAACAGCGCAGGGATATGGAGACAGAGATGAATAACCTACTGCTTCAAATGAAAGCCACCATCCGCTTGATTTCCGGGGACCTCGGCCAAATGCTGAGACTGGCAGGCGGGGTTGAAAGAAAGATGGACGATGGCCGGACAGGGAATGACGCCGGGAATGTATAGGGAAGCGGAATCGCCTGAGAAGGTTTTGCAGCACAGGCGTGCCGTCCTGCGGCGGAAAAGGAACTGGCACAGGCTGATCCGCAGCCTGATTGTCACGGTCTTGACGGTATTTCTGCTGTTCGGCGTTTTTTTCGGGATCGGCGTTGTCCAGGGGGATTCGATGGCGCCTTCCCTGGCGGACGGCGACCTTGTGCTGGTCTGGCGGCTGGATAGGCAGTATACCTCTGGCGATGTAGTGTTTTTTACGCATGGCGGCAACCAGTTCGTGAAGCGCGTGGCCGCCGTGCCCGGCGACACGGTGGATACGGACGCCCAGGGCAGGCTCCTGGTAAATGGCAGGGAGCTGGAAGACACCTATGCAAAACCGGGCCTGGAATACCCCCTGACCCTTTTGGATGGCGAGTATTTCGTGCTGGGTGACAACCGCGGCGCTGCTGTGGATTCGAGGAATTTCGGTTCCGTTGCGGATATCGGCGGCAAGGTGCTTCTTATATTATGGACAATGCATTGACTGCATTTCATCGATAAACATTTAGAAATTGAGGAATAAACAATGCTGGTTAAATGGAAAAAAATTAAAAAAACGAAAAAAATAATATGTCTAATGGCAGCGGCCTTGACAATCATGGCGCTGTGTTTTCCGTTGCTGGCGGAGTCGGAAAGGATTCTTTACTTCGAGGCTGGCGACCTGGTGACCGAGCTGACGGTGGAGATAGGCACGGAAGAACCGAACCTGCCCCATACGCTGCGGGCAGTGGTGGCTCTGGAACTGGAAGAGGAAGATATGGTGGCAGAGCAGATTCAGCCGTCTATACCGGCATCAGAGCTGGAACCGGCGGAACAACAAGCCGGTGAACAATCTGAGCCAGCAGAGCCGGAAGAATTTGACCACGAACCGGTTGAATCGCCGGATTTGGAAGAACCGGAAAGCGAACCGGTTGAATCAGCAGAGCCGGAAGA
>NZ_QOHO01000134.1 GCF_003432035.1 Lacrimispora amygdalina
CTAAATTGTACTTATTCAGATTTCAAAACAATATTTTTATAAAAATAAGCAAGAATTTTTTCAGCCGTCCAGCCTTCCTCACTTTTGCATTTTGCCCCGTACTGGCTGAAGCCGTATCCATGTCCGATTCCCCGGCAGACGGCTCTTACTCCGCCTTCATATTCCTCAAATTCATAGGAAGGTGACGGCAATGAAAGAGCATACTGAACTTCATCTCCGGTGAACGTACGGGTGCCGATCTGTATTTGTACCACGTACCCGGAATCATCTCTTTGAACGATCTGAATGCTTTGGGGAATCTGATCTGCCTTTACAGAACTATCTCCTGAAATCTGATTGATTTTATCTGCAAAATCATTTTTGCTGAACTGGACAATTGTTAAAAAACCCTCTGCTTCCACATCTTTTTTGCATTCCACTGGCTGTAAGTATGGATGATTTTCATCTCCTGCCCTTGTCATTCCGCTGCTGGCCCGGTGAAACAGCGGTTCAATTAAGTTTCCGTTGCAGGTGATAACAGTACCTGCGGTAGAACGCACCGCCTCCTCCACCGCCTGATAGCTGGTGACAAAGGCTTCGCTTCCCCACATTTTCTCCATCTGCTTCTGTTCTAAATAATCCATATGGAGATCAGATTCCTTCACTTCCTTCTGACCATTCATTTTTCCGTAAATGTAGGTCCGCGCTATCATTGCCTGGGCCCGGAGCGCTTCTTTTCCGTAATCAGCCGGCATCTGCTTTGCTACCACACCGGGAAGATACTCCTCAACATCCATGGCAGTCTCCCCGCCTTTTCTGTCCAGTATCACACGTTTTCCGCTGGGTGTCATGGGCATTTCTTTTTTCTCCTCCACTTTCCCTGTCCACGCCAGAGTAATGATATATGGAAATAAAAATGCCAGTATGCATGCCATTAATATCTTTTTTCCCATGTTCCCGCCGCCTTTCTTGTCTCAAATCCTTGTTCAATATATGCGAAAAAGCGCCCCGGAATCACTTCCGGAACGCTTTTCCTGAAACGTTCATCTATTCTATAGTTCTACATTTACCTTTTCCAAATGCCAGATATCCCTCACATATTCAAGAATGGTACGGTCTGAGGTAAATTTACCGCTGTTTGCTACATTTAAAATGGCCGCTTTTGCCCACCAGGACTCATCCCTGTATGCCTGATCGATCCGCTTCTGGGCTTCCCCATAAGAAGGAAAATCCTTTAAGATAAAATACGTATCGGCCCGGTCACTGCTTATGGTATTAAGCAGGGAATTATAGATATCGCGGAACAGCTCCGGATCCTGGGGCGAATAATAGCCGTTGATCAGCTGCATCAAAACTCTGCGGATTTCATAATTATTGTTGAAAATCTCCATGGGATCGTATCCGCCTTCCCGCTCATAACGGATCACCTCATCGGAAGTCATGCCGAAAATAAATGCATTCTCCGCTCCCACTTCCTCAACGATCTCCACATTGGCGCCATCCATGGTTCCAAGAGTCAAAGCACCGTTTAACATGAATTTCATATTGCCGGTTCCGGAAGCCTCCTTGCTGGCTGTAGATATCTGCTCACTGACATCCGCTGCAGCAAAGATGATTTCTGCATTGGACACCTTGTAGTCTTCAATAAATACAACCTTTATTTTTCCGCCGATGCTTCTGTCGTGGTTAATTACCTCTGCCACGGAATTAATCAGCTTGATGGTCAGCTTTGCCCGGCGGTATCCGGCAGCAGCCTTGGCTCCGAAGATAAATGTCCTGGGAACCATATCCAAATTAGGATTATCCTTCAGCTGATTATACAGATACATCACATGAAGAATATTCATCAGCTGACGCTTATATTCGTGAAGACGCTTCACCTGTACATCAAATATGGATCTGGGGTCCACCTCAATGCCGTTATGTTCCTTAATATAGTTCGCCAGCCGGACCTTGTTCTGGTATTTGATATCCATAAATTCCTGCTGGCACTTTGGATCATCTGCGTAAACAGCCAGCCGGTGAATATGAGGCAGATTGGTAATCCATTCATTTCCGATTTTCTTCGTCACCCACTCTGACAAAAGAGGATTCCCATGTAAGAGAAAACGCCTCTGGGTGATACCGTTGGTTTTGTTATTGAATTTCTCCGGCATCATCTCATAAAAATCCTTCAGTTCCTGATTCTTTAAGATCTCCGTATGAAGTCTGGCTACACCGTTAACAGAAAAACCGCCCACAATGGCAAGATTGGCCATCCGTACCTGGCCGTCATAAACAATGGCCATCTTGCGCACCTTATCCTGATTTCCCGGATACATCTCCCCGATCTTCTGCTGAAAGCGGCGGTTGATCTCTTCCACGATCTGATAGATTCTTGGAAGGAGCCTGGAAAACAGCTCGATGGGCCATTTTTCCAGAGCCTCTGACATAATGGTGTGGTTGGTATAGGCACAGGTTTTCGTGGTAATCTCCCAGGCTTCATCCCAGCTTAATCCATAGTTATCAAGAAGAATCCGCATCAGCTCCGGAACAGCCACCGTGGGGTGGGTATCATTTAACTGAAATACGTTTTTCTCATAGAATTTGTGAATGTCATCGTGGTTTTCCATATACTTTAAGACTGCTCTCTGCACACTGGCCGAGATAAAGAAGTACTGCTGCTTTAAGCGCAGTTCCTTGCCTGCATAATGGTTGTCATTGGGATAGAGGACTTCAACAATGGTTTTTGCCAGGTTCTCCTGCTCCACTGCTTTTTGGTAGTCCCCTTTATCAAAGGAATCCAGGCTGAAGGTATTAATGGCCTGCGCATCCCAGATGCGCAGAGTATTTACCACATTATTTCCATATCCTATAATGGGCATGTCGTAAGGCACTGCAAGGACGGACTGATAACCCTCCTGTACAAAACGTTCCTTTCCATTCTCACGAACCACCTTTACATATCCCCCGAACTTAACCTCTGTGGCATACTCTGCCCTGCGGATTTCAAAGGGATAACCGTTTTTCAGCCAGTCATCAGGAATCTCAATCTGGTAACCGTTCTCGATCTTCTGTTTGAACATACCGTAACGATAACGGATTCCGCAGCCGTAAGCCGGATATCCCAGTGTCGCCAGTGAATCGAGAAAGCATGCCGCCAGGCGGCCAAGCCCTCCGTTTCCAAGAGCCGGATCCGGCTCCTGGTCTTCAATTGCATTCAAGTCAAACCCAAGTTCCTCTAACACTTCCTTCACATCCGGCTGTGCCATGAAACTTATGATGCTGTTGCCCAGAGCACGGCCCATTAAAAACTCCATGGATAAATAATACAGGGTTTTCACATCCTGTTTTTCGTACTCTTTGTGGGTTGCGATCCATTCATCGATGATCACATCCTTTACTGCATAGGCGACTGCCTGGTACATCTGTTCTTTCGTTGCTTCATCAACTGTTTTACGAAACACGTTCTTCATATTAAACAAGACACTCTTTTTAAAAGTTTCCTTATCAAATCCCATGCTCATTCCACAAGACCTCCTGACTGTTTACTGGATCTTCTCCACGCCTAAGGTTACATTCTCGCCGTTAATATTCCATTCCTTCACATAGCCGGCCGCTTTGTTTAATATGATATCGTCTGCAAGGACCTCGTTCTTAACGTCATTTTCATGAGCCTTTAAAATACTCTCGATTTTCTCATTGTCTTTGCTGTATACCGTAATATGGTCAACGACCTCAAAACCGGCTTCCTTACGCATGGTCTGGATCTTACTGATCAGCTCCCGGACAAATCCTTCTGCTAAAAGCTCCGGAGTTAAATTGGTATCCAGAACAACGGTAATGCTGTTGTCTCCCTCTGATACATATCCTTCTGTCTGTGCTGTGTCAATGAGTAAATCTTCTTTGGTAAGCACCACTTCCGTTCCGTTAAAATCAAAGGTAAGCGCACCTTTTTCATTCAGGGTATCCATGGCCTCATTGCCGTTTATTTCTGCCAGGGCATTTTTAATGCTGCCTAACTGCTTTCCGTACTTCGGACCAACCGTCTTTAACTGAGGCTTAAAGCTGTAAGAAGTGAAGTCTCTGACATCATCTTTAAATACCACCTTTTTCACATTCAGCTCTTCTTCAATGATTTCCTGGTAGAAGACAGGAAGTGCATGAGGAGCTTTTACAAACATCTGGCCGATTGGCTGGCGGTTCTTGATATTTGCAGTATTTCTGGCTGCACGGCCCATGACTACGATTTTTAAAACTTCATCCATATCTTCTTCTAACTGTTTGTCGATGAAGTTTTCTTTGGCAACCGGATAATCACACAGATGAATGCTTTCCGGTGCTGAGGAATCCACACTGCAGACCAGATTCTGATAAATCTGTTCTGTCATAAACGGAATAAGAGGTGCGGCAATCTTGCTCACATCCACAAGGGCGGTGTAAAGGGTCATATAGGCGTTGATCTTATCCTGCTCCATACCCTTTGCCCAGAAACGCTCTCTGCTTCTGCGCACATACCAGTTGCTCATATCATCTACAAAATCCTGCAGCGCTCTTGCTGATTCCGGAATCTGATAATTGCCAAGGTAAGCATCTACCTGTTTTATTAATGTGTTCAACTTGGATAACAGCCATTTATCCATAACCGGCAGCTTCTCATAATCCAGTTTATATTTTGTAGGGTCAAATTCATCAATATTCCCGTAGAGAACAAAGAATGCATAAGTATTCCACAAAGTACCCATGAATTTGCGCTGTCCTTCCATAACCGCTTTTCCATGGAACCGGTTTGGAAGCCAGGGAGCGCTGTTTACATAGAAATACCAGCGGATCGCATCGGCTCCGTAAGTCTTAAGTGCTTCAAACGGATCTACCGCATTGCCCTTGGATTTACTCATCTTCTGTCCGTTTTCATCCTGTACATGGCCAAGTACGATAACATTCTTATAAGGTGCCTGATTGAAAATCAAAGTTGAGATGGCAAGCAGGGAATAAAACCATCCTCTTGTCTGATCCACCGCTTCTGAGATAAAATCAGCCGGGAACTGTTTCTCAAATAAATCCTTATTTTCAAACGGATAGTGATGCTGTGCAAATGGCATGGATCCGGAATCGAACCAGCAGTCAATGACCTCCGGCACACGCTTCATCTGTTTTTTGCACTTTGGACAGGTAATGGTAACTGCGTCGATATATGGACGGTGAAGCTCAATCTCATCCGGGCAGTTGTCTGACATACTCTTTAACTCCTCAATGCTGCCGATGGAATGCTGGTGGCCGCATTCGCATTCCCAGACATTTAACGGAGTTCCCCAGTAACGGTTTCTGCTGACGCCCCAGTCCTGAACATTCTCCAGCCAGTCGCCGAAACGGCCTTTTCCAATGCTCTCAGGGATCCAGTTAATGGTATTGTTGTTGCGGATTAAATCATCTTTTACAGCTGTCATCTTGATAAACCAGGATTCTCTTGCATAGTAGATGAGAGGAGTGTCACATCTCCAGCAGTGAGGATAGCTGTGTTCAAATACAGGAGCTGAAAAGAGCAGTCCTCTCTCTTCCAAATCTGTTAAAATCAGCGGATCCGCTTTCTTGCAGAACGTACCTGCCCATTTGGTTTCCTCTGTCATCTCCCCTGCGCCGTTTACCAGCTGAACGAAAGGAAGATCGTATTTTCTTCCAACCTTGGAGTCATCTTCACCGAAAGCAGGGGCAATATGAACGACACCGGTACCGTCTGTTAAGGTAACGTAATTGTCGCAGGTAACATAGAACGCCTTCTTGTTTGGTTTTACAAAATCAAAGAGGGGCTCATATTCCTTAAATTCCAGATCTTTACCCACAAACTTCTCTAAAACCTTAAATTCTTCTCCCAATACCTTCTCACAGAGAGCCTCTGCCATATAATAGGTATAAACACCGCTTTGTACCTTAACATAGGTTTCTGACGGATTGACACAAAGTCCCACGTTGGAAGGAAGCGTCCACGGAGTTGTCGTCCATGCAAGAATATAGGCATCTTCATTTTTCACTTTAAATCTTACAATTGCGGAACGTTCTTTTACATCTTTATATCCCTGTGCAACCTCGTGGCTGGATAAAGGAGTTCCGCAGCGGGGGCAATAGGGTACGATTTTAAAGCCTTTGTATAAAAGCCCTTTCTCCCAGATCTGCTTTAATGCCCACCATTCGGATTCAATAAAATTGTTGTCATAGGTAACATAAGGATCGTCCATGTCTGCCCAGAAGCCGACTGTCTTTGAAAAATCTTCCCACATGCCTTTGTACTGCCAGACACTTTCCTTACAGTATTTGATAAATGGTTCCAGACCATATTCCTCAATCTGCTCCTTGCCGTCAAGTCCCAGCTTTTTTTCAACTTCCAGTTCTACCGGAAGTCCGTGGGTATCCCAGCCTGCTTTACGCGGAACATCATATCCTTTCATGGTCCGGTATCTTGGAATCATATCCTTAATAACCCGGGTTAAAACATGGCCGATGTGAGGCTTTCCGTTGGCGGTAGGAGGTCCGTCATAGAAGGTATAGGTTTCTGCTTCCTTCCGGTTATCCATGCTCTTCTGGAACACATCATGTTCTTCCCAAAACTTTTCAATTTCTTTTTCTCTCTCCACAAAGTTTAAATCTGTAGGGACTTTTTTGTACATCTTTATAACCTCCATTTAAAATTTTAATCAAAAAAACCTCCATCCTGTAATCAGGACGAAGGCTGCTCTCATACTTCGCTATACCACCTAATACCGCATACTAACATATGCTGTTCTTTAACGCAGAAATTACGTCCTGACCTACTAAATGTATTCAGCCGGAAACTCCGGAGTGATGTTCGAATCCATAATACTCTCACCAGGTTTCCACCCTCCCCGGCTCTCTGTAGATTTCAAATGGTTCTACTGTCTCCATCAAAGTCTTTCTTCTTATTATAAGGAGGTTAACACCTTATATGTCTACTAATTATAGGGATCAAAAAAAGAAATGTCAAGGTTATTTTTGTATTCCGCTGCCTCAGATTCCTTTTATCAACGTTCCTTCTATATTAAAGGAGCCATTGCTCCATAAGTGAGAAGAATCACTTATTTTGCAACAGCCCCTTTCTGCATTATGAAAGTACCAGTAAAAATGCCGCTGCCAGGACGCCGTATCTGATCAGATTTCCCATGTAATAGAAATGCACCGCAGTCAGTGCCAGGCAGCCTGCATTGGCCAGAATCAGCAAATATCTTGCTTTTCTTCTGAAATGTACCACTTCTTCCCGGTCCAGTCTTTTATTTTCATTATCTACCGGACTCTTAAAAAATATAACCGCATCAGATAAGGCGAATGCTCCCCACAAGAGGACCTGGTCGATTTCAGCTTTTGATACAAAAAGAATTATGGCTATATAGCAACAGGAAAATATGTAACATCCCATTTTAGTCTTCGCATGATAACCGCCTGCACTTCTTCTAAGCGGTATAAGGGTACACCCGATAACGATTAATTCCGGCACCATTCTAAAGCAGGCAGCAATGCATAAATAGGAAATACAGTGAACTGTTTTTAAAGCCAGACACTCTATTCCGAACTTATATAAATCTGCCTCTTTCGCGTTGATCATTTCATTGGATACCAGTTTTTCAACAAATGTTTCTTCCCATCTTATCATCTGGATTTACATCCTAGAATTTTCTTAACTTTTTCGCGTTGTCCGGTAATTTAGGCTGGTAACCGATAAAAAAGCAGGAACTGTTAACCTCTGTTTTTGCGGAATTTAAAATGGCCTTTGATGCAATTTTAAATGATAATTTTTTTAATTCGGATCTCATAGGAATGCCTTCTTTCTATTCTTTTATTTTTATTACTATATGAACGGTTTTCCTGTATTATACGGTTATTAAGACCGTTACAGGATTTTATACATGAATCACCTTTAAATCCGGGGATACGTTAAGATGGGCTTCTGTTGCATTCTGGACATCTTCTACTGTCAGACCCGGGGCAATTTCCTTTAACAGCAGCCCCTTGTCCGGAACCACATCGATCACAGCCATATCCGTGACAATGGTCTTCACCACATTCACTGCAGTCAGCGGCAGCTTACATTTTTTCAGTATTTTCGGAGCCCCGTCTTTGTTTACATGTTCCATGGCTAAAATCACCTTTTTCGCTCCAACCACCAGGTCCATGGCTCCTCCCATTCCAGGTACTTTTTTGCCCGGAATCATCCAGTTTGCCACGTCACCTTTCTCATCAACTTCCAGCGCCCCCAAAACGGTAACATCTACGTGCCCTCCGCGGATAATGCAAAATGAAAACGAGCTGTCAAAATAGCTTGCGCCCTTTACGGTTGTGACGTAGTTTCCTCCTGCGTCAATGCAGTCAAGGGATTCCTCCTGCTGATCTGCATTTGGTCCCACTCCCAGAATACCATTTTCCGCCTGCAGCATAATATGTATATTGTCCGGAATGTAGTTTGCCACCATCGTAGGCATCCCGACTCCAAGATTTACAACATCCCCGTCTTTTAGTTCCTTCGCAATTCTTCTTACAATGGATTCTCTTTTATTCATACTTACTGGCCCACCTTTACAATTTTATCTATAAAAATGCCGGGAACCGTCACATCATTGGGATCAATTTCCCCCGCCTTTACGTATTCCTCCACCTCTGCGATGACATAATCTGCGGCAGTAGCCATCACCACATTAAAGTTGCGGGAGGAGCCGTTAATAATCAGATTTCCTGTTTCATCCGCTTTTTGGGCTTTAATAAATGCCACATTTGCCTTGAGCGGCATTTCAAGCAGATAATTTTTCTCGCCGATCTCTATTTTTCTCTTTCCTTCTTCTACAACTGTACCTAAGCCGACCGGTGTTAAAACTCCTCCCAGACCGGCGCCGCCCGCACGTATTTTTTCAGCAAGAGTGCCCTGTGGAAACAGCTGGACTTTTGCTTCTCCAGTCATAAGAAGTCTTCCGGTCTCGGGATTGGAACCGATGTAGGAGGCAAAAATCCGCTTTACTCTTCCGCTCTTTATCAGTTGATAGATGGAAAGCTCCTTTGTTCCGGTATCATTGGATATAATGGCAAGGTCACTGGCCGTACTGGTATTTAAAAGTGCATTTACCAGTTTTTCCGGGTGGCCTCCTGCAAGAAATCCCCCGATCATAATCGTATCCCCATCTTTGACTTTTTTCACTGCTTCCCCGGCTGATATTAATTTGCTCATATATGATATCCTCCTTTCTTATTCACTGAGGTAGTCATGGATCACGCGTCCATACGGTAAGGTTAAATCTGAGATAATATGTGTTCCGCCCATGCAGGCTCTAACGGGTAAGTCTGCCACAGGCGCATTGACATGGGGAACCAGATGAAGTCTTGCAGACCCGGACCATGCCTCCTTTACCAGAATGTCCTCCAGATTGTAAGCCACCAGCTGAGCAATCTTTGGACTGCCGTCTGCATCCGGAATCAGCTTTAAATTAACCTGCATTTTTCCCAGATTCTGTGCAGCCGCTTTTTTATCAAGCATATTGTATTTAAAATGCATTGTTCCCATTGCCACAAGGATGTTATTATAAATTAAGGTACCGGTTAATGTCTCGGTATCTTCAATTCTCAGATGGGGCTGTCCCCACTTTTTTGGAAATCCCCAGATTTCACGTCCTGCAAGAATGGCCGGACCGTTATTTAAATACATTTGTGCTGTAAAATTACATGCTTCTCCATGGAATGTACAGGGAATTACAATTCCGCTTTCTTCATAGGATCCCAGACCTGAGGAATCCGGCATCCGGATCCATTCGTATAAAACGAGATTGCTTCCATCGGGCTCTAACGGTTCGGGCACCGCCTCTTTAATCAGATCCGGGTCTGATTCATAGCTGACTGTAAAATACTCCCTGTTTAAAAAACGGCATGGAGGGCGTCCATAACTGGCGCTTGCTGCAGGCATGGACTGCAGGGAAATAATCGTTTCTGATTTCATGAGCATCTTCCTTTCTATGTAAAAATTGTTTATAAGTAAGCATTTTCAACCAGCATGGCAATTCCCATACCTCCGCCGATGCATAACGATGCCACACCAAAATGGGAGGATCTGCGCACCATCTCATGGACCAGGGTAACCAGTATCCGGGCGCCGCTTGCTCCAAGAGGATGACCGATGGCAATTGCTCCGCCGTTTACATTCACCTTTGATTTGTCAACACCAAGCTCCTTTGTTACTGCCACTGACTGTGCCGCAAATGCTTCATTTAACTCCAGTAAATCAATATCATGTATGGTTAATCCCTGTTTTTCCAAAAGTGTGGAAACTGCCTTCACCGGTCCCATCCCCATATAAGCAGGATCAACCCCCACCAGCGAATAACCTTTGATATAGGCCATTGGTTTTAAATCATACTCTCTGCATTTCTCTTCTGATGCTACAAGCATAGCTGCTGCACCATCACTGATGGGGGAAGCATTTCCGGCAGTGACTGTCCCGTCTGTTTTAAATACGGTTCTTAACCCGGAAAGCTTTTCCAGTGTGGTATCTGCTTTGATGTGTTCATCTTCTGAGAAGCAGATTTCTTCCTTCTTCTTTTTGACTGTTACCGGAACAATCTGATTATCAAAGATCTTTGCTTTTTTTGCTTCTGCTGCCCTCATATGGCTGTTATAGGAAAACTCATCCTGCTCTTTCCTGGTCACTTTGTATTTCTCTGCTATATTTTCTGCCGTAATTCCCATATGATAATGATTTATGGAACATGTGAGAGCATCTGTAACCAGACTGTCCACCAACTCTCCATTTCCCATCCGGTAACCGTTTCTTGCTTTCATCAAAAGATAAGGTGCATTCGACATACTCTCCATTCCTCCGGCTAAAATGACGCTGTTTTGTTCCGCCAGAATGGAATCGTAAGCCAGTGCAACCGTATGAAGCCCGGAGCCGCAGACTGTGTTCACGGTAGATGCAGGTATCTCCACCGGAATACCCGCGTTTAATGCAGCCTGTCTGGCAGGGTTTTGTCCAATTCCCGCCTGAAGCACATTTCCCAGATATACTGCATCAATAAGAGAACTGTCTAATTTACTTTGATTAAGACAGGACTGAGTGACGGCTGTTCCCAATTGTGAAGCACTTAAGGTTGAAAGAGTACCGTTAAAGGAACCGACAGCGGTTCTTACAGGACTTATTAAAGCTATTTTTTTCATATATTTGCTCCTTTCTGTTCACATTTCTCATTTACAGCCACATTCTCCTACTTCTTGTTCTGATTTTCAACAAAAGTCGCACAACTTACAGTTTTTATGTATAATCTACAAAATTTTGAGTGTTTCAATCATGAAACATTCCTGGTAAATAAATAACGGACAGCGAAAAGAAAGCATTCCAAAATGGTTTTTATAAACCGTCTTGGAATGCTTTCTTTTCAGCAGATGATACGTTCTAATTGAAAATTATTTTACAGGAGAATATCCTGTTTTCCTCCTCCAATACCATACTTCCATTATACTTTTTAATTACATTTTCCACATTCAGAAGGCCAATTCCATGATTTTTCCCTTTCTTTGATACCGGCTTGCCATGATGCCACTTTTCTATGGGAACAGTGCTGTTTGTAATATTTATAACCGTAAAATCATGATATTTATCAAGCTTCATTTTAATAAATCTGTCCCCGGAAACCATATCACATGCATCAATGGCGTTGTCAAGCAGATTTCCAAATATTGTTGTCACTTCAATTGGCTCCATAAAGGAAAGATCCACAATACCTATTTCCAGATTGAATTTTATTTTGTGGTAGATGGCAATTCTCTTCTTATCGTTTAATATCACATTTAAGATAGGATTATTGGTATAATCCTCCAAAGAGAGAGGTATCAGCATTTTTCCTATTTCCTTTGCATAAGTAAGAGCTGTTTTATGTTCACTTGCCTGGTACATCACCTCGATCATATTCAGATGCTTATCCACATCGTGCAGTATTTTAATGGACTCATTATACTTTTCTTTCTGCTCATCATAAAATTCATACTGCAGCAAAGACTGCTGCTCCAGCAATCTTAATTTTACTTTCAGCTGGTTGTTTTCCTCTACAAATCTTGCCAGATATAAAAAATACAGATCTGCAAATAAGATACAGCCTATATTAATGAGGATCAGTATATGTTCTGTTTTACTTGTTATTTTCGGAATTACCACAATGATTACAGCTAAATTGGCCATACTGAACAGTATAATTATTATTTGAATCAGGCATTGGGTAATTGTATACTTTACGGTGAAATCCTCCCGCCAGAGTCTGGTGATGACCAGATAATAAAAAATAAGGACTACTAACTTTGAAAAAGTTATTTCCATACTTTTGATCATAATTGGCTGAATGTTGTGTATCTGAAATTTCAAAAGTATGTAATCCAGCATTTCCACGCCCACAGTTTCGCAGACAGATAATATTAAGATCAAAACCGGTACCTCAAAGATCCGGTATATGAATTTTTTGTTGTTATTTTGGTATAAATAATTATTTATAAAACTAAACAGTATAATCCAGATCACTATATTAAGAACTGGCTGCCCCAATCCATTTACCGCTACAACCATAAGAAGTGAGGCTGTTTTCATTAACTTGTAAATAAAGCGGTCATTAAATTTCGGTTCATTTCTTTCTTCTATAAATTGAAATAGAATAATGATATTAATCATACATGAAATGAAGGTTCCGAATGTAAGAATCATATAATTTTCCATTTTTTCTCGTATAATCCAATCATCATTA
>NZ_QOHO01000135.1 GCF_003432035.1 Lacrimispora amygdalina
GTGGAAGCATGGTAACATGTGGAGCTGACTGTCACTAATAGGTCGAGGGCTTAACCAGGTTGGTTTAGGTAAGAGGAAAGAACGGATGAAGATATATAACAATGTGTGGTTTTGAGGGTATATGCCCAGATAAAAGAAGATAAGCGCGAGTGGCTCAGTTGGTGGAGTACGACCTTGCCAAGGTCGGGGTCGCGGGTTCGAGTCCCGTCTCGCGCTTTTAAGAAAAGCTAGTGTTTATGCGGATTTCCGGTTTTCGGGAATCCTTTTTTAGTTTACATAAGTAAAAGTACTTAAAGTTTTTACTTAAAGTTTTTGAGTGACCACATGGTATCTGGTATATTGTAATCATGATATAGTCCTTTCTAAATTGACATAGTTATCAATCAATTCTTTCTGCATATCGGTATCAGTCTGAGTGTAAAACTGGATCAGTGTCTTGGGGCTATTACCCATAATAGAGGAAATCAAAGCAGCATTCGGAAAACGGCGCATGTTATTGGTCGCAAAGCTGGTGCGGAATCCATACAGGGATATGTAAGACAACTTCATATCACCTTTTGGTAATTTTCCATCATGCGCATTCTCATACTCTTCCATACTTTTTATGTGAGCAGTAAGCAGCCTCTTAAAAGCCGTGGAATATTGTTTAGGCTTAATTGGATTCCCGTGTTGGCTGACAAACAGATAATCATTATCACACCATTCTTTATCTTCAAGCCGATTTTTCTTTTTCCATATCAGTCTTTTGCGCAGCAGATCATAAAGGTGCTTCGGTATCGGTGGCTGTCTATGTGATTGATGCGTTTTAAGGTTCGTTTCACACTCCCAGTTATCATACCCACGATCAAAGTCAATCATATATGTAGGCTTATCGCTCAGGCATTTTTCAGTCAGTCCACAGACTTCACCGGGGCGCGCACCAAGCAAAGCAGAAAGGCAGAACATAGGATAATAATGTGATTCAATCACTTCCGGTAAGTTTAAAAAGTAAGATATTTCATCGTCTGACCATGTAACCTTTTTGCGCACAGGAACAGTACACCTTGTTATCCCTTCCATGGGGTTTTCAAGAGCAGTAATGCATTTGAGCGGACTAACTGCATAGGTAAAAAGATTAGATAAAATATTAATGCATTTATTTACGGTAGCCGGGCTATGGCTTTGTTTCATGAGATTAACATATTTCTGCATATGGGTAGCTTTGATTTTAGATACCGCCATATCTCCGAACACATCTTTTATGTAATCGTTGTAAAATCTTTTGTAGATCCTCCAGGTGCTATTTGCATAAGTGGGTGGAGCTGTTGCTTCATGCCAAATGTCAAAGACTTCCTGCATGGTTGTCATGCGTTCTTTTTTCTTTGCTTTAACCTGTCCAGCTTCGACAGATCGTATGATATCAACCTCATCCTTTTTTGCTTCTTTCTCTTTATCACGCATAGGCCCGGTGATAGATCGGCTTTCTGCTGCATACCAGACATTTGCAAAATATCTGATAGTTGTTTTACCTGTTTTTTTAGATGTATAACTTTGCTTTTGGATACTCATAAGTATCATTCCTCCGTTATTATTTATTTTTGAGCATAAAAAATACACCTATACAGGTGCATGGAAAAATGATATAATATTTATGTACTCATATTATATCGGGATCATGCCCGTATAGTATCTTTTGCCTTTGCGTAGCCAGCGCAGAGGCTTTTTTATTTATGGAAAGAACTGGGATAAATTACCAGTTACCATATTATGGAAAATTATTATAATAATCATGCACCCAACCTTTACAAAAGAAAGGTAGGGGGTAGTTATGAGTATAAAATACATAGCTTTGAAAAGAAAAGATATATATGCAATATGTTACCGTAGCAAAAAAATGCTTTATTATAATGTAAGTTTCATGGGAAATACACAACTTTGCATTTATATGTAAAGAAATAATAAATTTCTAATGAGGTTGGGTGTGCACTTCATACCATCTTATCTCATCCTATATCTTTCTTATTCTTCTTCATATCAATGACCGGATACATTCTTTCAAGTTCTTCTGGTGTGTCCGGTATTCCATCAAATAAAGGATTACGAGCCTGTTTAGGATGTACTTTATTCATATATGTATTAAGCAAAGACTGACGCACATAAGGCTCAAACTCAAAATACAACTGTATTGCTTCTTTTAGCATTTCTTTTTCTTCTGCTGTACCACCCTTAGAATCTACGAATCCATCTAAACTAAATGTATCTGTAACAATGTTTTTAGGCTCTACACCATGTCTCAGCCATTCTTCATTTAAGTTATATATAGAACAAATGGATTTGATGCTACTATCTGCAACGGTAGATCCAGGCTGTTCCATATAACTTACACCGGATTGAGTAAGCCCCAATTGGGACGCAAATTCACGCTGATTGCATCCTGATTCTTTTCTTATCTGTTTTATACGATCATTAATCGTCAAAAAAGTCACCTCCTACACTCTATCTAAATTGAATAATACCAGTCACTTGTAAAAAAGTCAATAGAAACTAATAAAATGTATTGACAATAACAAGTGAATGGTATAATATAACGATATAAACAAGTGAGTGGTATTTTTGAACTGCTCAATAAATAAGAAAGGAGGAAACGCCATATGTCAGTAGCACAGATGGAGACAACAAAAATAGAAATCATGCTTCCACAGACATGCAAGCATGAAGCGGACGAGTTTGCTGAATTCTTCCAGAGCATGACTGTTGAGGAAAGAATGGATTTTTTAAAGACAGTGCGTGGAGCAAAACTGTATCAGGGAATCATGAAGTCACAGCGCGCCGGGTGAGAGCCGGAGGCAGCAGGACAGAACATTGAAAATTGAGCGGACGGAGTAAAGGGGAGAGGAGGAAGCAAGAAACATGGATGATGAACTTATGAAAGCAATTGATACAGCAATTGATGAATGTATTAAAAAGTTCCGTAATGCAACTACAGGAAAAGAGGTACGTACTTTCATTACGGAGTATGAAGAACTGATGTTTAAAAAGTCAGATGAAGTTATAAAAAGATATCAGATTGATAATTAGGAGGCAGAAATGTTGCATGAATTAAAAATTGTAGATGGAAAACTTTATCTTGACGAGAAAAAGTTAAGCGGGGTACAGGAGTACACAATAAGCGTTTCTGAGAATAGTGACCGTTGCACCTACATGAGCGAATTAAATTTAAAGATAGCGATTAGATTAACAGGAATTGAGCGAACGGAGTAAAGGGGAAAGGAGACAGAGAAGAGTGGACTTCTTAAAACAAATTGCTGTTGGAATACAACATGAATATGAAAATATTAAAAGTATGAGCAAAACATACGGAGAATTGGAAAAGAACATCATGGAATATAACAAAAAGCTGATATGGGAAGGAAACAAGTATCATGACTTTATTAGCAAAGAAATGTTGGAGTTAATGAAAAGAGATATCGGCAATATCAACATTGAAAATTGAGCAGAGGAATACAGATGCAGGAAGCAAAAAAAAAGAATGAACAAAAGCAAAAGAAAAAGGCCGAACGTATTAACGAACGGCTTCATACATGGATCAAAAGATTCCGTAAGAATTGGAGAGATGAAATGTTTGATTTACTTATTGCTATAGCGTGGTATGGGTTTTACATAGTTGGTATTTTGTTTGGACTACTTGTAATTGCCACAACAATAAAAGTAATGGTAAATTATCTGTTTTATCAAGACGCATTACGTGAAAGGATAAGAGAAATTATAGAAACAGCCAATGCAATGAGGGGTATTAGTCTCTGGTAAATGAATCCTACACATAATATTGTGAAATTTTGAAAAAAGTGTATCCCTTCTTGCGTAAGCCTTATATGGTTGCTTGATATTTTTATGTATCCTTTATCTTTTAACGAATCCATGATTGAAATAATTTCTTTTTTGTATTTAGTGCAATCAGCAGAAGGTGTATCGGATGCAAACGGGTATATCATACCATCAGGATCAAGGCGTAATGCAGTATCACTGTCATTAGACAAATTCTTAATTTTATGTAAAACAGCAATAGCCTGTAAAGTCACATCAATTCTCCTTTCATATGTACTCGGTCGGGCATGACCTGTAAGTACATTATATGACTGGAAGAATATGGAAGCAAGGGAAAAACAGGGAGGAGGAAAAAACTTGTACATAGAGCAGAGAATTGAAGAACTGGAAAAAGAGGTAAAGGAACTTCGGGAAAAGGTATCAATATCAGAAAAGTTTGTGACTCCTATGGAGCTTGCAGAAATAATGGGATGTTCCAGAAACACGATATCGAACAAGATTAACTCAGGGGATATATACGCCACCAGGAAGACAGGAGATCCGCGTATACCTATGAGCCAGTTTTATAAATCAGATCCGGTTAATCTTCTGAAACGCAAGCCGGAAAGGCTGCGTAAGGCAGCAGGAGCGGAAACAATGAAAAGCCTTGTTTTCGCAGAGAATTGACATGATATTATGTAAACTTGAAGAATTGACAAAAGAAAAGCACCTGTCATTACTGGAATAATGGCAGGTGCAAAATTGTAACGTCAACATACTTAAATAGTCAATTAAAGTGTACCATGTTGGCGTTTGAAAGTCAAGTCAAAAGGCCGGGGGAGTCCCCGGAATCCGGGCTTGTATGGGGTATTAACATTCCTACGAAACTTACCAATATATGGGTACATAAATAAAGGGATAAGGGGATAGGGGCAGGGGGAGATAGTAGAGTACTGCCAATAGTTAATATACCCAGTAAGAGGTACACGGAAAGGCAGTGAATGGCAAGGGGATTTGTAAGGGAGAAAAAAACCGACTGCCAGAGCTACAGAGAAGTTGATATTTTACCCAGGACAGAAAATGCAGACAAAGCAGTAAAGGGTAAGAGAGGAAAGCGGCAGAAGGTATCAGAACCAAAACAGAAAGATTTAAACGATAAGAATTCAAAGCGTTATCTGGTACAGCTTGGAAATGGAAATTTTGGAATAGGAGATATACACCAAACGGCTACATACAGCCCGGAGTTTCTTCCTGCTACGATTGAAGAAGCAGAAAACATAATGAGCAATTTCCTGCGAAGAGTGGATTATAGACGAAAGGTATTAGGGCTGGATCGGTTAAAGTACATATTGGTCACAGAGTACAATACCGGAGAAGATGGGGAAGCCATTAAAAGAATCCATCATCATATTATCATGAATGGTGGAATGGATCGGGATGAACTTGAATTGATGTGGACGAATACACGTATCACATGGAGAAAAGTATATGAAGAACCGGGATATCGTGAAAGTATTAAACAGTTAGGCTATACCAATGCTGACCGTATACAGGTAAATGAGAACGGAATAGAGGCTTTATGTAAATACCTGACAAAAGATCCGAAAGGTAAAAAGCGTTGGTCTTCTTCTCGGAATCTCGAACGTCCTATACAACAGCCTAATGCAGACCATAAATATACAAAAAAGCAAATAGAGTCTATCGCAAAAACTCCTGATTGTGGGAGAGATTTTTTTGAAAGTAGATTTCCAGATTATAACATTGTTTCCATTATACCGGAATTTTTTGAGGAAACCGGGTGGCATATCTACATGAAAATGTGGAAAAAGCAGGAAGCAAAAAAGCCAAAGGGTAAGGAGAAAAAGAAATGCAGGAGCAGAAAGGAGCAACAGAAACAGAACTGGAAGAAGCATGGGGAAAGGCGTGGTCATGCAGCGATAAACCACCCGGTAAATATATTGGACCCATAACGCAAGGAAATAAAATATATCATTTCTACAAGCAGGGGCAGGAATATTTTTATGAAACAGATTTTGACAGAGAAACGAGGGTAAAGGAAAAAGAGAAGAGGCGAAGCCGATTTGAGAAAAGACAGGGAGGTGAGTGATTGCGAAGCATTATTGAGGATAAAAACGAAAAATCATGTTTTGTTTGTGGATATGCAGGAAAAACAGAAGAACACCATATTTTCGGAGGAAATCCCAATCGGAGATTATCAGAAAAAAATGGATTGAAAGTGCACTTGTGTTATATGCATCACAAGGATTCTAAAGCGGGTGTTCACTTTAACCCGGAACTTATGGAGAAATTACATAAAATTGGTCAAAGAGCATTTGAAGAAAGCCATACAAGAGAAGAATTCATGAGGATTTTCGGTAAGAATTATTTAGATGATTCAGAAGGGGAAAAACCGGAAGAAGGTTTTATCTGGTTAAACGAGGATAAGGAGGAACCTGTAATATGACAATTATCAGTATTAGCAATCTTAAAGGTGGAGTAGGTAAGAGTTTTACGGCTGCACAGCTGGGATATTCACTCAGCCAGGGAGAAAAGAAAAACGTCCTCTTACTTGAAAATGATAAGCAAGGGAACCTTTCAAAATTGTTCGGGAGATATAACAGAAACGGATTATGTCCAACGGCTCAGTTACTTATGAGGAGAAGTACCGCAGAGGAAGTAAGCGAGGAAACGGATTATCCGGGACTTGATATCATCAGCGCAAATATGAGCCTGTTAACTGCCGGAATCGAGTTGCAGAAGGATAATACAGAGGATCAATGCAAAAGATTTGAAAGCCTTAAATTTGCGAGAAACAGAGCAGGAAACCAATATGACTACGTTATCATAGATAATCCACCGGATATCGGTCTAAATGTAATTAATGCCCTTGCTGTGACAAATGATGTAATCGTACCGATCAAAATAGATCAGTGGGCCTTGGAAGGTATGGACCTGATTACCGGGCAGATTGAACAGATAAAACAGATTAATCCAGGTATACGTTTTGCGGGTGCGCTGGTAACGATGTACAAAAACAACAGTACAAATACGGCGGGCGTTGAATGGCTGAAAAGGCATGATATAAAAATGTTTGATACCTATATCCGGTACAGCGATAAGGCAGCAGAAAGCACACTATTTCAGAAGCCAATTCAAGAGTACAGCCCACGGAGTGGAACCGCCAGAAGTTACAGGCAGTTTGTTCAGGAATATATTACAAGATCGGGGGCGAAGTAATGGGACTTGGAGGAGAGTTTTCCTTTCTGGACATTGTAAACAGTGCCACAAGGAGCCGAACGGCAGCAGGGGTAAAAGATTACACGGAAATATGGTTAAGCCCTTATGAGGTGAAAGAAGCACCGCAAAACACGCGTCAGGAGTACAAAAACATTGATGCCTTGGCAGATGCATTCCTACTTGTAGGCCAGGAACAGCCTACAGTATTAGCCAAAGTAAACGGTGAATACCGGATCGTGGACGGTCACAGGAGAAACCGGGCAAATATCATGCTCATAGAAAGAGGATATGAGCAATTTAAAAAGGTTCGTTTCTTTTATAAAGACATGACTGAAAATATGTATGAATTATCCTTGCTGGCAGGAAATGGATTTACACAGGACTTGACTCCATATGAGAAAGCAGAACTGGCAGGAAGATTAAAGAAAGTTCTTGAAAAAATGAGAGACAACGGAGAAATTGAGTTAAAGGGTAAGCTCAGAGATATTATAGGGCAATACCTTGGAGAAAGCTCCGGGCAGATGGGAAGATATGAAAAAATAAATAATAGCCTGACGGAAGAAGCAAAAGAACAGTTTAAAAACGGAAATTTGGGATCAGTAGCAGCTTATGAAACTGCAAGGCTTCCTGCTGCGGAACAAAAGATTATTGCAGAAAGGGCAGCAGAGCAGGGAGGCATTGAAGGGAAAGAGATTGCAGCCATTGTGCAGGAAAAAAAAGAACTGGAAAAACAGACTAAAAAAGCGGAGGAAGCAGCAAAAGAAGCAAAGAAAGCCGCAAAGGATGCAAAAGATGCGCAGATCGGAGCAGCACAAGCCAGTCTGCAAGCGGAACGGTCAGCGGAAAACGCAGACCAGAGCGCAGGGGTTGTAATTGGCATGAATCCTCCTATGGTGTCCAATATGGACACCGAAGAAAAAGGAGAAACATCACCGGAAAAAATAGAAGGAGAAACGGTTTACACCTTACAACAACTTATGATTCAGGCGAAAAAAGTCACTTACAATGAGTTACTTGTTTTACAGGATATATTAATGAGTTGCAGTAACCGTGAATAAGCCGAGAAGGGCAGCAGGGCAGACAAAGTCCAGCTAAGAAATGTC
>NZ_QOHO01000136.1 GCF_003432035.1 Lacrimispora amygdalina
TCCCGGCCCTATTGGTTTACAAGGCGATACCGGCCCCACTGGCCTGCAAGGTGATACTGGCCCAACAGGTCTACAAGGCGATACCGGCCCCACTGGGCTGCAAGGCGATACTGGCCCCACTGGGCTGCAAGGCGATACTGGCCCCACTGGTCTGCAAGGCGATACCGGCCCCACTGGTCCGCAGGGCGATACTGGCCCCACTGGGCTGCAAGGCGATACTGGCCCCACTGGTCCGCAGGGCGATACCGGCCCCACTGGTCCGCAAGGTGATACTGGCCCAACAGGTCTGCAGGGTGATACTGGCCCCACTGGTTCGCAGGGCGAAATTGGACCCACAGGTCTGCAAGGCGACACTGGTCCCACTGGTTCGCAGGGGGAAACTGGACCCACAGGTCTGCAGGGGGATACTGGTCCCACAGGTCTGCAGGGCGATACTGGCCCCACAGGCCCACAGGGCGATACCGGTCCTACTGGTTCGCAAGGTGATACTGGCCCAACAGGTCTGCAGGGTGATACTGGCCCCACTGGTCCGCAAGGTGATATCGGCCCCACCGGTCCGCAGGGCGACACTGGCCCCACTGGTCTTCAGGGCGATACCGGCCCCACTGGTCCGCAAGGTGATACTGGTCCGACAGGCCCACAAGGCGAAACAGGCCCCACCGGCGATACTGGAGCTACAGGACCTGAAGCGATTACTGCTTTTGGTGGTTTATATAATGATGATGTCGCAGTACTTCAAATTCTTGATGGCATTAGTTTTACGGTTCCACTCCCTGACGTATTGGCAAGTGAAAACGTTATATTAGGCAGCAACAGCATAACGATTAATTCCGCTGGCACGTACTCAGTGAGCTTTTCTATCATGCCGCAAAGTGTTTCGGGAACAAACATTGGTTTAAGTGTTGGGGTTCGGGTGAATGGGGTTCTTTCAGCTCCTGAATTGATATCAACTATTGTTTCATCCAGTATGCGTGCAACGTTAACAGTAAATTCCATTGTCTCACTCAGTGAGAATGATGTTTTGGATTTAGCCATACTAAGCCCCGATGATGTTTTTGTTGAATTAGGCCCAAATATAAATGCAATCCTCACTGTTTTAAGAATTGGAAATTAAGCAACGGTTTCCTAAAATAACTGATCCTACTCCGCTCAGACGCTTATTGAAACCCGAATGCCCACTTCTGAGATTGCTAAGAAGGTTGGCTGTGCCAACCATGGGAAATTTGCAGCCGCATTTAAAGAACAGTTTCAGTTCATGCCATTGGAATACCGGCGTCTCAAGGTATTGGAACACAAAACTCCCGTATTTATCCTGCGGGAGTTTTGTGTTTTCATATTTGGTTGCCTGTTGGTATTTTTTATCATAATTAATCGCGCACATTATTTTAACAGCGACATAGAGCCTGTCAGCTTGTTAACTTTTTTCTTGCTACCGCAAATGGCAATGCCTAAATAAGTATGGTCCTGCTCAAATGCCACGGCTTCTTTTACAATGTATTCATCGTATGTTTTGCAGCTCTGCGCAACATCCGAAAAATCAGCAACGATCAAATCGCTGAAATCCACGCCATACAAACGCTCCCGCAAATTCTTCAGGATTTCCTTATCCCCGCGCAGCATGGTGACGGGAATCTTGATGATGCCCAAATGGGCTTGGCTGGAAGCATCCGTTACATCGTGTCCCACCAACTCAGGAACGAGTTTTCCTAACGTGATCCCCAAAACGGCGGATGTGTTTGCCACAATACCAACTGGTAGCTCCGAATCAATCACCATAACACATTTCATATCAACCTCGTTCATGTTCCAGTTCTCCTTTTGATTTTACCCGGTTTTTTCGTTCGGAAAGAACCAATCCCGCCAGTGTAAATATGGTTCCCAGCACAGCCATGCCTGTAATTTCTTCGCGTAAAACCATGACCGAAGTGGCAACAGTGACCACCGGAACCAGATAAATGTACACACTGGTTTTTACCGCACCCAGTATTTTCACCGCAGAGTTCCATGTGACGAAACATACTGCGGATGCCCCAAGCCCCAAGAAAAGTATGTTGAACAGGTTAATTGGTTGGATCAGTCGGCTCATGTCGGGTCGGAACCCAAATAGGAATAATGCGGGGATCATAAACACCAATCCATAAAAGAAAATCCGGCGGGTTGTTTGAATGGTGTTGTAATAAAAGCCGCTGATTTTTTTCGTCAAAACTGAGTAGGCAGCCCATACGCCGGCAGCCGCCACGGTCAAGATATCGCCCAGTGGATTTAATTGAAGGTTGCTGACCCCATTGAAGCTGATGAGGCATATGCCAAACAGCGCCACGATAAATCCTATAAAAAACGGTACCCGCAGTTTTTCGCCGTCTAAAAACCAATGGGCAAGGAGCGCCGTAAAAAAAGGGGCAATCGAAACGACCACGCCCACATTGGTGGCAAAGGTATACGTCAGCGCAATATTTTCAAGCAAAAAGTAGAGTGTGACGCCGCATAAACCCGCCGCGGCAAAGTACAGCTCCTGCTTTCTTTCCGTGACTCTGAGCCTACGAGGGTAAGCCAGAAACAGTGCAAGGAATCCGATTGTAAACCGTAAAAATAGTATTTCAACTGGGGAAAAACTCTTTAAAAGAATTTTTGTCGAAATAAAGGTGGTTCCCCATATAAAGATCGTAATAAACGCAAGTAAGTGTCCTGTAACCTCTTTTTTTCTGTTCATGAAAATCCTTCCTCTGCAAAGGCTCAGCAGCCGACATCCTTGAAAATGTTCATGTACTGCTTTGGAGTCAGCCCGATGAACTTCTTGAAAAAGTTGGAGAAATGGCTTTGGTCGCTAAAGCCCGTCTGCAGGGCCGCATCAATGGGCGGCACACCCTGCTCCAGCAGCTTCTTTGCTTTATCAATCCGTATCGTTTCAAGATAGCTGTATGGAGAAATTCCTTTTTGCTTCGTAAAGATACGCAGCAGGTAATACTTGCTCAACCCGGTCAGCTTGCAAAGGTCGTCCAAAGCAATGCTTTCCATATAGTGCTTTTCAAGATACTCACAAATGACTCTGGCCTCTGCGCTTTGTTCTGCACGCGCTGCTGTCACCTCTTGATCCGCATATTCTTCCATCAGCTGTTCCAACAGAAAAAAGAAAATTTCTTCTTTTTTAAAATCCGTTTCTTCCTGCATAATATTTTGATGCAGCTCATGTAATAAAGGAACCAATTCACTGTGAAAAACCACTTGCGGCGTGAAATAGGGCAACTCCATCTTTCCTGTGATCTCAAAGACGGCTTTGCTCATGGTGTCCGGCTGGATGTTGATGCAGCGGTAATCCAGCGTTTTGCCATCGATCTGCTCGCACGCATGATTATCGTGGGGATTAAATAACAGCAAATCTCCCGGTTCAATAGTGTACTCCTTGTTTTTACAGGATAAATACCGCTTGCCCTTCTCAATAAAACCAATGACATAATACCCATGGAAGTGATTGGGGAATTTCTGCATGATTCCTTGAAAATGATAGGCCTCTATCATCAATTCCGTATCGTATTTTACCGTTCTTATCTCTTGTTTCGTATATTCGTCCTCCTTTCCTGATGGTCTCAGACTTAGCGTATCACAACCGGCAAGAACATTCTTGTATGATATTGCCCTGATGACTTTTCGCTTGTTTTAATAAACTACGGAGAGTTGACATTGTTAGGGTTTGTATTATTACCATTTAATCTTTTTCGTTTCTTGTCCAGATACATCTTATGGTCAGCCCGTTTCAGCAGTTCCGCAGCAGATTCTGAGAAATTGGTAACAGGGATGATCCCGTAGCTGAAAGACAGCTTGTAAGGCTTTTGCGCCTGGATATTCAGTACCTTTACCTGTTCATCCGACCGTACCATAATTGATTTCGCAGTTTCTTCGGTGCAGTTTTTGAAAATAATAAAGAATTCATCCCCGCCATATCTGCAGACGTCATCAGAAACCCGGATGGTAGACAAAAGGGCACTGGCAATACTCTTGATGGTATAGTCGCCCTCACTGTGACCATAACGGTCATTAATGGCTTTCAAGCCGTCAATGTCAATAAATGCAATACAATGTGTTCCTGCCTGTTCCGGGTGGGCTAAAATCTGTTCCAGAGCTTCCCATCCGACTTTCCGATTATATACGCCGGTCAGTTCATCCATCTCTGCGGACATCTTTAACTGATGTTCCTTCACTATCCATTCGGTAATATCTTCAATTGTATTGAAATAAAAGGCATGCCCGTTAGGAAATAAAAAGCGGTCGGACGTAACCCTGTACCACAGGTTGCTGCTTTCCTCATAAATCTCACGGTGAACCGGAAACGCATTTCCTTCTTTGTTTTGTGCAACCAGCTCCAGTACCTTGTTTCCTGCCTGCTCCACAGTGATAAATTGAATATCACCCAGTTTTTCCTTGGCGGAGCGGTTTGCGTATACGACATGACCGCTATTATCCACCTCCAGGATCATAATATGAAGCAGGTCGAGAGTTTGGAGAAGCTGATGGTAACGCCAGCTGTTGACGGAAGCCGCGTCATCAGTTTCCTGGGTGGAAAGAGTCGCCGCCTGATCGATTATTCCGTTAAGTGCGGCAAATAATTCACCGGTATTCTCCAACTTGCCGACGACATATCCTGCCTGCAGCTGCCGCAAGCTCCACGTAAATATAGACAACTGGGAGTGAAGCTGCTTGAGCGGACCGGCCATATAGTTATGCCGGGGAGGAAGGGTACCGTCCAGCCAGCCTTCGGACAGATCTGCCGCCAGATTATTCATTTCATCTAAGTTCCGGCTCAGCTGATTAAGCTGCTCTGTGATCTTTTGCAGTTCAGGCATCGGGGTTTTGAATCCTATTGTGTCTGCCGGCTGTCCGGACAACAGTTGCTCCAGCATGTTTTGAATAGCAACCAGTGTTTTTCGGCTTTCAGCATCCATCCTGCGTCACCTCCCTCCATCGTCTTTTTTGGTAACAAGATTACTCCTGCTGTGCCGTTGCCGCAAACCGGCATGTCCTGCCCCCCATGGCCCAACAATCGATTTCCTTTACGGTAAATTTGCGGCCGCTGTAAACTTCCAGTATTCCTGCAATGAAACCTTCGTCATAATTGCATACGGCCTTGCCGCAAACGGACAGACCGGAGCAGTCCAGATCCTCTGATACAGTCAGGGTAAAAGTCAGGGAATCCATGTCAGCCTTTTCAATGCGAAGATAGCCTATTTTCAGCTCCTTCAGTTTGTTTGTCAGGTTGGCGATAAAAAAATCAAAATCACCGGAAAGGTCCAGTATGTTTTTTGCCAACTCCGTGCCGGCCAGATGCCCGGCTGCGCGGTACAGGTTGCAGGCCGTTTCCATATCATATTCACGTACCAAAATGTCTTTTAGGGTATACTGGAAAAGACGATACATAAGTACAGGCATATCTGTACCCAGGGTTTTTCTGCCCTGGCTGATATCCCCAAGATTCTCCCAGGTAAATGTGGACGGTTTATTTTCATATTTCATATATCATCCTCCTAACAATGCTGTAGATCGTTTGTATTACCAATTTTTATTGGTAACGGATTTGCCATGTCCAAAATGGATCCTAACATGTTTATAATCACTCAGCTTTTTTACACTTTTCTCCATCATATCTCTGTCGCCATAGAGCTTGGAGCGTGACGGGTAGAACAGATTCATCAAAGCATCTCCTACGATAATATCTGTTTCGTCAACAATTAAGCCAATAGAGCCATTTGTATGTCCGGGTAACTCTATAACGGTTGCATTTATTCCGTAGTGTTCTAAAGAGTTCCCTTCCCGCAGATACACTTCCGGCTCAAAAGCCTCAATTTCATCCTGCTGAAAGCTTTTGATGGACAGAGCCAATACAAGCTTTCCCAACAGAGTATGTGCAGTCAATGGTTCCAGCATATTATTTTGGGACAATGCGTAATCCGCCTTGTGCATGGCAATGGGAGCGTTTAATTCTTTGGACAGAAATGCGGCATTCTGGATATGATCAACGTGCCCATGCGTTAAAACGATAAGGGTCACCTTTTTCTTTTTACACGCTTGCAGAATTCTTTCTCTGAATCGTGTCCGGGAAGTATCTACTAAAATGGCATTACTTCCTTCGTAAACAAGATAACAGTTTCCATTTCCGCATTGAATACGTTCAATCACACTCATTTGATTTTCTCCTTCTCAAGAACCTGTATGTACCTCTCGTTGTCGAGCTATATCATTTTTCGGGATTTCAACCGCCACTCTGTTCAGGCCAAAAATTACCATACATTGCCCGCTCCTTTAAATCAAATATCTTTCTTTCATTTGCGCACGTTCGACAGGCGAAAGGGAAATCGCCTGCTCAAAATAACTGTCCCAATTGCCGTAAAGTTCCTGCACCTTGGAAAAAAATGCGTGTAGGTAGGCTGCGTCAACGCCAAGCAGCACCAGAAAAGCATTCAGGAGGGCTTTATCCTGCGTTGCCTCAGATAGCTCCTTTATAATTCTTTCATTCTCTGCCGCTCTATACATATTCGAGAGCAAATAATCCTCGATTATCGTTTCCTCCGTAGAACCCAGGCAAAGCAGGATGAGCGCCGCAGCCACGCCGGTGCGGTCTTTTCCTGCCGCGCAATGGAACAGTAATGGAGCTTTGGGGTTTGCTTTGATTAGCTGAAACATCTGCCTGAATGCAGAACTGTCCGCTGCCATAGCCTCATACTGAGCGGTTAAAGATTCCGTGTTGTCGAGCTGGATTTTCTTTTCTATAACTGCCATCATTATTGATTTCATATCTGAATTGACTTCAGCGCTGTCGCTCTCAGTCCCAAAATCGATGGCAGAAAAATTGTAATACTGGCATCTGGGAGGCACCACATCAGGCTCGCTTCTCACTTCAGACGGGGACCTGAAATCCACGATCATCTGAATGTTCAGGTCTGACAGCAGATCAAGTTCTTCTTGCTGTAGCTTGGAAAGTACACTGCTCCTATAAAAATGACCCGGTTTAACCTGTTTCCCACCTTGTACCGGGCAGCCGCCCAAGTCTCTGAAATTAGCAATATTATCAGTAAATAGTATTTGATTTCTGTTATGTATGTTGTTCATATGCTCACTCCTTTACTTTTGTTCAGGTTCATAGTTTCCGCTATTGCTATATAGTTGTATAAACTCCGTTGGCTGCGCTGTCATTTTCTTTTCCGTTTAACTTGCCATCATAACATGAAAACCGGCCTGGATGTTTCTCATCCTGCCGGTTTTCTTTCAACTAAACTATATTATTATACTGCTTTCCTGTATGTTATTGATAGTGGAACGAAGGTCAACTTTTGACAACCTTTGATATTTGGATGTGTTATTTCCTTATAGGGGAATATCAAGATACTTTTTTACTTCTGCTGTTTCCAAGTAAAGTTTCATTTTCCAAGAGATTTAATTCTTGCATTTCTATGAACTGCTAAATCTATATACGAATTATTAAAAACCTCAACTTGTAAAGATTTCTTACAAGTTCAAACTGAGTGTGGATGCGAAATCACGCGCAAAAAAATGTATAGCCTTTGCGCCACTACTGCTGCTGACTTTAAAAAATGTTTTTGAAAACCAAGAGTCATACGAAATCTCAGTATGTGCAAAATTTGCACGAGCTGTCACCGACAAAAACTGATATTCTCAAATGAAATAAAAATTTTTGTTAAGGCTGTAACGTGGATCAGCGGGACTTAGCCCTGATATATCATGAGTATGCCATTTAAGGCTAATTATCCCGTGCTGCTCACAATTCTAAAATTATCGTATTATAATAATGTATAAGATGCGGGTAAAAAATATAAAATCGTTATCAAATATATTGAAATAGTCCATAAACAATGGAGGTTTTTGTATGAATCATGATTGTGATTGTGAATACTACTACGATGACTGTTGTTGTGTGAATAAACAAGAGAAATTAAACGCAACTGTATTAAGATGCGGTAGTCCAGGATTTGTTGCCTTTCCAAATTTAACTGGAGTAGATATAACACATACGATTGCTGAATTACAGATTAATACTTCTGGATTTGAGCATCCCTGTATCCTGCTTTCATTTACTGCAAATATTACTACAGGCGTAATAGGCAGCTATCGATTTCAAATATTCAAACAGTGTTCAGGCCAGATGGCTCCTATTCCGGTTGGCGGAATTTATGAATATTCCAGGTCAGTTGCTACAACGGTATCTGATTCCTTTCATTTTAATGAATGTGATTGTGATTCCTGTATGAATGACTGCTGCACCTATCTGGTTGTAGTTACGTTTAATGTCAGTCCTCTTATCGGTGGGGCAACACTCAGCGCCATTATTACCGAAAATGGCCGCGATTGTATGATAACCCACCAATGATATTACAAAGTCAAAAAATCCTCTAAGGGCGAATCACTCCTGATTCCGCCGAATTTAAAGAGCTTTCCACACAGGAGGAAGTGATTTTTGATGAAAACGACAGTCCGTTGGCTGTGGCTGCGGTTTCGGTACCGTCAGGTTCAGGACAGGGTTATACACAATAAGGCTATCTCCCACCAGCCGGGGCTTTCGATGAATAACACTCCTGTTAAGAAGAGAAAGCCGCATAACTGCAAGATTTTTCGGACTTCTGTGGAATTCCGCAGAAGTTAAAATAATACCCGTCGATTTCAGGAATTGATATCTGCATGGTTTTCATCACCGGGAGCTGGCATTCAAGATGATAAAACCTGCCATAACTTCATATTGGCAGTATGATTTCGTCAACAAACTCCTGTATTCGTCATTTTATTTAATCGGTTAGGATTTCATTCCTCAGAACTGAAAGGTGAAAATA
>NZ_QOHO01000137.1 GCF_003432035.1 Lacrimispora amygdalina
TACTATATTGACATAAATCCATGTGAACTATTATAATTAAATTATAATTTAAATAAAGAGGGAGGTTTTACACATGAAAGGTTTTGGAGTAATAGAAAAAGGAAAAGTTGGTTGGATGGATAAACCAGAATATGTTTGTGGTCCCGATGATGCTATAGCACGTCCTTTAGCACTTGCTCCTTGTTCATCAGACGTACACTCAGCTTATGAAATGGAAGGACCACATTTAAAAAACAGAATTCTTGGACATGAAGCTGTAGGACAACTAATTGAAGTGGGCTCAAATGTAAAGGATTTCAAGGTCGGTGACATAGTTGTAATACCTTGTACAACTCCTACTTGGAAGCATCCAGATATTCAAGATGGTACCCATCAAGATGCTGGTGGATTACAAAACGCAATTAACTTTTCCACCTATGAAGACGGAACTTTTGCAGAAAAAATTAAAATTAGATCTGCAGACATGAATTTGGCCCTATTACCTGAAGGTGTATCTTTAGAAGCTGCATGTATGGCAGTTGATATGATGACCACAGGATTCTATGGTCCAGAACTGGCAGAAGTTAAATTTGGTGACACCGTTGTTGTTTTTGGAATAGGTCCAGTTGGATTAATGGCAGTAGCTGCTTCTAAGCTTCGAGGTGCTGGCCGAATTATCGCCGTTGGTACGAGACCTGATTGTGTAAAATTAGCAAGAGAATATGGAGCTACAGATATCATTAGTTATAAGGAAGGTAATGTTGGCGATCAAATAAAAGCTTTAACTGGTGGCAAAGGTGTTGATGCATCTATCGTGGCTGGTGGGGATTTAGAGACTCTTTATACTGCTATTGATGTAGCTAAGGTTGGTGGTGGACAAATTGCTATGTTAAATATATTAACAGAAATTGAAAGCATAAACATACCTAACGCAGCAATTGCTGGATTCTTAGCTCACAAAACTATTAAAGGTGGTTTATGCCCTGGTGGAAGAAAGAGAATGGAAAGATTACTTTCTCTAATTAAATATGAACGTGTAGATCCTTCTAAGCTTATTACCCATAGATTTAAAGGCTTAGAACATATAGAAGATGCATTCTACATCATGGCTAATAAACCAAAGGATTTAATCAAGCCTATCGTTCTTATGGACTAAGGTTAAAACTTTATTGATATATTAGATTAAAATACACATCAATAACTTTCATTGATGTGTATTTTATATTTGTTATTTATTAAGCAAATTCTCAATAATTCTTTCAAGCTTTTCCGGTTCATAGGTCGGTGCATATCTGCCAACCACTTTACCATTTCTATCTACTAAAAACTTAGTAAAGTTCCATTTAATATCATCACCTTCTGTAGTAAAGCCTAAACCTTCCAGCTTTTTATAAAACGCTTCTGATGCTTCATCCTCCTCAGCTTTTGGTGCCTGCGCCTTTAAAAACTTAAATAAATCTGAAGCATTTTCCCCATTCACATCAACCTTCGCAAAGGTCTTGAAGGTTGTTCCAAAGTTCACTTGGCAGAATTTTGCTAGCTCTTCATTACTGCCTGGTGCCTGTTCAAAGAATTGATTGCAAGGGAAATCTAGAATTTCAAAACCTTGATCTTTATATTTATCATAAAGTTTTTGCAGTCCTTCATATTGTGGAGTAAATCCACAACCGGTAGCAGTATTAACAATTAATAATACTTTTCCCTTATACTCACTCATGGATATTTCATTACCATTTATATCTTTTACCTTATAATCATATATCATATTTATTCTCTCCCTCTACTAAGTATTTTTAATTTGAGTTAATTTCATAATTTCTAACCCTTGAAATCAAAGGATTAGAAAAGGGTATAAAAAATAGTTTACCCCAATCCGATAAATAATTCGTCAAAATAATCCACAGAAAGGAGTAAACTACGAATTATGTATCGGCAAACAACATTATTTACTTTAGATCAAATTTTAGAAATTCAACCATTAACAAAATTACAAGCTGTTTTAACATTTGTTGATTATTCAATTATGCTTGAAGCTTTTAAAATTGATGCCAGCAAGCGAGGTCCTAAAGGTTTTTCATATTCCAGCTTGCTCAATGCCTTGCTTGCAATGCAGATTGAACAACTTCCTACCGTTAAGGCATTGGTTAAAAGGTTAAAAACCGACCCTGTTTTAAGAGTAACCTGTGGTTTTGATGCTGTTGGTAAAACACCCAGTGCAGCAACTTTTTCAAGATTTATTGAAAAGCTTTCTAAAACAAATGTGCTTGAAAAGACTTTTCACCGAATGGTACGTAGAGCTAAAACCTTGGGACTTATTGATGGTACTCACGTTTCTATTGATGCATCAAAAATTGATGCTTTTGAGCATGCTATACCAAAATCGAGGATACCGGAAAACAATCCTGAGTTTCCTCACTGGGGTGCCAAGCAAGATACCAACGGTAATATGATAAAATGGTTTGGCTGGAAGATGCACGCCGTAGTTGATACAACAAGCGGTATACCATTAGGGTATATCATAACCCCT
>NZ_QOHO01000138.1 GCF_003432035.1 Lacrimispora amygdalina
CCTTTCGGAAGCGTTTCGTCAAGACAGAATGTGCAGAAATTTTGCAAACATTTTATGAACAACTCACATCCTGCCTTGACGGTGGTTTTATCCGCACATGGCGGCGTTGCGAATGTCGTTCTTGATAAGGCGCAGCACCTTATCGTCCATCGTTTCCTTGCTCGTCTGGCTGAAATGGATGCCCACCATGTAGGTGGTCTTTCCAATCTTTCTGACAAGTACGGGTGCGGTCTGCTCGGTGGCTGTGGTTGCTGTGTTCTTTGTTTTTGCCATTGAATACCTCCTTGAAATGGAAAAAGCCAGACAGGGTGTGAGGGTCGGCAACGAAGTCCGGCAACGGGCTTCAAAAAACCTCAAACATAGTCCTATCTGGCTCTTATACTATTTTTACTTTTTTCTTTGATTTCTCCGTTGCTTTCGTTGCCGGAGAAGAAAACTCCTTGTAAATAAAGGGGTTTTAAGGGATTAGCCCTGCAACGGGGTCGGCAACGGGATAGCAACTGGCTCGGCAACACGGTCAGTTTTTCAGAATGGAAGTTCCATCTGTCGGGCTTCTTCCTCGGTCAGTTCCCGAAAACCGTCAAGCAGATTTGAGCCTGTTGCCGATAGCTCGTTGCCGGACGGTGGGGTGCGTTCCCATCCTCGCTGTCTACCGTACTTGGCAAAGATACGGGGATTGGAAAACGGTGTCCATCCCTCAATGCTGTTGTTCATTATCTCGTTGATTTCTCGGATTTCCCATTGCTTCGGCTCGTCAAAGGGATGGTTCAGAGCTTCTGCATAGATCAGCTTGGAGCAGACCTGTGTGCCATTGTAATTATCAAGGAAAGACTGTATCAGTCCTGCCTTGGTGTCCTCCGGCATAAACTGCTTTTGCAGTTCTTTCAGTTCCTTGTCCATATCCTTTGATAAGGTCAGCTTTACAGGGAAATTGTGATAGATGAACATGGCTTCTGCCCACATAAGGTCAATAAACGCTCTGGATGCAGCTTCATCTTCCAGAATGTGAACCGCAGCCCTTTCGGGGTGTACCATGATGGGCAAGAACCTACGGTTGCCGCTTCGGTCAAGGGGCAGGAAGTCCATCGTATTGGAAGAACCGCCGAACACGCATTGCCTAAGCCTGTCTGCCGGATGGGTTTCATACGGCACTTTATAGGTTTCTTTCGCCCTGCTGATAAAGGACTTAATATCCTCAATGCTCTTGGCGTTGGCTGTGGCAATCATTTCGGACATTTCGATTATCCAATGCCCCTGCATCTTGCGGTAAACATTGTCATCGTCAATCTTCTTTAGGTCATCGGAAAACCATTCGTCTTTGACTGCAAGCAGTCGGAAGAAAGTGGACTTTCCTGCACCTTGCCCACCAACAAGGCAGAGCATGACTTCTAATTTGCATCCGGGCTTGAACACTCTGCTGATAGCTCCCAACATGAAAAGTCGCAAGCATTGATAAGTGTACTCGCTGTCCTCCGCACCGAGAAAACGGGTCAGAGCGTAGCGGATGCGTTCCGTACCGTCCCATTCCAGACTGTTCAGATAGTCACGGATGGGGTGGTACTTATCGCAGTCAGCGACAATGGAGATAGCTTTCTGGATTTTCTTCTCGCTCGTCAGTCCGTATTTATCTTCCAGATAGAGCATCAGATAATTCAGATCCGTATCGTTGAGTGTCGCTGTCTGCTTGCTCCACCAAAGGGGCTTCACAATGTCGATACGCTCCGTGAGAATGTTGTACCTGACAGCACCTTGCAGATATGGGTCATTCTGAAATACTGTCAGACAGTTCCTTATGCTGTTCTTGATAGCTCCGCTATCGGTCAAGTCCAGACTTCCTCTGACTTCTTCCACGGTCATGGTCGGCTGTGGGTTCTGCAAATCGCTGTTCAAGTTTCATCACCTCTTTTCTTTGCTCGGCAACCAGAGCTTTCTTTTCTTCGGAAGTGCCGTACAAGAGAATATCAAGCAGATATTCGATATAGCTTTCTCTTTGCAGGACTTCCACGAACAGGGGATGCCATTCATCCTCCGGCTGTTTCGGTGCGTACTGCTGTTTCCACGCTCGGAGAGAGTGGAAGTAATCGGTCAGCACCTTGTAGCATCGGTTTTCTTCCTGTTGGTATCTCTGCTCTGGGGTAGGTTCTCTTATCTTGGGTCTGACGGATGGCTTCTGCCTACTGTCATAGCAGATACCAAAATCATCAGCTAACTTCATAGCGGCTTCTTTGCTTGGCAGTCCGAACAGTCGGGAAACAAAATCAACTGCATCCCCGTCCGCTTGGCAAGCGAAACAATGGAAACGCATATCCACTTTCATGCTCGGATTTTTGTCATTGTGGAATGGGCAGACTGCCATGCCATGACGGTTAACACGGATGCCGTACATCTCTGCCGCCTGTCGGGTGGTAACATTGCCTTTTACTGCTTCAAATACATTCATTGCATCATCCTTTCGGGAAACAAAAAAGGCACTCGACATTTTCACAAGAGAAAACGGCAAGTGCCTGTTAGAGTTCCATATTCTGTTTTTTGTGCTGCGGAGTTTTCTGCTCCGGCTGTTGTTTCTTCTGTTCCTGCTCAAACTTCAATCGCTCGGTAACGGAGTGCTTCGGTTCGGGCTTCTTCTCAACCGCCTGTTCCGGCGTGAGGACTTTGCCGACCCAGTAGCGAATATCTTTCATCGGCTGCAATTCCTCTTTGACTGTAGCAAGCTGTCCGGCAAGCTCGGCGTGGGTTGCTTTCAGACCGTCATACTCTGTTTGCAGGGCATCCAGATTGACATTCAAATCAACGCCATGCTTTTTCAGAGTGCGGTACGCCTTGTTGTAGGAAGTCAGCTCGTCTTTATGCTTTTCAGCAAAAGCGGCTTGTCTTGTTTTCCAACCGATTTTGATATATTTGTCATGGACTGCCTTGTGGGTCTGGCAATCGGCAACCGCAGTCTGAATAGCGGTAATGACTTTCATTCGGTTCGATGCAGTTTTCATTTCCTTGCTGATTGCTCCGGCTTTCTCGTTCACGCCTTGCAGGGCGGTGTCCAAATCTTCCAGAGTGAAAAGCTCATGTTCTTTCAAATAGATCAGAGCTTTGGAGACAGCTTTCAAATCATCGGCTGTGCCTTTCTGCTGTCCGTACCTCGACCAGTCGCTACGCTCTGCCTTTCGCAGATTCATATAATCACGGAGCAGAGTGGAGAGGTCGGGCGAAGCATTTTTCTTTTCGGCTTCCATTTCCGCAAACGCTTCTTTTGTGGCAGACACAATATCCGCAATCCAGTCTCGCAGACTTTTGATGGTACTGCGGATAGCGTTCATCATGCGGTTAGTGGCTTTAATGTCTCGGTTGAGATTGCCGATGTTTGTTTCAATGCCCTTGCGTTCCAGAGCAGACACGGCGGCTCCCATGTGGACAGTCGGGATAATATCAAGTCCCTGTCTTTCATAGGAACGCATATCCACACGCTCGGCACTTCCGGCAAGCTCCAGATATTTATTCTGAATGACTTCCCATCCGTGTCTCCATTCCTCGGCGTGATACTGTTCGTTCCAGTCAACGGTATCTTCCTTGTGGCTTTTCCATCTGCCGGACGGGAGCTTGATACGCTCACCGTTCTCGTCAAGGTCATAAACCTTTCGGCTCTTGGGCATCCACTTTCCGTTTTCGTCAATGGCTCGCATCGTCAGCATGATGTGGCAATGGGGATTGTGTCCCGGTGGATCGGGGTCATGGATTGCAAAATCACAACACATTCCCTTTGACACGAAATGCTCTTGGCAGTATTCCTGCATCATCTGCGGACACATTTCAAGCGGCACTTCTCTCGGCAGGGCAACAACGAAACGCCTTGCAAGCTGTGAGTTCCATTGCTTCTCCACTTCCTCGGCAGAGTTCCAGAGCGTTGCTCGGTCTGCGTATTCGGGTGGGGCATTGGTCGGCAGCATGATTTCCGTATAAACAACCTCATGCTGTTTTCTGCGGTGGTCTTTGTGCTTCTGGTCGTACTCGGAAAACAGTTTCTCTCCGGCTTGGTAAGCTGCTCCGGCAACTGCGGAATTGCCCTTGCTTCTCTGAACAATTCGTATGTTCAGATGGGGTACTGGCATTTTGTTTGAACCTCCTTTCTCGGTGCAATAAAAAATAACCGATACTTTTCAGCACGGTCGGGGTGAAAATATAAACTTGTCGGTGGTGAATGATTGCTTGCAATCGTTCATCGGCGGCAAGTCCACAAAGGGGTAGCTGTCGCAAGACAGCGCAGGGGAAGTGTAGCTTCCTCTGGATGATTGGAGCAAAGGACTTTTGCGGAAATCATCAAGCTCCCTGCAAGGGGCTTTCGGCAGAACGCAATCACCATCTTTAGGTGGTGTATAATTGCGCCCTGTTTTCCAACAGGGTTTTTAACTCCCGTTCGGTTGCTCCATTTCCTTTCGGTTCTCAATCAGCATATTCAGCTTCTTTTGAACCGCTTCGCTGTGGAAGATGAAAGTCAAAAGCTCCATTACATCATCATCGGTCAGAATGGTCGGCTCTCTCAAAAAGGTTTCCAACATTCCGGCACGAGTGCAAAGGCGGTGGGTTCTCTCGCTTCGGGTCAGTCGCTTGATTTCGCTTTCCAGTCGCTTTTCCTTGTGCTTGGCTGCTGTCAGCTTTCGCTCCGCAACATACTGTTCGTGTTTCAGCTTTTCCAATTTCTCATTGGGCATCGGTTAGGCTCCTTTCGCAATAATAGGTAAAACAAAAGCGACCAACTTTTTACGGTTGATCGCCTTTGGCTTAGTCATTATTCTTAGATTAGTGTTTCGAGTTTCTGATACTCGTGTTCAATTTGTTTTTTGAGTTCTTCAATCCTATCAAACATCTTCTGAACCTCATTGCCGACTCTGTCTTGTTCTGCCTTATCCGGATAAGAAATTGAATAAGATTTCAACCTTGTATCGTTGATAGCCTTCTTGTTCGTTCCTCTGGCAAGTCGCTTGACAATATCCTTTCTGTTAGCTGTGAAATAAGCATAATAGTATTTCAAATTAGTTCTCTTTGGGTCTTTAGGTGTAAGCACAAAACAGAGGTCGCTGGTAACAAACTTTCCGTTAATATAGTGAACTTTTCCAAGGGAACCTCCGGCACCGAATACAAAAATAAGTGCTTCACAGTCATGTGTGTATTCATTATGTGTCAACCAAGTATCAGAAGCTGTAATGAAAGTATATTCACCTTCTTCACGCTTTGAACTTTGAACAGTTCCTTTTTGTATATTGAAAATCTTTCCAATCTCCTTTGCCGGAGCAGGGTCAGGAACATAATAACTGTATGGATGGAAATCATAGTTTTCATCGTAAATATCGCTGTTCACTATTGTTCCACTCACAGAAAGTTCTTCCTTGGTAATAGCTCCACTCAAATACTTTTGGAACTGTTCAAGTTCGATTTTGCACTCTGGCAAATCGTTCTTGTCTGGTGTAGGCAGACGTCCTTCTCCTTTTTCAAATCCATCTTCCTCAATCATGCGAAGGTAAACTTCACCACGATTTCTATATCGTTTGTCAAAGAAAAGGATCAGCGTACTGACTCCAGAATAAGGTTTGAAAACATACGGATGCAATCCGATGACTGCGTACAGTCCGTTTTCAACCATCATTTTTCTCAACTGAACATAAGCACTTTGATTATTTGCAATAATTCCCTCTGGAACGATGAATGCACCTTTTCCGCTTCGAGCTATATGGCTCATAATGTATTCAGAAAATAGAACCTCTGCTTTTTTGGAATTTATTGAAAACTTGTTGTGCGGAGTGATTCCACCTTTAGGTGTAAAGAACGGCGGATTTGCTAAAATCACATCGTACTTTTCTTCCCATCTTTCATCAAAAGTCAGCGTATCATACTCGATGATGTTAGGCGAAGTACAACCATGTAAATACATATTCATGTCGGAGATTCTGACCATTGAAGGTTCAATGTCATAACCAACCAAATTACTCAGAACAGCATTCTTTTCGTCATATCCCATGTTCTCATTAGAGCCAAGAATATATTTGTAAGCCGATATGAGGAAGCCACCCGTGCCACACGCAGGGTCTAATATAGTGTCTGTCTTACTCGGCTTAACAACGGATACGATAAAATCTATAATATTTCTTGGAGTACGGAACTGTCCGAGTTCTCCCTGTGAACCAAGAATACTTAATAAATGTTCATATCCATCACCAAGAATCTCGCTGTCCCCATAGTTAAGATGGTCAATCTCTTTCAAGAACAAGGAGAGCACTTCCGGGTCACGATATGGAACAGTTGCGTTTTTGAAAATTTCCTTGAATGTTTTTGGCAGCGAAGGGTGAATGTAAAACTTTTCAAGTGCTTCGATGTAAAGATTCATTCTCTGCTGTGCGCTAACAGATTTTTTCATAATCTCTCGCCAGCTATATTGCTCATAAGTTCCAGAAAAGTAATTTGCCACGCCACCCATTTCAATAGATTCTTGGTCAATGTCATCCATAAATTTATAGAGCATAGCCAATGTTATCTGTTCAACCTGCGTGTTTGGAGCAGGCAGCTTACCAACCAGAATGTCTCTGGCGTTATCAATTATTTTTTTTGTTTCCACATCTAACATTCGTCTTTACCTCCTACATGGCATATCTTTCGCAGTTGATGTCGTTTATCGCAACATAGTCACTAAAATAATCCAAAACACGCTCACCCTTTATTCTCACATTTCTTGTGGCTCTTAAATCTGTTGCAAGAGGGGAGTTGATAATAACTTGTAGTTGCTTATCACGCACCGCTTTTCGGATTATTGGGTCAGTAATGTATGCTGTAAATAACGATTCAATGTTACGAATTTGGTCACCATATTCATTCAGCGATTCTCTGTTAAGCAAGACGAAGTTTTCAAATTCGTCTTGTATCATCTTGATGTTAGTATATTAGTGTA
>NZ_QOHO01000139.1 GCF_003432035.1 Lacrimispora amygdalina
CTATCTTTCCTTCTGATCATCCAACATATTTATAAGATTTTATATTAGTAATAAATGATATTAAAAATAATAAAAAAGAACACAAAAGTAAAAAATATATTATAAACATACTAGATTTTCCTTATGAAATAGAGACCAGCATCGGCTCCGGACTCTTTGATAATATTCATCAATATATTAAGTTATTTATAATCTCTATAGTAAGCATAAATCGCTATTAAGAGCCAGAATAAAATACATGAAAATCCAATAAATGCCCGTTTAAACCAAACATATTCTTCACCTTCAGGGACAAAACTTTTTGGCTTTTTTTCATCAAAACGGATCATTTTCTCTTGACCTATTTGTATAAAATCTGGGCACCTTTTACAAAACGGAAAATCTTCTTCATATGTAATTCCGTTAACAATATAGTGGTATGTGGGATAATAAAGTGTCTTTTTGTTTAATTTATAATATGGTTACATGTTCACTAACATTTATAATTTTACCTATGGTACGTCCCTTATAATTGCGAATTTTTATACTCATTATAGCAGCTTTTATAGAAAGATATAAAACATAGCATATTATACACATATAAAAAATCAACATTATGATCATTAACATATCTCCTTGTTATCTTTATATTCACGTTATTGCTTTTTAAAAGTAGTTTCACCTGATTTAATAATTCCATCTTCATATATTTTATAATTTATAACTGTATTATTATCATTAGAGACATAGGTTAAAAATGGTGATTGTTGAATTGGTCTTTTACTGGCAGTATACTTTCCGGTTAAATTCCCAAGAATATTATACGAACCAGTAAATATATACTCTTCGCAATATGTACTTACAATAATACTTATTTCGCCAACAAAATCCGCATAGGAATTATATCTGATCATCTACTAATATTTACCATTTCGACATTAATTTCAACCCAAGTGCCAAAATTGTACACGTTAGCTTCCGAAATTGTACTTTGCATATAATTTTAATCTTGTAATTAGGATCTTGTAATTAGGAGTTAAACACATTTCCCTCTACTGAAATCCCCCATGAGATACATACGGTAGAAGAGATGGATTGTATGTCGGAAGAGCCAACCTTCCATTATTATGAAAGGTTGACTATTTCGACATAGTTTCTGAATCTATAGATCGCAGGGCATGTATTCTTCCGGTCTATGTTACGTATTGGCATTGATGCCCATACGGTACATCTGCAGTACTCCTACGGCCCTGTCAAGATGATAGACCGTCATCAGCTCCTGCCTAATCATGCATATGCATTTCATATGCTTTTGAAACAGCTTTAAATGCATTGATTCTCCCATGACCGGTATAATTATCAAAACCTTTAGCGCCAATGTCATCTGCAGTATTACGGATTATATCTTCGACTTCACTTGCTTTTAGTTCTGGAGCAACGGAAAGCACAAGTGCTGCAACTCCTGCAACATGCGGGGTCGCTGCAGACGTACCGTTAAAATCTTCTACGTAATTATTAGAACTATAGCCGTCCTTTTTCATTATATCAGTTGTGAAAATATGAACACCCGGGGCTGCTACATCAACTTCCGGACCATAATTACTACCCCACCAATATTCGCCGTCTCTACTTGTCTTACTTTTTCTTTCACCATACTCATTACATGCTGCAACAGTTATAACATTATCTAGTCTACCAGGAAAAGAAACACTGCCATTATCATTGCCGGCTGCAAAACAAACAACGCAGCCTTTTCCGTTTCGGCCATTTCGTTTGGCATAATTTATTGCATTTGTAATTGTCTGGCTGTCTTCTCCGCCTCCCCAGCTGTTACTAAGGACATCCGCCCCTCTGTCCACAGATTTAACAATTCCATCTGCAACCTTTGCATCATCAGTAACCCATATTCTTTCGGATCCATCCATAACTCCATACGCAATTCTTATTCCCATTATTTTACATTCCGGAGCCACGCCGGCTATTCCTTTATTATTATTACTTTTTGCGGCCGCTATGCCTGCACAGGCAGTTCCATGCGCATCAGCACTTTTAGGAGTTGGATCATTACGCTTGTAACATGCATCATACCCGGTTACCAGTTTATCTGATACATTTAAGTCTTCATGTTTGTAATCCACACCTTCATCAATGATAGCAATAATAATATCTTTACTTCCTTTCGTTATTTTCCATGCTTCTGAAATAGCGATGTCTTCACCTGCAATTCCTCCAGTTTGTCCAGTATTGTTAAGAGCCCACTGCTTATTTACATATGTATCATTACTTATTGCTGCCATAGGCTTCAGCAGTCGAACAAAATTAGGTTGTGCATATATTACCTTATCATTTTCATGATAAGTATTTGCCATCTCCAATGCACTTACTGCTTTACCTTCTGTGGTTTCCACAAGATAAGAATTCTCCTCCCAATTAATATTTTCGATAATTTTAACATTATTAGAATCATTAATCTTATTAATTTCTTCTCTTGTTACATCTGGTTTGAATTGGATAATAAACTGATTTGTAAGTATCATTGGTGTTTTATCTTCTGCTTCTAATACCAGAAAATCATCTTCTTCCCGCTGATTTTTGCTTGAAAATGAAGTAGTATTATAAACTTGATTCTTGCTTATTGTTTCTAAAATAATACCATTTTTCAAATCAGTCATTTTCGAATTAAGGTTAGAAGTTAAAGATTTGTATTTACTTTCCATATAGCCATTATCTTTAAA
>NZ_QOHO01000014.1 GCF_003432035.1 Lacrimispora amygdalina
TATCATGAATAATTCGGGCTATATTATTAAATAGTAACAATTACTACTATAATTATCGTTTACAGAAAAGGAGCGGCCATGAAAACATTAAAGTACAGCCGTCAGCGGGAATCTATTAAGACCTGTTTAATGGCGAGACACGATCACCCCACTGCCGACGCCTTATACACATCGATACGCGAAGAATTCCCCAATATCAGCCTTGGTACCGTCTACCGGAATTTAAATCTTCTGGTGGAACTGGGGGAAATTCAGAAGCTGACCTGTGGAGACGGCGCCGATCACTTTGATGCAGATACATCACCGCATTATCATTTTGTGTGCAGGAAATGCGGGCAGGTGTATGATCTGCCTATGGAACCAATGGACAGCATTAATCATCTGGCTCAAAAACATGCGGAGGGTCAGGTCGACAGTCACAAGATTTATTTTTACGGCACTTGTAATGATTGTTTGGAAAATAATTGATAATTTCTCTTGACACGGGATAAAACATGTGGTAAATTAATATCAGTAATCATTATTGTTATTGATTGCCAAAACATTACAAATAAAAAATTAAAATAAAAGGAGACATGAGATCATGAAAAAATGGGTTTGTACAGTATGCGGTTATGTTCACGAAGGAGAGACAGCTCCTGAATTCTGTCCAGTATGTAAAGCTGGTTCTGAGAAATTTAAATTACAGGACGAAGATATGTCCTGGGCCTGCGAGCATGAGATTGGTGTAGCTCAGGGTTCTCCTGAAGATATCATGAAGGATTTAAGAGCGAACTTTGAAGGTGAATGTACCGAGGTTGGCATGTACCTTGCCATGTCCAGAGCTGCTCACAGAGAAGGCTATCCTGAAATCGGCTTATATTACGAAAAGGCTGCTCACGAAGAGGCTGAGCATGCTTCCAAGTTTGCTGAATTATTAGGTGAATGTGTATCCTCCAGCACAAAGAAGAATCTGGAATTAAGAGTAGCAGCTGAAAACGGCGCAACAGCAGGCAAATTTGATCTTGCTAAGCGTGCCAAAGCATTGAACTTAGATGCAATTCATGATACCGTACATGAGATGGCTAAGGATGAAGCACGCCACGGAAAAGCGTTCAAAGGCTTACTGGAAAGATACTTCGGCTAAATCCATTTTCAAACAGGAGGGTTTTTGCGATGTCTAAATATGCGGGTACAAAAACAGAACAGAATTTAAAGGATGCATTTGCCGGTGAGTCCATGGCAAGAAATAAATATACTTTTTATGCATCTGCTGCAAAAAAAGCCGGATATGAGCAGATGGCTGCGTTATATCTGGAAACTGCAGACCAGGAGAAGGAGCATGCCAAGATGTGGTTCAAAGAACTGCACGGCATCGGCACTCCACAAGAGAACCTTGTGGATGCTGCAGAAGGTGAAAACTACGAATGGACTGATATGTATAAGAGAATGGCTGAAGAGGCCAGATCAGAAGGGTTCACAGAGCTTGCACTGAAGTTTGAATTTGTCGGCAAGGTAGAAGCCGCTCATGAAAAGAGATATTTAAAGCTGTTGGACAGCTTAAAGAATGATAAAACCTTTAAGGGCGATGCTCCCCTTGGCTGGAAGTGCCGTAACTGCGGTTATATCCATGAGGGTGCGGATGCACCTGAGATTTGTCCGGTATGCGCTCATCCGAAAGCCTATTTTGAAAGAAAAGCTGAAAATTACTAAAGCACTGCCGTAAACTCTCCGTTACAGGCAGAAATTTGGCAGAAGTCATAAGAGACCAGACTCTTTTGACTTCTGCCACGTTTTATATCCCCTAATCTCTTAACGCTTCCTTCTCCACTGCATTCTGGGCAAGTTCCTGATACAGCTTTGACTGTGTGATATCTCCTGACAGTTCGTAACATCTGGCGAGCTTAAGAAGAGGAAGTTCCTTTGAATACCTGATATTCAGTTCACATTCCGTTTCATAAGCTGCGTTATAAAACCAGATCACTGCTTCCTGCAAATCTCCCATTTCCATAAAATACTCTCCGACATCGTAACAGACCTCCGCGCTTGCTTTCCCGCAGGCAACATTTTTCAGTGCATTTTTTAAGATCTGGGCTCCATCCTGCTTAATCCTTCCGCATCTTGTCAAAACACACTGTATGATTTTTAACTCTTCTTCTGCCCTGTCTTCTGACAACAGGCTGGTAAAATAATCTTCCGCTTCCAGAAAATCCTGATCCTCTCCGGAAATAAACAATTCTCTGGCATACATGGAACGAAGCTTCTTAGAGAGAGGAATTCCTTTTGTTATAAGCTTTCTGAAAATACCAAAATCACGCTTTGAATGATTACCCTCCGGCATATGTATAATTTCGATTTCGCTGTCAAATATGACCGGATCTAACCGGACTGTCTCATGAACCGGATCCTGCCACTCAAATCTGCGGTTTCTTTTAAATAATTTGGGGCGGTACTCGCAATCAAAGTTATACGTTGTATTAAACTGCAGCTGATTGGTGTATTTCATTTGCACGATTTCTATCTCGGGCAGGATACATTGCTTTAAATCCATAAACCGCTTTCTGTTTTCCTCATCAATGACCTCATCGGCATCCGCCACATAGATATAATCCATCTCTGCTTTTTCAAAAGAAAAATTTCTTGCTGCAGCAAAATCATCCACCCAGGTAAAATCAAAGATTCTGCACCCAAACTGTTTTCCGATCTCTTTTGTTCTGTCTGTTGATCCGGTATCTACAAGAACTATCTCATCAACCAGATCTTTCAGGCTTAAAAGACAGCGGGCCAATACGTTTTCTTCATTTTTTACAATCAGGCATGCACTGACAGTAATCATCTTCTTTGTACCTCATCTCTTTCATTTTATTAAAAACAGGATAATATCAGTTCAAATACAACGCGGTACCCTTCTTTTAAACTGGCAATATCAACCCATTCCTGACGCGTATGGGCTCCGCCTCCTCTGACAGCCCCAAAACAGATACTGGGAATTCCCTGTGAGAGGGGAATATTGCAGTCTGTAGAACCGCATCCCTTCTGAGGCTTAGTTCCTGTATGCTTTTTTACCACTTCTAAAACCTTATTGATCATATGCTCCTGCTTTATGGGATCGACTCCACTGCTGCAGGGGCGCTCACCCACGAGAACTGTGTTTACTTCTACCTGATTCGTCCGGCAGCTTTCTGCAACAGCCATAAAATGCTGCTCCATAAACTCCAGATCTTCCATGCTGTCTGACCGGAATTCATAAAGCATCTTTGCCTGCTGGGCAATGGTGTTAACTGAGGTCCCCCCAGAAATGGTTCCCACATTATAGGTGGTTTTCGTCTTTGTTTCCGGGACCCTTAATGTATAGAGGGTGTCAATCATGGAAGCCAGACAGGCAATTGCATTGCGGTTCCCGAATTTCGTAAAAGAATGTCCGCCTTCTGTCAATACCTCCACCTCATATCTTCTGGAGCCTACGGCATCCGTTGTGATACGGTCCATATAGCCGTCTATGGAATAGAATTCTCTGATCCGGTCTCCATACTCCTTGACAATCTGCCTGGAACCTTTTAGATTTCCAAGACCTTCCTCTCCTGCGTTGGCAATGAGAAGCAGTCCGCAGTCCGGGGGAGTGATTTTTTTACCGGCTATGTATTTGGCACACATAAGAAGTGCACATAGATTGGCCGTATCATCTCCGATTCCGGGAGCTTTTATTCTTCCGCCTTCAACCACAACAGGCAGAGGCGCTGTATCGGGAAAGACCACATCTGTGTGGGTCATAAATACAACAACAGGGTTGTCTTTGGTACATCCTATGGGATAGACCACATTAAGAGCCGAATCAATATAGACATTTTCCGCCCCCTGGCTTAACAGCCAGTCCCGGCAGTACTCAGCTCTTTTTTCTTCCTGATTGGAAGGTGCAGGTATCTTTCCGAGTGTCAGCAAAAGCTCATAAGTCTCGCTGCTGTGCTCCTCAATATAATCCAGTATTTCCAATGATAACTGATCCATTGTTTATCCCTCCGTTTTTATATATTTTATCACTTTTATCCGCTTTGTACAGCAGGTTTGATTTTACCGGGTAGAGAAAAAGTGTACAACGGCAGATATGCAACTGTACACTTCAAATAATTCTAATTTATTCTATTATATGACGCGGTTTTTAATGGAACCAATTTCTTCTATTATGCATTCCACTTCGTCACCAACTGACAGAAATGCAGGGGGATTAAAGCCCATTCCCACCCCTTTTGGTGTTCCGGTGGATATAATTGTTCCGGCCTTCAGCGTCATTCCTCTTGACAGTTCACTGATGATGTGATCGATTTGAAATATCATCAGACGTGTATTGCTGTCCTGCCTCAGTTCTCCGTTTACCTTTGACTGAATGGATAGCTCAGGCGGATAGGAAATGGAATTGGATGTGAGAATACAAGGGCCCATGGGAGTGAATCCGTCCAGGCTTTTTCCGAAATACCACTGCTTGTGAGCTGTCTGTATATTACGTGCGCTCACGTCGTTGATGATGGTATAACCAAATATATAATCTGCTGCCTTCTCTGCAGGCACATCTTTTGCGTCTTTTCCCATAATGACAGCTAACTCTGCTTCATAATCCAGGCTGTCCACCATATCACAGTGACTTAATATATCACCATAAGGGGCCACTGCTTCATTCACTCTCTTGGAGAAGTAGACTGCATAATTTCTTTCTCTGTCAAACGCCTCTTTTTTATAGCGCGCTGACTCCTCGGCATGTTCCATGTAATTAAGACCCAGACAGATAATATCCTGATCTGGTGTCAGAATTGGGGCCAGAAGGGTGACTTCTTTCATCATAGCCGCTCCTACGATGTTGCTGCTGTAAGGATCCAGCCCAGATGCATGTTCAAGCAAGTCCCGTTCTGACTGGCTCAGTCCCTTTACAACTTCCAGCATCTCTCTGTATTCCATACCGAAGGCCTTCAGAGGGAAAACCCACATCCCATCCCTGCTCACGACTCCGATATCTCTTCTACGGTCAACCTCGTAAGTAACTAATTTCATAAAATCCTCCTTTTACATGAACCATAACTCTTCCCTGGTGGTAGAGATCGCATCTGCTCCTGCGTGAAAAGCAGCCATGATATCCTTCTTGTCCGATATCAGCCCGCCGGCGATGATAGGAATGTTGGTATATCTGCGGATCTCTTCCAGTGCTTTGGGCATGACTCCAGGCATGATTTCAACCATATCCGGATGGAAGGTGTCAATCTGCTTTTTTGTCGTACTCATGGCAAGCGAATCGATGATAAAAGTTCTCTGAATCCCGAATAATCCCAATTCCACCGCACGCTTTACAAGCAGCGGCTTCGTACTGATGATTCCGTCAGCACAGGTATTTTCCTTAATGAAATCTACCACGATCTCTTTTGAACTGAGACCATGGGTCAGATCTGCATGTACCATGGCGTACTTTCCATGCTCTTTTATCTGCCGTACGATGTTTCCGATGTTTAAAATACTTCCGTATAGAACAAACACGACCTGGCACTCTGACTCAAAGCACCGCTTCAGCCCGCCTTCATCCTTTACCGCCGCAATCACCGGAGATGCCTCCAGCAGCTCAATTGCTTTCATTTTTATCCCTCCGCACCCAAAAAACTATGGATCTTGTTCTACTTTATCAATCCTGACCACCACCGTCAAGAAATTTTTTTGTCTTTCTTTATTTTCTTTCGAAAGTAAAGTCTCTTTCCATTCTTTTCCCGCAGATGACTGATTAAAATAAACCCGCAGCAAAGGCGCTTTTGACCCAAAGGGAAATCGGGCGGCATTTGCTGCGGATTTTACTGATCAATTATGATCTTTTTACATTTCTTGCGGCTACGATAGATACTCCGGTACCAGCACAGTTTTCAATGATTATATCTCCGATGGCAACCGGGGCTTGAACGGAGGCATTTTGAATTTCTTTCATACAATCAAATATTTTGCCTTTTGGAATATCTGTTTTTGTTTTTACAGGTACCATGGCAAATTCTCCGTCAACCACTCTTACAGTAGATGTTACCACCCTGGTCGGGCTTAAGACTTCTTTCTCCCCGTACTCTGCACCTCTTGCACAGGAATTTCCAGTCACAGTCACTGCACCGTTTTCGATACGTACGGTCAAAGGGCAGCCCAGGGGACAGCAGATACAGATCAGTTCACGTTCTTCCATTTTAATCCTCCTCTGTGCAGATTACGATTTCTGCCAAATCCGGATATTTCTCCAGACTTTCTTTCTTTATTGCTACCTGCTCCATCTCTCCTGGTGCAAGGACCTTTTTCTTTTTGTGATAAACCCGTTCATCGCCATAATAAATGCTGATATAGCGGTCCCGGTACACGTCTGAAACACGGAAACGGATCTTCCACTGATCTGCATCGGAGTCCCTGTTCACATACTGGGGAACTGTATAGCGGACACCGTTTACAGCACGGATCCTGATATCGGAAGAAGCGGTTTCCTGTTTTCGGGAACCTGCAAAGGCTGCCGCACTTCTTCCTGCAAGAGCAGCCTCTTCGGAAACATAATCCACCAGATCATGAACATGGAGTACATTACCGCAGGCAAACACTCCGCTTATGCTGGTCTCCAGACGGTCATTGACCACTGGACCGCCAGTAATCTGGTCAAGATCGACTCCGGCGCTTTTTGACAGCTCATTTTCCGGAATCAGCCCTACAGACAAAAGAAGTGTGTCGCAGGAATAATATTCCTCGGTTCCGGGTATGGGCCTGCGCTTTTCATCCACTGCAGCAAGCGTAACTCCGGTTACCCGCTCTTTTCCATGAATCTCTATCACCGTATGGCTTAATTTCAACGGAATTCCATAGTCATCGAGGCACTGCACGATGTTTCTCTTTAACCCGCCGGAATAAGGCATAAGCTCTGCAACCACCTTTACCTTGGCACCTTCCAGAGTCATACGTCTTGCCATAATAAGGCCGATGTCTCCTGACCCCAGTATCACCACTTCTTTTCCCACTTCATAACCGTCTAAGTTCATGAGGCGCTGGGCAGTTCCTGCGGAATAGATACCTGCCGGACGATATCCCGGTATATTAAGGGCTCCCCTCGGGCGTTCCCTGCAGCCCATGGCCAGGATCACAGCACCTGCTTTTATCTGGATTAAACCCTCTTCCCGGTTAATAACCGTCAGTACCCTGTCACTGCTGATAGAAAGAACCATGGTGTTTAGTTTATACGGAATTTGTTCCTTTTCAACCATGTCAATGTAGCGGGACGCATATTCCGGTCCTGTCAGTTCTTCTTTAAATGTATGAAGTCCAAATCCGTTATGAATGCACTGATTTAAAATACCACCCAGGTGACCTTCCCGTTCCAGAATCAGTATATCCTCAGTGCCCGCTTTCCTTGCAGCCGCAGCCGCAGCCAGACCTGCAGGACCTCCTCCGATAATAACGATATCATGCTCTGTCATGTCACTTTCCTCCTTGTCTTTTCCCAGTCAGTAAATTGGAACCAGGTCTGTTTTTGCAGATATCTTCCATGTTTTTTCCTGTTTCCCTTGCAAGAATTTCCATTGTCTTCGGGATACAGAACCCTGACTGGCACCGTCCCATTCCTGCACGAACCCTGCGTTTAATTCCATCCACGGAAACTGCCCCTAAGGTTCTGTTCACCGCATCTGCAATCTCTCCTTCGCTGACGCCCTCACAACGACAGATGATATTTCCGTATCTCGGATCCTTTTTAATCAGTTCTCCACGCTCTTCCAGGGAAAGCTTCTGGGGATTGATAATGCCTTTTCTTGTTTCAATGAAGTTTTCCTTCTTCTGTGCATTGGCTTTCCCGGCTATCTGTTCTGCTAAATAAACACCTACTGCGGGAGCGCTTGAAAGTCCCGGAGACTCCATCCCTGCCGCATCAAAGAAACCGTCTGCATCGGGCACCTCTCCAACAACAAAGTCGTCTCCTTCCTCATGGGCACGAAGACCTGAAAAAGAGGTGATAACCTGACGGAACGGAATGTTATTCACGCCCCAGGCCGCTTTTTCCATAATATCGGAAAGTTCCTGCGCAGTTGTAGATGTCTCTTCCTTGTCGGTTACATTCACTGCAGTCGGTCCTGTCAGAAGATTGCCGTGAACCGTAGGCGTTACCAAGACACCTTTTCCCATCTTTCCGGGAAGCTGGAATATGGTATGGCTCACCAGATTCCCTGCTTCTTTATCCAGCAGGCAGTAATCTCCCTTTCTGGGTATTATGTGAAGCTTTGTCTCACTGACCATGTTGTGTATCTGATCCGAGTAAACGCCTGCTGCATTGACCACATAGGAAGCGTGAATGATTTTGTCTCCGGATATTAAATCATAACCGGAATCAGTTTTGTTAATTGTCTCAATTTCTGTCTCAAATAAAAAATCCGTTCCATTGTCACAGGCATTCTCTGCCAGAGCTATGGTTAAGCCAAAGGGACATACGATTCCACCAGTTGGAGCATATAAAGCCGCTACTACGGTTTCTGACACACTGGGCTCCATGGCGCGGACTTGGTCCCCGGTCAGTATGGATAAATCAGGAACTCCGTTTTTTAAGCCTTTTTCGTACAGCGCATTGAGAGCCGGTCTGTCATCTTCAGAAAAGCAGAGAACCAGAGAACCGTTACGGACAAAGGAAAAATCAAGAGTCTCTGAAAGTTCTCCCATCATGCGGTTTCCTTCTGTATTAAATCTCGCCTTTAATGAGCCTGGCTCTGCATCATATCCTGCATGCACGATGGCACTGTTGGATTTTGATGTACCGGAGCAGACATCTTCCTCCCGCTCAATGACGCAGATTTTCAGCTGATAGCGGGACAGCTCCCTGGCAATGGCACAGCCCGTGACTCCGCCGCCGATGATCGCCGCATCGTAATTTAATTCCTTCATAATCAATCTCCTCCAAATCCGTGATAATTCCCGGTTCGCCGGGACTATAGAAAAAAAGAGTAAGGAAAATAAACGGATAGCTCCGTATCATAATCCTTACTCTTTCGTCTCAAAGGTTATTTATTTAGTTGTATTAATGCTAACATAATTTCATTCTGATTGTCAAGTGATTTGTATTCTTATTAATCCTCATCCTGAGACCAGTACAGGGCACATTTAACGGCTCGCTTCCAGCCCCTGATTCTCTTTTTGCGGCATTCATCTTCCATCTGCCTGTCGAAGGTTCTGGAGGCCTCCCAGTTCTGCCGGATCTCTTCCCTGTCCTTCCAGTACCCCACAGCCAGACCTGCCAGATATGCAGCGCCAAGCGCAGTTGTTTCGATGCAGGCCGGTCTGACAATCCGGGTGTCCAGTACATCTGCCTGGAACTGCATGAGAAAATTATTGGCACAGGCTCCGCCATCTACCCTCAGTTCTTTTAAATGAATCTGGGAATCCTGCTCCATGGCTTCAATAAGGTCATAAACCTGATAGGCCATGGATTCCAGCGTGGCCCGGATAAACTGCTCCTTGCTGGTTCCTCTGGTAACTCCCACTATGGTACCTCTGGCATACTGGTCCCAATAGGGAGCTCCTAGGCCTGCAAATGCCGGAACCACATAGACACCGCCCGTATCTTCCACTGCCTGTGCATATTCTTCTGTCTGGGACGCGGACCTCACCATACGCATGGCATCCCGCAGCCATTGTATGGCTGCACCTGCCACAAATACGCTTCCTTCCAGAGCGTACTGAATCCGGTCCTGATCACTGGCTGCAATGGTGGTCAGCAGCCCGTGTTCCGATTTTACCGCTTTTTCACCGGTATTCATAAGGAGAAAGCAGCCGGTTCCGTATGTATTTTTAACTTCTCCGGCTTCAAAGCAGCACTGTCCGAATAAAGCTGCCTGCTGGTCTCCTGCCGCTCCGGCAATGGGGATCTTCCCGCCCATCACATCTGAGGAGGTATAGCCGTATACGCAGCTGGACGGCTTTACATCCGGAAGCATGGATTTTGGTATATTAAAATAGTTAAGAATGTCTTCGTCCCAGCATTTTTTATGAATATCAAACAACATTGTTCTGGAAGCATTGGTATAATCCGTTACGTGAATACAGCCCTTGGTCAGATTCCAGATCAGCCAGCTGTCTACAGTTCCGAATAGCAGTTCTCCCCGCTCTGCCTTTTCTCTGGCTCCCTCTGCATGATCCAGAATCCATTCAATTTTGCTTCCGGAAAAGTAAGCATCCGGAATCAGACCCGTCCGCTCCCTGATCAGTCCATAAAGACCATCTTCTTTCAGGCGTTCAATGCGGTCAGCGGTTCTTCTGCACTGCCATACGATGGCGTTGTAAACAGGCTCCCCCGTCTCCTTATCCCATACAACAGTGGTTTCTCTCTGGTTTGTAATTCCAATTGCTGCAATGTCACTGTAATGCGCCCCAATTTTCCCCATGGCCTCCATGGTAACGGAAAGCTGTGATGACCATATCTCCATAGGATCGTGCTCCACCCAGCCTGGTTTTGGAAAAATCTGCCTGAATTCTTTTTGTGCTTCGCTGCAGATGCCCCCTTTCTCATCAAACAGTATGCAACGGGAACTGGTGGTTCCCTGATCCATAGCAATCACATATTTTCCCATGATTCCTTCCCCTTCCATCTTCTTTCATTTCGTTAATTTTTTACCAAACAATAAAGAAAGAGCCTTGGAAATGTACGGTTCCCCGCAATCATCACCTGGCTCTGTCATCTCTTAGGCTTTTTATAAATAACACAATTTTATACTACCACGCGGACAAAAATATGTCAAGTTCTACAAAAAAAACCTTAGTGCAGGCTTTCCCGTATTGTTTTTATCGCCTGAATCACCAGTGTGGGAAGGATTGCAAATATAAAAATGCTTATAAACTGCCTTCCTGTCAGATCCGCCACAAAAAAAAGATCATGCAGTGCGGGGATAAAAAGAACCGCTGCCAGAAGAACTGCTCCCGCCTCAAATGCCATAATACTCCATAAATTACTCATAAATCCTATTTTTAAAATGGAGTGACTGCTGCGGCAGTTAAAACCGTGAAACAGTCTGGCAAGTGTCAGCGTGGAAAATGCCATGGTACTGGCTGCAGCCTCACTTCCGGTTATCAGTCCGGTGCTGTAGGAGGCCATGGTGCAGACCGCAATCAGTGCCCCCTGAAACAGGATCACAAGGATAAACCTTTTTGTTAATATTCCTTCCTTGGGATTTCTTGGCTTCTGGGACAGCAGATCTGCTTCCGCCTGCTCCATTCCGATTGCAATGGCAGGAAGGGAGTCTGTCAAAAGATTGATAAACAACAGATGCACCGGTGCAAATGGCATGGGGAGTGCCATAAGGGAGGTATAAAGCACGCATAAAATTCCAGCCATATTTCCTGAGAGCAGGAACTTGATGGCATTTCGGATATTCCGGTATACATTACGTCCGTTTGCAACCGCTTTGATAATTGTGGCAAAATTATCATCAGTCAGGATCATGGAGGAGGCTTCCTTTGAAACCTCAGTTCCCATCTGTCCCATAGCAACACCTATGTCCGCCTGCTTTAACGCAGGAGCATCATTGACACCGTCCCCTGTCATGGCTACAATATGGCCCTTTTTCTGCCATGCACGGACAATTCTTATTTTATGTTCCGGTGAGACGCGGGCATAAACACTGATGGACTCCAGCCTGTGTCCCAGCTCATCTTCCGACATATCATCAAGCTCCGGACCGCTGACTGCCAGGTCATCTTCCTCCAAAATACCAATCCGTTCCGCTATGGCTGCTGCCGTAATTTTATGATCTCCCGTAATCATGACCGGGGAGATTCCCGCCCTTCGGGCATTGGTGACAGCATTTCTGGATTCGGGACGGGGAGGATCCATCATGGATACCATGCCAAGAAATGTATATCCGATTTCTGAATTTTCCGAAAGTTTCTCCTGGTTATCTATTTCCCTGCAGACAAACGTGAGTACCCGCAGTCCCTGGGCGGAAAACATCATGTTCTGTTCCATAAGCATCTGTTTATCACCGTCTTTTATCGGGCGGATTCCTTCGGAAGACCAGATATGGGTTATCCTGGGAAGCAGTATATCTACTGCACCTTTTGTAAAGAGAATATTCTTGCCTTCTAAATAGTGAAGGGTACTCATGAGCTTTCTTCTGGAGTCAAAGGGAACTTCTCCTAATCTGGGGTGGCAGGATCTGACAGCTTCATCATCTACCCCTGCACGCTCCGCCATCTGGAGCAGTGCGGTCTCTGTAGGTTCACCTGTAAGAGCACCATTAACGTGACTGGAGTCATTGTTTAAAACAGCATCGTATAGTAAATATTTATGTACGGGAATCTCAGGCTTCAGCATTTCCGGAAGATAAAGTCTGTTATTAACAAAAACCTGCTGCACTGTCATTCGGTTCTGTGTGAGGGTTCCTGTTTTATCAGAACAGATGACGGATACACACCCCAGACTTTCTACCGCTTTTAAATCCTTGATAATGGCATTTTCTCCTGCCATCTTCTGGGTTCCCATCGCCTGTACGATGGTAACAATGGAACTGAGCGCCTCAGGTATGGCAGCAACAGCCAGTGCAACCGCGAACATAAGAGAATCCAGAATTGGCATTTTTCTGTATATATTTAATCCAAAAACAATGGCACAGATAAATAAAATAGCCGCTGCCAGTCTGCTTCCAAACTGGTCCAGGCTCACCTGGAGAGGAGTCTTTTTCTCTCCTGTATCATTCATTAATGAGGCGATTCTGCCGATTTCCGTATTCATGCCCGTTCCGGTGACGACTGCCATGGCCCTGCCCGCTGCAACCTGGGAGCCGGAGAAAACCATATTGGACTGTTCTGCCAGGGGAACCTTTTCCATGCGCAGTCTACCCGTATGTTTTTCTACATTGACTGATTCTCCGGTCAGGGAACTTTCATTGACCAGCAGAGAATAATTTTCCAGTATACGGCCGTCTGCAGCCACCAAATCTCCAGCCTCTAATAAAAGAATATCCCCAGGCACGATTTCTTCCGACAGGACTTCTTTATTTTTTCCATCCCTTCTCACCCATGCGACAGGTGCAGATAATGACATCAGACTGTCTAAAGATTTTTCTGCTTTCTGGTGCTGTACAGTTCCAAGAATTGCATTAAGCAATAAGACTGCAAAGATTACTCCGGTGCTCTCCACGTCACCAGATACCATGGAGATTACCGCTGCTATAATCAGAATGATGACTAATAAGTCTTTAAACTGATCCAGAAATACTTGAAAGGCACTTTTTCGTTTTGCTTTTTTCAGCAGATTGGGACCATGTATCTGCCTGCGCCTGAGAATTTCTTCGGAATTCAGTCCATTCCTGTCAGCATGAAGCTGTTTAAGGACTTCATCCTCTGATAAACGAAACCATTCTTCCATTAATGACGCTCCTTCCCATTTCTCCTACTATGGTATGAAACAGGAAGGGAGTTTCATGAATGATTTTCCCGGCTTCAGCAGGCTGCTGTTTTCTATTCCTGCTCTGCAAAAGACGGATAGGTCATATATCTGAATCATACAGACCCATAAAACAGCTCCATGCAATTGTTTCTATTGCATGGAGCTGCTTTTTTTATTATAATCTGACTGAAGACAGACAATTTATGGACCGGCTTAACAGCCTTTCAGAAAGGACCTGATTATTATGGAAAAAATAACAAGCTTTACCATCAATCATTTAAAGCTTCTTCCAGGTATCTACGTCTCCCGCAAAGATAAAGCAAATGATACCGCAATTACTACTTTTGATATCCGTATGACAAGACCGAATTTTGAACCGGTTATGAATACGGCAGAGATACACACCATCGAGCATTTAGGGGCTACGTTCTTAAGAAATCATGAATCCTTTGCTTCCAAAGTCTTATACTTTGGACCAATGGGCTGCCGCACAGGTTTCTATCTTCTCTTAGCCGGCGATTACAAATCCAGGGATATCGTGCCGCTCATTACTGAGATGTATGAATTCATACGTGACTTTGAGGGTGAAATCCCCGGCGCCGCTGCCAGAGACTGCGGAAACTATCTGGATATGAACCCTGGCATGGCGAAATATCTTGCAAGGAAGTTTTTAGATACTGTTCTTTACGGAATCGATGACGAGCACCTCATTTACCCGGCAGATTAGCGGCTGTTTCCAGGCCCCATATTGCCCCTGCCTCCTTTGCGGCCCCCGTTTGAAATCACAACAGAGTCAAGCGTCAGTTCGGTCTGTTCTGAACCGGCCGTGAGGGTGCAGGTGCTGCCGGTCTGCAGTCTGGAACTGCTTATGACAACCGAAGAACAGATCTTTCACAGCTTGCAGGTATGCAAAAAATCTTATTGATAAAACTTGACCATTTAGGTGCAGTATGTTAATCTTATAACGTGGAGGTGCTATATGCTCATTACCAGAGAATGCGATTATGCCATAAGGATCATAAGAGCCTTATCATCGGGTGATATCATGAACGTTCCTACGATCTGTGAAAAAGAATCCCTCACTTCCGCCATTACTTATAAGATGGCACGAAAGCTGGAGAAGGCGGGATTAATTAAAAGCTATCGTGGAAGCGCTGGAGGCTATGCCTTAAACTGTGATCTGGAACGCACAACTTTATATGATATTCTCACTGTCATAGATTCTAAAATGCTGCTGATTGAATGCATGCAGTCCGGCTATGACTGTTCCGTGAACCAGCCCAAGCAGCCATGCCTGGCTCACAGAGAATTCTTAAGAATTCAGATGAATCTCAATAAAGAACTGAAAGAGTGTTCTTTGGCGAAGCTGCTGCACGGATAATTTTTTTATTTTAATCTTTACCAAAATGGTATAGAATCAAAAGGAGGAAAAACAATGAATCAATGTTACGGGTGCAATACCTGTCAAAGCGCCGACAAACCTTTAGAAAAATTCATCTCTGCCTTACCTATGGAAACTTCTCATCACAGGGTGGAAAAACAAAGTACCAAATGCGGGTTTGGTCTTCAGGGAGTCTGCTGCAGACTCTGTGCCAACGGTCCATGCCGGATTACACCGGACGCTCCCCGTGGAATCTGCGGAGCGGATGCAGACACCATTGTCGCCAGAAACTTCTTAAGGGCGGTGGCTTCAGGAAGCGGCTGTTACATACACATTGTTGAAAATACAGCATTAAACCTAAAAAATACAGCAAAAGTAAAGGGCGAATTAAAGGGCTTAAAATCCCTTGACCATCTGGCAGACATCTTCGGAATCGTGGAATCTGATGTGTACAAAAAGGCGGAAAAAGTCGCTGATGCAGTAATTGCTGATATTTATAAACCGGAATATGTGGAAATGGAGCTGACAGAAAAAGTTGCTTATGCTCCAAGAGTTGCCCGCTGGAAAGAGCTTGGAATCATGCCGGGAGGAGCAAAATCCGAAGTATTTAAGGGTGTGGTCAAATGTTCCACCAATTTAAACTCCGATCCCTTAGATATGCTGGTCGACTGTTTAAGGCTGGGAGTCTCCACAGGTGTTTACGGACTGACTCTGACAAATCTTTTAAATGATGTGCTGCTTGGACAGCCGGAGCTTCGCATGGCTCCCGTAGGACTTCGCGTTATTGATCCGGATTATATCAACATCATGATCACCGGCCACCAGCACACTATCTTTGTTGATTTACAGGAGCAGCTTATCACCCCGGAAGCAGTTGCCAGGGCAAAGGCAGTTGGTGCCAAAGGCTTTAAGCTGGTAGGCTGTACCTGCGTGGGACAGGATCTGCAGTTAAGAGGTGCCCATTACCAGGAGGTATTTGACGGTCATGCAGGAAACAATTACACCAGCGAGGCTATCCTTGCAACCGGTGCCATTGATGCGGTTCTTTCTGAATTCAACTGCACGCTCCCCGGTATTGAGCCCATCTGTGATGAACTTAAAATCAAGCAGATTTGTCTTGATGATGTAGCGAAAAAATCCAATGCGGAACTGATGAAGTTTGACTTTGACCACCGCAGGGAACAGAGCGAAAAAATCATGGACAAAGTTATAAAATCCTATCAGGAACGCCGTGGCCAGGTACCATTAAATCTTCTTCCGGACCATGGGTATGAAAACACCCTGACCGGAGTCAGCGAAGGTTCTTTAAAGGACTTCCTGGGCGGAAGCTGGAAGCCGCTCATTGATTTAATCGTATCCGGAGATATCAAAGGTATTGCAGGAGTGGTGGGCTGTTCTAACTTAACAGCGGGAGGACATGACGTCCTTACCGTAGAGCTGACAAAAGAGCTGATCGCGAAAGATATTATTGTACTGACTGCAGGGTGTTCTTCAGGCGGTATTGAAAACTGCGGCCTTATGACACCGGAAGCTGCAGAATTTGCAGGCCCCAAATTAAGAGAGGTGTGCAAAAAACTGGGAATTCCGCCAGTTCTTAATTTCGGTCCATGCCTTGCCATCGGACGTCTTGAAATCGTTGCTACTGAAATTGCACAGGAGCTGGGAGTCGATCTTCCCAAACTTCCCCTTGTTCTTTCTGCAGCACAATGGCTGGAAGAACAGGCTCTCGCAGATGGCTGCTTCGGCCTTGCCCTGGGCCTTCCGCTTCATTTAGGACTTCCTCCCTTTGTGACAGGAAGCAAGGTTGCTGTTAAGGTTCTCACTGAAGGTATGAAATCACTGACCGGGGGACAGGTAATTATTAATAATGACGCTGTGGAAAGTGCGGGCATACTGGAAAAAATCATTATGGAGAAGCGGACCGGTCTTAATATATAGGAGGAGGGCATATGAAACGGATATTCATTGATGAAGCCAAATGTGACGGGTGTAAGAACTGTGTTCTCGCCTGTATGCAGGCACATAGAAAAGATGGCGGAAGCATTTATGATCTGGATTTAACCAATCCGGAAAATGAATCCAGAAATCACATCGTCATGAAAGGGAATGGTCACTATGCTCCCATCTTCTGCCGCCACTGCGACCAGCCGGAATGTGTGATGTCCTGTATGAGCGGAGCTCTTGTAAAGGACGAAGAATCCGGTCACGTTTATTACGACGAAGAAAAGTGCGGTTCCTGCTTTATGTGCGTGATGAACTGCCCATACGGCGTATTAAAAGCGGATACAACCACAAAAACCAGGGTGATTAAATGTGATTTCTGCTTTGATCACGGCAGCGAGCCAAGCTGTGTAAAAGCTTGTCCGACCAAAGCGATCTATGTTAAGGAGGTGGAATGATGACTCATGTAATTATCGGCGCAGGAGCAGCCGGCATCTCGGCTGCAAAGACCATCCGAAAGCTGGAACCGGAGGCGGATATCATCATGGTGTCAGTTGACGACCAGGTCCATTCCCGGTGTATGCTTCATAAATACTTAAGCCATGAGCGGGATGAGGCATCTCTTTCTTTTGTCCCTGCAGATTTCTTTGAAACACTTGGAATCACATGGCTGAAAAACAAAGAAGCAGTACATATAGACCCAAAGAAGCAGTCCGTATTGCTGGATGATGGCACAGAACTTAACTTTGACCGTCTTCTTATTGCAACTGGCGCTCATAGCGTTATCCCTCCCATAGTTAATTTAAGGGAAGCAAAAAATGTATTCGGTCTCCGTAATTTAAGCGATGCAAGGCAGATCCGGAAATTTGCCCAGACTGCAGACAGAATTCTTATATTAGGTTCCGGACTTGTAGGCATGGATGCCGCTTACGCATTTCTGGAGCAGAAAAAAGAGGTGACTGTTCTGGAACTGGCTGACCGGATTCTTCCAAAGCAGCTGGATGAAAAAGCCGGTAAAGCCTATCAGAACTTATTTGAACAGCATGGCTGCAAATTCATACTGGACCGTAAAGTGGTTTTAACTACTATGCCGGAAAATGATAAAATAAACTCTGTCATGCTGGATGACGGAACGATTCTGGAGTGTGACATGATCGTTGTCGCCGCCGGAGTGCGCCCTGCAACAGACTGCACAGAAAATTGTGAAATTGCCGTTGACCGCTTTATCAAGGTTAATGAATGCATGGAAACATCCTGCAAGAACATTTATGCTGCAGGAGACGTGAACGGAATAGCTGCCATCTGGCCCAATGCCATGAAACAGGGTTACACAGCCGCCTGCAATATGTGCGGGATTCCCACATCTTATGAAGATCCTTACGGCATGAAAAACACCATGAATTTTTATGGCCTTACAACTCTTTCTTTAGGAGACGGAATCGCCAGAGACGGAGATCAGGTTCTTTCTCAGGAGGACTCCGGATGCTACAAAAAAGCAATCTTACGTGATGGGCGCTTACAAAGTATTATGATCCAGGGTCCCATTGATTACAGTGGTCTTTATCAGTATCTGATAAAGAACCAGATATCTCTTGATGCAGTGAAGACTGATGTCTTTCATCTGTCTTTTGCAGACTTTTATGGAACAGATTCCCGCGGACAGTATACTTATACAATGAATGCTAATTAATGAAGCAGCAGAGCAGCCGGTGATTTCACTCAGCCGATGCCCTGCTGCTTTTTTATTTCATAAAAACCGGAAGATATTTTTTTACCACCAGTGAATCCTCTACATAAAACTGGCCGTTGCAGTAACAAAATAATCCCTGCTGTGAGCCTGGCCCGTGCCTTAGGCCTGGAGATCACGCAGCCCTTTTGCCAATATGATGAGAATACAAAAGTCGGAGTCATATGTAAAACTTCATTAAAGCTGATACGTGATGTACAAAAACTTATCGAAAAAACAGTGGGGCATGAGTGCCGGCTTTATCCATATGGAGAAGATGCTTTAAAAGAAGGTCTGGTGGCTGTCGCAGCCGGGGGCGGGAGTTATCCTTTTGCCGCATCGGAAGTTGCTGATAGAGGAATCAATTGTTATATTACCGGTTTTACAAGACCCTTGCCGCATTTTGAACCCACTATGGAATTTCATAAAATTGCAAGAGATCATTCAATCAATGTCATCGGCGCGACACATTATTCTACAGAAAAATTTGCCTGTATGGCGATGGTTGATTACTTCAGGTCCTGCGGCCTGCCTGCGGAATTTCTGGCTGGGAGCTGGTATCTGGAAGACCTATAATACATTCTGCTAATAATCAGCAGTTTTGTGGATTCTTTAATAAATTAGTTGACAACTATATCACTCTGATATAAAATCCAAGATATATCAGAGTGATATAAGGAGGGACTGAATGAATATTTTATTTGTAAATGCAAATCTGTACGGACATATTAATCCGACACTTGGACTGGTTAAGAAGCTTACAGAAAGAGGAAATAAAGTAGATTATTTTTGCTCAGCTGAATTTTCAGGGCAGGTGGCAAAGTCCGGTGCAAACTGGATTGACTATGGCAGAGGTCTGAATCTGTTTTTAAAGAATTACCGGCCCACGGACCGACATCCGTTTTACATGTTGATGGAATATATTCTTTCATACGATGAAGTCATGTTGCCCCAGATACTGGATATTATAAAAGAACGAACATATGACTTAATCCTCTGTGATTCAATCTTTGGAGGCGGATGCTTTTTAAAGCACCTCACTCACATACCTGTTATTTGTTCCCACTCCTCTTTTGCCATGAGCCATGCACCAGTACCACAGCGTATGCTCATGCCTGGAACTCAGCCCCAGCTGGATCACTGCCTTCAGGTATTGAACAGAATCTGTAACTGTTATAAAATAGAAACACCGGCACTGGAAGAAGTTTTTATAAGCAGGGGGGATCACAATATCGTATATACAACAAGGGAATTTAATGGAGATGACGCAGTAAAAGAACCCCAATATTTATTTGCCGGTCCGTCGATGGAGCGGACGCAGGATACAGAGTCTGTGGACTTATCCGGTATTGGAAGCAGAAAACTGCTGTATATATCACTTGGCAGTCTGAATACATATTTCCTGGAGTTTTATAAAATATGCATTCGTGCATTCCGTGATACAGACTATTATGTGTGCATGTCCATTGGAACAAAGTGCGAAGTCACCCAATTAGGAGAAATACCGCAAAACTTTCTGGTAAAAAATGTTCTTCCACAGCTTGAGATTTTAAAAAAAGCGGACGCATTCATCACCCATGCAGGCTTTAACAGTGTGAATGAAGCATTATACTTTGGAGTTCCCATGCTTGCTTTACCCCAGGTCAATGATCAGCATATGACAGCCAAAAGGCTTGTATGCATGAATCTCGGTTTATCAGAAAACATAAAAGAAATATCAGCGGAAAAACTAAAAGATCAGGTACAGCAGCTTCTCTCAAATGAAACGATAAAGGAAAACTGCCTGATAATTTCTCAGGAAATGAAACGCTGTGCGAATTGGGAACTTACAGCTGAAAAACTGGAGAAATACGCAAAATAAATAAAAGAAGGGAATTCATAATGGCATTAAAAAACAAATCCTTATATGCAATATTAGGAATCTTAAATGTCTCGCCCGGCACCGGCTATGACATAAAAAAATACTGCGACACAGTACTATCAGGATTCTGGAATGAAAATTTTGGCCATATTTATCCAACTCTGAAAAAAATGCTCTCAGATGAATTGGTAGAGATCATCTCAAACGAAAAGAATGAGAAAAAAATACTGTACCGGATCACTCCGAAGGGCCAGGTGGAATTAGAATCCTGGCTTATGGAAGAAACGGAGTTACAGCCGATGCGCTCTGAATTTATGCTGAAATTATTATTCTCCAGCAGTCAGCCAAAAGAGCACATCATTAAAATGCTGGAAGACTATAAACAAATCCATGTGAAAAAGCAGGAAAAATACCTGGCCATGCAGCATGATCTGGATCAGGGAATAGAGGAAATATCCGAGGAACGATCCCGTTTTTTAAGGGCTATGCTCCGCAGAGGAATATTATCCTGTGAAGCCACCATTTGCTGGTGTGATGAGACCATGGAATCCGGACTATAACAGATTAGCTTGAAACCCTGTATGGCCTGTGTTACTATCATCTATAAGATAAAATGGTAACTCTTCCAGAAAGGAATCAAATATGTTTAAAGTGCTGATCCCAAGAACTATCTCTCATACAGGTACAGACTACTTAAAGAAAAAAGGCTGCGAGCTTATATTATCTGCTCCGGCATCTGCAGATGACCCATTATTTGAACAGTGCCATGCCATACTTACAGGTCCCACCAGGAAGTTCCGGTACGATAAAACTTTGCTGGACCGATGTAAAAATCTGAAAGTGATTTCCAGCTTCAGTGCAGGAGTAGACTATATCGATACCGCCTACGCAGAAGAACTTGGCATCCAGGTGACCAATTCCGGAAATGCCAACTCCAATGCCGTAGCAGAACATACCATTTATTTCATCCTTGCCTGTGCAAAGAACCATCAGATTATGTCTGATGCCGTGAAAAAAAGCGACTTTTCAATCCGAAAGGATGTTTTTAACATAGAGCTGTCCGGTCTTACCCTGGGACTCATTGGCTTTGGAAATATTGGAAAACTGGTAGCAAAAAAGGCGGCTTTGGGATTGGATATGAAGGTCATCGTTTATGATCATCATTTAACTTGCGGCAATGCACCGTTTGGTGTTCTTCCGGTGTCTTCTCCGGAAGAAGTCTACCGAAATGCGGATTTTATTTCCCTTCATGTTCCTTATACTGAAAAAAACAGATACATGATAGCGAAAGAGCAGCTGGATATGATGAAACCATCCGCTTTCTTAATCAATGTCTCCAGGGGAGGTTTGATCCAGGAGGAAGATTTAATCCAGGCGGTAAAAGACAAAAAAATAAAAGGAGCTGCTCTTGATGTGTTCGAAAAGGAGCCCCTTCCTGCTGACAGTGGACTGCTGCTATATGACAACATTGCTGTCTCTCCCCACTGCGCCGCCAATACAAGGGAAGCTCTTGACTGTATGGAGCTTTTTGCTGCTATGGATATCTGGAGAGTCTTAAACGGAGAAAGACCGGAATTTCCGGTCAATCATCCAATATTGTTCTAAGTGTAAATCTGAAGCTGATAAGGCTGGCTCTCCAGGTAGCTGATAACCTCCTTCAGATTTGGCAGTATCCTAACCGTTCTCTGTTTATCCGCATGATCTGGCTGTATGGCATCTGGTATCATCACTACAGAGCAGCCGGCCTGGAAGCCAGCCAGAACACCATTGGGAGAATCCTCTAAAACCAGGCATTCTTTTGGCTCTCTACCCATCTGTTTTAACGCTTTTATGTATATCTCCGGATCTGGTTTGCTCTTTGCTGCCATATCTCCATAAATGCACACATCAAAATAATCAGCAACCCCTTCCATAGTAAGATATCTGCGGGCCGGCTCTTCAGGGGTAGAAGTCGCGACTGCCATCTGATATCCTTTTTCCTTCAAATATTCCAGAAGTTCTGTAAGCCCTGGCTTATGAGGTAAACCATGAATCCCAATGTATTGCTCCATGTATTCGATTCGAGATTTTCGTATTCTCATAAAGTCGAATTCCGGACCAAATTTCTTATAAAACAGATCTTGAACAAGGGCCTGATTTGCTCCGCGCATTGGATTTAAATCCTCTTGTTTTATCACATAGCCAAATTGTTTCCCTGCATACTCCCATGCTGTATCATACAGTTTTTCCGTATCAAACATCAATCCGTCCATATCAAAAATAACTGCTTTAATCATTCGTTTCTCCGTTATCTTCTGAATACTGATCCCTGATGCCGTCTAATACTTTGCTTCCGATCTTCTTATGAAATTCCGGATCTTTTGGTATATCCGGATTTATGCCAAGATCCTGGGGTGCAAGACAGGCAATCACTTGCAGCGGAATAATATATTCCCACGGAGAAAATAAAGGATCCTCTGTAAATTCACAGATCAGATCTTTTGAAGATGCTTGAAGCATTCCCTCAGGGGAAGCAATCATGTAGTGATGAGGGGTCCATTCATTTAAAATGTTTACCAGCTTCTGAACCCTTGGTTTATAATCACCTTGGGAAGCCAGGTAAAAAATATGAGATGTTTCCGTAATGGAGTTATAAATACCATGAAAAAACTCTTCTATATCATAACCGGTTACTCCCTGACGAACTGTTTCCAGAATCTTTAACGCACCTTCCAGTACATCGGCATACATACCATCATAACCTACTACAATAATTCTTTTTGCAGGAAGGAATTCTTCCTTTATCCGCCCATACCATTTAGTGGCCTCTGCTGTAATCATCTCCATATTTGCAATCACACGAAACATCCGTTGGAAATAATCCTGAGCAGCCGTTTCCGTTACAATCCCCTTCGCAATTGCCCATTCTGTCAGCATCATCATGAGTGTTACAGTAGTGCCTGCATATCCTTTTGTTTTTGCACCGCATTTCTCATTTCCCACAAAAAGCCTTGTTGCAGTATCTGCATGTTCAAATATAAGAGCCGTAGGATTTTCCGACAATGCTGCTGTATAAAGTCCCCGTTTTGCGGCCGAATCCAAGCCTGAAACCGTGGAAAGGCTCTGCCCTCCCTGAGATATGCCGATTACCAGGGTGTTCTTGTTAAATATTTTTTCATTCCGTTCAAATTGTGTGGGATAACAATTAAACACCTTAATATTAAGTATTTCCTCAAGGTAAGCTTTGGCTGAAAGTCCAGCGTGATAACTGGTTCCAGAGCCGATCACATATATCTGATCAATCGTCTTGTCCTGGTAAAATGTTACGAATTCTTTTGTTATCTCTTTTCTCCGCTTAATTATATCCATAAGCACCAGAGGAGTTTCACAAATATAATCATACATTTTTGATTTAAAATTCATTATAATATTCCTAAAAACGCACAGATTATGCCGGCTGCAATTATACCGAACATGACTGTTACTGTTTTATACCCTTTCTTTAATAATCCGTAAATTCCAAATGTAAGAAGAAGCGGAAGAATCTTTGGAAGAATCTGATCAAATACTCCTTGTAACTCAACCTTCGTCTCACCAATACTTAGAACCAGAGGGGTTGAAAATGCCACCATTGATGCAATCATTGCACCAACTACACAAAGCCCTATAATTTTGGCACAATTAGTAAGTATTTCGACCATTCCCGAAGTCTGTGCTGTTTCAATAAAGTTAATTCCGCTCTTATATCCCAGTTTTAGTCCATAATATCTCACCAGATAATGAGGAATATTAAATATGAGCAAAAACAGAACAGCTCCCAGAAGGCTGCCTTTTGAGGCCAGACCACACCCCACTCCTGCTGCTATGATACGGAATGTGCCCCAGAAAAATGAATCTCCAATCCCCGCAATGGGTCCCATCAAAGCGGCTTTTAATGCTGTAATTGATTCAATATCAAAGCCTTCTTCTGATTTTTTATTCTGCTCTTCTAAGGCCACACAGGCACCGGTAATAAAGCTTACCACTTGAGGCGTTGTATTAAAAAAGGAGAGATGACGCTTTAATGCTTCTTTTGCTTTTTCCTTCTCTGGATACAAACGCTTCAATACTGGTATCATAGAATAACAAAATCCCACATTCTGCATGCGTTCATAGTTAAAGCATCCCTGTAATGGAAAAGAACGCCAGAAAGTCTTTCTCATGTCAGATTTAGTAATAAGGCTGTTTTCGGTATACGCTTCATCCATACGGCTCATTATAATTCACCTCCCAGATCATCAGACATAGACTGAGTCATTGCATATGCCATCTGTTCTTTTTTTCTTTGTGTCGCAGACTGATAGACCGTATAAGCAATAACCGCTCCCACAATTGCAACACCAACTGTGCTTATTCCAAGTAATGCGGTTAACACAAAGCCAACAAAAAGATAGGCTGCATTTGTTTTGTCAAAAATAAGCTGCATAAGAATTGCAATTCCTAATGCCGGCAGCATACCGCTTGCAATTTTTAAGCCATTTAATATAAAAGCAGGAAGTGCGGCTACAAAAGCAGCAATGGTATTGGACCCCAGAATCACCCCAAGAAAAACCACCAGGAATGAGCTGATCCAAAACAGCCATGCTCCTGACCAGAATGCTTTTGAAACTCCCCTGTAATCCCCCTCCTCAGCTGCATTATCTGCCCAGTGAAGAAACGTGGCATTTATAGTTCTGTCTAATATTCCCACCGATTGAGCTAATGTTGCAATAGGAAGTGATAAAGCCACGGCTGCATCCATGTCAAGTCCCGACATAATAGCAAAAGCTGTAGCCAGAATTCCGCCCGATACAACATCCGGCGGTGTTGCCGCACCAATTCCCACAATTCCCATCATTACTAACTCAACTGCTGCCCCCATTACAATACCCGTATGTACATCCCCAAGCAGAAGCCCTACAATAGGACCGGTAACAATTGGGCGGTCAAACATATGCTGTCCGAACACCCGGCCATCCCAGATGGCAAAACCTGCAAGTATCCCCAGAAGCAACGCTTTAAATACCATATATTTCTCCTCCTTATTTTTTATAAAATTCTTTTATAATCTCACCATACTGCAGTTTTTTTTCCGTAGGTACAGCCTGCAGACAGATACCTTTCCCTAAAGCATGTATCTTCTCTATCACCTCCACATCCCCATTATCCAAGTATACCTGCCTTTCCACCATCTTCTTACCGGGTGACTGTCTGATTCCACCCAGGCATACTTCCGAAACTGCATCACACTGTTCGATTAAATAAAGTGCATCCTGTACACTTGCAGTTACAACAAAAATCGAACGTCCTGCATGCTTTGGATTATTGATTACCGCAACAGCTCCTTCCAGTGTCTTAATAGATAAGGTAACTTGCGGCGGCTTAGCCATCTGGAACGCCATTTGCATGAGTTTATCTGTGGCTGCCTTATCATTGGCAACCAATATCGTATCTGCACATAAAAACGATGTCCAGCTTACAGCAACCTGACCGTGGATCAAGCGGTCATCCACCCGTAATAATTTAATCATTTTTCCCTCCAATGCCGTTTAAAAACGGTGCAAATTTCTTTACAGTTCTTCCGATTCCGCCGGCTGATTCATATTTGCATCCAAAAGATCATTAACCAGAGTCATGGTGTTTTTTGCATTCTCGACTGCACTTTTTAATGCCTGTCTGTCTGCCTGTTCCTCTCCGCACAAAGGAAGCATGGCTATTTCCAGCAGCAGTCCCAGATTAAGACCTGTAATCAGATAGATGCTCTTCTTAGTATCCATCAGTTCCATGGCTGCTCTGGTTGTACTGCCCCCTGCAATATCACTGATAATAACTGTGATTGTATCTCTGGAATAATTTTTCATCTTAGCTTCAATCATGCCAGTTATCTCAGGAATTGTTTCTTTTGCACTGATTGAGACAAAGTCTATATAGTCTGTCTCTCCCATAACCAGTTTCACAGATGTGAGTATACCTTTGGCAAAGTCTCCGTGTGTTACCAGAATAATCTGTTTCATAATCCTCCCTTCTATTTTCTCCCCCCCGCTTATAATGTATATACTTTTAAATTAAGTATATTCATTTCTTTCTATTTCCCATATACTATCACAAAAAAAATAATATTGCAACTTATTTTATCTGCAATATTATATAAATTTTAGTTTCAATATGTATAGACAATTATCTTTATAGGATATATAATAATATGAGGCAAATATGCCCTGAAGGAGTTTATTTATGAATCAAAAACCAAAGTATATACAAATAAGAGACTGTATTCTGAAAGATATAAAAAACCAGACCCTGCAGGCAGGGGATCAGATACCCACGGAGACCGAGCTTTGCGACCGCTTTCAAGTCAGCAGGATGACTGTAAATAAAGCGATCTCAGCCCTTACTTCGGAAGGCTACATTCGGAGAATTGCAGGAAAAGGAAGCTTCGTAACCAGTTCACTTGTACAAAAACAATTTCATCACCAACCTATCAGCTTTACTGAAGATATGGAATCCATTGGATTAAAGCCTGGAGCAAGGCTATTAGAATACAGAATTTACCGGGGAAGTGACATTCCGCCGGAAATAGCCCAGAAGCTTCAGGCCAGTCCGGAGGATCTCATCCATTACTTTTCCAGAATACGGACCGGTAACGGAATGATCATCAGCATCAGTTATAATTACGTACCCTGCAATACAGTTCCCGCCATTGACATTGCAAGCCTGGAGCATTCATTCTTTAAATATTTAAAAAAACTTGGTTTTGCCGATTTGCATACTGTTGACTTTTCTCTTTCGGCAACCCTCCCTACTCCGGAACAAAAAAAACTGCTGGAGATAGAAAATGAGGCACTTTTGAAAGTATCTCATTTAACCTGCAGCAGTCAGAATGATATTTTGGAATATATTGATACCTATTATATCGGAAGCATGTATACATACCGGTTGGACTAATCAGCTTTCCCCATAAATACCACAATTGTCCTGGGAGGAATGGGAAAGCTCTTTCCTTCCACCACCGGTTCGTTTCCTTCCTCATATCTGCCGTTTTCTTCCATTTTATCGGTATGAAACACCACATGCCACTGATGGTTTTTAGGAAGATTGGGAAGGTCGAACGTATGGGGTTCCCAATGCATGTTATAAGCTACATAAAAGTGATTGTCTGCCGTACCATCTGGTTTTCTGGCATAATCTCCCCAATAAAGAATTCCCAGCTGACGCCGGAAATTCTCATATTCCGGATACCATGGTTTTACCCCGTGATAAGAAACATCAGGAAACCCGCAGGCGAGATAATCCATGTTCTTTGCTTCTTCTCTCCTGCGAAACACCGGATGTGCCTTTCTAAAAGCTATGACTGCTTTCACAAATTCAAAAAGATCTCTGTTTGTTTTTAAAAGGTTCCAGTTTAACCAGGAAATGTCATTATCCTGACAATAAGCATTGTTATTACCTGACTGGGTATTGCCAAACTCATCTCCTGCCATAATAAGAGGCGTTCCCTGGCTTAAAAGCAGCAACAGGAAGGCATTGCGCAGCTGCTTTCTTCTAAGCTCCACCACTTTTTTCTTTCTCGTAGGACCTTCTGTTCCGCAGTTCCATGAGTAATTATAGAGATTACCATCCTGGTTAAATTCACCATTGGCTTCATTATGCTTGGTATCGTAGGATACCATATCCATCATGGTAAACCCATTGGTATTTGCCATAAAATGAATCATTCCCCGGTCAGAGGGATTGTTTCTTGTCTGAAAAACCAGATTCTTCATCTGCTCCTCGTCGCCTTTGAGTACTCTTCTCATATCCATCTGAAAGCTGTCATTATATTCCGCCAGATATTTCGGTCCTTTCTGAGGGATATCTCCCCAGGAATCGGCCCAGAGCTTTAATCCTTTTAAATAGGGATCACGTCCGGTCAAGTCAAGAGGCGGATATCCCACCAGATGAATTCCGTCCAGATGAAATTCTTCTGCCCAGAACCGGACCGCATCAAGAACGAAAGAAGGAGACTCCTTTCCTGTGAAATAGAGTTCTGTAATAAGTTCCATTCCCTCTTTATGAAGTGCCTTCACAAGGCTTTTTAATTCTAAGACAGGATCTTTCTGATCACCCGATGCATAGGAAGCCTTAGGCGCAAAATAATATCCGGATGTATATCCCCAATAATTTAACTTTCCCGTAGGTTTATCCACACCATATGGATTGCCATACACAGTCTCAGGAAGAATCACCTCCTGAAACTCATAGACCGGCATCAATTCAACTGATGTAATTCCCAGTTCTTTTAGATAAGGGATTTTATCCTCTATCGCCCGAAAGGTTCCTTTATACGTGGTCCCGGAAGAAGAATGCATGGTAAATCCCCGAACATGAATCCGGTAGATTACAGAATTCTCATATGGAATCAGAGGACGCTTCTCCTCCCCCCATTCAAATGAGTCAAATCTAACCGGACTCTTTGGTATAACAGCAGTTTCTTCTAAATCTCCCCAGTTATCCTTATGTGTAAAAGCTCTCCCATACGGATCAGAGAACCGTTTTCCATCAATCTCATAGCAATAGGAGATCCCGGTAAAGTCATCCCCCAGGATGGTCACAGAAAAAACCTCTCCCCTCTTCTCCTTCTCCGGAAAGAGAAAGGTACAGACAGGCTCCTTATCATTTTCAAGGAAAAATAGAAGCCGTAATTCCACTCCCTGTGCAGCAACGGAAAAATGAATCCCTCCCGCAGTCTTTGTCATTCCCATAGGATAATATCCTGGTTCTCTCCCGGCGATCCTGTACTGTTTCATTCCTTTTCTCCTCTGTAACAGTCCTGTTACTGGTTCTCAATCTGCTCTGCCAGATCATTTAAATACATCCAGCGTTCCATCTTCTCCTCTAAAAGCCCTTCTTTTTCTGCCTTTTCTTTCATCAGCTGGTTCAGTCTGCCATAGTCACTGGCGGCTTCTTCTATCTTTCCATCAAGCGTCTCAATGGCTTCTTCCAAAGCAGCAATGTCATCTTCAATCGTTTCCCATTCCCGCTGTTCTTTATAGGAAAACCGAAGCTTCCGCTCTGGTTTTGGCCTTTCCTTTCCCTTCTTCTCTCCTGTGTCTTCCCTTTTGTCAGTTCCGGATACTTCTCCGGGAAGCCCGTCCGGATATTTTGCAGCAAAAGCTGCCTGATAATCCGTAAAGCCGCCCTCGTATTGCGTTACCTTTCCCTGTCCTTCAAAAGCAAAAATTCTGCGCACAACCCGGTCAAGGAAATAGCGGTCATGGGATACCGTTATGACAATGCCGGGAAAGCTGTCTAAATAATCCTCAAGGATGGTAAGTGTCTGAATATCCAGATCGTTGGTCGGTTCATCGAGCAGCAGCACATTCGGCGCTTCCATCAGGATTCGCAGCAGATACAGCCTCCGTTTCTCTCCTCCGGAAAGCTTTTCAACTGTCGTATACTGAACACTGGAGGGAAATAAGAACCGCTCCAGCATCTGTGAGGCGCTGACACTGCCATCTTTTGTTTTCACATATTCAGCTGCGCTCCGGATATAATCGATCACCTTTAAGCTGCCGTCCATATCTTCGCTCTCCTGGGAGAAATAGCCCATCTTTACGGTCTGTCCCACCGTTAAAGTTCCCTCATCGGGCTGAAGCCACCCGGCAATAATTTTCATAAGCGTGGATTTACCGGACCCGTTTGGACCTATAATTCCTATGCGGTCATTTTTTAAGAAAATATAGTTAAAGTCTTTCATCAGAACTTTATCGCCAAAAGCCTTTGTGATGTCTTTAAGCTCTACGGTCGTGCGCCCGAGACGGCTCTCAATGGAATCCAGTTCCACGTTTTTATCAAACTCCGGTGCCTTCTGGTCACGGAGTGTTTCATACCGCTCTATATGAGCCTTCTGCTTGGTAGAACGTGCTCTGGCGCCTCTTTGCATCCACTGCAGCTCGATACGGAGGATGGACTGGCGTTTCCGCTCTGTGGCCTGCTCCATATCCAGCCGGTCTGCCTTCAGCTTTAAATAACCCTCATAATTCTCCTGATAGCTGTAAAGCTTACCCTTATCAAGCTCCACAATCCGGTTTGTCACGCTGTCTAAAAAATACCGGTCATGGGTTACCATCAAAAGAGCACCTTTAAAACGGCGAAGATAATCCTCCAGCCAGTCCGCCATACTGCTGTCCAAGTGGTTGGTCGGCTCATCAAGAACCAGTAAGTCCGCAGTGGAAAGAAGAACGCTCACAAGAGCAACTCTCTTTCTCTGTCCGCCGGATAAGGTATCAACTCTGGTATCAAATTCAGTAAATCCCAGTCTGGTGAGCATGTTCTTTGCCTGACTTTCCAAATCCCACACATGCTCGTGTCCTTCATTCTCCCGGATAATGCTTTCCAGAATGGTTTCTCCTGCCTCAAATCTGGGATTCTGGGACAGGAAGCGGATATCTAAGTTTCTTCCCTTTGCCACACTTCCCCCGTCCGGTTCTTCAAGCCCTGCCACAATGCGCAGCAGCGTGGATTTTCCAGTACCGTTAATACCGATCAGACCGATTTTCTCACCTTCATTTATGCTGAAACTGGTGTCATCAAAAAGCAGCCGTTCCGTATATGATTTTGTTAAATGCTCTATTGTTAATAAATTCATGTTTTTGTTGTTCTCCTGTGTATTACTCTGACTTATTTAATTACAAGCTCTACCGGACAGTGATCAGAGCCTGTCACCTGGGTATGAATGTCTGCACTTACCAGCCTGTCCTTCAGACTTTCTGATACACAGAAATAATCAATACGCCACCCTGCATTCTTCTCTCTTGCCCGGAATCGGTAGGACCACCAGGAGTAAATCTCCTCCTGATCGGGATAAAAATACCGGTAGGTATCCACAAATCCACTCTCCACAAGAACTGTAAACTTTTCTCTCTCCTCATCGGTAAACCCGGCATTTTTCCGGTTGGATTTGGGATTTTTCAAATCAATCTCTTTGTGGGCTACATTTAAGTCGCCGCAGAAAATAACAGGTTTTTTCTCTTCCAGCCCTTTTAAATAAGCGCGGAATGCATCTTCCCAGGTCATACGGTATGGAAGGCGTGCCAGTTCATTCTGGGAATTGGGAGTATAGCAGGTCACTACGTAATATTCCGGAAACTCAGCAGTAATGATCCTGCCCTCCTTATCATGTTCTTCTATTTCCATACCATAAGTAACCGATAACGGCTTTTCTTTGGTAAACAGGGCAGTACCTGAGTATCCTTTCTTTTGTGCGTAATTCCAATATTGATAATAGCCTGGGAGAGAAAGGTCAATCTGGCCTTCCTGCAGCTTGCTTTCCTGAATACAGAACACATCTGCATCCACCTCTTGAAAATAGTCCAGAAAACCTTTCTCCACACAGGCACGAAGTCCATTCACATTCCATGAAATCAATTTTTTCATCGCATTCACCTCCGTTAAAAAGATAGTGTTAGTATACCATTTAAAACAGCATTCGAAAAGGGAAGAATTTTCATTCTTCCCTTACATTCAAACCATTATAACTGTCTATCCTGCCATTTTTTCCGTTCCACAAGTCTTCCCATAAAAAATGCGATGATCCCCACACCGATTCCTGTCTGAAGACAGAACAGAAGACTTTCTATCTCACCGGGAAGCTCTCCTCCTAAGGCAGCTTCCATGACGGGAGTAAACCATGGTTCATACTCCGTACCGCGGATTTCTGTGATCATCTGGCTTCCCGCATCATCAGAGCCTCCAAACTCCGCCCCTTTTACTGCAAACAGGGGAATAACTGCAATCAGACAAACAAGAACCAGCAGCACTGCGATTGTCTGTTTCTTTTTCCTGCTCATATTATTTTACCTCCCTTGTAAATCCAATGGCTTTCAGCTCCGGAAGAGCATAAGTCTCAAGAGTCATAACAATGACTGTTGTGAGAATCCCCTCAATCACCGCAAGAGGCAGCTGAGTCGGTGCAAATACTCCAAGGAATTTAACAGCAGAAGCGCCCACGCCTCCCATTTCAGAAGGATAGGCTAACGCAAGCTGAAAACTTGTAATACAGTATGTAAATAAGTCGCCCAATGTCGCAGCCAGAAAAACAGATGCCATTTTATTCACTTTTAACATTTTGCAAAGCTTATATATTCCAAAGGACAAGAAAGGACCTGCAATTGCCATGGAAAAAGTATTGGCTCCCAATGTGGTAAGACCTCCATGGGCAAGCAGCACCGCCTGAAAGATCAACACGATAATGCCCAGTATACTGACTGCCGAAGGTCCGAACAGAATCGCTCCCAGACCAGTTCCCGTCATATGAGAACAGCTTCCGGTTACCGACGGAATTTTTAATGAGGAAAGCACAAATACAAATGCTCCAGACATGGCAAGCACTGTAATCGCCTTCCTGTTCTCCCGAAGCGTCTTCTGAATGGAAAAGAAGCCGGCTATGAGAAAGGGCACACAAACCGCCCCCCAGGCAATACAATACCCCACTGGTAAATAGCCCTCCATAATGTGCATGGCATAGGCACTGGGAACGATTCCAAATGTCAATGCAAATGCGGCTGCAAGTTTCATGATACCTTTTTCTTTCTTACTCATCTTCATTCTCCTTCCAATAAAATAAGCACCTCACATCCGATGGTTCCCACACATCAGACAGGTGCCCTTTGGGTAAATCTTTGCATAGCAAAAAGACTTCCCGGCACCGGTCATCGCTCGTAACCGGATACTCCAAACAAAAAGGCAGGTCTTCTGACTCATGCATCAAACACAGCTGCTCCCTCTTCCCGGTTTCCCAGTGACTAATGGAGCCCTGCTCTGCATATACAGCGGCGGGACCGTAAGGGACTTTCACCCTTTTCCCTATTATCCTGCGGAGAATTTCACAGGCACCTTTTCAGATAATACGCTTGTATTGTAACTGTAATACCAATTTCTGTCAATAAAAAGACGTTGAGCTTCTTAAACCTCACACTATATGTTAAGGAGCCGATTTAACTCTTGTGTATCCTTAAAGCGCGGACTCTCTTCCGGCAAGATCCGGCTTCTCACCAGACTGTCATAAACCTCCATCAAAACAGGCTTCCTTAAATTCCCCTGATTCAGGACAGAATCGGACGCCAGAATATCCGCCACCGGGCCATCCGCGATAATTGTTCCACCGGCAAATACCACTGCCCGGTCCGCCCACTTATAAGCAAAATCCACATCATGGGTTGAAATCAGAAGAGTTTTCCCCATTCTGGTCATTTCATCAAGAACTTGTGTGAGCATTTCCACATTAACCGGATCTAACGATGCGGTTGGTTCATCAAATATAATCACCTCCGGCTCCATTGCAATGATGTCCGCTATGCTGACCCGTTTCTTCTCTCCTCCGCTTAAGTAGTGGGGAGGACGATCCTGAAACATCATTAAATTCATGGACTTTAATGCCATTTCCACCCGCTGCTTCACTTCATCTTTGGAAAGTCTTAAATTCATTGGCCCAAAGGATACCTCTGCTGAAACAGTAGATGCAATGATCTGATTATCTGCGTCCTGAAACACGATTCCCACTTCCTTACGAAGTTCATTTAAGTCTTTTTTCCCTATCTCCTTCCCCTTATACCGGATGGTTCCTGTATCAGGCATTAAAACGCCGTTGAGGTTTAAAAAGCAGGTGGATTTCCCCGCTCCATTGGAACCAAGAACTGCGATCTTCTCTCCCTTTTTCACAGACAGGGATACATCATGAAGTGCCTTAGTTCCCGGACCATAGGAATACGAAAGGTTTTCTGCCTGCAAAAGTACTTCTTCCATCATCTGTTCCTCCTCATTTTCGCACCAGCCATAAAAGCAGAAGAAGTGCAATATAACCGGCGGCCGCTGCTGCCTCTTTTGCCTTCACCGGCTTCTTCTCTTCCAGAAATGCAAGTTCTCCCTGATAGCACCGGGCAGTCATGGCATCATAATACATCCCTGCCTTCTTTAACGAAACGATAAAGAGATTCGCTCCGATCCCTCCAAAGGACCTGCATGACGTAAGGAAATTATGATATCCCAGCCTGGACTCTGCCGCCTGCTTCATACTGTTCTGTACATCCATCATAACAAAGATAAACCGGTATATGAGATTCATCAGCTCTGATATCAGCTTTGGCACATGTAATTTTCCAAGTAAATTAATGATCTCACTTGCCGGTGTGGAAAGTACAAGCATATACATGGCACTTACCGATGCCATAGCCTTTAAAATCAGCCGTGCGGAAAGAACCGCTCCTTCCTCTGACAGACAGAGATAAAATCCGGGAAGCGATACATAAAAGCGCCCTGCCGGTACAGGAGATACCCCCACCGCAATAGCAGCAGTTCCCAGAATCAGAAAGACTACTGGAATTTTTAAAAGAGCCAGATACTTTTTAATGGAAAGCCCTCCCAAAAAAATGGTTACAGCTCCCATGGACAGGAATACAGAAACAGATATAAAAACATCTCCGGTTCCAATACAAAGTAACAGCGTTGTTATTGCAACTGCTGCTTTTAAACCTGGATTTACTCCTTTCATGCGTGATTCATAAGCACAGGTATCTATCGTACTAATCATTCTCACCTCCTTTAAGGCTGATTATAATCGATTAAGAAATCAACTGCAAGTGAAGGTTAAGGCAGCAATCCGCATCAGTTTCCATTTTTATGCAAATATACCAGTTTTTGCGCGCTATTCAAGGAAAACCCATCATGTTATACTTTATTTCATAATAAGTTGAAAAGGAGAACAAGATGAAAAGAAGTACAAGAAAGGCAATCATGTGGGCTATATCTGTTTTTTTACTTTTTCTAATCAGCAGTTACTGCACTGAAAATTCATTTGCAGCAAAGCCTGGCAAAAGCACTTCCACTGCTCCCCAAAATTTAACTGCGGCTGATATCACCAGTACCTCAGTCACCCTCAGCTGGGCCCCTCCTGCAGGCGGCTTCGGAGTGAAAGAATACCAGATTTACCAAAACAATACTTATCTGGGTTCCACCACCACCGTTACATATGCCGTAAATGGTTTAATCCCGGCAACTACTTACCAGTTTTATGTAAAAGCAAAAGATGCAAAAAGGAACATCTCACCCGCCAGCAACACAGTATCCGTTACCACATCACAGACCGCTTTGCCTCCGGCTGATACTGAGCCATTATCCGGCAAAATAGTCGGATATTATGCAGCATGGGAAGCGTACAGCGGCTCTTATCCCGACCAGATCGATGCAAGTAAGCTGACACATATTAATTACGCTTTTGCCAATATTGGCCCTGATTTAAAACTTACACTGGGGTATCCTGATGTGGATCCCAATAACATAAGGCTTTTAAATTCACTCAAATTAAACAATCCAGATTTAAAAACGTTGATTTCTGTGGGTGGCTGGAACTGGTCCGGAAGATTTTCAGACGCAGCCCTCACCGACGCTTCCAGAAGTGCCTTTGCAGACAGCTGCGTGGATTTTATCGTCAAATATGGTTTTGATGGAATCGACCTGGACTGGGAATATCCCGTGAGCGGAGGTCTGACAACTAACATCAAACGGCCGGAAGATAAACAAAACTTCACTCTGCTTCTTCAGAAAATACGGGAAAAGCTGGATGCACGGGGCGCTATCGACCAGAAGCACTACCTCCTCACCATCGCTGGCGGAGCCGACGCTTCTTATGTAAAAAATGTTGAGCTGGCTAAACTGGCTCAATATCTGGACTACGCAAATATAATGACTTATGATTTGCACGGAACCTGGGATCCCTATACGGATTTACTGGCGCCACTTTACAATAACAATGATTACTCACCCCAATATAAAACAAGTGTGGACTCTGCAGTCAATGCATGGTTAAATGCTTCCTTCCCTGCTGAAAAACTGGTTATGGGCATTCCGTTCTATGGATATCTGTACTCTTCCGTGAATAATTCAAATAATGGTTTATACCAGACATACGGCGGCGCCAACTCCATCAGCTACAAGGATATCAAGGCAAACTACTTAAATAAAACAGGCTATACAAGATACTTTCACTCTCAGTCAATGGTTCCTTGGTTGTTTAACGGTACAATCTTCATCAGCTATGAAGATCCTGAGTCCATCGGTTATAAAACAGATTACATTAAATCGAAGAATTTAGGCGGTGCCATGATATGGGAACTGGCTCAGGATTCCAATGAAGAACTTCTTAATACATTGTATAACGGATTAAAATAACATCATGAATTTGAAAAGCCGCTGCACTGCAGGTAATTAACTACCTGCAGTGCAGCGGCCTTTATTTTACTGATTCTCGTTTACTTGTTCTTCCGTCAGAGTAAATACCTGTCTCTTACGAGCCATCTCATCATTTTCCAGGTACTCATCGTAAGTTGTAATCTTATCGATCAACTGTCCGCCTACAATCTCCATAATGCGGTTAGCCGTTGTCTGTACGATCTGATGGTCACGGGAGGAGAACAGAAGCGCTCCCTGAAACTTAACCAATCCATTGTTTAATGCTGTAATGGATTCCATATCAAGGTGATCGGTCGGCTCATCTAAAAGAAGCACGTTAGCTCCGGAAATCATCAGCTTTGAAAGCATACAGCGCACTTTCTCTCCACCGGATAATACCCGCACTTTCTTTACGCCGTCTTCTCCGGCAAACAGCATACGTCCAAGGAATCCGCGGACATAGGTTGCATCTTTTTCAGGAGAATACTGGGTCAGCCAGTCCACGATGGTGTCATCGTTATCAAACTCCGCGCTATTATCCTTAGGGAAATAGCTCTGGGTAGTTGTAAGGCCCCATTTATAATCGCCTTCATCCGGCTCCATTTCTCCGGAAAGGATCTTGAACAGAACCGTTTTAGCAAGCTCGTTGGGTCCTACAAAAGCCACCTTATCCTCTCTGGTTAAGGTAAAGGAGATATGATCGAGTATCTTCACACCATCAATGGTCTTGGTTAAATTATTTACGGTAAGAACCTCATTACCGATCTCACGGGCCGGACGGAAGTCGATATAGGGGTATTTACGGCTGGAAGGTTTGATATCATCCAGTTCGATTTTTTCTAAAGCACGTTTTCTGGAAGTAGCCTGCTTGGATTTGGAAGCATTGGCTGAGAAGCGCTGAATAAAATCCTGCAGTTCTTTGATCTTTTCTTCTTTCTTCCTGTTGGCTTCCTTCATCTGCTTTACCATAAGCTGGCTTGACTCATACCAGAAATCATAGTTGCCGGCATAAAGCTGAATTTTGCTGTAATCAATATCCGCAATATGAGTGCAGACCTTATTTAAAAAGTAACGGTCATGGGAAACCACAATTACGGTATTTTCAAAATTAATTAAGAATTCTTCCAGCCATGCAATAGCGTCCAGATCCAAATGGTTGGTCGGCTCATCTAAAAGAAGAATATCGGGGTTTCCAAAGAGTGCCTGTGCAAGAAGCACTTTCACCTTCTGGGCTCCGGTTAAATCCTTCATCAGTTTATAGTGTAAGTCAGTCTCAATTCCAAGACCGTTTAGTAAGTTAGCAGCATCGGATTCCGCTTCCCAGCCATTCATGGTAGCGAATTCTCCCTCTAGATCTGCAGCCTTAATGCCGTCCTCATCTGTGAAGTCTTCCTTCGCGTAGATGGCATCCTTTTCCTTCATAATTTCATATAATCTGACATTTCCCATGATAACAGTATCAAGGACCTGATACTCATCATATTTAAAATGGTCCTGTTTTAAGAAAGAAAGTCTCTGGCCCGGTGTGATCACAATATCACCGCCGGTAGGCTCCAGTTCCCCGGAAAGAATTTTTAAGAACGTGGATTTTCCGGCACCATTGGCACCGATTAAGCCATAACAGTTGCCTTCCGTAAACTTAATATTTACATCTTCAAACAATGCTTTTTTTCCAAGTCTTAATGTTACGTTATGTGCACTAATCATCTTAATTCCCTTTCTGAAATCTGGTTTTATTCCATATGGCAAGCTCTGCTTCTGGTTTCAGCCGAAACCATCAAAATAGGGGTCGTTTGGCCCCTTATCTGTCATCTCTCTTATTGTACATGAAAATCCCGAATTTGCAAGCCTTTTATCAAAAAAGCCCTGCCTATCCGGGATTTATGCCTGGTTTTTACTTCGCTGCTTCCACCTTTAATGGGAAGTTGGATTCACTGCCTGCATCATAAGTAACAGTTACATAGGTAACTTTTACCAAAGCACCGCTTCCATTGCTGTCATCCGTTGCATTACCAAGCACGCCTGTCTCCAGCCCTTCGCAGTTGTCTTTGATAAAGCCCATCTCTTTTCCAGAACCTGTATCAATGGTAAAGGTACTCATAGCCTGGTCCTTTACACTTCCGGTTACTTCTTTTACTTCCATCTTGTCCTGAGCGTCAAGCACAAGAATAACTTTTGCATTAGTCGTGTCTGATCCGGAAATCTCACCTTTATAGATGATGGAAACATCCACATCCGGTTCCAGTGAATAGGAGGTTTCCACTACAGCATTATCCAGATGAAAGGCAGCTTTTGTGTCTCCAGCTGTGACAGTCATGGATTCCATATTGTCTGCTACCTCCGTAACCTTACCGGTTAATATCTTAAATTCTGCTGTACTGCCAGGAGCCTGTGTACTTGCAGCCGGAGAAGTCCCGCTCACCGATGAAGTCTCTTTCCCTGTCTCTGTAACGGTACCAGCTGCGCTCTCCGCCTGTTTTGTGGATCTCCCGCAAGCCGGTAATAAAACTGCCGCACAGACAGCTAATGCGATCATTAGGGTTCTTTTCATAAAGCATCCTCTTTTCTCTGTTTACCATTTCCTGTTATATCGCATTCAGTATATCATCCGATTGTGAAAAGTTTTTTTCTTTTTTCTTAATTTATTTATATTAGTGGCTCAAAATGGTAGTTCCCGCTACAAATCTTGGTTTCTGACACCATCTATTACCACCTAAATACAGTCAAAATCATGCCTCATTCAGTTAAAAATTTTTACTCTTAAAAAAAGAGACGGGTTTGACCGCCTCTGATAAATAAATACACCTTTTGGTGTCTCCTACTTTAAGTTTTCTATACGTTGTTTTATAGAGTTGATTTCTTCTGTAAGTCCTTCAATTCTTGAATTTAAATTATTAGTATCTTGGTTTAGTTCCCTTCTAAATTTTAATTCTTTGGCCACTTCTTCCAATGCATCTGCAATTCTTTTTAAGTTATAATCGTCCATCCGATAAAACCCCTTTTTGTTTTTATAATACACTAAAATTAATATCAATACATTGGTAATATTTAACTGGCGTTTTTCAATAGGAGGATATCAGGTAACAACGACCGGAAAGGTTGGGCCCTTACTGCAATGCCTTAAAACACTAAAACAATACCCCTGAAACACACATAAATCATGTGTTTCAGGGGCCTCATTAAATTCACTATTGAGTTTATCCCTACAAAATATCTCCGTACCTCCCAAGAAAGTTCTGTGTCCTCACATTGTTCGATGCAAACACTTCCTCCGGAGTTCCTTCCTCAACAATCACACCCTCCGCCATAAAAATAACCTTGTCGGATATATCTCTGGCAAACGCCATCTCATGGGTGACGATTACCATGGCAATATGCAAGTCAGCAAGGGACTTAATAACCTTAAGCACCTCTCCGGTCAGTTCCGGGTCCAGTGCAGAAGTCGGCTCATCAAAAAAGAGAATCTTGGGATTTAATGCAAGAGCTCTTGCTATTGCCACCCTCTGGCACTGTCCGCCGGACAGCTGACAGGGATAGGCTTCCGCTTTATCTGCAAGCCCCATTTTCTGAAGAAGCTCCATGGCCTCTTTGACTGCATCCTCTTTACTCCGCTTCTGAACATGGATTGGTGCATCAATGATATTATTCAAAACGGTCATGTGAGGAAATAAATTAAAATTCTGAAAAACCAGACCGTAATTTTTCTGGATCTCTTTCAGCTTTTCCTTCTTTGCATAGACAGACGTTCCGCCGCTTCCATTCCACGCCGCCTTTTCGCCCAGGTAAAACAGCTCTCCGCCATCCATCTGCTCCAGCATGGTGGCACACCGGAGGAGAGTGGATTTTCCTGAGCCGGAAGGCCCGATGACAGAAAGAATCTCTCCTTCTTTCACAGACAAAGAGATATCCCGAAGAACTCTCTGACCGTTAAATGATTTCTCCACATGGTTCATTTCCAGTACGTGCATCCCGATTCCTCCTATTGGTAGTAATTCATCCGTTTTTCTATGTATTCCATCAGCATTGCCACCACCAGATTAAATACATAATAGAACAGACCTGCTGCCACAAAAGGGATCAGGCTTGTCTGTGAGGATGCCAGCGCCTTGGCTACGGCAAACATCTCCAGAACGCTGATGGTAAACGCAAGGGAGGTGTCCTTTACAAGAGTAATTACCTCGTTGGTGACTGACGGAAGAATCCGTTTTATTACCTGCGGGAATATGATTCTAAAAAAGGTCTGGTTCTTTGAATAACCCAGAAGCTTTGCCGCCTCATACTGTCCGGCAGGCATGGACTGGATGCCGCTTCTGTATATTTCTGCAAAATAAGCCGCATAGTTGATAACAAAGCCGATAAAAGCAGCCCAAAGGCGGTAACCGTTCCCAACCTTTACTCCAAAAAGGTAATAAGGACCAAAATACACCACCATAAGCTGAAGCATCAGAGGGGTTCCTCTCATGACTGATATATAGAATTTAACAATTGCCTCTATGACCCGGTTTTTAGACATCCTCCCAAAGGAGACCAGAAGCCCCAGAGGAAGAGAAAAGATGAGTGTCACCAGAAAAATCTGAATGCTGACCCACATTCCTCCTGCCAGTTGTGTAAGTATCTTTGTAAAAGCCATGATTGCCCCTCCGTCAGTATCAATTATTTTCCTATTGTTGTAACATCCTTGCCGAACCATTTTTCAGAAACGGTCTTTAAGGTTCCGTCTGCTGCCATTGCCTCCAGCTGCTCCTGCACCTGGTCTCTTAATGCTTCATTTCCTTTTTTAAAGCCTACTCCATACTCCTCAGCAGCAAGTGCTTCATCAAGAATCACAAAATCTGACTTTCTCTGCTGAATCTGATAGGCAGCTACGATCTCGTCCATTGCCACACAGTTTACAGCTCCCATCTCAAGATCCATAAATGCAGTATTGTAATCCGGTGTTGTCTGAAGCGTCTGAAATGTTTTTGCTAAGGTATCGTTATCCTTTAATGCAGCCTCTGCAGATGAATCGGCCTGCACCTCCACTACCTTTCCGGAAAGATCCGCCAATGTCTTGATTCCGGAATCCTTTGCCACAACGAAGACCTGCCTGTTTGCCATATAAGGCTTTGTCCAGGTATAACCGTCTTCTCTTCCGTTGATGGTAAATCCATTCCAGATACAGTCAATGTTGCCGCTTTCCAGTTCCATATCCTTTGCATCCCAGGCGATTGGCTGGGCAACAAACTTTTTGCCAAGACGGTCTGCCACCTCTTTTGCAAGATCTAAGTCAAATCCTGTATACTCACCATTATCTCCCACAAAACCCATGGGAGGGAAATCCTGATCAAATCCTACGGTAAAGGTATCTTTACCGGAAGCTGCGGAAGTTGTCTCCTGTGCTTTTTGGGTTTCTGCAGATGATGACTCTGCTTCTGTCGTCTGTGCTGTCTGGGGAGCTTCCTTTTTCCCTGCACAGCCGCTTAATAACGCTGCTGCTCCTAATACTGCCGCTGCCAGAATCACTATTTTTTTCATAACATAATTCCTCCTCTTAATTTTCATGTGTTACCATGGTAGCACAGTAAAGTTTTTCTGTAAAGAAGAAATTTATGTATAATTCGTTAAAACCAAATAAAAGAAACGATTATAATCAGTATCACAAGTGCGGCTCCCCCTCCCAATATGAAAGCCGGTCTTATATTACCTTCATCCCGTTCCATGACAGTCTCCGGTTCCGCCAGCATTCCCCATGGACTAAGCATCAGAATTCCCTGGGGCATTTCTGATGAATTACCGCTGCTTAGGAAATTTAAAAATTCCCTCCAGTCCCGTTCTATCAGTTTTCTGCCTTCCTTAAAGTCCTCTGCAGGTATCTTTTTTTCTTTTGTGAAAAATGACTCCGGTTCTCTCCTGTTTTCTGAAACCTCTTTTTTCTTTAGAAATTGCTGATAAGCATAGCGGATCCCTTTATTGGCAGCCTCATTCACATCCGCCTTCGCCTGATATATATTCATCATATAATAGAAAATCTTATATACATCCTTAGCTTCAAAAACATGGTTTCTTACTGATGCACCTGAATATTTCAGTGACGACTGGCTCACCATCTCCTGTATCAGCTCATCTATCATCCGGTCACCTGCTTCTCTTAAATCCATGGCGAGACCTTTTTCCATTCCCAGATATGATACAAAAACCTGTGATTTTATTGACATAAGCGCCGCTAAAAATCCCCAGAGTTCCTCACTCTTTCCCGTTAATCCTGCCAGCTTAAACAAATTTCCTTCTCTGTTCATATATGCCGCAAAACGCTGGGCAGTCTCTAAATCTTTTATCTCATATACCCTTCCGGTTTTCAGCGGAGATATGGTTAAACTGGCCCCCGGAGTTTTCCCTGCTTTACCTTTTATAGAAGCACCTTTCTCCAGAATAATCATAGAGGTTTCTCTCATCAGGCTCTCTGCATATCCCTGATTATTTTTAATTGTCCCCGAGCCTGCCGGCTGGTAAATGATTCCCATACCGGTTTCATTTTCTTTATCTGAAACCGGAGTTCTGATTCCGCTTTCAATAACAGTCCCTGGTTTTCCCGCCAAATCTCCGCTTCCAAAAATCTGGTTCAGCTCTGCCTGCGTTAAATTTTTCCCCATAACGCTGCGGCAGACTGCCCCCCGCAATGCAGTGATAGATATGGGAGATCCATAATTCTTTAAAAGAAGCTCAAGATCCCCGAGGCGTGCCATCAGCAGTTTCTGCAGCAACAGAGATAATTCCTGATTCAGCCGCCCCGTTTCTCCTCCCTCCTGTGTTCCATGGGTAAGAACCGCCAAGAGAAGCTCCTTGTAAACTTTTGCCAGCTGGTCTAATTCCTCCGGAAAGGAAAGATTTTCAGAAGGACGCCAATCCGCGAACTCACGAAAAGCCTCTTTCCATTCTTCTTCATCCCAAACCTCCGGAGAATCACTAACGGAAGCAGTGTCTCTGGCCGGTCTGGACTTTTCTGATTTCTCCGTTTTTTCAGAATCGCTGTTCTTTGCCTCTTCCTTCAAAGACTGAGTCTGAGCAACCACCTCATTGAGCATTATTTCTCCTGAGATTATTTTCTCATTCACTTTTAAAGCCTCAGCAGCCAGATCCAGGCCTGCCTTCTCACTCATTTTACCCTCTGCAGTCCCCTCTGCCTTTAAATCCCCGGGGACTGCAGGGTCCTGCACCCTGATTTCCATCTTTTATCCTTTTCTGAAGTATATCTGATTAATCTTTTTCATCCTGATATACGATCTTACCCCTGCAGATCGTATATTTTACTTTTCCAAAAAGCTTCTGCCCGGTAAACGGAGAGTTAGAGGATTTGGAAACGTATTCGCCTGCCGTCCACTCCTCTTCCGGATCAAAAAGTACCAGATCTGCCATGCCGCCTGTTTTCAGTACTCCGCAGTCCAGCCGGTATAATCTTGCCGGATTAATGCTCATCTTTTCCAACAGCTGCATCATCGTTAAATGCCCCTGTCTGACCAGAATGGACACTCCCAGTCCAAGGGCAGTTTCCAGGCCAATAATTCCGCTGGGCGCCTCCAGAAGAGACTTTGCTTTTTCTTCCGTACTGTGAGGTGCGTGATCCGTAGCAATAATATCAATGCTTCCATCTTTCAGGCCCTCTATGACAGCCAGGCGGTCTGCTTCTGTCCGAAGAGGCGGATTCATCTTTGCCAGACTTCCATGGGAAAGCACAGCTTCTTCTGTCAGGGTGAAATGATGGGGGGTCACTTCTGCATAAACATCCGCTCCTAAATCCTTTGCAAACCGCACCATGCGGACCGACGCGGCAGAACTGATATGCTGAATGTCCACCGCAGCCTTTGTATGGAGAGCAAGCATACAGTCTCTTGCCACCAGGCTGTCCTCTGCCGCTGCCGGAGAACCGTAAATACCAAGCCGGTCTGATACTGCTCCATGATTGATGCCGTTGTTTTCAATTAATGCGGGATCCTCCTCATGAAAGCTTAAAGGAAGATTTAAACTGGCTGCTTTTTCCATAGCCTTTTTCACCAGTTCGGAATCCATAAGCGGAATCCCGTCATCTGTAAAACCTGCTGCTCCATGAGCTGCCAGTTCCTCCATATCAGTCAGTTCACGCCCCTTCAGCCCTTTGGATACTGCCGCCGCATGCAGGACATTGATTCCTGTTTTCTTTCCTTCCTTCATCACATATTCCAATGTATCTATATTATCCACCGGCGGCCTGGTATTTGCCATGCATACAACCGTTGTAAATCCACCTTTGGCAGCTGCTCTTGCGCCTGTCTGAATATCCTCTTTATAAGTGAGACCTGGATCCCGAAAATGAACATGTACGTCCACAAGTCCCGGTGCTGCAATCAGACCGGAGGCATCAATCACCACATCTTCCTTTGACATTGCAGCGCCTGAAGGAATCTGTCCTGTTCCCATCCCCGTTATTATCCCATCTTCAATACAGATATCCATGTCCTGTTCTGTATTGGTCGCAGGATCTATTACATGAGCATTTTTAATCCATATCATCGTTTCTTTCTCCCTTTCTCTTCTAATACCCGTTTGTCCTTCTTTGCAGCAAAGCGAAAGAATCCCTGAGGCAGTTCAAAAACAAACACAATACCAAGCACGATGGCTACCGCCACTTTCAGAGCCAGGAATCCTGTGCGGGCAGCTAGTGCCGTGTCATCAGTCACAATATAGTAAGCAGTCCAGTATACCAGCGCACCCGGAACTAACGGAAAAATACCGGAAATTAAAAAGATGGTTACCGGGCACTTCTTTCTGACCGCGAATATCCTGGAAAGAAAAATTACTGCAATCGTTGCATACAGCGCAGATGCCGGCTCTGAGAGCCCCTTTTCCAGCATACTGTATACAAACCAGCCTGTTCCGCCAATCAGGCCACAATAAGGGTAATATATGGCAGGCACTCCGAACAGCAGGGCAAATGCAACCGTACCCAGGGCTGCAACTGCCATCTCATATAAAGCTGTCACAGAAATCCACCTCCTGTAAACCGGTTAAGCAGGCCAAATACCATTCCCACTCCCATGGCAATGCAGAAAAATACCAGCAGTGCATCCAGCATGCGGACAGAACCTGCGATATAATCTCCATCTGCAATATCACGTATGGCATTGGTAAATGCAACTCCTGGAATCAGGGGCATGATAGAACCAATAATCATGTAGTTTAAATGATCTCCCAGGTGAAGCATATACAACAGAGTGCACAGCGCAGTGACAAGTGCACCTCCTCCAATATTGCCTACCAGCTTGGAAAGATGGGGACCAAACAGATAAATCACATATACGTAAAGCAGTACTCCGGGAAAAAACGCTGCTGCTGCATCCTTTAAATTGCCGCCAAACAAATAACAAAAACAGGCACTTCCAACTCCTGATGCCAGAATCTGCATTCTCTTTGATTTGCCCGGCATCTGCTGAATCAGTACCAGCCTGTCCCTTACTTCACCGGGAGTTAAGGATCCTCGCTCTATTTCTCTGGAAAGCTGATTGACTGCAGCCACCCGGTCCAAATGTGTTCCACTCACCGGAATATGCTGAACCTTTGCAAACATTTCCTCTCTCTGGTTTCCTGCAGTAGTAAAGATTCCATTACTTAATACAAAAGAGCTGCAGGATTCAATTCCATAACGGCGGCAGATCCGGTCCATGGTTTCTTCCACCCGAAAGATCTCAGCTCCATTCTCCAGTAGAATATGACCTGCCAGCATGGCAGCATCTAAAACCTCACGTTCTTCCTCTTTCCGCTCATTCATGAATTTGATTCTCCTGTTCCAGAATAAAGGATTCTCCGTCTCTTTCAATCATAATAATCCTGTCCCGGTAAGGCGCGGAAACCTCCATGGCCTTTAACTGCCCAATTACGGAAAAGTTCCCCCAGCAATGCATTGGAAAAGCATGTAATACCTCCGCCTTTCTCATAAATTCATCAAATCCAAGATAGAAGGCACCCTCCTGTCTGGGGTCCAGAGGCAGAAAGGCTACATCAATCTTCATACCGGCCAGCTTATCCACTTCCAATGAATACTTCCTTGCCATATCACGGTTCCAATCCTCCGTTTCACCTTCCCATCTCCAGTTATTTAAATCACCTGCATGATATATGGCTGCCCCATCCCCTTTTACAAGAAAAGCAACCCCTTCATCTGTAGAATCGAAGGTTGTAACTTCCAGCTGTTTATTCCCGCCGTCATTGTACGAAAGCCTGACAGTCTCCCCCGGCTTTACAAATAAAGTGCGCTCTCTCAGTTCCTCCCTGACCTTCTTCTTAGAAATATCATCAGAAAGAACATAATGAACGTCTCTTAATCCGGCTCCCAAATCAAAGATCATTTCCGAATAATGATCTCCATGACGGTGGCTTGCGAAGATGATAAGTGGTTTATTCATATCCAGTTTCGGGATCGTACCCTGGGTATAATCAAAAAGCAGGGCGGCAGAACTCAGTTCTACCAGGAATGCGCTGTGATGAACATAAGTAATTTTCATGAAAATCGGCCTCCTATTAATGACTGTTTGGAGAAATTATATCACATACTAATCCGTTCTGCATAGCAGATGTGCGCAAAAAAGGCGGAGACATTCGTCCCCGCCCACGGAAATTTTCCATTCCTTCTAAGCTGTTATTTCTATATAATTAGTTAGCAGCCTTTGTAGACTCTGCAGCTTCAGAAGATACTTCTTCGCTGGATGCTTCTTCAGAAGATTCTTTTACAGATGCTTCCTCTTTTGTTTCTTTTACAGACTCAGAAGATTCCTCTGTTGTAACTTCTTCTTTAGCAGCTGCTTCTGTTGTAACTGCTTCTGTTGTAGCGGCTTCTGTTGTAACTGCTTCTGTTGCTGCAGTTGTTTCAGCAGTCTTTGTGCTGCCACATGCAGAAATTGCTGCCATTGTTAATACTGCTACGCCTGTAAGTACAAGTTTCTTTGTTGTTAATTTCATAATTATTCTCCTCCTTGCGGCTACCTATGTTTTATTGTTGAATATGTATGCCGCGGCTTTTTTTTGATTTCTAAAGCTGAGACACAGTTTAACACCTTCAGAAAATAAAGTCAATGAATTCATTATGATTTTTTTCTTAATTTAAAAGTGGCAAATTCTTAATTAAATTTACAAATAGCCAGGATATGTCAAATAATAAATTATGAAATTATACTCTTGAGTTTTTTTTATTTCATTTGTTTGGATTTTGTCCATTCGAAAAATAAACCAGTTTTTTCCTATATACTTGTTAAATTTTTATAGATTTTGACCAAATATTTTTCTCTTTTTCTCCGTTGCAGATGATTTTAGTACCTGTTATACTTTAAAAATAACTACTTATTGATCATGATAAACAGGAGGAATCAAATATGTTAAAAGAACTCGTCTCCAAGTGCCGCACATACCGCCGCTTCTATCAGGAAACTCCTATTTCTGAGGAGGATCTGCTGGAACTCATTGATCTTGCCAGACTCACTGCCTCAACCGCCAATTCTCAGGCTCTGAAATTCAGAATCAGTCATACACCGGAGGAAAATGCCCTGATTTTTGATACTCTGGGCTGGGCCGGCGCACTTCCGGACTGGGATGGACCGGTAGAAGGCGAGCGTCCCTCTGCCTACATCGTGATCCTCTGCGATTTGTCACTTGGAAAGAATAAGCTTACCGATGATGGTATCGCCGCCCAGACCATTATGCTGGGAGCGACAGAAAAGGGCTACGGCGGCTGTATGCTGGGAAATGTTCAAAGAAGCCAGCTGGCCGAAGCTCTTGGTATCGATACTTCTCTTTATTCTGTTGATCTTGTTCTGGCTCTTGGAAAGCCAAAGGAAGAGGTGGTCATCGTACCTGTAAAGGAGGACGGAAGCGTTACTTATTACAGAGACGAAAATCAGATTCACTATGTTCCAAAAAGAGCATTAAAGGATATTATTATCTGATTTTATTAAAAATGGAAAAACAGCCGGCCAGGAAAATCCCGGTACCGGCTGTTTAAAATTTCTGTCCGCATTTGGGACAATACTCAAAATCCTCAGTTGTTTCATATCCGCAGCGGGAGCATTGCCTTTTATACCACTCCTCATTTCTTCGGCCGGATTGAACCAGTGTTAAATCCTGTTCTTCAATTTCAACCGGTTCTCTCCGGCTTAATTTCTTACCCTTTTCTCCGTCCAGTTCATAAACAGTATTACAGCAGGACATCTGTACATAATAATGTCTGTTCCATTTTATAACTGGAATAAAAAATATACTGAAATAGCTGTAGGTCATAAATACCTGATATCTGCCATAACCGCCGCACAAGGCACAGATCACTGTCTTTGTATAATCCAGCAGCTTTTTTCCCTGACTCATTCCGCATATGAAAAACATGGTATCCTCCTGAACTCGCTCAAATGATGATGCGGCAGCCGCAAACTTCTCGGATAACTATTATAATGCTATGAGTATACCATAAACAATTTTTCTTTACAAGCAAGGTAAGACACGGCAAAAAGACTTATACAAACTTTGTATAAGCCCTTCTGCTTACAATCCAGCCTAAAAGGCTATAATTATTTTAATAACTGAAGAACTCCCTGAGGAACCTGGTTAGCCTGAGCCAGCATGGCCTGAGAAGCCTGAACAAGAATATTATTCTTGGTATAAGCCATCATTTCTTTTGCCATATCAACATCACGAACACGGCTTTCAGCAGCTGACATATTTTCACTCGTTACACTTAAGTTGTTAATTGTATGCTCTAATCGGTTCTGAATCGCACCAAGGTCACCACGAGTAGAGGATACAGTATTAATTGCATTTTTTATAACTGCAATTGCTGATGTTGCTCCAGAATCAGTGCTGATATCAACAGCTGAAATTCCCAATGATTTTACACTGGTAGAGGAAATTTTTACTGACATTCTGTTGAAATTATCTGCTGTATCACCAATCTGAAGAGTAAGACCTGCGCCTTGTGCAGATGCCCCCTTTGTTAAGTTGGACTCAGTCAGCTTAACTGCAGCTCCTTGAGCACTGGCTCCGGTAACTCCATCCTCAGTCAGCTTATCTGCCAGTTTAGATGCCAGCTGTTCACTTGTATCCGTTGCAGAATATACAATCTTTGTATCACCCTCTGCTACTTCTTCGTCTGCCCTAGTCACAAAAGTATAATTATTTCCTCCAACGGAAACACTGGTACCGTTCACCATCTTGGATGCGTCGAAAGTTGCAAGTGTACCATTTCCTGTATCAGCGCTTGCAGATACAAGCGTTAGCTGTTTAGCGGTGGCAATTGTTGATGCATTAGTTGCGGTTTTTGTTGCATCATCTCTTATTACAGCACCTCTAGATGTAGACTCCGAAATTATAATCTTACCGCCTGCTGCTGAAGATGCAACATACCCACCATTGTTATTTGTTCCGCTTTCCTCTGCAGTTATTGCAGCAGCCAGTTTATCAGCTACAGTATCTGCATTGTCGCTGTCATTAACCATCACAGTCGTATATTTATCTCTTTCATCTGAATCTGTTGGTAAGCCCTTTAATTCAGCATTGCTGCTCTGAATGACGTATGTTCTGTCTCCTACTGTGATTGCTCTGTTATGGGCTGACTTACCTGCATTTGAACTATCTAAATCCAAAGACAGTTCTTTACTTGCCACCTGATAGGAAGCTGCTTTTCCTTCAACATAATCAGTCTCTTTACCCGCAAGTTTACCGTATGCGATTGGGTTTTCAGTAGTTCCATCATATTTTTCTTTTAAAGTCGCAGTCGCAGCAGTTATATCATCGGCTTTCATATCACTTGTATCTACAGAAACAGCACCTAATTTTGAACCATCTACAATTTCGCCGGTGCCCGCTACAGTCTTGTCCGCTTTGGCAGTAATTGTTATGATGTTTCCATCAGTGGAGACGTCATAAAGGTCTGTAAATTTACCAGCTTCACCGCCGCCTGCAAATGCTGCACCACTGTCGGTTACGGCTGATATGTTTCCTGATGGACCGCCTGCAAATGCATCAGCAATATTTTCAGTAGTAACGCTCTTACCAGCAGCAATTTCAATTTTAACCGTCTGATCCGCACCGGCATTATCCTTATATTTAAATGTAAGATTTTTAGCAGCACTATCACTATTTGTAATATTACCAACATAGAATTTTGCTGAATAGTCAACTGCTGTTGTTGCTGCTTCCTTTTTACCTGAAGTTACCTTGTCGAAAGCCCCAAGAGCCTTAGTTGTCTCAGCTGGGTTTGTCTTAACAGTGATCGCTGCAGTTGTAATTGCTTTCGTCTGGTTAACGGAGCCGTCCAACAAGTTGATTCCATTGAAATTCGTACTATCTGAAATTCGATTAATTTCTGCCTTCAGAGAATTAACTTCCTTCTGAAGATTTTGCCTGTCAACTTGATCCTGATAAGTAGCATTAGCAGACTGATCAGCAAGCTCCACCATACGATTCAGCATAGAATGAACTTCTGTTAAAGCACCTTCTGCTGTCTGTACCAGTGAGATACCGTCATTTGCATTTTTCTGGGCTGTTTCAAGACCTGTGATCTGTGCTCTCATTTTTTCTGAAATAGCAAGACCCGCAGCATCGTCACCAGCACGGTTGATCCGATATCCAGAGGATAATTTCTCCAGATTCTTTGATACCGTATTATTGTTGTTTCCTAACTGCCTGTATGCATTTAATGCTGCAATATTGTGTTGAATTCTCATATGTATTACCTCCTTGAATTATGACAGGGACATCCGTTTCCCTCATGTTACTTTTGATTTTTCTATTCCAAACCTTCCCTTCGGGCCCTTAAGGAGAAAGCTGAAAGCATTGTTAACTGCTGTTTTACCACTTCAAGTGTTTTTCCCTGAGTCTTTTTAAACACAAGGGTATTGGGTGACCTTTTTCATAAATCTCTCCTCTTACAATGGAAATATTTTTTGGTGCATCGATGGCTAGTCTTAAATCACCCTCCACAGATACTACCTGAATTACGATGTTTCCATTAATTACGAGATACTCACCTGGATTCCTTCCTAACGATAACATTCGCGTGACCTCCTTGTTTTTTACGAAGCCTGCATTGATAATTTATTAACTTATTTACATATATTCCCAGAATGTGTATTACAACAACTTAATTTATTACATTTCTTTTGATATATGCGTAACCAATATTTTTTTTCTTTAAATGACTTATTTAAATTTTTCTTTTGCCGATATACATTTTAGTAACTAATTCACTTGCTTTAACCAGATAATTTTGATTTTCGCCTGCGCAATTTATGTTCCTATAATACACATTATAGGAACATACAATATAAAACCTTGTAATACAAATTCAGCAATAATTCATTTAAAATAAAAGAGCCCTAACCTGTTTGTACAAAACCGGTTTGATATGCTCCCTTCTAGG